>CAJUIA010000015.1 GCA_910586485.1 uncultured Acetatifactor sp.
AAGGAGAAAATACAATGAAAATTGTTGTTTGTATTAAGCAGGTGCCCGATACAAAGGGCGGTGTTAAATTCAATCCTGACGGAACCCTTGACAGAGGCGCAATGCTTGCGATTATGAATCCTGATGATAAGGCAGGCCTGGAGGCGGCACTGAGACTGAAGGATCAGTACGGCGCAGAGGTTACTGTGCTGACCATGGGACTTCCCAAGGCAGCGGACGTGCTCCGCGAGGCGATTGCCATGGGAGCGGACAAGGGTGTTCTGGTAACGGACAGAGTGCTGGGCGGTGCGGATACCTGGGCAACCTCCACCACCATTGCCGGTGCTTTGAGAAATATGGAATATGATCTGATTATCACAGGCCGTCAGGCAATCGACGGGGATACCGCACAGGTTGGCCCGCAGATTGCCGAGCATCTGGGGATTCCCGTTATCTCCTATGCACAGGACATCAAGGTTGACGGCGACAAGGTTACCGTGCAGAGACAGTATGACGACAGGTATCATGTGGTTGAGACCAAGATGCCTTGTCTGATCACTGCTCTTTCCGAGCTGAACGAGCCCCGCTATATGACGCCCGGCGGCATTTTTGAGGCCTGCAAGGCAGAAATTACCACCTGGGGCAGAGCCGACCTGAAGGATGTGGACGACGGAAATCTTGGTCTGAAGGGATCTCCTACCAAAATTGCAAAGGCGTCCGACAAGGTCCGCAAGGGTGCAGGTGAAAAAGTAGTGCCTGATTCGCCTGAAGATGCAGTCAGCTATATTGTGGGCAAGTTCAAAGAGAAGCACATTATCTAATATAGGAGGCAAACCATGGTAACCAATAATATTGAAGAATACAAGGGCGTATTTGTGTTCGCCCAGCAGGTAGACAATGAAATCAGCGGGATTGCATATGAGCTGCTTGGAAAGGGTAAAGAACTGGCGGAAAAGCTTTCTACGGAAGTGACTGCCGTTTTGATCGGGTATCAGGTGAAGGGACTGGCTGACAAGCTGGCAGAGTACGGCGCAGACAAGGTAATCCTTGTGGATGATCCTGAGCTGGCGGTTTACAGGACAGAACCCTATGCCCATGCGCTGGCATCCGTTATCAACAAGTATAAGCCGGAAATCGTGCTGGTGGGTGCTACCGCCATCGGCAGAGACTTAGGCCCCACGGTTTCGGCAAGAGTGGCAACCGGTCTGACCGCAGACTGTACCGTGCTGGAAATCGGTGATTTCCCGCTGGTGGCAGTACCCGGACAGGAGCAGAAGCACAATCAGCTGCTGATGACCCGTCCTGCTTTCGGCGGTAATACCATTGCAACCATTGCCTGCCCGGACAACCGCCCGCAGATGGCAACCGTTCGTCCCGGCGTTATGCAGAAGATCCAGCCTGTGGCAGGTGCAAAGGCTGTGGTGGAGGAATTCAATCCCGGCTTTACGCCTAACAACAGATATGTAACCATCAAGGAAGTGGTAAAGGCCGTTTCCGATACAGTGGACATTATGGACGCAAAGGTGCTGGTGTCCGGCGGCCGCGGCGTGGGCAGCCCGGAGAACTTTAAGATTTTGGAGGAGCTTGCCGAGGTCATGGGCGGCACCGTTTCCTGCTCCCGTGCGGTAGTGGATTCCGGCTGGAAGCCCAAGGACCTGCAGGTGGGCCAGACAGGCAAGACCGTTCGTCCTCAGATTTACTTTGCCATCGGTATCTCCGGTGCCATTCAGCACGTTGCCGGCATGGAGGAATCCGATCTGATTGTGGCGATCAATAAGGACGAGAGCGCTCCCATCTTTGATGTGGCCGATTACGGCATCGTGGGCGACTTAAACAAGATCGTGCCCCAGCTTACCGCAGCCTTAAAGAGCGAGAAAGCAGCCAAGAACAAAAACTGAGCCACCGTACTCCAGGTGGCGATACGAGCATAAAGCGAAGCGTTTGCGAGCTGCAACAGCAGGAGCCACCGTATTTTAAGGCGCATTCACGGATTTCATCTTAAGAGAAAGGAAATCCGTGGATGCGCCTTTTTACGTTGTATGTCCGGCAGTACACGCTTTTTGTCCCTGCTTGTTTCCATCAGCAGCGGTATTAACGATCCGCATACAGCCGTTTTTGAGTGAACAGCATCAGCCCTCCGAACAGCAGCAGATAGGCGGGATAGAGTCCGATGGACACATGGGCGGCCAAAAGGCCGAACAGGGGCGGCATGAAGGTAGAGCCCAGATAGGCGCTTGCCATCTGGACGCCGATGATGGCCTGAGAATTCTCCGCCCCGAAGTTGGCAGGGGTGGAGTGGATAATGGAAGGGTAGATCGGCGCACAGCCGAGGCCGATGACGATTAAACCGGCCAGGGCCGGAAAATGAATCGGAAGCGGCAGCAGGACCAGAGCCGCGCCGGCCAGAACGGTCAGTATGCCGATGCGGATCAGTCTGCGGTCACCCAGTCTGTCTGCCACAAAGCCGCTTAAGAAACGGCCGAAGGTGATGCCTAAGTAAAACAGGGAGGCAAACATGGCGGCCGTCTCCGCGTCGATCCCCCGGTGCTGTACCAGATAGCTGCTGGCCCAGATGCCGGTAGTGGATTCCAGGGCGCAGTAAGCCCAGAAGGTGGCCAGCACCAGAGGCACCCCCTTCATCCGCAGCATCCGGCGGATGGTGAGAGGCTTTGCGGAAGCCGTTTCGCCGGAGGAAGCTGTGCCTGGGTCGTCGGTCTGGGCAGGCAGGGTGGTCTGGGGTGCGGCGGCAGCAGCCTTTCTCCACAGGGGAAGGCTTAAGAACAGCAGGGCGGTGAGTACAATCTGAATGACGGATACAATACGGAAGCCCATGCCCCAGTCGGAGCGGCCTGTGAGGGCATAGCTCATAATATAGGGGCTCACTGAGCAGCCCACACCCCAGAAGCAGTGGAGCCAGCTCATATGCCGGGAGGCGTAATGGAGCGCCACATAATTATTCAAAGAGGCATCTACCGCGCCGGCGCCCAGTCCGTAAGGAACTGCCCAGATGCAGAGAAGCAGGAAAGAGTCGGAGACGGAAAAGCCAAACAGTGCGGCGGCGGTAAGAAAAACGCTGACCGCGGTTACAAGTCCCGTGCCAAATTTACGGGTGAGCCGGTCTGCAAACAGGCTGGAAAGTATGGTGCCGCCGGAGATCAGCATGGTGATGATGCCCATGTACGAAACAGGCACCTGCAGATCCCTGTGCATGACCGGCCAGGCGGAGCCCACCAGTGAGTCCGGCAGTCCCAGACTGATAAAGGCTATGTAAATAATCACCAGTAATAAGGAATACATGAAAAGCCTCCTATTTTTCGGAATCTTTTGTGGCAGTGTGGTAAAAGCTATGTTATACTAAACTCAGGCAAGTATAGCATGAAAGTTTAAATTTGCCAAGCACAAGCGTGTCCGAATGAGAATGACGGCCGGCTGTCGCCGTCAGGCTGTCGAGGGGCTGAACTGTTACTTTTAAGGAGAGAAACGTGTCAAAGCAAAAAGAAGTGAAGACGAACGCCATGCGGATCCTGGAATCCATGGGAATCCCTTTCAGCCATTATACCTATGAATGCGAAGAATTTGTGGACGGCCTGCAGATTGCAGATCTGCTGGGTCTGCCTTATGAGAAGGTCTATAAGACGCTGGTGACTGTGGGAAACAGTAAGAATTACTTTGTCTTTGTGATTCCGGTTGCGGAAGAGCTGGACATGAAAGCGGCGGCAAGAAGCGTGGGGGAAAAGAACGTGGAGATGCTGCATGTGAAGGACATCAATGCCGTTACCGGCTATATTCGGGGCGGCTGTACCGCTGTGGATATGAAAAAGCAGTATGTAACCCGCATTGACAGCTCGGCGCAGACCCTGGAAAAAATGATTGTCAGCGGCGGCCGCATCGGCTCTCAACTGGAGCTTGCGCCTGTTGATCTTATAAGGGCGGCAAATGCAGAGTTTGCTGATATTGTGAAGAAGGCCTGAAAGGATTCTGTAACCGGAAACGGCGGAATAGAATGAACGGAAGGATAAAAGAAAGTAATTACCGATGTATAATGAGAGAATAAACGAAACGGAAGAAGAGCGCAGGCGCAGACGTCGGCGCAGGCTGGAAGAGATGAAGCGTGAAAAGAGGCGGGCGGAGCTGATTCAAAGGAAGATCATTCCCGTAGCAGCGCTGGCGGTATTCATTTTAGCGGCCATTGGAATCGGCGGGCTGGCAGCACGAGGAAACCGGGGAGATCAGAGTGAGAGCTCCGACAGCAGCAGCGGACAGTTTGCATCGGCTAAGAGCGGAAATCCCGGAGTGGACGGAGATTATGTGATGCTGACCATGCCGCCGGAAACGGAAGCGCCTGGCGGCGAAAGCGCAGGGACGGGGATGGGATTATTGGGAAATGCGGCGGATATAGGGGCTGCAGCGGCGGAAACGGACAAACCGGAGGACGGATCCTCCGGGGAAGGCTCGGAAAGCTTACAGCCGGAAATTTATGAGGCGGTGAGTACATCTGCCACTACCGGGTTTGCGGACAGTGTTATCAGCGAATACGGGGTGATCATTGATGTGGAGAACGGTGTCATCCTGTCCGAGCGGAACGCAAGGTCCGCCATGAGTCCTGCATCCATGACAAAGATACTGACAGTGCTGACCGCGGCGGATGCTTTAGGGATCGGCGGAGATGACTGGAGAAGCAGCCCGGTGCTGAACGAAACCTTTGAGATCACGATAGACATTACGGATTACAGCTTTGTAAACGGCTGCAGCAATGTGGGCTTTGAGGTGGGGGAGAAGGTGACGGTGAGAGATTTGTTTTACGGTACCATCCTGCCCTCCGGCGCGGATGCGGCGCTGGGGCTGGCTTGCTACGTGGCTGGTTCTCATGAAGCCTTTGTGGAATTAATGAATCAAAAGCTTGCGGAGCTTGGCCTGTCGGAATCCACGCATTTTACCAACTGTGTGGGCCTTTATGACCAGAATCATTACAGCACCGTGTATGATATTGCCATGATCTTAAAAACCGCTGCGGACAATCCCTTCTGCCGTGATGTTTTATCGGCGCATACTTACCGCACCGAAGCCACTGCCCAGCATCCGGAGGGACTTGTTCTATCCAACTGGTTTTTGCGCAGGATTGAGGATAAGGATACACACGGAGAAGTGATCTGCGGCAAGACCGGCTATGTAATACAGTCAAAAAGCTGTGCGGCAAGTCTTGCGGCAGATGTAAACGGAAAAGAATATATTTGCGTCACGGCCGGTTCCAGCGGTTCTAAGCCGTGTATCAACGATCATGTGGCGCTTTATCAGACGTGGTTAAATTAATTTACTGGTTTGCAGCCTCGGAATCGTCATAATATGCCTTTACCCGGATGGCCTGGCTGTAATCTCCGAAATTTTCTCCGAACAGTGTGAGCCCGCCGCAGTTAGGGGTGTCCTGGGGCACGGAGAAGGTAAATTCTATGGAAGTATTATGGTCTATATGCAGATCCTGGATCCTGGTCTTGGAGATGCGCAGGGTGCCGTCAATAAAGGTGCCGTTCTCATTAATAATCAGGGACTTTAACAGTCCATATTGATTCAACAGTTCGGGCCACCAGTAGGGAGAGATAATGCCTCTTCTTGCGCCGTAATCACCCGGACTGATCCATTTTCCCAAAGGAATGCCGTTGATAGAAAAATGAATGTCACTGGGATAGTCCTGGTTAAACTCAGGGCATTCCGAGGAAATCTCAAAGGAAATCTGAAGCTCGTGCAGAGACTGTCCGGGATTTAAGCGGTTGGGCAGGCTGTAGGTTAAGCTGCCGTAGCCGATCCAGACAATATCTGCATTGAAACGTTCGGGATAGGAAAATACTTTGGGATTATCCAGATCTCCGATAATGTTGGTGGAGGTTGCCAGGCCGCAGGTCGGGTGTACCTCACAGGAAATAAAATGCCCCACCGATATGTCATCCGTATAGCAGTGCCGGGGTTTTACCTGAGGGGCCATGTCTACCAGCAGGCGGGAATAGGTAGGGCGGACGATTTTCATGACCCCCCTTTTCCCGGAGGTGGTGTGGATTGCAATCAGTCCCGCGTCCTCCAGCTTGCTGACATGCAGGGAGATGGCGCTGTTGGTCAGCCCCAGGGCCTTTGCCAGGTCGTTCATGCTCATCTGATCATCTTCATATACCAGTTCCAGAATGCGGAGCCGCATGGGAGTGCTTAACGCTTTGAAAATTTCCTCCGCCTCTGAAAGTGAGTGTAAGTATAACATTTTCAGCCTCCATTGCCAAATAATCTACGCTGATTATAATCATGCTCAAAGGTTAAGTCAATACATAAATAGTCAAAAAATGCGCTTGAATTCCGTCAAAATAAAACATCCTCCTATTTTATGTGCAATATATACAAAAATTGAACTCTATTTTTGTGAGCCAGGAAACAAGATGTATATTGATTGTTGGCCGCGGATATGGTAAGTTAATTATAAAGTTAAGTGAAAACGACAGTACTTAAGCGAAAACTTAAAAGCAGCTTTAAAAAGCAGTAATATTAAAGTTAAATCAAGTAAAAACTTAAAAACTGACTTAAATACATATACAAACTGCATGTATGACGGAGAAATAACGAGGTTTTTTCGTCAAAGTGTTGCGGAGAATTCCAAAACGGATGAATTTTGATAACGGATTAAGGAGGTTTCCTATGGTGCGGAAAAAGTATGGAAGGATCATAGCGTCGGTGCTGGCAGCCGCGACGGTAATGGGGGGGGTATTTTCGGACGGAATTATCACTTCCGTTTCCGCGGCGGAGGAATCAAAGGAGCAGGCATCCGCGGCGGATGGCTTCAGCATTGAGAGGCTTTCTTCCAATTATACAAATGTCAGCGCAGGCTATCAATCGTCTGATTATACAGGGGAAACAAAGGTTTTTTCCCTGGGCGAAACCATTCATAAGGAAGATGCGTCTGTACTCACAACGGACACCTATGGCTATCAGGGCCAGGCTGCAAATGTGAGTCCGGGCGTAAGCTTACGTCTGCAGATCGAGGCTCCCGAAACAGCTCTTTACTGGATCGGCTTCGATTATCTGTCTTATGACGAATCCATTCTTCCCATCGAGTTTTCCATGAAGGTAGATGGGGAGTATCCCTTTTATGAAACAAGAAACTTAAATTTTGAAACTACCTGGGTACAGAGCGAAGGCTTCTCTTTGGATCGGTACGGAAACGAGATCGTCTCCATGCCCTCAAAGCTGATTCAGTGGGAGAACAAGTATCTGGGAGACAGCAGCTATCGCTACGCGGGACCATTGAAGGTGGAGCTGGAGAAAGGAACTCATGAGCTGGAGATCCAGGTCAGCGAGGGCAGCTTCCTGTTGGGAAATGTCAGTCTGTGCGCGCCGGAAAGGATTTCTGAATACACCGGCTCTCAGAAAGCGCCGGGAGAGAATCTGATTACGATCCAGGGCGAGAATTTTTATACCAGAAACGATTCCTCCATTCATGCCACCAGTGAGTACGATGGAGCCCTTTCCCCCCTGTCCTCCGGGGAGACGGTGTTAAACACGGTGGACGGAGATTCCTTTAAAACGGCAGGTCAGTCCATTACCTGGCAGTTTGACGTCATCGCGGACGGGTATTATTACATAGCCATGAATTACCGTCAGGGAGATAAAAATGATTTTCCCGTGTTTGCGGATCTTAAGATCGACGGGGAGATTCCCAATACCGCTTTTCAAAGCTACCCGGTGGAAGCGGCTACCAAGTATACCACCAAACCCTTTCGGGACACGGAGGGTAATTATTTAAGCGTTTACCTGACAAAAGGAAGCCACACCTTTTCCCTGACCTTAAGCTCGGAGAACTTATGCTATGTATTGGAGCAGGTGGATGAGATCATGAACGGTATCAATGATCTGTCCCTGGAAGTGACGAAGGTGGCAGGCACCAACAAGGATAAATACAGGGATTTGAAGCTGACAAGATACATACCGGATGTTCAGTCCAGACTGTACGGCTGGGTGGACCGGCTTTATGAGCTGGCGGAATTCGGAACGCAGTTTGTAAATGTAAAGGATCCGGAGGATGTGGCAGCCTTTGGTTACCTGATTATTGCAGCAAAGCAGTTAAAGACCTTAGGAGACGAACCTGACGAGCTGATTTACCGGGTGGCGGAGCTTTCCACCAGCGTCAACTCCATCAATACCCAGATTGCCAACTTTGTGGATCTGATTAATGATAACAACCTGTCCATCGACAGAATTTATATTTACCAGGAGGATGCAAAGCTGCCGAAAAAGCTGAATGTGTTTCAGCAGGCAGGGCTGTCCATTCAGCGCTTCGGACATTCCTTCTTTGGGACATCTTACTCTGCAAGCAATACGGACGCTTCCCACCTGCAGGTGTGGGTCAACCGCCCCAGGCAGTACGTGGAAATCATGCAGAAGATGATCGACGAGCAGTTTACGGCTCAGACGGGTATTCAGGTGGATCTCTCCATCATGACGGATCCACAGAAGCTGGTGCTGGCCAACGCCTCAGGCGATACGCCGGACATCGCCACGGGAATTAACTATTCCATTCCCTTTGAGCTAGGCATCAGAGGGGCACTGGTGGATCTGACCAAATTTGAAAATTACAAGGAGATTTTTGGCAGATACAGCGAGGGTATCCTGGTATCCTCCGTGATCGGAGACGGACTTTATTCCCTGCCGGAGACCATGAACTTTTACGTGATGTTCTGCAGGACGGATATTTTGGAAAAGCTGGGACTGGAGGCGCCGGACACCATGGACGACCTGATTGCCATGCTTCCGGATTTACAGATGCGGGGACTGAACGTTTATTATCCTACAGCTTCCATGCTGGTCATGCGTAACTTCCACGGGACGACGCCCCTGCTGTTCCAATACGGCGGCTCGCTTTACGGGGAACAGGCTCAAGACATAGAAGTCAACAGCGAAGCCTCCATAGAAGGACTCACCGCCTTGACGGAGCTGTTTACGCTGTATAACCTGCCGGTGGATATACCCAATTTCTACCAGCATTTCAGAAATGGTGATCTTCCTATCGGCATAGCGGACTTTAATGCCTACAACCTGATTTTGAACGCGGCGCCGGAAATTGCAAATTCCTGGAATATTGCCCTGGTACCCGGTGTGGTTGACCAGGAGACTGGAGAGATATACCGATATATGTCGGGAGGTGCGGAGAGTACGGTAATGTTTGCCTCTAATGAGGAAAGAGAACAGCAGGCATGGCAGTTTATGGATTGGTGGTCCAGCACGGACGTGCAGGCGGAATTCGGACAGATGCTGCAGATTATGTACGGTGCCGAGTATATCTGGCCCACGGCAAATCTGGAGGCATTTGGGAAGCTGCCCTTCCCCACGGCGCACAAGGACATCATCATGGAGCAGGCCAGCAACATTTTAGAGGCGCCCAGACTTCTGGGCAGCTATATGATGGAGCGTGAGATCAGCAATTCCTTTAACGACATTGTGGTAAACGGCGATACGCTGCGATCCCGTATCGACAAGGCAGTAAAGACGGTGGAGCGGGAGACGGTGCGGAAGCTGGAAGAGTTCGGATACATAGACAGTGAAGGAAACGTACTTAAGGAATATAAGGTGCCTTCAGTGGAGGCCGTGAGAAGAATTTTTGAGACCAAGTAGAATCTGAGCGGCAGGGGATGCAACTTAAGATTTCTAAGTGAAATATGGAGGAAACCATGAAGAAATCAACCAAAATCAGCAGAAGGGAACGTTCCAATAAGGCGGGGTATTTGTTCCTTCTTCCTTACGCCCTCCTGTTTACAATTTTCATACTGACGCCGGTGTGCCTGGCAGTAGTACTATCCTTTACGAACTTTAATGTCATTCAGTTTCCGAAGCCGGTGGGATTTTTAAATTATATCAACCTGATTACCAGCGATGAGGTATTCATGCAGTATGTTCTGCCGAACACCGTGAAATACGCCATCATCGTAGGCGTGGGAGGTTACTGTCTCTCCTTCCTGCTGGCATGGGCTTTGGCAAACCTGCCGGGGAAGTTAAGAACGGTGCTGGCGCTGATCCTTTACTCGCCCAGTATGACGGCGGGCGTGGCCATGACGGTGCTGTGGAAGATCATGTTTACCGGCGACCAGACGGGCTACATCAACAGCTGGCTTATGGATCTGGGGGTGATCAACGAACCCATCATCTGGCTGGTCAACGCCAATTACTTGCTGCCCATCGTCATTATCATCGGTCTTTGGAGCAGCATGGGCGTGGGCTTCCTGGCGATCCTGGCCGGAATCCTGAACACGGATGAAAGTCTTTACGAGGCAGCTGCCATCGACGGCGTTAAAAACCGGTTTCAGGAAATGATTTATGTCACCATCCCCAGTATGAAACCACAGATGCTGTTTGCGGCGGTGATGCAGATCGTGGGAGCTTTCCAGAACGGTCAGGTGGCTTCCATGCTGGCCGGCAACCCGACGCCCGGCTATGCGGCTCAGCTGATCGTAAACCACATTGAGGACTACGGCTTTATCCGTTATGAGATGGGGTACGCGGCGGCCGTTTCCGTGGCACTGCTGTTAATTGTTCAGATATTCTCAAAAATTGCCAACAAGCTGTTCGGTGAAAAGGATTAGGAGGAAGAAAATGGCTTACAAAGGGAACGGGATTAATCCCAAAAAATTTGAAAAAGGTCAGATTAAGATTCTGCTGCTGGTGCTTCCTCTGGTTTTGCTGACGGGACTGCCCATTGTGTTTATCGTTTTCCACGCGTTTAAGCCCATGGAGGAGTTGTTTGCTTTCCCGCCCAAGTTCATTACTACGAACCCTACGCTGGATAATTTCCGCAAGCTGTTCAAGGCATCCAGGACGGCGGGGATACCGCTTTCCAAGTATGTGTTTAACAGCCTGCTGATCACGGGAACGGTAGTATTTTCTTCCCTGATCTTTACCACGTCGGCGGCTTACGCCCTGTCCAAGCTGAAGTTCAAGGGCAGGTTTGCCATGATGAACATTAACCAGCTGGCGCTGATGTTCGTGCCTGTGGCAGTGATGATTCCCAGGTATCTGGTGGTCAATGTGCTGCATATGACGAATACTTACTGGGCGCAGATTCTGCCCCTGATCCCTCTGCCGGTGGCACTGTTTCTGGTGAAGCAGTTTGTGGATCAGGTGCCGGACTCGCTGATTGAGGCGGCCTACATGGATGGGGCCAGGGAGCTGCAGATTTATACAAAGGTCATTCTCCCCCTGATCAAGCCGGCCATTGCCACGGCGGCAATCCTGGTGTTCCAGCAGGTGTGGACCAACATGGAAGCCTCAAATTACTACGTGAATGACGACGGCCTGAAAACGCTGGCATTTTACATGAACACGCTGACCAGCACCACCACAAATAATACCGTGGCCGGACAGGGCGTGGCAGCAGCGGCTTCGCTGATTATGTTTGTGCCCAACCTGGTGCTGTTCTGCATCCTGCAGAAGAACGTCATGAACACCATGGCGCACTCCGGTATCAAGTAAACAGGAAAGGTGAGTAGATTGATGAAAAGAACATGGAAAAAGCTTTTCGTGTCATTGACTGCGCTCCTGCTGTTCCTGGGAGTGGCGGCGGACGGCATGAAGGTACAGGCGGATTCGCCTTACAAGACTTATACCATTGACGGCTACGGCTATGTGACGGAGACCCAGACCGCTTATCTGCCCTATCAAACCATAACCAAGATCGGGGAAGAGGCGCTGATCGGCCCTACAGATTTTACATTGACGGACGACGGCTATATGTACATATTGGACAGCGGCAACCGCCGGGTGGTGGTGTCTGACATGGAGGCAAACCTGATTGACGTCTTCGGGGAAGACATTCTGGTAAATCCCAGAGGTATGTACGTTACGGAGGATCATATCTGCTATGTGGCGGACCGGGACGCAAGAAGCATCTTTGTATTTGACGGGGACGGAGAACTGATTCAAACCTACGGGAAACCGGACCATCCCTTATACGGCGGCGATTTGGATTTCCTGCCCCTGAAGGTGGTGGTGAACGAGTCCGGCACCATGTATGTGATCTGTGAGTCCAATAACAACGGCATCGTACAGATCAGCCCGGTGGAGGGCGGAACCTTCTTAGGGTATTTCGGAACCAACAGCACCAGCGCCTCCCTGTGGCGGATTCTGTGGAGAGCCATACAGACCGATGCCCAGCGGGCAAAGTCTCTGGGCAACCTTCCTTCCACGCCGGATAATATGGCGATAGACGAGAAGGGCCTGATTTACACCGTAACCAGAGGCGAGGAATATGACACCTTAAAACGCCTGAACATCGCCGGCATCAACATGATTGAATGCGACGCTTATGAGGAGGTGCCTGCGGCGGTGGCAGTGGGAAATCACGACAATGTGTTCGTGGCTTCCACAAACGGTTACATATACGAGTACAACAACGAGGGAAACCTGCTGTTTGTGTTTGGCGGCAGCGATGACGGCCAGCAGAGAATCGGTCTTTCCACCAAGGTGGAGGCCATTCAGATCGACAACAGTGACAAGATTTATCTGCTGGATTCCGATAAAGCGCAGATTCAGGTTTTCGAGCCCACGGAGTTTACCAGGCATCTGCACGAGGCGCTGTATCTCTTCTCCAAGGGAAGGTATACCGAGAGCAAGGAGCCTTTAAATCAGGTCCTGCGGATGAATAACCTGTTTGATTATGCCAATATGGCCATGGGCAAGGCCCTGCTGCAGGAAGAGAATTATGAGGCGGCGGTCCGGTACGCCAAGCTGGCAAAGGACTATGACGGCTATTCGGATGCCTTCTGGGAAATCCGCAACAACTGGCTGAAGCGGAATCTGGTGACAGTGATTCTGATCATTGCAGGCCTTTGGCTGGTGAAGAAGCTTTTGAGCTTTGCAGATCATAAGTGGGGGATCTTAAAGGGACCCAGGGAAGCTTGTAAGCGGCTTGGCGAATACAGGCTGGTGCGGGAGCTGCGATATATGTTTTATTTTATGCGGCATCCCATTGACGGCTGTTACGGGATCAAGAGGCAGAATCAGGTATCCCTGACAAGCGCCAATATTATGCTTGTCATCGGCATCCTGTTTTATATCATCAATAAATATTTCTGCGGCTTCCTGTTTAAAACGGTAAGAGAAGGCTATTACGACATCTTTTCCGATGTGGGACTGCTGCTGGTGGCGCTGCTTCTGGTTACGGGCTGTAACTATCTGATGTGTACCATCAACGACGGCGAAGGAAAGCTGAAGCACATATATTGCTCTTTCATCTACAGCTTTACGCCTTACCTGATCTTTATGCCGGTGATATTTGCAATTTCCCATGTGGTGACCTACAATGAGGCCTTCTTCGTGGACTTTGCAACCCTGTTCATGTTTATTTGGATCGGGATTCTGGTGTTCATCTCCATCCGGGAGATCAACAATTACACCGTTAAGGAAACGGTGAAGATTATCGGACTTACGGTCTTTACCATCCTGATTGCATTACTGCTTGCGTTTATCATTTATGTGCTGTGGGCACAGGTATTCGACTTCCTACAATCTTTATTCGGAGAGGTGGTGTACAAGATTGGCAACTAAGACAAACAAAATCAAAAAAATCATGGCGTCGGTCCTGGCTGCTCTGCTTCTTGTACCGATGCTCGGATGCCTGGCAGGCAGGCCCCTTACGGTGCAGGCGGCGGAGAAGGAGTTTAATGGGCACAAGCTGGTGGCGGAAAACGACAGATATGCTCTTTATATGAGAGAGGAAGGCCTGGCGGTCACGGTCTATGATAAGTCCTCCGGTGCATATATGGAATCGGCGGTGAGTGTAGACGACGGGAAAAACAATGCCCAGTGGATGGGGGCCATGCAGTCGGCGCTGGTGTTGAATTTGATCTATTCCAATGTGGATACCCAGCAGGCGGATCTCATCAATGACGACATTACCCAGGAAGTCAGCTATACGGACAGCGGCTTTTCTGCAAAGATTTACTGGAACAAATATAAGCTGGGAATGACCCTGGAGGTTACCTTAAATGAGGACGGGATCACTGCCCGCATTCCTGACGAGTCCATCGTGGAGGACGGGGATGCCTACATCGGCACCATTGCCCTGTATCCGTATCTGGGGTACAGCTACCTGGATGAAAAGGAAGGCTATATGTTCCTGCCGGACGGCAACGGGGCCCTGATTTATCTGGACGATAAAGAAGGACGCTTCAATACCGGCTATACCGGCATCGTTTACGGCACGGATACGGGCTTTGAGGACTCCGATACCACCAGGCTCTGGTGGAACAGATACGAGATGGTAAATGAGGCTAACAACGTTCTTGCCCCTGTCTTTGGCATGGCCCATACCTCCGAAGGGATCGCATACCTGGCGGTGGTGGAGGAAGGTGACCAGAGAGCGGCTATTGAGGCATCTCCGAACGGGGTCAGCATAGATTACAACAGGATTTTTGCCCGCTTTACAGAGCGCCGTCAGTATATGCAGCCCACCAGTAACAACTCCACCTCCGGCTCCTTTAAGATGGTGGAGGCGGACAGAAGCCATTCGGATCTGCAGGTACGATACCTGTTCTTAAACGGAGATCAGGCGAACTACTGCGGCATGGCAAATGCTTACCGTGCTTATCTGCTGGATGGGGGCTTTCTTAAGGTGCTGCCGGATGAGTACCGCACCAGAGTGGACTTTCTGGGAACCGAGCGGGAGGCCTGGATTGTAGGCACCAGTGCCGTGGTTATGACCACGGTGGAAGATATAAGAGAGATTTATGAGGACCTGGAGCAGCAGGGTGTGGGAAAGCTTTTAAGCGTGTACAAGGGCTGGCAGAAGGGCGGTTTGTATAATGTTCCGATTACCAGCTATAAGGCGGATTCCAAGATCGGGGGAACAAACAGTCTGACACAGCTGATACAGGATGCCGGCGCCAAAGGCATAAAAATGTATCTCTACAACGATGCGCTGCGGATCAATCCCACCGAGCAGAATGCTTCCTTTAATGTGGTGAAGAAGATTAATAAGAGAAAGCTGGAGGAAGAAACTTACAAGGATGTGTATGACGAGTTCATGTGGCTGACTCCTGCCAGAACGGATTATCTTCTGGATAAGTTCGTTAAGAGCTATACAAAGAGCGGTGTGAACAGCCTTGCCTTAGGCGGTGTCACGGATACCCTCTACTCCTACAATTACAGCGGAACCTTTTATACCAGACACCAGTGTGCGGAAAGCTATTACAACACGGTGGCAAAGGTTGACGAATCCACGGATCTTGTGCTGCAGCAGCCCTTTGCGTATCTGTGGGATCATACGGAGGGCTTTCTGGATATGCCGCTGTATACCTCAAGCTACATTTTTGAGGATGAGAGCGTACCTTTCCTGTCGATTGTATTAAAGGGGATCATGCCGGTGTACTCCGAGTATGTGAACTTTGAAGCAAACAAGCGGGAGTTTTTCTTGAAGATGGTGGAGACGGGCACCTGTCCCTCCTACCTGATTACGAAGGAAAGCTCGGCTGACCTGATCTATACCAACTCCAGCGATATTTACAGCTCCGAGTACAATGTGTACCGTGACGATATTATTTCTTATACAAAGGAGCTGGAGGCCGTGCATGAAAAGACGGCGGGGGCAGCCATCGTGGGCCATGAGATCAGGGATAACGGTGTCACGGTAGTGACCTACGACAACGGCGTGAAGATTTATTTAAACTACAGCACAGATCAGCAGAGTGCCGACGGGTACACGCTGGAGGGAATGAGCTATCAGGTCATAAAGAACTAACCAAAAGCAGGTTCTTTTTATAGGAGTCGATATGAAGAATGAAAAGAAAGTAAAAAAACCGAAGGTGAAGCTTGGCAAGCTTGAAAAGAGGGAAGCCAGAGCAGGATGGCTGTTTGTGCTTCCCTGGGTGATCGGGGTGGCGGCTTTTATGCTGTATCCCCTCTGCCAATCCTTCTATTACATGTGGTTTAATATCAGGATCACGCCTCTGGGCACAAAGTTTACTCCCGTGGGGATCGGAAACTTTACCCAGATCTGGCTGGAAAACCCGGAGTTTCCACAGCAGATCGTGACTTATCTGTGGCAGACCATCGTGGAGGTTCCCGTGATCGTGGTGTTTGCGCTGATGATTGCCATCATGTTAAACGGCAACATCAAGTGCAGAGGTTTTTTCCGGCTGATCTTTTTCCTGCCGGTGATCATCGTCAGCGGCCCGGTGATGAATATGCTGGTGGATGAGGGCGCGGCTACCATTCCCGCCATGAACATACAGTCCGTCAAGGCGGCGCTGGATAATTTCCTGCCTCACAGCATGGCGGAATCCATAGGAGAGCTTTTCTCCAACATGATCATGATCCTGTGGTATTCGGGAGTGCAGATTTTGATTTTCCTGTCGGCGCTGCAAAAGATTGACCCGGCGCTGTATGAGGCGGCGAAGATTGACGGCGGCTCCAAATGGGAGTGTTTTTGGAAGATTACGCTTCCCACGATCAAGCCCATGATTTTGCTGAATGCAGTGTATTCCGTGATCTTCCTCTCCGGCAACGAGCAGAACTCGCTGATTACCATGATTAAATCAGCCATGTTTTCCGGCACGAAGGAAAAGGGATACGGGTATGCTTCGGCCATGGCCTGGATGTATTCTCTGGTGGTAACCCTGATTGTCCTGTTATTCTTCCTGCTGTTAGGATCCAAGAAGGATATTTATGACAGGCAGGTCAAGCGCCATAAGCGGGAACAGAAGAAAGAGGCAAGAACAGTCAGGAGAATAGAAAGGAGGGGAATCCGAAATGCAAAGAAAATCCAAAAAGCAAGACAGAAGCGGAGCTACCGCACATATGACGGCAGCGGAGATTATTAAGCAAAAATTTACCAAAGAGAAGCTGCATCGTTTTGTCTTCGGCACCAAGGAGAAGGAAGGCGCCGGAAAGCAGATCATCGTTTACGGGCTGCTGATTTGTATCGGATTCGTGTATTTGTATCCCATCCTTTACATGTTCAGCACCAGCTTCATGAACAGAGACGATCTGCTGGATTCCTCGGTGAAGTGGATTCCCAGTACCCTGTTTGTGCAGAATTACATAGACGCGGGAAAGAGCATGGATTTCTGGGTGTCCCTTTTAAAAGGAGTTGTGATTGCCGGAGTGCCGACCTTATGCAATGTGGCAGTCTGTATGCTGGTGGGCTATGGCTTTGCCCGATTTGAATTCAAGGGGAAAAAGATTTTAATGGGACTGTTGATCTTTTCCTACATTCTGCCCAGCCAGGTTACCATGATTCCTACCTATGTGCTGTATAACAATATGAAGCTTGTGGGCACTCTTTGGGCATTTATTTTACCTGCCATTTTTGGTAATGGGTTAAATTCCGCCATTTTCATTTTGATTTTCTATCAGTTTTTCCGACAGGTGCCCAAGGTGCTGATTGAGGCGGCCCAAATAGACGGCGCAGGATATTTTAAGTCCTTTGTGAAGATAGCGGTTCCTTCCGCGGGACCGGCCATTTTGACGGTGTTCCTGTTTTCCTTTGTCTGGTACTGGAACGAATCTTACCTGACAGGCTTGTATGTCCAGGGATTGTCGGCCAACAGCTTCTGGGTGAATCTGGTGGTGCAGCTGAGCAACTTTGACACCAGCTTTAACACCATGGCACAGACGGGAGATGCGGCCACCAACTTAAACGAGTGCGTGCGAATGGCGGCTACCGCCCTCTCCGTGCTGCCGCTGCTGATTATGTATTTGTTCCTGCAGAAGCACTTTGTGGAGAGCATTGACAGGACGGGTATCACAGGCGAGTAAGGTGAAAAGAAAATCTAAGTCTGCAAAGTACGCAGACAAAGATTTTCTACGGTTTCGCACAGCGAAACCTATTCACCTGAAAGAATCGCTGCGCGATTCTTCCCGGCTGGTTTGCATAGCAGACCTACTCACACCGGCTGGGTATATAGCGAAATAGTATGGTTTCTTTGGTCCGGAGGGGCCTTGAGAGAATAAAAAAGGAGGATAAATGATGAAAAAGAAGATTTTGAGTCTGCTGCTGGCCTGTTCCATGGTCTTTGGACTGGCGGCCTGCGGCAACAACGGTACCGGGAATGCGGGAGACGGAGGAAACGCCGGGAACAGCGGTAATGAAGGCGGTGGCAGCGGGGGCCAGGCAGGCGCAAGCGGCGTAACCACGGACGATATTACCCTGACCTTCTGGCATTATGAGGATCCCACTACGATTACGCTTCTGGCGGAGAAGTTTATGGAGATTTACCCCAATATTAAGGTGGAGCACAGGGTCATCGAGGATATGAGTACGGACCTTTCCAACGCGGCTGCTGCGGGAACCTTCCCGGATGTGTTTGAGGGTACGGATTCCGATACGGCTCTGGCAAATATGTACTGGGCAGACATCTCCGAGTATTATAATGCAGACCCGGAAAACAAGAATCTGATGCCTACCATTGACGAGTATGGGATCGGCTGCTTTGACACCAGCGCAAGATTTGCCATGCCTATGGTGTATTGGCCCAGCGCGATTTTCATTGACAGGAACGTGATCAAGACCTTAAATCTGGAGATGCCCAGAACGGACTGGACCTGGGCGGAGATGATTCAGCTGATCAAGGATGCTACCAAGGATGAGCGTACCGGCATGAAGTACTATGGCCTGGGATATTATAACAGGCTGGATTCCCTATACGGCATCGCTGCCTGCTCCCCTGAGGAAAGAGCCTTAAAGGGTGAGTTTGGCTATAACGGCACGGATTTTGACCTGTCCTATTGGGCAGTGGGAGAACAGGAATTTTCCGATTTAAAGCTGGCAGGCTATGTTGCTCCCCAGCAGGATACGGCAGAGATGGAAGCATGGTCCGGCAACTGGAATACCTGGTTTGGCGCTACCGGCCGTGTGGCAGTGTTCTCCGAGGGCTTCTGGACCTACCAGAATCTGTGGGGCCAGGAGGGCTATCAGGAGCAGTACGGTCTGGACATTGTGCCCTATGTGACGCCAAACGTCATTGACGAGAAGGAGCACAACGTGATTTCCACCATGTACATGGGCGGTGTATCTACTTCCTGTAAGTATCCCTATGAAGCTTATCTGCTCTTAAAGTTCATGGGCTGGGGCATCGACGGCTGGAAGGCAAGGCTGGAGATATATAAAGATACCAGCATTACCAACGATTCCGGAATGCCTTTAAAAAATGCACAGATGCCCATGCCTATCACGCTGGATGAAGAGGTGTGGGAGGGTTATAAATCCCTGTTCCCTCAGGATGACCGCAAGGCTTACTGGGATGATTATTTTGCAAGTGTCACCAGGCCCGTTCCTTACGGCTGGTACAATATTGCCGGCTATTGGAACTTCTGTGACCAGTACTTTAACAAGATCGGCATCCATGATCTGGTGGACAACGGCAGCGCCAAGGCGGCGGACTATGTGGATGAGGCTACCAGACAGGCCAATTATTATCATGCGGAGGCGATGATCTCTTACTTTGGCCCCAGCGGCTATGACGTCCTTTCCGAGGATGAACTGGCCAAGTACCAGGCAGTAGTGGACTCATTCTTACAGTAAACGGGCGAAGAATTGTTTCGACTCAGATACCGATAGCGGCGGGGAGGAATCCCTCCCCATGACTATAAAACAAAATAAAATGGAGGATTGACATGAAAAAGAAGATTTTGGCATTTCTTCTCTGCACTGCCATGACGGCTGGAATGCTGTCTGCCTGCGGAAATAATGATGACGGCGCTTCCGGCAGTACAGATCAGACACAGGAGGAATCAACTCCGGAGTCCACTCCGGAATCCACCCCGGAGGCGACACCGGAGCCCAGTGAGCAGGAGCCTGCTTCGGCGGAGGAGCTTCCCACGCCTAAGTACTATTATTCTTTTGACCAGGCGGACGGCACAGCGGGAATTACCCCTACGGCAAAGGGTGCTACCGAGGTTATTGAGACCGTTGACAAGGAGGTTGTTTTTATTCCCGGCGTGAAGGGGGAGGCGGCTTATATTGACGGCACCTACGGCCTAAGGCTGGATGACGTAAACGGCGTAGGCGATACTTATTCCCTTTCCTTCTGGATGTATGCAAACAGAAACGCAAATTACATGCCTACCACACAGTTTGGTCCTGACGTGCATGGCGATGCGACGGGCGGCCAGCATTATCTGAACATTACCTGGGCGGACTGGACCGGTGCTTCGGAGTTTCCCTGTATCTGGTCCTATGATCAGAATGCGGAAGGCTCTCCCTGGCCTAACTGGGGTCCGGAAACCGCAGATACCCATTTGAATCAGTGGATCAATGTTACCCTGGTGGTTGACCCTTCCAAGAAGAGCGAAGATGGACTGTATATCACCCCGGATCTTTATGTAAACGGTGAGTGCATTTCGGATGCCAAGCCGATTAACATTGTCAGCGGCACCATGGCACCCTCTGACAACTTCGATTTCCTGCTGGGCGTAAACTATTGGGACGCTATGCTGAAGGGCGCTTTCGACGAGCTGTATATCTTTGATACTGCACTGACCGCAGGCCAGGCAAAGACCCTTTACGAGGCAGGCGATCCTACCGTTGCTTACAACCCTCCTGAGAGAGTGGTAGAGGTGAAGGTTGACGAGAACGCACTGGAGACCATCGGCAACACGGATCTGAACGCAGGCTTCTGGACAGACTGGACCTCCGCCTATGAGATTCCCAACGGGGTTACCAGAGTCTTCAAGCTGAATAACTTCTCCAGTGGACTGGAGCTGTTCCATAACTATGTAATGGTATTTACCAATGAGGCCTCTGAGGCTCATAAGGATCCCAATACTGCTTCCGACAGCCACAAGGAATGGGCGGCAGTAAGAGCGGATGCTTTTGGCTGGACTCCGGACGGCGACATTGATGCAGGTGCATTTACCTGGACCTGGGGCAACTGGGAGAGCTGGAAGAGTGTATCCATGGTGGATGCTGACGTGACCATCGAGGTCAAGAGAGAGGACAATATCCTGAACATTACCGCTCACAACGTGGACTACAATAATCTTGACAATATGATGACTGCAAAGGTGGAGACGGCCATGACGGCTGACGATCCCTGCTATATGCTCTTTACCTGTGAGGGCAGCTACGTGGAGCTGATGTCCGTGGAGGACGGCGTTGATATTAAGGCCGATTCCAACGCGAAGGAAACTCTTGGTACTACAACCTTCGGTCTTGGCTGGTGGTCCGAGTTCACCAACGGCGTAGAGCTGAAGGAAGGCGAGAGCAAGACGGTGAAGCTGAATAACTATTCCAGCGGTGTAGAAAACTGGCATAACTATGTGGTGGTATTTGCCAATACGCAGACCACATCCGATAAGGTACCTTCCGCTGATAATTACGAGGGATATGCAGAATATGCGGTAGTCCGCGCGGATCTTTACGGCTGGGGCGATGCAAGCTATGCGGGAACCTTTGACAGCAAATGGACCGACGGCAATGCCTGGAGCGATTGGAATGCGTGGAAGGATGCCATGAGGGATGTTGACGTGACCATGGTCATCACCAGAAACGGCAGTGATATTGTGATTGATTCTACATTTGTTGACCGCAAGGGCAACGAGTTTACCAGCACGGCAACGATTACATCTACCCTGACGGCAGACGCTCCCTGCTACTTCTTCTTTACAGGCGAGCAGGCATTTATCGAGTTGATGTCCGTGGAATAAAAGGCGAAAAGGTTTTCTAAGGCCAGAAAGTACCTGGCCTAAGAAAAACCTAAGTTTCGCCTCGAAGAATCGCCAAGCGAACAAGTTCGCTTCGGACGGCGATTCTTCCATGAACTTTAGTTCCTGGAACGCTAGTTCTATGGGATTGGTTCGTGCCGGCAAAGTCGGCACTGCCGACATAGTCGATATGGCAGGATACCCCCGGATTGCGCAGGTCCGCGATCCGGGGTGTCTTTTACGGGGCAGGAGGGAGCTTCCCGCTCCGTAAAAGGCAGGGAAAGCGGCAGCTGATGGACAGCCGGGTCTGTGCATATTAATACGCCCATCAGGGTGATGAATAAAAGAAATAAGTGCCTGCCGGAGGCGGGCATGGGAGGTGCAAACATGGGTACAAATCATGCGGAACAGGAGAAAAAGAGAAACGGAGTGATCACGGCCTACAATCAGGCGTTTATCGAGCAAAGGGCGGACCCATACGTCTATCGGCACACGGACGGCAGCTATTATTTTACTGCTTCCGTGCCTGCGTATGACAGAATTATTTTGAGAAAGGCAGATACCCTGGCAGGGTTAAGGGCCGCGGAGGAGGTTACCGTCTGGCAGCGCCATGAGACGGGCATCATGTCCATGCACATCTGGGCGCCGGAGCTGCATTACCTGCGGGGAAGGTGGTATCTTTACTTTGCTGCCGGAGAGGCGGAGAATAAGTGGGCCATTCGGCCTTATGTGCTGGAATGCCAGGGGCAGGATCCCCTGCGGGACCCCTGGAAGGAAATGGGGAAGATTCAAAGATCTGCTGATGATATTTATTCCTTTGAGGCCTTTTCGCTGGATGCCACGATCTTTGAGCATAAGGGAGAGCTGTATTATGTCTGGGCGGAAAAGGTCAGCGTGGGGATACAGATTTCCAATCTGTATATTGCCAGGATGGAAACGCCCACAAAGCTGGCCACGGCGCAGGTACTGCTGACCACGCCTGACTATGACTGGGAGAGAAGGGACATCTGGGTCAACGAGGGCCCTGCGGTGATCAAAAAGAACGGCCGGATATTCCTGACCTATTCGGCCAGCGCTACCGGAGAGGTATACTGCATGGGGATGCTCAGCATCGGTGAGGAAGAGGATGTACTGGATCCGCGGGCATGGAAAAAGGAGCGTCAGCCTGTATTAAGCAGCAGCAGAGAGTACGGGATTTACGGGCCGGGGCACAACAGCTTTACTACCCTGGAGGATGGTACGGCCGTTTGTGTCTATCATGCCAGAACTTATCCTGAAATAGAAGGAGATCCTCTTTATGATCCCAACAGACACGCCATGGTGATGAAGGTTGACTGGGATGAAAAGGGGTATCCGCTGTTTGACATCAAAAATAACATTCAGTTCCGCTGAAGAGCGGGACCGTGGAAAGGATATGGTATCGGAATGGAGAAGAGGGGAAAAGAAAAGTGGAAGCATGGTTTGTTGGCGGCCGTCTGCTTTACGGCGCTTATGGCCATGCCCTGGGGCGTTGCCGCAGCCGGAGAGCAGCCGGCGGGAGTGGTAAAGGAAGTGTCCGAAGAGGGCGTTTCGGTTACGCTGGCTACCGATAAGTCCTCCTATGATGCGGGGGAAGAAATTCATTATACGCTGACCATAGTAAACGGGAAGTCCCTGGCGGCCATTAAGGGGGCGGAGTTTACCTACAGCAATACGGAGGGCCTGCTTCCGGCGTCCGAAGAAGGGCTGCCCACCTCTTTTCCTGATATATCGGCCGGAGAGTCGGTTACCTTGTCCGGAGTGCTGGTGGGGGATGAGACTTTGCTTGCGTCTGCCGGGACCGGGAACGCGGGCACGGCTGCCTCCGCAGATACGGGGGAAAATACGGACGCGTCTGCCGACAGGGAAGAAGAGACAGGCGGAAATACAAAAACAGCAGTGATCATTGGCGTGGCGGCAGCGGTAATTTTACTGCTGGCGGTTTTGGGTTTCCTGATCATGCGGAAAAAGTCTGCTTCTGCCGGGAACGGCAAAAAGACCGGAGCAGGCAAAGGCAGCGGCAGGAGCGGCGGAGCCGCCGGGCTGGCACTTCTCCTGGCGCTCTGCATGGCGGGAGGGGCGCTGCCCGTGCAGGCGGCAGGCAAAGACAGCGTTACCCTGCGCCCATATGTAAAATTTGAATATGCGGGGCAGGAGGTCATGATCCGCACGGTGATGGAGTTTGGCTTCAGCGGTGAGCGCTGGGTGGTGGCTCCGGAGGATAAGGCGCAGAATAAACAGATTACCTGCCATGATCCCTCCATTTTTAAGGACCTGGACGGAGTTTATTATGTGCTGGGCACCCATATTACCGGAGGTCGGAGTACCAATCTTTATGACTGGGTCAGTCTGGATAATGTGATTCGCGAAAGCTATTCCCTGGAAACCAGAAATGAGGTCAGGGCATGGAATAAAGAAAACAATAAGGGCGACTGGTTCGGATACCTTTGGGCGCCTGATGTAGTCTACAATACGGCCATGGGCAAGTACTGTATCTATTTAAGCGCCGACGGAGACGATTGGAAATCCAATATCGTCATGCTGACAGCGGATTATGTGACAGGGCCTTATGAATATGCCGGCTCCATTGTCTATGGCGGCTTTAATGGGGATACCTTCGGGGAGACGGATGCGCCCCAGGTCCTTGGCACGGACCAGATCCCGGAGCGGTATGTGACAAACGGCGTGGACAATAAGAAGTGGGGAGATATGTGGCCCAACTGTATTGACCCCTGTGTGTTTTATGATGATGAGGGCCGCCTTTTGATGGCATACGGCTCCTGGTCCGGCGGCATCTTTATGCTGGAGCTGGATCCGGAGACGGGCCTTAGGGATTACTCGGTGAATTATGAAGAGAATATTCATTCCGATCCCTATTTCGGCAGGAAGATTGCCGGCGGCAGCTATGCTTCCGGAGAAGGCGCTTATATTCAAAAGATCGGGGATTATTATTACCTGTTTATTTCCTACGGCGGCCTGGAGGCGGCAGGGGGCTATAATGTCCGGGTATTCCGTTCGGAGCGTCCGGAAGGGGAATATGTGGATGCTTTGGGCAATTCCGCCTACTACGATAAATATGCCCTGAATATCAATCAGTCTGTGGGTGTGCGGCTTATGGGCGGTTATCAGTGGCGTCATTTTAACGTAGGGCAGGTGGCCCAGGGGCATAATTCCGCTTTTGTGGACGATGATGGCAGAGCCTATATCGTGTTCCATACCAGGACCACCAACGGTACGGAGGGCCATTATGTGAAGGTGCATCAGCTGTTCCAGAATAAAGAGGGCTGGCTGGTGGCGGCGCCTTACCTGACTCACGGGGAGACGCTGAAGGAGGACGGATATTCCGTTGCGGAGGTGACCGGGAATTATGAGGTCATCCTGCATGAGCTGGAAATTGATTATAAGAATCTTGAGGCGAAGCAGCCCGGCATGATTACGCTGAATGAGGACGGCAGCATTACCGGAGATTACGCTGGAAGCTTCAGCCTGGAATCAGGAACGCCTTATATTACCCTGGTCCTGGACGGAGTCAGCTACAGCGGCGTGGCCCTGGAGATGGAGATCGAGGGGACTGTATTAAAAACCATGGTATTTACGGCCCTTGGGAAAGAAAATCAGGTAACCTTATGGGGCAGCAGAGTGATTAGCGATTAATAAAGTTTCACTGGCTTCGGCGCATTTCAAGAAAACGGAGGAATGTATGAAGGAAAAACAAAAAAACGGTAAAATAGAGGCGGCTCTGGATATAGCAAAGGAGATCATTTTCTTTATCCTGTTTACGGCGGCAATGTTTGCGTATTGGATGCTGATGCTGTTGATTATCAGCTTTGTCACGTCCTCCTTCCTGCATTTTTCCATTGAAGGGATTATCATTGGTGCTGTACTGGGTACGGTGGCGCTGGATGTATATTATGTTCTGCGAAAGGTGAAAAAGCGCCGGGGGAACTGAAACGGAACAAGAAATAAAAAGCAGTACACATTGGGCAAAATGTGTATTGCTTTTTTTTGTCAGCGTATTATAATTACCTGTTGAAAAAAAGTACAGGAGAGGTCAGCTATGGCAAATGAGAAAGGGAAAAAAGACGAATCTTTTATGATGAAGCTGTCCACGCTGATCGTGGATAAAAGAAAGGGCTTTTACCTGATTTTTATTATGCTGATTTTATTCAGCCTGGCATCCATGAATAAGGTAAAGGTCAATAACTCGCTCCCGTCCTACCTGCCGGAAACCACGGAAACCAGGCAGGGACTGGATTTGATGGAGGAACAGTTTACTACATACGGCACGGCCAGAATCATGGTCTGCAATGTGACGCTTCAGGAGGCGGAGGAAATCGGGGAACGCCTGGAGGCACTGGAAGGTGTCAGCATGATGACCTTTGACGATACAGATGAGCATTATCATAATATGGCGGCGTTGTTTGAGCTTACCTTTGATGTGGAGACCACGGATCAGGCGGCGCAGGAACGTCTGGATCAGGCGCTGGAGCTGCTTGCAGGCTATGATGTCTATTATTCCTCGGATATTGGGCAGGAGGAGCGGGACGCGGCGGACCTGGATAACGATATGATCCTGATACTGGTGCTGGCCGGGGTGGTGATTGTGGCAGTGCTGCTGTTTACCTCCACCACCTATGCGGAAATACCGGTATTTTTGATGACCTTTATTGTGGCGGCTATTTTAAATAAAGGCTCTAACTTTATCTTTGGTGAAATCAGCTTTGTTACCAACTCTATTGCCGTGGTGCTGCAGCTGGCCCTGGCGGTGGATTATGCCATTATTCTCTGCCACCGGTTTATGGAAGAGCATGAGGACAAGGATGCCAGAGAAGCAGTGATCGTGGCCTTAAGCAAGGCGATTCCGGAGATTTCATCCAGCTCCCTGACCACGGTTTCCGGCATGGTGGCGCTGATGTTCATGCAGTTTCGAATTGGTTATGACATGGGGATCGTGCTGGCCAAGGCCATTGTCTTAAGCCTGGTGGCGGTATTCTTTCTGATGCCGGGGCTTTTGCTTACCTTTGCCAACGCCATTGATCATTCCCATCACAGAAGCTTTGTCCCGAAGATTACGGCTGTGGGAAAATTCTGCGTGCATACCAGATTTATTGTTCCGCCCCTGCTGGTGGCGGGAGTGATAGCGGCCTTTATCCTTTCTTCAAAAACCGATTATGTCTATGACGCAAATTCCCTGACCTCCAGTCATATGAGTGACAATAAATTTTCCGTGGCCATGGTGGAGCAGGAATTCGGGCGTGTAAACCAGCTGGCGGTGATGGTGCCAAACGGGGATTATGAAAAAGAAGGAAAGGCTTTACGGGATCTGGAGGCTCTGGGGGAGGTAAATTCCTGTATGGGTCTGGCCAACATCGAGGCGATGGATGGTTATATACTGACAGGACAGCTGACACCCAGAGAGTTTGCGGAGCTGATTGATCTGGATGTGGAGGTGGCAGATCTGCTTTATTCCGCATACGCAGTGGATCACAGTAATTTTGGGGCACTGTTAAACGGCGTCAGCGAATATAAGGTGCCGCTGATCGACATGTTCCTGTTCATTTATGATCAGAAGGAAAACGGCAATGTGACGCTGGAAGGGGAGCTGGAGGAAACTTTGACGGACGCTTATTCTCAGATCAGCATTGCCAGGAATCAGCTTTTGGGTCCGGAGTACAGCCGGTTTGTCTTAAAGCTTTCCGTGCCGGTAGAAGGGGAGGACACCTATGCCGCCCTGGAGAAGATCAGAAATACCGTGGCAAAATATTATAATGCTGAGGATATTGTGCTGGCAGGCAATTCCACCAGCAACAAGGACCTCAGTTCCTCCTTCGGTATGGACAATACCATTATTACGGTGCTGACGGCGCTGTTCGTGATGATTATTCTGTTGTTTACCTTCCAGTCCGCCGGCCTGCCGGTTTTGCTGGTGCTGACCATTCAGGGAAGCATCTGGATGAATTTCTCCCTGCCCTATCTGCAGGGGAAGCCGGTGTTCTTCCTGGGGTATCTGGTGGTATCAGCCATTCAGATGGGCGCTACCATTGATTACGCCATCGTGATTACCAGCCGGTACATGGAGTTGAAAACCTATATGCCGATCAAGGAGGCCATTGTGGAAACGCTGAATCAGGCATTTCCCACCATTGTTACCAGCGGCTCCATGCTGGTGGCGGCAGGCTTTATCATCAGCAATGTTTCTTCCAACGCGGTGGTGGCGGAGATCGGCCTGGCGCTGGGCCGGGGAACCCTGACCTCCATTGCCCTGGTGCTGCTGGTGCTGCCCCAGACCCTGCTTATGGGGGACATCATCATTGAAAAAACGGCATTTACCTTAAAACGGGAGAATTTGAAGCCCCTGCCTGCAGGCGGCAGGATCCGCATGTCCGGGCATATTAAAGGCTATGTGAACGGCGTTATCGACGGAGAGTTCACCGGCGTCATCGACGGAGAGATGGGAGCCGTGGTGCGTGCAAGAGATAATGTAACCAGGGTGGAGGAGGATGACCAGGAGCTGCCGGAAGGGCTGCCGGATACGGGGGAGGAAATGCAGAACACCGAGACGCTGGTAGAAGAGAGGCAGGAAGAAGAGGCGAGAGAGGCTTCCGATCCGGGTATTTCCCGCGCGGCTGTATCGAATCGGCAGGAAGCCGTGAGCCGGACAGAAAGGGGTGAGCAGTCATGAACAGAAACAGACAAACGTTAAAATATCTCTCTTTGACTCTGTGCGCACTGCTGGCAGTAAATAGTCCGGCTGTTATGGAAAGCGGAGTCTTTGGGGGCATGGCTGCCATTTACGCAAAAGAGGCAGACAGGACATATGAGGAATTTCGTTCCGGGAAGGATGCCGGTAAGCCTGCTGCGGAGAGCTCCTATACTACGATTCATATTTCCTCGGAAGAGGATCTGGCGGCGTTTGCGGAAAGCTGCCAGCTGGATTCCTGGTCCCTGGATAAATATGTGGTGCTGGACGGGGATATTGTACTGTCGGCAGGCTTTGACAGGGTAATTCCCGGCTTCGGGGGTGTTTTTGATGGGGGCGGACATAAAATATCCAATCTGCGGATTGAGGCGGCCGGCTCCGATCAGGGATTGTTCCGTTATGTCAGAGAAGGAGCCGAGGTGCGTAACCTTACCGTTTCAGGCAGAGTACAGCCTGCCGGAAGCCAGAGCCGTGTGGGGATTCTTGCCGGCGTGAATTACGGCAGGATCATAAACTGCTCCGTTTCCGGGATTGTCACGGGGGACGAAGGAGTGGGCGGCATTGTCGGCGTCAATGAGGCTTCCGGTGAGATCAGACAGTGCAGCTCTGCGGCTGTCGTCACAGGCAGTCATAAGGCAGGCGGTATCTGCGGCGAGAACAAGGGAACGTTGAACAACTGCAGTAATTCGGGAAATATCAATACCCACAGCAAGGAAGTTACTTATGACTTGGATGACATCAGCGTGGAGAATTTGGAAAACCTTAACAGCATGTCAAATATTGCGGCACATACGGACACGGGCGGTATTGCAGGATGCTCGGAGGGTAAGATCTATTATTGCTCCAATACAGGTACGGTGGGGTATCAGCACGTAGGTTACAATACGGGAGGTATTGCAGGAAGGCTGCATCAGGGGTATGTGCAGAACTGTACCAACGATGGACAGATATACGGCCGAAAGGATGTGGGCGGCATTGTGGGCCAAATGGAGCCTTTTTTGGAGCTTCGTTATCTCAGTGATAAGCTGCATGAGATAGATCGGGAGACAGACCGCCTGATCGAGCTGATGGATCAAACCGGCGAGGGGATCAGGCAGTGCAGCGACGAGGCCTTTGAACTCACGGGAAGTATAACCGCAAGCCTGCGCAATATTTCTGCCGCCGGCGGGTATTTGACGGGAACGGCAAATTTTCTCTGGTATATTTATAATCAGGAGCTGGCAGGCATCAACACGGACCTGCAGAGGCTGAACGGTGATTTGAAGGATCAGGCAGAGGCAGGGGGCACAAAGGACGTTACCATAGATCTGGGGGACTCGGTCAGCGGCGGAGACCTTGGGGAGATCACGGTCAAGGTGCCGGATCAAACGGAAGGGTATCGTGCGGCTCTGCGCCGTTTCGGAGAGAGTGCCATAGGGCATGTGGGCAATATAATTAACGTAACCGCGGAGAGAAATAAGGGCGTTACGGAGAATCTGGACCTGCTGAACCGGGAGATGCAGTCGGTTACGGATAATCTGTTCAGGCTTTCGGAGGTGCTGGAGGCGGGAGCGGACCGGACGGGAGCGGATGTGGATGCGGTTTCGGCCCAGGCAAAGGTGCTGCGCAGATCCATCAGCGAGCTGCGGGATGATCTGTTCCGCTATGAAGGGATCAGCGTGACCGTGGCAGATGCTTCGGACGAGGCAGCGGGAAGCTCATCGGGAGCGCCGGGAGCGCTTCCGGAGGATGATACGGCGCAGGAAAACCCCGGCAAGGAGGGCGATTCCTCCGGGCAGGAAGAAATAATATATGATACCAGTACCTTCCAGCAGGGAAAGATTACCCTGTGCGTCAACAGGGGTAAGGTGGAGGCCGATACCAACGTGGGCGGCATTGCGGGGCAGATTGCTACGGAGTACGATTTTGACCCGGAGGATGACATTACGCTGTCCGGTGAAGAAAGCTTCAATATCGAGCAGACCATCAAGGCAGTAGTGAGAGAGAGCCGCAATGAGGGCCAGATCCTGGGGAAAAAGGATTGCGTGGGCGGTATTGTGGGGAAGGCGGACTTTGGAGCCGTGATTTCCTGTGAGTCCTATGGGAAGGTGTCCAGCTCAGGAGGCAGCTATGTGGGCGGCATCGCCGGGGTCTCCAGCTACGCGGTGAGAAGCTGCTATTTTTTGGGAGAGCTGTCCGGTAAAAATTATGTGGGCGGTATTGCCGGGAAAGGCTGCGATATTTTTTACAGCTATGCCTGTCCTGCGCTGGAGCTGACAGGAGAATGCGGAGGCTCCGTGGCGGGCATCCTGTCTGAGGAAGGGATTCTTGCAGGGAATTATTATGTGGAGGGAAAGCTTCCGGGAGTGGATTCGGTGGGCTATGAGGGCGGCGCGGCGCCCCTAGCTTATGATGATTTCTGTAATATGGAGGGAGTACCGGAGGAATTTCGGGAATTTAACATCCAGTATGTGGCGGAGGGAAAGGTACTTGCGGAGGTTACCTATCGGTATGATGAGCTTCCGGATTTATCCGGTATCAGCCAGACGCCTCCGGAAAAAGAAGGATATTACGGTATCTGGCCCGAAGCGGATTTTGAGAGCGTGAGGGGCAGTGTGGTTTTGGAGGCGCAGTATATTCCCTGGGTGTCCTCCCTGTCCAGTGTAGAAGCTCATGAAGAGAGCGGAAAGCCCCTTGTGCTGGTGCAGGGCCGGTTTCTGCCCGGCGCGGAGATTCAGCTGAATACCATGTCGGAGGGAAAGGGGCTTGTTGTGAAAAACGGCGACGCCAAGGGCCTGGCCGCCGAGGAATACAGCGGACCCTTGACGGTGAGAGCTTATGCGGAGAATCCGAAGGAGTCCGCCGTGGAGCTGTACGACGGGGGAGCCTGGAGGGCAGTGGAAAGCACTGTGGTCGGAAGTTATCTGGAATTTCAGGCGGAAAGCTCCTGTACCTTTAAGGTGGTAACGGTGCAGAAGGACAATACCCTGCAGATCGTCATTGTCAGCATCGCAGCGGCAGGGGCGGCGGTCATCCTGATTATCGTCGTGACCGTAAAGCTGGCGAAGAAGCGGAAGGCCCGCCGGGGCAGGCAGGATGAAGGAAAGCCGGAAAGGGATAAGAAGGATGGAGCCAGAGAAGAAAAGCGGGGTCAGGGCGGTAATCTTTGATTTGGACGGCACTCTGATCGACACGGAAAAGTATTACCGGATCTTCTGGCCGAAGGCGCTGGCGGAGTTTGGTTACCATATGACGGACGAACAAGCCCTGTATATGCGCAGCCTGGGCAGACCCTTTGCACCTGCGCAGCTAAAGGCCTGGTTTGGAGAAGAGCTGGACTATGTAAAGGTGCGGCAGCGGAGAAAGGAATTGATGGAAGAATGCCTGGACAAAGAAGGTATCCGGCAAAAGCCGGGGGCGGTAAAGCTGCTGGAACGTTTGCGGGAGGCAGGCATTGCCACGGCAGTGGCTACCGCCACAGACCCGGAACGGACGGAAAAGTATCTTAAGATCACCGGCCTGTCAGGTTATTTTGACCGGGTAATCAGCGCCACCATGGTGCCGGAGGGCAAGCCCTCGCCCCATATTTATCTTTATGCCTGTGAGCAGCTGGGGCTTAAGCCCAAGGAGTGCGTGGCGGTGGAGGATTCGCCCAACGGGGTGCTTTCCGCTTACCGGGCGGGTTTACGTGTGATTTTGGTGCCGGATCAGACGCCAGCCGATGATGAAATCAGAAAATATCTGTATGCGGTGGCGGACGGGCTGGATGAGGTATATGGAAAGATTTATGGTATGTCATTTGCAGAATTTTGAAATCAGTGGAAAAGTGTATACAGATGTGATAAAATTAAAGCAATTAAGAAAATGTAAGGGCTCTCAAGGAGCGAATGTATAAACGTGGCATCAGTTTATCATTACGAAACGAGGTAGAAGTCTTGGCGGAAATAGAACTATTTTCTTTGAATGAAGGAGTAAAGGAATGTACATCATCTGAGGTAGTTTTGGAAAAGGAACTTCAGACGCTGATAGAGCAAAACATGGAGACATTTTTTGGGGTGCGGTTTTTAAAAAGCGAGTATGCTGTTACAAATGGGCGGATGGACAGTATTGGAATTGATGAAAATAACAGTCCTGTCATATTTGAATATAAGCGAAGCCAAAAATGTAATTAATCAGGGATTGTTTTATCTTGATTGGCTTTTAGACCATAAGGCGGATTTTAAATTATTGGTTATTGATAAATTGGGAATGGAAGCGGCTGATAACATAGATTGATCTGTTCCATGTGTTATTTGTGTTGCACATGATTTTACAAAATATGATATGCACGCAGTTAACCAAATGCAGAGGAATATTAAATTGGTAAGTTATCGTAGGTATGCTAACGGTATGTTTCTTCTTGAACATTTAAATACCCCGATTGTAAAGCCGATTATGGAAAATGTGGGAGATGAAAATGGAATAAAAAATAGTACGCAGAAAACTCACTTGGAAAAATTAGCGACGATTTCTGAAAATATGAAAAATCTTTACCACTCTATATGTGATTTTATTGAATCTTTAGGGGATGATATTGTATCGAATCAACTGAAATTATATTTGGCATATAAGAAGGTTCAAAACATGGTATGTATCGAAATATGTAACAAACAGATTATACTGTTTTTGAAACTGAATCCGGAAACTGTCGAATTGGAAAACGGATTTACGAGAGATATGCGCAGCATTGGACATTATGGCACAGGGGATTTGCAGATAACGATTAAAAATGTAGCAGATTTTGAAAAGGCAAAGCCTTTATTGCAGAGGGCATATAATGAGATATAAAGGTTAGCTGTAGTAGAACGTATGAAAGAGTATATTGCGTGAAAGCAGAGGAAGAAGATGTTAGATTGCATTATTGACCGTACAAATAAATACATTGATGATATGCCTAAAAAAGAGCGCAAAAAATATGGTCAGTTTTTTACAAGTAAAGAAACAGCACGTTTTATGGCTGGATTATATACTTTTTCCGAAAACTTGTCCATCATTCGCATTTTAGACGCAGGAGCAGGTTCAGGCATATTGTCGTGTGCGCTTTTAGAACGATTGGAGAGGATGGATTCTGTTCAGACGATAGAATTAACCTGCTATGAAAATGATGACAACATTTTGGGATTGCTAAAAGAGAACTTGCATACTTGTCAGGTAAATTCTAAAAAAGACATACAAATTCATATTATTACAGATAATTATATTACAAGTCAGTATTTGGACTTCAATCATATGTTAGGCGGCAATCTCAATCCTAAGAAATATGATTTTGTTATTGGAAATCCTCCATATATGAAGATACCTAAAGATGCGCCGGAGGCAACAGCTATGCCGGACGTATGTTATGGTGCACCCAATTTATATTTCATTTTTGCTGCAATGGGATTATTCAATCTTGATGCTGATGGCGAAATGGTTTATATTATCCCCCGTTCATGGACTTCTGGGGCTTATTTTAAGCGATTTAGACAGTATTTTCTGACAGAAGGGAAATTAGAACATATTCATTTATTTGTAAGCAGAAATAAGGTGTTTGATACAGAAGATGTCTTGCAGGAAACAATCATAATAAAAGTAAAAAAGACAAATCAAATGCCGGAAGAGGTTACAATCACTTCTTCACAGTCAAATAATGATTTTGCTCATCTGACTTCGCTGACCGTGCCGTATAGCCTTGTGGTTTCGGGAGATGATTATTACGTTTATCTAGTAACAGATGAAAAAGAAATTTCTGTGTTGGAACGACTACATAGATTCGATAAAACATTGCCGGACATTGGGCTGAAAATGAAAACGGGTTTGACAGTTGACTTTCGCAATCGTGAGATACTTCGTGATGATGCAGAGGAAGGCGCAATTCCACTCTTTTATTCGCAGCATATCAAGCAGGGAGAGGTGCAGTTCCCTATTCAGAAAGAACATGAGTATGTGGTAACAAACCAAAAAGGGTTGATGCAGGACAATCGGAATTATTTGTTTGTCAAACGTTTTACTGCAAAAGAAGAAAGGCGCAGACTGCAGTGTGGGGTATATTTATCAAAGAAATATCCACAGTATAAGAAAATCAGCACACAGAATAAGATAAATTTTGTAGATGGATTGATAACGGAAATGTCAGAATGCCTTGTGTACGGATTATATGTAATTTTTAATTCTACTCTTTATGATGAATATTATAGGATTTTGAATGGCTCAACACAGGTAAATTCTACAGAAATTAATGCGATGCCAGTGCCTGATTTAGACAGTATACAGGAAATGGGCAGAAAATTGATGAAAAGCAAGGATATGTCAGAAGATAACTGCAATATGATATTGGAGGGATACTGTGGATAAAATTGATGAGGCAAGAGAACTTCTGAAAATGCTTGGAATGCCTAAAGCGCAGCAGGCAGATATTTGCTGTTATGCTCTGTTGGCAATGGCAGGGATAAAGCTGGATACATTATGGAAAGATGCAGAGAATGAGTGGATCCGTATCCATGATGTTGTCCAGTTTGCTAATACATATTATGGAGCTGCTTATGCAGAAAACAGCAGGGAGGCCTTTCGTAAGCAGGCATTACATCATTTTCGCAATGCCGCGCTTGTGGAGGATAATGGAGAAGCCACAAACAGTCCTAATTATAGGTATAGGCTTACAGAAGAAACATTGCAGTTGGTAAAGGCGTTTCAAACATCGGAGTGGCAAAAATCTATAAGTCGATTTTTGAAATACCATGAAAAACTGGTAGATATGTATGCTTCAAAAAAGAAAATGACAATGATGCCAGTGCGTATCAATGGAGCCGATTTTCAATTTTCTACAGGCAAGCACAATGAACTGCAAAAGGCTATTATTGAGGAATTTGCGCCACGATTTGCGCCTAATTCGGAATGCTTGTATGTTGGTGATACCATAGAGAAAGATTTGGTAAAGAATGTAGATAAGTTAAAAGAATTAGGATTTGAAATATCGTTACATGACAAGATGCCGGATGTGGTTTTGTTCAGGGAAGATAAGAACTGGATATATTTTGTTGAATCAGTGACTTCTGTAGGACCGATGGATTCTAAAAGAATATTGGAAATATCTGAAATGACAAAGAATGTAACAGCAGGAAAAATCTTTGTGACAGCATTTCTTGATTTTAAGACTTATAAGAGATTTTCGGAAACATTGGCATGGGAAACGGAAGTCTGGATTGCGGAGATGCCGGAGCATATGATACATTTGAATGGAGATAAGTTTTTAGGACCGAGGTAAGAATTGAGGAACAAAATAGATAATATAGTATAATGATAAGAGGGATAATAAATGAGAGTTAATAGTTTTTGCGTGTATGATTTTAGATCAATAGAAAATAGTAGTTGGATAGATTGTAATGAGACTACTACTTTGGTTGGAGTCAATGAATCAGGAAAAACGAATATTTTAAAAGCTTTGTGGAAATTTAATCCTGTTAGTGAAGGTAAAATAGATATTTTGCATGATATACCTGTCACTAAATTAAGTGAATTTAGGAATAAAATAGATCAAATAAAGTTTATATCTGTAAAGTTTGATATATGCAATGAGGATGTAAAAAGATTAGAGGAACTATCAGGTAATACAATTAGTGGGTTGGAATATGTAATTGTTTCTCGATACTATAATGGAAAATATCAAGTGGAATATTCCAAGCAAACCAAAATTGCTGCAATTGAAAATGGGGACGATAATGAAAACAAAAATGAAAACGAGTATGTATCAGTGCCAACAGCAGTTGTGAACATAATGCCCAAATTTGTTTACTACTCAAATTATGGGAATCTGTCTAGTAAAATATACTTACCTCATGCTTTGAAATGGATTAAGGGGGAAAAGGTTCAAGGAATTGAAACAAATGAGGAACAAGTAAGAACATTAAAGGTTTTATTTGACTTTGTGAATCTTGATCCGCAAGAAATCATGGAATTAGGTAAAGACCCTAAGGTTGTGGCAATGCAAAGGAATAGAAACTCTACAGAAGCAACACCAGAAGAAATTAAGAAAGCGGAGAACGATAAAGAACAGAGGAGTATTTTGCTACAATCAGCAGGAGGATACTTGACGCAGAAATTTAAGGATTGGTGGAAGCAAGGGGAATATAAATTCAGATTTGAAGCGGATGGTGATTATTTTAGAATATGGGTTTCTGATTTAGTAAGAACAGAAGAGGTCGCGTTAGAACTCCGAAGTACAGGATTACAGTGGTTTTTGAGCTTTTATTTGATATTTTTGATGGAAAGTCAAAAAGAAAATAAAAATGCAGTTCTTTTGCTTGACGAAGCGGGTTTAACACTACATCCTATGGCGCAAAAAGACTTAGTGCGTTTTTTTGAAAGTTTATCAGAAAATAATCAAATTATTAATACAACTCATTCACCATTTATAATAGATTCTTCAAATATAGATTCGTGTAGAGTTGTATACGCTGATGAATTAGGTCATACGATAGTATCAAGCGATTTAAGGCAGGGGGCAGACAAATTAAATGAAAAATCAATTTATGCGGTGCATGCAGCAATGGGATTAGGTATTTCAGATGTTTTGTTGCAAGGATGTCAAGTAGTTATAGTTGAAGGTCCGTCAGATCAATATTATTTTAATGGGATAAAAACTTTTTTGATTAAAGAAAAATTATTTACACCTTCACAGGAAATTGTCTTTATGCCATCTGGAGGTGTAAAAGGAATTGCCGGAATTGTTAGTATGGTATCAGGGAAAATGGACGATTTGCCGTATGTAATTGTTGATTCTGATAAAAGTGGAGAAGATGTTAAGAAAAAATTAGTTTCTCATTTATATAATGGTAATGAAAAGAAGATTATAGAGATTAAAGAATTTTCGGATATTGATAATTGTGAAGTGGAAGATATAATTCCATTTGATTTACAGAAGAGAAGTATTGATAAGCTATTTAATAAAGTGGAAGATGTATACTTTGAAGATAATTACCAAGATGAAGTGTCTTTGGTTTATCAAGTAGAGCAATTTGCCCAAAATCACGGTTTAGAATTGTTTAAGGGATGGAAAGTTGATGTCGCCAAGGATGTAAAGAGACAAATATCTAAGCGAAAGAAGGTAGATATTGACAGTAGTTATATAGATAAATGGAAAGCCCTTTTTTTAAAATTGAATAAGTAATATGATTAGATAAATGGTGCAAACTGTAAAGCAAGATTGAGTCTTGTTATTCTTTAAAGATTGATGCAGTAGAGTATAAAGGAATTTATTTGGTGTGCGATAGGTGATGCAGAAACTCACCGGATCCTGTTGGTATGCACTCTAAAAAACATCAGGAAAAGGGGAAATCGAACAATGATGTATTGGATTCACCTGGCATCGCTTAAAATAGAGGTGAAACGAAGTAAATGGCTATCTGCTGCCGGAAGATGCGTATATAGTATATGTGATTTTTGCAATAAATAGCCATAAATGGCATGATTTCCAAAATAAAACTTCCGTCAAAAAGATGGCCGAAGTTTTACCGGAAAAAATTTCACCAATTATTACTTATTTAGGTAAAAACGAGAAATAACACCGTTAATTGCTGAATGAGTTCTTAAAAGTCGAAATCAACTATATATTGGCATTTATCTATAGCTTGTTAAAACGGATATGTTGAAATAAGTGGGAATATAAATAATACGGTGTATAAAGTGGTTAACAAAATATAATCTATGAGTGATTTGCAACTGAATTACAAGATGTCTGATATACTATGACATAAAAATACATGGAAGGAGATGCGACAGAGCGTATGGAATTTAAAGAGTATATTTGTGGATTGGGTTTAGATAAGTACCCCTTTGATGTTTATACGGCAGAAAATGAAATACAGTACTTGAGTAAGTTGTATGTTCATATGGAAAATTATGATTCGGTTAAAGAAGCGTATAAAGGAAAAAGAAGTATTATTATAAGAGGAAACCGGGGCATTGGAAAGACAGCACTATTGTATGATTTGAAAAATGATAGTGGAAGAAATGGAATCATTTGCGTCATAGATGACTTTTCAAGACTTCAGCTTAAGCCTACTTCTATGGATTATCATGAATTGATTATAAGAAATATAGCTGTATGTTTATTTAACAAATTGATAAATGAGGAAAAAAGGCTTAAAAAATTGAAGAAGGAAGATAGATTGTTTTTATCTATGTTACTTTTTCAATATACATCAAGTACAACTAAGAGAGAGTTGGAAGAAAAAATCGAAAATATTCAATTATCAAAAATAAAAAAAATAATAAAAAAGAATCTTAACTTTGTGCGATTTGTAACAAATTATGGTTTATCAGCAGCAGTTAATTTGATTAATGATTTTAAAAAATTATTATACTTTTTTGCCGCCGATTGACGAGGGGGATATAAAAAATATTCTCCCTCAAATTAACATGGGTTTAGATTCTGATTTTTTAGAAGGAAATACCCATTATGAGATATTATGCAGATTATGTATAATAATTAAAAAGTTGGGTTACGATGAAATAATTATATTTTTTGATAAATTTGATGAAGATCAACGAATGAAAAATAATGCAACTACAATTTCAGAATTTATAAATTCATTACTGACAGACAATAAAATACTGGAGAATTTGAACTTGCAATTAATTATCAGCATATGGGAAATACCATTTCGAAAAATTATGTCAGAAGTGAGGACACAAAAACATTTTTGTCCGATACTAAGTTGGTCTGAAAGGACACTTCAAAATGCACTTAATAGGAGACTGCAAGTTTTTAGCGGAGATAAAATAAGGAACTATGAAGATTTGTTTGATATTTCATGCGAAAGCAAGAATCTGGAGCAAATGTTTGAACTGTCTAACAATAACCCAAGAGATTTGTGGCATATAATGAATTCAATAATGCATGCACAATATGAAATTGATTCGATGAAAATGAAAATATCAGATGAGGCGATAGTGAATGGCCTTAGAAGATTTGTGTCAGGGTTTAATTTTTATGAATATTATCCTAAAAATCCTAAAGCAAAAGCAAACTCAATGGATATATATAGTTACATAAAACATTTATTAAAAGTAAAAGAAGAGAAATTTACTAAAAATCAGTTGAGTTTAGCGGCTAATACGGGAAGTTCAACAAATAACTATGTTGTTGGTATGGAAAATATCGGTCTAATTGCTAATACAGGAGAAAAAAGTAGCGGAGGCGTTTTGTATCGGATATGCGACCCTAAGGTAGTATATGCTATTAAAAACTCCATTGACATTACACGACCGTAGATTATATTGGGATTTATGGGTTAAGCGGTGGATGCAAAATTCAAGAAACAACTTTCCCTGATACCCACTCCGGCCGCTTGCATTTTCAAGGCCAGCGTGTTATTATTTTAACGATTGGAGCGGCTTTGTGGCAGCTGTCACAGGCTATGCAAAAAACAGAAAGAGAGAGTCGAGAGGCAGAAAGGAAGCAGGAAGAAATGAGACAGGGATTTGATGATGTGATTTCAAGGGTAAAGGGATTTTCCATGAAGAAGATTGCGGTGGCGGCCGCGCAGGATTCCGCCGTGCTGGAGGCAGTGCGGGAGGCAAAGCATCAGGGGATTGCCGATGCTGTTCTGGTGGGAGACGAGGCAAAGATCAGGGAGATCGCCGCATCCATGGACATGGACCTTGCGGGCTATGAAATCATTGACGAGCCGGATATGGTGCAGGCGGCGCTGAAAGCCGTAAAGCTTGCACATGAGGGCAAGGTAGACATGTATATGAAGGGACTGGTAGATACCAAGAACTTCTTAAAGAGCGTATTGGACAAGGAGGTGGGACTGAGGACAGGCGGACCGCTTTCCCATGTGTGCGTGTTTGACGTGCCCTGCATCGACAGACTTCTGTTCCTGACGGATGTGGCGTTTATCACTTATCCGACACTGGAGGATAAGCTTCATATCATCAATAATACGGTTCCCGTATGCAGAGCCTGCGGCGTGGAGAATCCCAAGGTTGCGTCTCTGGCGGCAGTTGAGGTGGTAAACCCCAAGATGGAGACCACCGTGGAGGCTGCAGAGCTGACAAAGATGTGTGAGGAAGGAAAGATTACCGGCTGTGTTGTTGACGGCCCCCTTTCTCTGGATCTGGCCATTGACGCGGAGGCTGCAAAGCATAAGGGCGCCACGGGCAGAAAGATTCAGGGGGATGCGGACGTGCTGCTGTTCCCTGATATTCATGCAGGAAATCTGGTCTATAAAGCCATTGTACATATGGTGCCGGGGGTAAAGAACGGATGTATCCTTACGGGAACGAAGGTGCCCGTCATTCTAACCAGCCGTTCCGACACCTTTGAGACCAAGGTAAATTCCATTGCTCTGGCAGCAGTTGTAGCTGAAGAGCTGAAGAAAAATGTTTAAAAACCAAACAGGATAACAGGAGGAAATGATATGTCCATAAAAAGCTTGATTATCAACCCCGGTTCCACCTCCACCAAGATTGGTGTTTTTGAGGATGAGAATCTTTTGTTTGAAGAGACCTTAAGGCATTCTACGGAGGAAATCTCCCGGTACGAAACGATTTTTGATCAGAAGGATTTCAGAAAGCAGATCATTACGGATCTGCTGGCTTCCAAAAACTTCGACCTTAAGTCCCTGAATGTGGTGGTGGGCCGCGGCGGTATGTTAAAGCCCATTCCCGGCGGCACCTATGCCGTGACGGATGACCTGCTGGCGGATCTGCGGGTAGGAGTGCAGGGGCAGCATGCTTCCAACCTGGGCGGTATCCTGGCAAGGGAGATCGGAGATTCTATCGGTGTACCTGCTTACATCGTTGATCCGGTGGTGGTGGATGAGCTGATGCCCATCGCCAGGTATTCCGGGATGCCGGAGGTCCCCAGAGGCAGCATTTTCCACGCGCTGAATCAGAAGGCGGTGGCAAAGAGGTATGCGAAGGAGATCGGCAAGGCATACGAATCCCTAAGGCTGATTGTGGTCCATATGGGCGGAGGCGTATCCGTAGGCGCGCATGAGGGCGGCCGGGTTGTTGACGTGTTCAGCGCCTTTGACGGAGACGGAGCGTTCTCACCGGAGCGTGCGGGGGGCGTGCCCTGCGGTGCCCTGGTGAAGCTTTGCTATTCCGGAAAGTATACGGAGAAGGAGATTTACGGCAAGCTCATCGGCAAGGGAGGCTTTAATGCTTACTTGGGCACCAATGATATGCGGGATGTGACGAAGCGTGCCAATGAGGGAGACGAGAAGGCGGCGGAGGCCAAGCAGGCGTTCCTGCTGCAGGTGGCGAAGGACATCGGTGCCATGGCCTGTGTACTGAACGGGAAGGTAGATCAGATTATTCTTACAGGCGGTATTGCTTATGGCGAGGATGTCTGTGAGGTGTTGAAAGAGAGAGCGGGCTGGATTGCGCCTGTCACGGTATACGCCGGAGAGGATGAGCTGTTGGCTCTTGCCCAGGGCGCGCTGCGCGTGATGAATGGCGAAGAAAAGGCGATGGAGTATTAATTGGACGGAAATAGAAAACCTAAAATGAATATATGGCGCAATGTATCGCCCATGAAGCTGATATTGGGCGGGTATCTTGCTATCATATTGGCAGGGGCAGTTTTACTGGCCCTGCCATTGGCAACCAAAGGGCCCGGCGGAACGCCCTTTTCGGATTGTCTTTTTACGGCGACCTCAGCCACCTGTGTGACGGGGCTGGTTCGCTATGATACCTTTACCCATTGGACTCTTTTCGGCCAGCTGGTCATTCTGGGGCTGATCCAGACCGGAGGTCTGGGGTTTATGACAGTGACGATACTGGTGATGGTAGTGACCAGGCAGAAAATCAGCTTAAATCAGCGGTCCCTGATGCAGAATTCTATCTCTGCGCCCCAGATTGGCGGAATTGTCCGCATGACTATTTTTATCGTCGCGGGGGCGTTTACTGTGGAACTGGCGGGAGCAGTGCTGCTTAGTGTGGTTTTGATTCCTAAATTCGGAGTGGTGAAGGGGATCTGGTTTTCCCTGTTTCATTCCATATCCGCATTTTGTAACGCCGGCTTTGACCTGATGGGCGGGAGCAGCGGAGAGTTTTCTTCTTTGACAGGAATTTGGACGGGCCTGGGCAGCGGCGGCGCCTGGTATTTTACCATCGTAATTATGCTGCTGATTTTCCTTGGGGGCTTAAGCTTTTTTGTGTGGTATGATGTGATACACAGCAAGTTCCGGCTGCGGCGCCTGAAGCTGCAGAGCAAGATGGTGCTGTCCATCAGCGTGGGTCTGGTGATATTGGGTGCACTGGCGCTGGCGGTTTTGGAGTGGGGGCAGCCTATGCTGGCGGAGTTGGGGATAAATGAACGGATCAACGCCAGTCTGTTTCAATCCGTTTCTGCCAGAACGGCCGGATTTAACACGGTAGACCTGACAAAAATGACGGAATCCGGGCTGGTGGTCATGATCTGCCTGATGATGATCGGCGGTTCCACGGGCTCCACTGCGGGAGGCATTAAGACTACTACCTTTTGGATTTTGTGCATCAGTGTGATTGCCACCTTTCGGCGGAAAAAGAATCTGGAGATGTTTGGGCGCAGGATGGAAGAGGGGATTACGCGGACGGCCTCCTGCGTGTTTATGACCTATCTGATTTTAAGCGTGGGGGCGGGAGTGATTATATCTGCCGTGGAAAAACTGCCCTTTTTAACCGCGTACTTTGAGGCGGTATCCGCTGTAGCTACGGTGGGGCTGACCCTGGGTGTTACGCCGGGACTGGGAATGGTGTCCAAAATGCTTTTGGCCTTTCTCATGCTGTGCGGAAGAGTGGGGTCCATTACCATGCTGCTGGCTTTTTCATCGGACAGGCGGGTAATCAATTCCCGGCTGCCCCTGGAAAAGGTGCAGGTCGGTTAAAGAACGGAATACCTATTCGCGCCGCCAAAGGCGGCATGGAGGATGATTATGAAATCAGTGTTAGTGATTGGGCTGGGGCGTTTCGGACGTCATATGGCGCAGAAATTTCTGGAAAACGGGCATCAGGTGCTGGCTGTAGACATTAATGAGACCAGGGCAGACAACGCAGTGGGTGACATTCAGCAAATCCTGATCGGAGACGCTACGGACGAGAGATTTATGGAATCTCTGGGGGTTGGCAATTTTGATTTGGCGGTGATTGCCATCAGCGAAAACTTTCAGACGGTTCTTGAGGTAACGGTATTGCTGAAGGATCTGGGCTGCAGATTTATTGTGGCCAGGGCTACCAGGGACGTGCATAAAAAGCTGTTATTAAGAAACGGGGCAGATTATGTGTCTTATGCGGAGCGGGAGGTAGCCGAGCATCTTGCCATTAAATTTGGTGCGGATAATATTTTTGATTATCTGGAGCTGACGCCGGAAATCGGCATTTATGAAATTGCAGTGCCCCAAAAATGGCTGGGCAAAAGCATGGTACAGCTTTCGATCCGAACGGTGTTCCATGTCAGCGTTCTTGCCACAAAGAAAGGAAATCAGATTTATCCTTTGCCTCATCCCAGTCATGTTTTTGAAGCGGACGAGACCGTGATGGTTATGGGGAGCATGGAAGATATAGGGAAAATAACGTAAAAAGAGGAATTGCGCACACGCGCAGTTCTTCTGAAAACTGTGCGCAGGAAAAAGAAATTGACAAGGCTGCGCCAATAACGGTATAATGAATTTGTTATTTTGTCGAAAAACACAATGAGGATAAGGAGATCAGGGAGAAATGGTATGTAAACAATGTGGTAAGGAGCTTCCGGAAGGAACAAAGTTTTGTGTGTTTTGCGGTACGCCCTGCGGTGAGACTGCTGCACCCCAGGCGGGAAATGCGGTAGAGACACCAAAGGCAGATGAAGCACAGCAGGCCGAAGCAGAAGCTGCCAAGGAGGCGGAGGCTTTCGGAAAAGCAGCAGAGCCTGTAACGGCAGCAGAGCCTAAGGCAGCAGAGGCATCCGGGGAAGCGGCACAGCCTGCACCGGCAGCAGAGCCTAAGGCAGCAGAGGCATCCGGGGAAGCGGCACAGCCTGCACCGGCAGCAGAGCCTAAGGCAGCAGAGGCACCCAAGGCAGCGCAGACTCCTGCTAATAGCGGAGAGAAGCCTCAGGGAGCGAATTCCGGCAATGCCAAGAAGCTGGTGATAATCGGCGTAGCAGCCGCAGCAGCCCTTGTACTGCTGATCGTGTTCTGCAATCTGCTCTTTGGCAGCTCGCCCAAGAAAGCATTCAAGGCGTATGTAACTGGTGTTTATACCTGTGATTTCAAGAAGACGTGGAACAATGGCATTACGGCGAAAAAAGCACAGAAGGCGCTGGATCTGTACGACAAGGATGATTATGAGGACGACTACGAGGATGCCAGGGATGACTGCGAAGACGAAAAAGAGGACATGAAGGATGACGGCATCAAGTATAAGCTTTCCATTGACATCAAGAGCGTAAAGAAGATCAAGAAAAGCAATAAGGAGTTTGAATGGGCGCAGGAGTTAATGGAGGACTACTATGACTGTGACGCGGACAAGATCCAGCAGTTTGCTATTTTGGAAGCAAGAGTCAAGGCCGAGTATTATGAGGACGGCGACAGGGATAGGGATTACGACATAGATACGGGCAGGACGCAGTACCTGCTGGTAAAGATTGGCGGAGACTGGTACATGACCACCTTTTCAAGGGATGACATCAAGGACTATCTGAAAACCTATTATAAGTAAACAGTGAAGGAAACCGCCGTCCGGCTAAAGCATATGCACCGCCGGGCGGCGGTTTTTGTCTTTAAGATTCCGGTGTTTTTTCACTGCCCAGCGCTTCCAGCACCTTGCACAAGTCATATTCCGGCGCAAACTGTCTGGCAGTATTGATAGCAGGCAGCAGCTCTTCCAAATTTTCTTCCAGATCCTCGGCTATCTGCTCCGCAGACTTTCCCTTTTTCAACTTCCGGCAGATCAGGTCCAGACGATTTTGCAGGATTCCCTGCTGGCAGCCTTCCCGGAGGCCCTTATTGTGCCCGTTCTCCATTGCATCCTCACGCACGGCTTCCAGATACGGCTCTTCGTTAAATTCCCATATGCTCATCCCTACCACTTCCTCCTTGTACTCCTGAAAGAATTCTCTCAGTATGTTCTCAGCTATACATTCACTTACCGCCTGCCTTACCGCCGCTTCCACATCCGCGGTTTTCTGAATGCGGCGGACCTTATCCACAAACTGTCTGTATTCCTCCGAAACATAGTGCAGAAATCTTAAGGGTATATTGGGATTTTCCGTGGACTGCTGTTCGCACAGATACAATTCTCTGCTGAATGTAAATGCCGCGTCGTTTTTGTACTGAACACAGATTGTTCCGGGCAGCGTCACTACGGTCAGCTCGTCCGGATTTCGATGATCCGTCCCGTTCAGGGCATTGTACAGCTCCAGCAGGTTTGTCCTGTCCCGATAGAGCAGGCAAAACACATTGTCTTTGTAATTACGGTAAATCATTGCCATAGGCATCCTCCTTTTTGGCAGAAAAAGGATCCCGGCTGCTTTTTATCCATTGGTTCCTGTTCCTGCTCTCTTGCAATTAGTGTTTGGGTACAGAAAGCAGGAATCAACACAAGATAAAGTCAGAAATAACAGAATGTTCCCTATAAGAATCATGCTTTCAAAATGAGAATACCACAGTGAGATCATACTGTCAAGAACGGATCGGATTTTTTGGAATACCGCCGGAAGAATGTCTTTATACAAGGTATTCTTCCGGCAGGATGAAATTTTTACAACGGGAACTTAAAATAATTCTTTGCGTTATAGTAGGAGATATTTTTTACAATCTCGGAGAGAGTGTCATAATCCTGCGGGAATTCACCGTTCTCTACCCAGCTGCCGATCAGATTGCAAAGGATTCTGCGGAAATACTCATGCCTGGTATAAGAAAGGAAGCTGCGGGAATCCGTGAGCATGCCTACAAAGCCGGAAAGATTGCCCAGGTTTGCCAGGGAAACCATCTGCTCTGTCATGCCTGTCTTGTGATCATTGAACCACCAGGCGCTTCCCTGCTGAATTTTTGCCACGGCGGTGGAATCCTGGAAACAGCCCAGAATACTGCCGATGGACTGATTGTCGTTGGGATTTAAGCTGTACAGGATGGTCCTGGGAAGCTCATCCGTGCGGATCAGGGCATTGAGGAAATCCGCCATCTGGGAGGAAGGTGCATAGTTATTGATGCAGTCATAGCCGGTATCGGGACCAAGCTTTTCGTACATCAGCGTATTATTGTCGCGCTTACAGCCGTAATGAAGCTGCATGGCCCAATCCAGCCTGTGATATTCCCTGCCAACGAAGAGCATGAAGGCAGTCTTAAATTTCAGTTCCTCATCCTTGGTGAGAATCATGCGGTTTAAGCGCTTTAAGAAAATCTCTTCAATCTCATCCTCGTCAGCGGGGCAGTACATTACATATTCCAGAGCGTGGTCGGACACATTGCAGCCCATGGAGGCAAAGAATGCCATACGGTTTGTCAGCGCTTTCTTCAGGGCGGCAAAGCTGTTGATTTCTGTCAGTCCGGAAACGGCAGCCAGCTTATCCAGATAGTCCAGATAGTCAGGCTTTTCGATATTCATTGCCTTGTCGGGTCTCCAGGCAGGAAGAACCTTAACCTCGAAGCTCGCATCCTCCGCAATTTTTTTATGCCATTCCAGGTTATCGACAGGATCGTCCGTGGTGCAGATTAAAGTGACGTTGCTCTGCTTAATCAGGTTACGTACGCTCATGGAAGGCTGGCTGAGCTTTTCATTGCAGAGCTTCCAAACCTCATCCGCGGTATTTTTGTTCAAGACGCCGTTGTAGCCAAAATATCTTTGCAGCTCCAGATGGCTCCAGTGGAACAGGGGATTACCGATGGCATAGCCCAGGCATTCGGCCCATTTGCAGAACTTTTCATAATCGGAAGCATCACCGGTGATATATCTTTCGTCAACACCGCAGGAACGCATGAAGCGCCATTTATAGTGATCCCCTCCCAGCCATACCTGTGTGATGTTCTCAAACTGGCGGTCTTCGGCGATTTCTTTTGGATTGATGTGGCAGTGGTAATCCAGAATCGGCGTGTTTTCCGCATAGTCGTGGAACAGCTTTTTGGCCGTTTCGTTCTCCAACAGAAAATCCTTGTCCATAAATGCTTTCATTTTATTACCTTCTTTCTGCCGCTTAGCGGCGATTATTGAGTGGTGCCCCGACGGATGATCTCGCCGGAAAAAACGGTCTTTTTCGGCATTTCCTTTCCGCTCAGTACCCCCATGAGGGTGTTGATCAAATGCTGACAGAGGGTTTCCAGCTTATTGTCGATGCTGGTAAGCTCCGGATCGCAGCAATTTACCAGAATAGAGTTGTTATATCCCAAAACGCAGAACTCATCCGGCACGGAATATCCCATGAGCTTTGCATATTTTACGGCGGCCAGAGCCAATGTATCGTCCGAGGCGATCACGCCGTGGAAACGGATGCCTTCGTCGTGAAGCTTTTTCAGGTGTGCGGTCATGGCGGGAATATCCTCGTGAGATCCCTGATAAAACTGTACGAATTCCGCCTCATTTAACAGCTGCTTTTCTTTCATGGCCGCAAGATAGCCCGCCAGCTTTTTCTTGCCGCTGTAGGAGGCCGAGTTATAAAAATATACAATATCCCGAATCCCGCCGGAGATCATCTGCAGGGTGGCCTCATACATAGAGGTAAAGTCGTCGGAGATAACGCTGTAGACATTGGGCGTGTCCAGAGCAGCGTTCAGCAGCATCAGGGGGAGCTGGGCTGCGGCGTCTGCCACATATTGATTGTCGGCATCGTTTTCGTAAATAAAGTTGGAGCCTGCAAGGATGAGGGCATCCACCTTTTTATGAATCAGGAGGCTTACCGCGGCAGCTTTGTCCAAAGGATCATAGCCGGTGCAACAGAGGATGCTGTCGTAACCGTTGGCCCGAAGCTTTTGCTCTATATAATAGACCGCCTTTGCAAGATAAAGGTCGGAGCTGTCGGCACACAGGATGCCAATGGTTTTCATGGTGTTTAAGCCTAAGCCCCTGGCGAAGGCATTGGGGGTGTACTCATAGCGGCTGATCACGTCCAGCACTTTTTTTCTGGTTTTTTCGCTGACGCTGCCGCTTCCGTTCAGTACACGTGATACCGTGGCTATGGATACGCCGGCCTTCTCGGATATATCATAGATGGTCATCGCTGCAAACGCCTTCCTGTAAACCGTGCAATGTAAGCAGTTACATAAAGTCTTCTTTTAGATTATATCCTTACCGATTTCTTTTTTCAAGATTTTTTTTGCATTTACAATAGTGTTGACGAAAGCATTTTTTGGCGGTAAAATAATGAATGAAAGTGCTTACATAATCTGGCCGTTGGGGCGGCGGAAGGCGAGGGTAAAAATGGAAGTATTAAACAAAACCATGTCCAATAAAAAGGAAAGGCCCGTCAGGGTGGTCCAGTTCGGAGAGGGAAATTTTCTTCGGGCATTTGTGGATTATATGATCGACATTGCCAATGAGCAGGGGACCTTTGACGGAGATATTGTACTGATCAAGCCCATTGAGTTTGGCAACCTGGACAGCTTTCATAAACAGGACTGCCAGTATACCGTGTCCTTAAGAGGAAATGTGAACGGCGAGGGAAAGATTATAAACCGGGTGGTGACCAGCGTGGCGGACGCGGTTGACGCCATCAATGAGTATGAGAAATATCAGGCGCTGGCGGAGATCGAAACTCTTAGATTCGTGGTTTCCAACACCACGGAGGCCGGCATTGTCTATGATCCTGCAGATCAGTTTGCGCTGAATCCGCCGAAGACTTTTCCGGGCAAGCTGACAAAATTTTTGTTCCACAGGTTTGAGACCTTCCATGGTGACAAGTCTAAAGGGCTGGTGATGCTTCCCGTGGAATTGATCGACGACAACGGGATTATGCTGCGGAAATGTGTGATGCAGCAGATTGAAAACTGGGGTCTTTCCGACGAATTTAAGGCCTGGGTGGAAGAAGCCTGCGTCTTCACGTCCACGCTGGTGGACCGGATCGTTACCGGTTATCCCCGTGCCACGGAGCAGGAGGAGTGGGAGAAGCTGGGTTACGAGGACCGCATTATGGTTACGGGCGAGCCCTTTGCGCTTTGGGTGATCGAATCCGAAAAGGACATCAGCAGGGAATTTGACCTGCCGGGGGCGGGACTGCCCGTGATCTTTACCGGGGATCATCATCCCTACAAGCAGCGCAAGGTGCGTATTTTAAACGGTGCCCACACCTCCTTTGTATTGGCTTCTTACCTTTGCGGCAACGATATTGTAAGGCAGTCCATGGAGGATGAGGATGTACGTAATTTCATGAACAAAACCATTTTTGAAGAAGTAATCCCCACGCTGACCCTTCCGGAGGATGAGCTGAAGGAATTTGCGGGAGAGGTGGTAAACCGTTTCAACAATCCTTATGTGGATCATGCGCTGCTGGCAATTTCTTTAAATTCCGTGTCCAAGTGGCGGGCAAGATGTCTGCCCAGCCTGTTGGGATATGTGGACAAATTCGGAAAGCTGCCCGTGCATCTTGCCTTTTCCATTGCGGCGCTGATGGCGTTTTATCATGGTACGGAGATTCAGGACGGCGTATTAAAAGGCAGCAGAAACGGGCAGACTTATGATATTAAGGACGACGGCGCCGTGCTGGAGTTCTTTAAGGATAACTGCGGCAGGGATACCAGGACCTTTGTGACGGCTTATCTGGGCAGGGAGGATTTCCATGGTCAGGATCTGAATAAGGTGCCGGGGCTTACCGATGCAGTGGTCTCTTATCTGGACGATATTAAGGAAAACGGTATGAGGGCAGCATTATGCAGGATTTCATAAAGATTCATGAAAAAGATTCGGTAGTGGTAGCACTGAAGACGATTCCCGCCGGGGAAACCGTGACCGTGGAGGTACAGGGTGAGAACAGACAGATTACCGCGCTGGAAGAGATTCCCGCCGGGCACAAGATGGCTGTCTGTGATATTCCGGCAGGGGGAGAAATTGTTAAATATGGTTACCGCATCGGCAATGCAAAAGAAGACATCAGGGCGGGAGCCTGGATACACACGCATAACATAAAGACCGCGCTGGGTGATTTGCTGGAGTATACCTATGAGCCGGCGGCAGCGGCAAAGAGCGGAGAGGATTTCACTGCCGTTAAGGCTGCCGAAGGATCCGGAAAAGGGGCGGAAGCTGTGTTTATGGGTTATCAGCGGCCTGACGGCAAGGTGGGCGTCCGCAATGAGATCTGGATCATTCCGACGGTTGGCTGTGTGAACAATGTGGCTACAGCCATTGCCAGGGAAGCAAATATCTGGAGAATTGCCCAGGGAGAAAAATATTCCGAGGTGGGAGAGGTGATTGCCTTTCCTCATCCTTACGGCTGCTCCCAAATGGGGGATGATCAGGAGCATACCAGAAAGATTCTGGCGGATCTGATTAACCATCCCAACGCAGGCGGCGTGCTGGTGCTGGGACTGGGCTGTGAGAACAGCAATATTGACGTGCTGAAGTCCTATATCGGGGATTATGATGAAGAAAGAGTGAAGTTCGTGGTGGCCCAGGAATGGGAGGACGAGATAGAAAGGTCCCTGGAGGTGATCCGGGAGCTGGCAGACTATGCCGCCGGATTTAAGCGGGAGCCGGTCAGCGTAAGCAGGCTGGTGATCGGCATGAAGTGCGGCGGCAGCGACGGACTTTCCGGAATTACCGCCAATCCGCTGGTGGGCCGGTTTTCCGACAAGCTGATCGGTCTTGGCGGCACTACCATTCTTACGGAGGTGCCGGAAATGTTCGGCGCGGAGACCATACTCATGAACCGCTGTGCCGACAAGGAGCTTTTTAATAAGACGGTGGATCTGATTAATGATTTTAAAAATTATTTCAAGAGTCATAACCAGACCATTTATGAGAATCCTTCCCCCGGAAACAAAAAGGGTGGGATTTCCACCCTGGAGGATAAGTCTTTGGGCTGCACCCAGAAATCGGGCAGCGCACCAGTCCGCGGCGTGCTGCAGTACGGGGATCAGGTGGAGACGGCGGGCCTGAATCTGCTCAGTGCCCCCGGAAATGATCTGGTGGCTGCTACGGCGCTTGCGGCGGCGGGAGCCCATATTGTCCTCTTTACCACCGGCCGGGGAACGCCCTTTGCTTCCCCCGTTCCCACGGTAAAGATTTCCACCAATTCCGGGCTGGCAGGCAGAAAGTCCAACTGGATTGACTTTAATGCCGGTGTGCTGGTGGAGGACAAAACCATGGAAGAAGAGACGGAGGCGCTGTTTGATTATGTGGTGGAGGTGGCTTCCGGAAAGCTGGTCCGCAGCGAGGCGGCAGGCTTCCATGATATGGCCATATTTAAGCAGGGCGTGACGCTGTAAGGCGTATTGTCTGCGGGAGCTTAAAATGAAAAGGGGTATCGGAATGAAGGAACAGTTGAATGCGGAGCAGATCAAGCAGCTTCCCAGAAGGGCAGACGGACTTTTTGATTTAACGGCTCTGGACGAGAATCCGTTTCGGGCGGCAGGCCAGGTATTTCCCGTATACGCGGCCTATGAGACGGATGAGAACGGAAAGGCGGGGTATCCGGATCTGCTGGCCCAGATGAGGATCTTAAAGGGAGAGCTGGAGAAGGAAGAAAGCCTGGAAAACAGGCAGCTGTTTTTGAAGGGGCTGCTTGGAACCATAGAAAACGTAAGCCCTCAGCTTTACGAGTATTACAGGGAGCTGGCGGATTTGTTTCAGAAGGTGTTTGAGGAAACCGTGACCCGGTATGGCTTAGACGCGGGGAAAAAGCTGGAGGAAGTTCTTAACCGGGCGGCAGCCCTTTATCTTCTGCAGGCGGAGCGGTATGAAAACGTAATTTCCGCAAAGGCGGAGAAGGACAGGAACCTTGAAAACAGGGAAGGGACAGGGACGCCTGCAGGAATTCAGAGACTGATTGCCGATTTTGAAGTAAAGGTCGTGATGGTTACGGCCAGAAATGCTGTGATTGAGATTGTGGACGGAGGCAGATATTTTTCTGTGAGGAAATACCGTGTACTGGTAAACGGCAGGGAAATGCTTACCACAGAGCGGACCATTGTTTCTCTGTATGATTTAAAGCCGGACAGTGACTATCAGGTGGAGATTTTTGAAGGGGCGGAGAAAAGAGGCAGTGTGGAGCTGCGGACGGCCCATGAGTTTGTGACCCTGGATGTGAAGCGCTTTGGCGCAAAGGGGGACGGAGAGCAGGACGATACCCATGCCATCCAGGCGGCGGTCCTGGCCTGTCCCAAAGACGGCCGGGTGCTGATCCCTGAGGGGACTTATCGTATTACCAGCCTGTTTTTAAAAAGCCATATACGGATCGAGCTGGCAGAGGGCGCGGAACTGAAGGCGTTTACGGACAAGGAGCGCTTCCCAGTGTTTCCCGGCATGATCGAAAGCTATGACGGGAAGGATCAGTATAATCTGGGCAGCTGGGAGGGAAATCCCCTGCCCATGTACACGGGAATCCTCTGCGGCGTGGATGTGGAGGATGTGGTGATTTATGGCCGGGGCACCATCAATGGCAATGCGTCCAAAGAGGATTGGTGGAAGGATCCCAAGGGATATAAAGAAGCGTTCCGGCCCAGACTTTTCTTTATCAACCATTGCAGGAATGTGATCCTGCAGGGAGTAACCTGTTGCAACTCTCCTTCCTGGACCCTGCACCCTTATTTTTGCAGGGACCTGAAATTTATCGACCTCAATGTGCTGAATCCGGCAGACTCGCCAAATACGGACGGGTGTGATCCGGAATCCTGTAAAAACGTGGAGATTCTGGGAGTACGTTTTTCTCTGGGAGATGACTGTATTGCGGTAAAGAGCGGCAAGGTTTATATGGGCAGCAGGTATAAGACGCCGTCAGAAAATATTACCATCAGGCAGTGTCTGATGGAAAACGGCCACGGAGCCGTGACCTTAGGGAGCGAGATGGCAGGGGGTATTATCAATCTGACGGTGGAGGACTGCATTTTCCGCCATACGGACAGGGGACTGCGGGTTAAGACCAGAAGAGGAAGAGGAAAAGACGCGGTGCTGAACAATATTATTTTCCGCAATCTGGTGCTGGATCATGTGATGACGCCGCTGGTGGTGAACGCCTTTTATTTCTGCGATCCGGACGGTAAGACGCCTTACGTGCAGTCCAGAGAAGCTTACCCTGTAGATGACAGGACCCCTTCCATTAAGAAGCTGGTGTTTGAGAATATGCAATGCACCAACTGCCACGTGGCGGCGGCTTATTTTGACGGTCTGCCGGAGTCTAAGATAGAAGAGATTGTGATGCGCAATATTTCCGTCAGCTATGCGGATCAGCCCAAATACGACGTACCTGCCATGTCCGTAGGCGTGCCCAAGAGCAGTAAGCGGGGCCTTTATGCCAGAAATGTTTCCAGGCTGGTGCTGGAAAACGTGGTGATTGAGGGCCAGGACGGCGAGGCCATGGAGTTTGAGGACGTAGATCAATTAGTGAATCAGCCTTCGCTTTAGCGGGCAGATGGGAGTAAGATTGAAAATTGACATTTTCAATCTCGGAATTTGTGACGCTGCGCGTCCCTAAGCTCCCACAGATTTAGATGCCGCTTGTGCGGCGGAATGAGAGGAAAAATGCAGTTAGGAATCAGATTACATGACGTACAGAAGCTGCCCTTTGAAGAGCGCGTGGCAGCGGTTCATGAGGGCGGCTTTGCCTGCGGGCATTTGGCACTGGCGAAGTTTATCGACGAGTTTCCCACGACGGATGAGGCGCTGACGCCGGGGCTTGCCATGTACATAAAAAATGTGTTTGCCAGAAATCAGGTGGATATTGCCGTACTTGGCTGCTATTTAAATCTGGCCACGCCGAATAAAGAGGCCCTTGCAAAAACCGTTCACCGCTATATGGCCCATATTCGTTTTGCTTCCTGGCTGGGCTGCGGCGTGGTGGGGACGGAAACGGGAGCGCCCAACGAGGCTTACGCTTTTACGCCGGAGTGCGGTACGGAGGAAGCGCTGGAACTTTTTATCGAGCGGCTGAAGCCTATTGTAGCCTATGCGGAGAGTATGGGGGTGGTGTTTGCCATCGAGCCCGTGTTCCGCCATATTGTATGTAATCCCAGGCGGGCCAGAAGAGTGCTGGATGAGATCCATTCACCCAACCTGCAGATTATCTTTGATCCTGTGAATCTGTTGGACATAGCCAATTATCAGGAGCGGGATGCGGTTTTCAGGGAAGCGATTGAACTGCTGGGGCCGGATATTGCCATGGTGCATTTAAAGGATTTCCGCATTGAGAACGGAAAGATGATTTCTGTGGGCTGCGGCATGGGAGAGATGGATTACACGGAAATTTTGAAGTTTATGAAGGCAAGGAAGCCTTTTATCCATGCCACCCTGGAGGATACGAAGCCTGATAATAACCAGCAGGCAAGGGATTTTATCCTGCAGGAATATGCCAGACTTTAAGGATGCGGAATTGCCCGGCGAGCAAATATTGCTCGCCGGGCAAGAATTTATTTGAAGAAGGTGCCCAGAATGCTGCGGCCTAAGGAGGCTCCCAGGTTTCCGCCCAGCTTTTTGCCGAAGGAGCCGCCCAGGCCTTTACCCAGGCTGTTGCCAACCTCCCGGCCGATGGTGCCGCCGGCGGAGCTGGCAATGCTTCTGATGCCTGATTTGACGGCCTTCTGTTTCCGCTCGGCCTCCTTTTTTGCCGCTTTTTCCGCGGCAATCCTTTCCTTTTCCGCTGCCTTGGCGGCTGCCTCGCTTTGCTTCTGCTGTTCCAGGGCTTCCGCGTCCTCCAGCCGCTTTCTCTGCAAAAATTCATAGGCGCTGTCAGGGTCATGAGCATCCTTGTATTTCAGATAGAGGTTGCTCATTTTCACTTCCCGCAGCTTTTCCTCGTCGGGGATGGGACCCATCAGGCTCTGGGGAGGCAGCACATTGCAATGCTTCACAACCGTGGGAATCCCGTCCTCGTCCAGCACGGAGATCAGCGCTTCACCGGTACCTAACTGTGAAAGCACTGTTTTGGTATCAAACTCCGGATTGGTGCGGAAGGAAGCCGCCGCCGCTTTAATGCCCTTTTCGTCTGCAGGGGTATAGGCCCGCAGAGCGTGCTGGATTTTATTGCCCAGCTGGCTTAAAACACCGTCCGGAATATCCTTGGGCGCCTGGGTGATAAAGTAGATTCCCACGCCCCTGGAACGGATCAGCTTTACAATCTGTTCGATTTTTTCCTTTAAGGTCTTGGAAGCATTTTCAAAGAGCAGATGCGCCTCGTCAAAGAAAAATACAATGCGGGGCTTTTCCGGGTCGCCTACCTCCGGTAGCGTCTCAAAAAGCTCGGACAGCATCCACAGCAGGAAGACGGAATACATGGTAGGGTCGTTTACCAGCTCTCTGCAGTCTAAAATATTGATGGTTCCCCTGCCGTTTCTCCCGGTGGTAAACCAGTCTGCAATATTCAGTGCAGGCTCCGTGAAAAACGCTTCCGCTCCCTGGGACTCCAGGGCTACCACATGGCGGATGATGGTAGTCACGCTGGCCTTGGGGATATTGCCGTATTCCATGCTGAATTCCGCCGCATTTTCGCCAAGAAACTGCAGCATGGCTTTGAGATCCTTGGTATCAATCAGCAGCAGGTCATTGTCGTCCGCTATTTTAAAGGCAATATTCAATACATCATTCTGAGCGGGAGTCAGGTCCATGAGCCTGCCCAGCAGGATGGGGCCCATCTCGGAAACGGTGGTGCGAAGAGGTATCCCCATTTTGCCGTACACATCCCAAAATACGCAGGGGTAATCCTGAAATGAAAAACCACATTGCTTTAAACCAAAGCCGTCAATACGCCCCTGGATCTCTTCATTGCTCTGACCGGGGCGGCACATGCCTGCCAGATCCCCCTTTACGTCAGCCAGAAACACCGGAACGCCCGCATCACTGAAGGACTCTGCCAATACCTTTAAGGTGACGGTTTTGCCTGTACCCGTAGCCCCGGCAATCAGCCCATGGCGGTTTGCCATTCTGGGCAGGATACACACTTTTTCACCGTCAGAATCTCCAATCCAGATCTTATTATCACAAAACATATGTATCAACCTCCTATAAAATAATTCAAGCATAAAAGTTGTCATCTGTCAAATCTTGATTTTAATGATGGAAAGTCGGCACGAGAGTAATGCCTGTACGGCATGGCTTTAAAATTTGGTGACACTTCCTGATATATTTCGTGACATATGGGAAACAATTTTCTGTATCCTGCCGATATAAAGATTGAAAATTGTCATTTTCAATCTCGGAATTTGTGACGCTGCGCGTCCCAAAGTTCCTGCAAATATAAATGCCGCTTGCGCGGCGGAATGAGAGGAAGCATGAACAGTACAGGTGGCAGCAAACAGAAATTTTGCGGTGATCTGCCTGTCGAATGCTTGGAGAGGGTTGACGGATTAGCGCGGGAAACGGCGCGGAATGAAGGGAAATATGCAGATTGCCATATGTGATGACGAAAAGGAGATTTGCAGCCGGCTGAAAAGAATGGTGCTGGCTCAAAGGGATGACTGCGAGGTTTTCCTGTTTGATTCAGGAAAGGAGCTGCTGAAATCCAGGCAGCGTTTTGCAATTATTCTCATGGACATACAGATGGGGGGAATGAGCGGGATCGAGACGGCTAAGGCCCTGCGCATGAAGGATGAAAATGCAGTACTCATTTTTGTGACAGCCTTAAAGGAGTATGTGTTTGATGCCTTTGACGTGTCTGCATTTCACTATCTTTTGAAGCCGGTATCCGAGGAAAAGTTCCGCAGGGTATTTGAAAGTGCGTGCAGGGAAGCGGAAAAGCGGGAGCAGGAAGCGGATGAGCAGATCTTTTTCCGCACCAGAAACCGCAGCTTTACCCTGCTGAAACGGGATATATTGTATGTGGAGAGCCGCGGACGGAAGGTGGATATTCACACGGTAAAGGAATGTATTACGGTTTATGCTACCATGAACGGACTGGAAGAACAGCTGGGGCAGGATTTTTACAGGTGCCACAGGGGATATTTGGTGAATTTGGGGCATGTGGCGGGGTATGAGCCGGATAAAATATTTTTTAAAAACGGCGAGGCTGTTTTCATGGCAAGAGAGAAGTACGGAGATTTTGTGAAGGTGTATATGCAGTTTCTGAAGGAGGGGGGAATTGTCCATGTATGACGCGGCACTGGTGATCATGGACATAGTGGTCTTTTCCTTCTGGGGCTGGTGCCTTTACCGTTTTTGCGGGAGCTTTCTGGTTCTGCGGCGGCTTGGACGCAGGAGCGGAGACAGCGTTCCGGACGGAAAGAGCTTTTTAAAGAACGGCTGGCCTATGTGGTGTTTTTGGACAGTGTGGAAATGGCTGGCCAGCCTGCTTACGGAGACGGATTACAATACCCTGCATCTGCTGCTGCAAACGGTTATTGTTTATGGAGCGCTGTTTCTGTTTTTGCGTATATTTTATGAGGGCAGGCGGGGAGCACTGCTCTTTTCCTTTGTGACCTTTGTGGCAGTCAGCGAGATCAGCAGATTTTTGGCTCATGCGGTTCTGGCTTTAGGAAGTCACCTGTTTGACCTGACGGACTACATGCTCCTGGAGGGCCGGATCACCAATCTGGAAGCATATCTGTACTTTGTTAAAATTTTTTCCTGTCTGATACAGGTTATTATGAATTTGGTCTTTATGATGATTTTAAGGGGAACACTGCGCCGGGTGAGCGCAGGCTTTGGCAGCATCAGGCAGGGATTTGAGCGGGCGGAGCTTAAATTTTTGCTTTTGCCGGGCTGTACGGCAGTTATGTTCTGCGCATTGCTCAGGATTATTCTGGTAACGGTGGAGGATCAGATTCCTCAGACCCTGTATGAAAAGTATCCCCCTTTAATGGCAGTGGTGCCGCTGCTGCTTATTTTGTGTCTTTGCTCCGTGCTGTACAGCGTAAGACTATTTTGCAGACTCCGGGACCTTCATGAGGAAAGGAACAGGAGACTGATCCTGGAAAAACAGCTGGAAGCCATGGAAGAGCATCTTCGGGAGACGGAGCGGATTTATGCAGGGGTCAGAGCCATGAAGCATGATATGAGAAATCAGCTGGCGGTGGTGACGGAGATGGCAGGACGCTTTGGAGCAGAGGCGGAGCTGCAAGGCTGCCTGACTCAACTGAATCAGACCTTAAGTAAACTGGATTTTCCCTGTAGTACGGGAAGCGCCGTTTTGGATACGCTGGTTGCAATTAAATATCATGAAATGCGGGAGAAGGTTCCCGGCATTTTGTTCCAGGCGGAGAATCTGCTGATTCCCTCCGGGCTTAAGATTCGTCCCATGGACTTAAGCCTGATATTGGGAAACGGGCTGGATAATGCTATAGAAGCATGTGAAAGGGTGGCAGCAGATCCGTGGATCAGGGTGAGTACTATGATGAGGGAAGCCTTTTTTCTCCTGGAGATTGCAAACAGCTTTGACGGAAAACTGAATGTATCTCCCGGCCGGGAATTCCCGGAAACATTGAAGGAGGATACAAAGCTCCACGGAATCGGACTGGCAAGCATCCGCGAAACGGCGGGGAAATACTGCGGAGGCGTGGACTGGCACGGGGAAGACGGTGTTTTTACCCTGACGGTGATGTTAAGGGCCCACGAAATGTAGTTTGTAGCAATTCAAAGGGGTTTGATGACAGAATACAAAGATCTGTCCGGCCGCCTGCCGATCTCTCATTTGTGGATAACCTGTATCAGAGATGGGATCGGAATGGGAGGAAGGATCATGGATCTGTTTGGACTAGGCGGATTATATGGGGCTGCAGGATTGTATGGGACGTACGGGACTGCAGGATTGTATGGGACGGCAGGAGCATACGGGACCGCAGGGTTGTATGGGACGGCAGGAGCGTATGGCCTGCCGGTCAGTATGACTTCTTCTTTGCTGGCGTCTACCTATGCTAAATTTACCGGTGCTTTGCAAAAGGCGTTGGGGGAGCGCCAGACGATCGGTGGAAACGGAGATGTGGTAATGAGCTTTCCGCCTCGGAATACTACCGATTACAAGGCGGAGGTCTACAAGGATACGAAGGACATGTCTTCGGAGGAGTATCGGCGCTATATCTGTAATAAAATATCCGGTCTGCCGGTCAGTGCCAGCTGCCGGATGAATTGCAACGGTATGCTTGTTCTCAAGGAAGAAGCCTTTGCCAATATGCAGAAGGACCCGTCATATGAGAAAGAGGTGCTGAACATGCTGGAGAAGAGCTTTCAGGCGACATACCCTTTTTACTCTTCAAATTTAGGTCTTCAGGTGATCGGAGGCAGCGCAAAGGAATGCTACGGAACGGGTCTGCCGGCTTTTGGCAGCTCGTCGAAGTCCGCGTCCGCAGAGACGAAGGGAAGCAGCCTGCAGAAGGCAAGGAAGGTTCAGGAGAGGGAACAGGCCTATACACAAATGAATATCGGAAGAGGGGGAAGTCTGGCAGAGAGGCTGGCTGCCAACCGGGCGGCCAGGCTGCAGCAACGGGAAAATACCAGATAGTACCGTTAAAACGGATTGTTTATGCCGGCGGCACCGACATGAGGGGAAAGGATGGTAGATTTTAATGAGGATTACAAAAGGAATGCTGAACAGACATCATGACGGCGGAATGATTTCCAGCCGGAAATCTCTGCTGGATCATATTAATTCAGCCAGAACAGGAGGCAGCTCCAGGCTGAGTGCGCTAAACGTCCAGAACGGGCGAAAGCTGAATGTGGCGGATACCATTGCCTCCAGATACGCAAGAACAGGATATGAAAAACTGAGTAATGCGGCGGACTCTCTGGAAAAACAGGTGGCCGGCCTTGGGAAAAGAGCGGATCTGGGAGCAGTATCTGCCGCAGATGTGGAGAGCCTGCTGGAAAATTATAATGCTACTTTAAAGAATCTGTATCAGTGCGACGGTTCGCTTAATAACTTTTATCGGCAGACCTTAAGGCAGGCAGCTACGGACAATATGGATGCCTTAAGCAGGATCGGCATCAGCTACGGAAGGGACGGTTCTTTAAGCCTGAACAGCAATAAGCTTGGCAGGGCAGGCGGAGAAGAAATAAAGGCGGCATTAGGCAGCAGCTCTGGATTTATGAAACGGCTTGGTGCTGTTGCTTCCAGAGTTTCGGACAGTGCATCGGCAAACATGCGGACAGCATCCAGCAGATATAATGCGGGGGGAAATCTGGGCAGCTCTTATTTCAGCAGGTATAATTTTCTGGGGTGAAATGGACGATATAAGTGTGAGAAGAAAATCAAATTGCGTTCCGCAATTTTCGCTCGCGGCAGAGGCCGCTTCGCGAAGATTTTCTACGGCGCAAGTGCAGCGCCTTTCTCACACGGAAGAATCGCAGGCGATTCTTCCTGGAACTTTAGTTCCATGAACTTTAGTTCTATGGGATTGGTTTATTTTGAAAGGAGCGGAAGGATGCAGTTAGGGATTTTAGACAGAGGAATGGATTCCGCGGGAGGCTTGAGGGCAACAAGAGGCAGAGGTTATTCAGGGACGAAGAATGCAGCTGCCGTAAAAGAGGGCGGCAGTTTTGAACGCCGGGTGAGCGCGGAGATCAGGGCGCTTGCAGATGATGAGGAAAAAAAGAATGCTTCTGCGCTTAATGTAAAGGCTGAAGAGGAAGAAGCGGGAAAGGGCGGACATCGTTCACAGGCGGCCAAGATCTACGAGGCGGCAGCGGCAGGTAAAGCAAACCCTATCAATAATATGCGTCAGGCGCCGAAGGTGCCTTATGGGCATCTGGCCAAGGACGGCGTTATTGAGTATAATGGCGTTATCTTTGTCTGCGACGAGAAAACCAACAGCATATGTCTGGGCGATATGACGGATAAGAGTCAGGTAATTACGGTAACGCTGTCCGGAGGCGGGCATCTGAAGGTAAACCGGAAAAATATCGGTGATTTAGCCAAAGCGGTAGGTATGTTTTCACCGGAGGATCTGAATCTGATCATGCGTGCCATCGCGCAGGATACAAAGATTCAGTCTGTCAAGAAAGAGATTGATGATATGGAAAACAGTATCGGCAGCGCCGAAAGCGCAATATCTGGAGAGGCTCCGTCAGATTCAGGAAAAACGGAAGAGACAAAAGAGACGGACCAGGAATAAAGGAAATGAAATATTCACAGCGGTGAATCAATCGTTTTACGGGCGGCCATGGCCGCCCGCTTTTGTTGTGCGCCCGTTGCGCAGTGCCCGTTGCGCAACGGGCACAGATGAACTTGTCGGCGCAGGACTTAAGCCGATGCGTACCTTCCGGGTATCCAGCCTTCCAGCACTCTTTCCAGGGTGTATTCCGCGGCTTCTTCGTCCGTCAGCTGGCAGGAAAAATCCGCTCTGGTGTCCGAGCTTGCGCCGGGACCGGTGGAACGGTACTCACCGTAGAAAAAATGTCGGTGGGGCTTGCCCCAGTCTGCCCAGCCGGCCGGATGAATATGGGCCCCCAGTTCACAGTTTAAGTATACGGTTTTTGCCCATTCCCGCCAGGGCCGCCCCAGCATTACCGTGCCGGGGGGACAGTCGCTTTCCAGCCTGCAATTATGGAATACATAGCCGAAGGGCCGGTCTTTGGGGGTGGAAGCGGCGGAGATATAACCATAGACGGGAGATATTTCAGCCTGTTTTTCCCCGGAAGTATTTTGCTCCGGGAGCGCGAAGCGCTCCCTGGGCAGTGCGGAAAAAAGGATACAGCCTTCAAACCAGGCGGTGCCGCCGCCGAAGATGAAATCCACGTCTCCCCGGATCAGGCAGCTTCGGAAGCAATGGCGTCCCGGAATTCTTGGCTTGTCCGCACCGGGGCCCTTGAAACCGCCGGGAATCGCTTCCTTTAAAGGCAGGGGAGCCGTAAAAAGCGTATCCTGACTTCCGAGCAGGCAGCAGTCTTCAAAAAAGATCCGGTCTCCGTCCACATACAAAGCCAGGGCCTGCCCTACGGCGTGGCCGTATCCGGCATCATTTTGAAAGGTCAGATGCCTGGCCGTAATATCGTGGGAGTCGATTCGCACCGAGGCGGTGCGGAAGGTTCCCCGCTTGTCTCCCTCCGGCATGGGATCAAAGGCGGCATCGCCCCAGACCAGCACCGTGTCTGCACGGTCGCTGCCCTCCCCCTGTAATGTCAGATTCGGCCGGCTGATCACCAGCTTTTCCCTGTAAACGCCGGGACCGATATGGATTACGGCTGGCGTGATAGGGGAATGGGGAGCGGGATAAGCTTTTTCAGGTATATTAGTTTGTATGTTCGAATCCTCAGGGGCGGCTTCAGCGGCGCCCATGGCTTCCAGGCTTTGTAATGCGGCGGCCACCGTGTCGAAGCAGGGAACGGAACCAGGGATATTTACATAAAGGTGAAGTATTTGCGGGATCATAAACAGTGTCCTTTCCTGAATGATAAGATTTTAAGGGAGCGTTCGTGGAAAGCTTCTCCTTTTAAACATTGTAAAAGCTTACAGGGGGGATGTCAAAGGAAATCTTGTTTATGAATTTTTTTAAAAACCAGATGCTTTTTAAATCATTTTGGTGTAAAATAGATTCTGTTATTCTTATATAGTGAGGAGATGGAATGAAAGACAAAGTCAGGCAGACAGGTAAGGTGATATTTGCTGAACGTACAAGGATCATCTTTGCCGTTTTTCTTGCGCTTTTTTACAGCGCTGCATATACGGTAATAGGGCCTGTGACGGCGGCGCAGGATATAAGTTTAAGCCGCTCACGGTTTGTTCCTTTTGCAGTGTGTTTCATAATGTGCCTGGCAGTCAATGCTTTCGTTTTTTTTGGCGTGCCGAAGATGTACTTACGCATGGAAAATTGGCGTATATCCCGGTGCATTAACAGGTATCTTGAAAAAGTCGGAGACCGCAGACTTTTTTTGTTTGTCTGGATTTTCACTTTTGTGTCATGGATTCCGGCCTATCTCATCTTATATCCGGGCGTTTTGTCCTATGACATGATTTCTCAGGTGAGCAGCGCGCTCGGTGAGATCTCGAACAACCATCATCCCATCCTGCATACATGGCTCATACGCTTTTTTATGAAGACAGGAGACAGTCTTTTTTCCGGTTATGAGTCTGGGATTGGTTTGCTTTCGCTTCTGCAGATGGTAACTTTAAGTTACGCGCTGACTCGTTTGGTTTTTTTGCTGAAGAAAAAGAAGATTCCGATTTTAATCGTCATATTTACGGCGCTGCTCTCGGCACTGTGGTTTATGAACGCCTGCCTGTCCGTGACAATGATAAAAGATACTCTGCATGCCGCATTCCTTGTATTATTTGCCTGTCATTTCACGGAAATTGTAACGAATCCTTCAGAATACTCCCGGCAAAAACGAAATTTATTTATTTTGCCGGTGATCAGCTTCTTAATGTGTGCTTTCAGAAATAACGGCATTCACATTTATATATTTTGCTTTGCGGCTTTGTTCTTATTGAGAATAACACAAATAAAGAAAGCAAAAGCATACATTGCCCTCATAGCGGCAATTCTATTGCCGGTCGTTTTGTATAAAATTTATACAGGACCTGTCTTTGAAGCGTTGGGGATAGCTCCGGGCCAGGTACGGGAGGCGTTGAGTGTGCCCATACAGCAGTTGCAGCGCGTGGCCGTCGGCAGAGCGGATGAACTGACCGGCGAACAAACGGAGCGGATGGGGTATTATATTGATAATCTGGAATGGATGGAACCATTCCCCGGCCGCATGTACGACCCTTTCTTTGCGGATCCGGCAAAAAGCTGTTTTTATTCAGACCATTACAATGACGATCCGGCTGCTTTTTGGAAATTCTATCTGCAGACAGGGGTACAGTTTTCAAAAGAATATGTGGCCGCCTTTTTATCCAATACACTGGGTTATTGGTATCCCGGCTATTATGAGTACTCATACGTTATGTATGAAAACTATCCTCCGGAGATGTTTGCGGAGCCTCTGGAACGTAAGAGTATTTGGAATTCGCAGATTTTGAAAGGGTATTATGAGAGCGTCTGCAGTTCTGACTTTTGGCGGAAGACTCCTGTTTTGAGATTGTTTTTTGTGCCCGGCTTCACCCTGTGGTTTTTGCTCTATGGGTTGGCATTATCGTGGAGAAAGCGGGGTTTTTTCAGAGAAGTACTGCCTCTGTTTTTGCCGCTGATTGCACAATATGGCATCATGATACTTTCGCCGATGTCTTCATTTCGCTATTCATGGCCATTTTATTTGCTGCTGCCGCTTGCCCTGATCGGAATTTGCCCTAAAAATAGAGTCGGAGGCTGAAATGAAAGCTATTAGAATAAAGTTAAAAGAGAAATTTGACCGTTGGTATTTTTGGATATTGGGCCTGATATTTGCTTTAGCCGTGTTCCTGCGTCTTGTGGGTGCAGGCTGGGGAATGCCGTATGGCAACCTGCATCCGGATGAAGGGCTGATCTTTGGACAGGCATATCAGTGCGCTTTGAACCGTGATTTTGAGGTCCATGACTACTATCGGCCGAATCATGTCTCAATTAAATTGAATACTCTTTTGTATGTAGGAATACAGGAGCTGTATTTTGCACCGAGGGGACAAAATGATTTTGCGCTTAATTACAGCGAGCATTTTGCCCTGTTTACCACAGCGTCCCGTGTTCTGACTGCTTTTGTCGGGGTGGGTACGGTTATTTTGGCTTATCTGATCGGTCTTTTCTGGGGCAAAAAGCAGGCGATGTTTGCAACATTGCTCTTTGCGGTATTTCCTTCGTTTATTGAACATTCTCATTATATCACACCGGATATACCGCTCTTGTTTTTCCTGATGGGAGTGTTATGGGCGGCGCTTTGCTATCTATGGAAACCGTCTGTAAAGTGGCTCTTCTGGATGTCCTTTTTTACGGCGCTGGCCGCCTGTGAAAAGTATCCAGGAGCTTATGGCTGCGTGATCATTGCCGTTGCCGTATGTGTGGCTCGCAAAAAGCAGCCTGTCAGGATCGTAAAAGACGGATGCCTGGCGATCCTTTTTTTCGTGCTTGGAATCATGGCTGTTTCCCCTGTATTATTGATTGATTTCAGGACTGTTTTAGAGATCATGGCAGGACAGAATAAGCAGTATCATCCAGGCGCAGATGGTCTCAATTTTTGGGGAACATTACTCTTTTATATCAAGACCACAGGAGTACATCTGGGGCTGCTGCTGACAGTGAGCAGCATTTACGGAATTGTAAGATCGTTTCGGAAGAATGCGAAGCCGACGATTATCCTGTTAAGTGTTTTGGCATATATAGTCCCGATCTCCACCCTGAGCATCCACTGGGAACGTTATACGCTGCCGATTTATGCAGCGGGGCTTTTATTTGGGTCACTGGGAGTGTTTTATATCGTAGCGGATCTGCAGAGGCTTTTAAAATCCTTCCCCTATACTTCCCTGATCGCATATCCTCTGTTCCTTTTATTGCCGGTATGCAGCCTGCTGGCCGGCTCCATGGCGGTTGCAGGAAGCTTTCTGGCGCCGGACAGCCGCATTGTCCTTCAGGAGGTGTTTGCAGAAATGGGCATATCGAATCAAAATACCATACACGATTGCAATACGCCGCTGGATCCGGGCGGATTCTATGGAGCCTTTGGAGAGTTTGAAGGGGGAGATCCTGCAAAGTATAAATATGGTAAGGGGCCGAAGTTTGTAATGACATCCTCTGCACAGCGGGATCTTTATTTAGAGGATACCTCCGGGACCTATGGATGGATCGCAGACTTTTATAAACGGCTGGATGAGGGCTATGAATTGGTTTATCAATTTCCCGTGGAGACGCCAGGCTGCCATTTCCTGGAGTTGCAGAATATCTGGTTTTCGGCAAAAAGTGTCTACCGATATATGCGTGGAGCGGCAGTCGGTTACGAGATCAGACTTTATCAGCTATATTGACTGCTAACGGCTTTATGAGAGCATAAACGATTGTACAAATAGCAAGAATAAAGGCTTTTGTGCAAAATATATAAGAAAGTATAGAGAGAAGCGTATGAAAAAGGGGGTACCAGTCAGGATCTATTTAAAACAAATGAGAATAAAAAGCTGGTTAAAAAGCTTGTTTGTTTTTTTCCCGATTATATTTTCACTGGAATTATTTGAGTGGAACAGGTTTGTTGAGGCTGTCATTCTGGCCCTGTCCTTCTGCTTGAGCTCTTCGGCAATTTATGTGTTGAATGACATTATTGATGTTGAAAATGACAGAAACCATGAGGTGAAGAAGCATCGTCCTATTGCATCGGGACAGATTTCGTTTCCCAGAGCATGGACATTGATGGTGTGTCTGATCCTAATAGGATCAGGGATGGCCCTTTCGGTGAATCTTGCTTCCTTTTTGATGATACTGGCCTATTTCATTATAAATATTTTGTATTCCAAATGGCTCAAATCCAAAGCAGTAATTGACTGTTTCTGTATTGCGGCAGGTTTTGTGCTGCGTGTGATGGTGGGAGGAACGATCGTCAGGGACGGTGTTTCAGACTGGATGTTTTTGACGGTGATCTTGCTGTCACTGTTTATGGCCTTTGGAAAACGCCGGGGAGAGCTGCATAGTTACGGGGCAGGTGAAACCAGGGATGTACTTAAAAACTATGAGATGAATTTCCTGAACGGAATTGTTTTCATGTGTGCGGGATTAACTATAGTGTTTTATTCTCTATGGTCCATATCCCAGGAATCCCGATTGGTTTATACGGTGCCGATGGTTTTGTTCATAATCATCAGATACCTGCTGTTAGTGTTTTCGGGACGTTCGGAGGCAGATCCCACGAACCTGATTTTGTCCGACAAAACGCTTTTGGCAGTCTGCGGGCTCTATGGGCTTATCATGCTTGTTTTATTATATGGACGGCAGATGTGACTCAGGTCCCGGTTGACGTTAACGGTGCTGCGGGGTATGATAATCATATTGTAATCCGGAGAACGAATGAAGCGAGTTATGAAAGGGCAAAAGTTGATTTATATGGAAAGACGAGAAGAAGCGGTTAAAGATAAGTATATGGAAACATTGAGAGTCAAGCAGGGGATCTATACCATCTGCTTTGTATTGTTCTGCCTGATTGATCAGCTCATAGGCAGCGCGGCAGGCAGAATCCAGCAAACGGCTGCAAACTGCAGCGGCATATTGATTGCGGTTATCATTTTAACAGGTTATCACTGGAAGGACTTTGTACGGCTTCCCTATCTGCTGTGGACAATTTGCAGTGTGATTGGAGGAAGAATTGCAATTATCTGGGGGCATCAGAACTATGCCTATCATGGGAAATGGGATACTGCCGTTATAAATGTTATTCTATACGGGTATCTGGTGATACGGATTCTCATGCGGATATTTGCAGAAAAAAAGGTTCCCCGGATGAACTGGCCTGCCTTTGGAATTTGGGTGGTTATGATGCTGGGAATGATTTTTTCTAAAAATGAGTCAGTGTGGCCGGTCTGGTTTCTGGTAATGTTCGGCTGCTTTTATCTGACAGAGTATACAAGGGAAGAGCTGGATGTCCTGTTTAACGGTATGCTCAACGGTATCATTATCGGATTCTGCATCCTGCAGGGCTTTGCTACCATGTACAGGGCGTTTGACCAGATCCGCTATGCGGGCATGTATGCAAATGGTAATATGTATGCTTTGTTCTGTGTGATGGTTCATGCCGCTATTCTTGGAAAATGGTATCGCTTTCATAAGAATGGAGCGGCGCCCATTTGGAAGCTGTTGGCAGGAGCGGGCAGCAGCATTTTGATGGTATATTGCTTCCTGACCATCGGGCGTACGGCATTGCTTGTCATAGGCTTGAATACAGTACTGCTGATTGTCCTGTTTTTCTTTCAGGAGAAGAAGAAAAGGGTCCTTAAGGCGGCAGGCAGGCTGGCGGCAGTGTTTCTGGCGGCAATCATGATGTTTCCGGTGATATTTTTCAGCGTCAGGTCCATACCGGCAGAATTTTATTCCATCATGACTCTGGCAACGGATTCTGGGAACAAGATTCAGGGCTGGGTGCCGATTTGGGATGAACGCTACATTGACAGAGATGAATTTCTGGAAGAGGCGCTGGGGAGACTGTTCTGGTTTTTTCATCCCAAAGAAGAGAACAAGGAAGAAGAAAATACAGAAGCACCTGATTTGGTGGGCAGGCTCGGCAGTTTTTTTGCGCCTTCTCTAAAGGTACATGCTGCGGAAGAGATTCCGGAGGGAGATATTATGCCAGCAGAGGTCCTGACGGAGAAAAAGCCCTGGGGCAGCGGCCTGGATGGGAGCGATCCTGTGCTGACGGATGCAGAAGAAATTGTAGATCCGGTTAAGGTTAGATGGGCAATTTATAGAACTTATTTAAAAAGACTAAACTTTTGGGGCCACAGAACCAATGAGGAAGGGGTTTGGGTAACAGAGAGTTATTATGCGCCCCATGCCCATAATTTCTTTATTCAGTTTATGTTTTCTTTTGGAATTTTGACGGGTATCCTGTTTTTAGGGATTATTTTGGTTGCTCTTTTGCACTGCCTGAAGCGATGCTTTGTAAAATGGCAGGGAGATTGGTTTTTTATTGTGGGCGTATTTATGATTACCTCCTTTGTCGGCTTTGGAACGCTGGAGATTGACTGGAGATTGGGACAGCTTTCCTTTGCGGCTCTTTTTGTGGTGCTGTATTTGCTGCTTCACAGGTGTGAGGAAACGGATATAGAGCCGGGAAAGAACAGGCAGTCATGAGGAAATACATGAAGCAACAGACGAACTGGATATGGTTTTTGGCTTGTGGGGTCCTGTCGGGACTATCGTTTCTTGCCGTGGGCAGGAGCCTGATTATCGGCATGGATGCGGACGAGCAGTATGCCGTGGCCCTGGCGTACCGCATGGCAAGCGGGGATCTGATGATCCGGGAGATATGGGACCCGCACCAGACATCTGCGATATTACCTGCGCTTTTGATTAAGATATTTCTTTGGTTTACGGGAGATAGCGCTTATCTGCTTTTATATTTAAGGATGGCGGGCACTCTGCTTCAGGCGGCAGTCAGCTTTTTGTGGTATCGGGTAATGCGCTGGGAATACGGTAGACGTCCAGCCTTACTGACGGCGCTGGTGCTTTTTCATACCCTGCCTAAGTGGATCGTGACTCCTGAATTTGCCAATCAGCAGCTTTTGTTTTGGATATTGGCCATTCTTTGCCTTTATTCCTTTGCGCAAAGGAGGAAGAGCCGTTACTGTATTTTGGCGGGGATTGCACTGTGCTTTACCGTTTTGGCATATCCCTCCTGTGCGCTGTTGTTTATCCCTTACGTGATATGGCTGGGAAGAAGAGAGCGGCGGGGAGCGGTACTGTTGACCCTGACCTGTGCTGCAGGCGCCGCTGGCTTTATGATCTTTCTCTTTTCCGGGCTTTCATTTTCGGAGTTTGGTCCGTATATGGAGCAGATCCTTGCGGATCCGGCCCATAGTGCAGATTTTTTGGAAAAGCTGGGCGCCTATTGCAGGGAGGCTGCCGGGCTGGCAGCATATCTTTTCATCTATCTGCTGATCGGACTGATTGCTCTTGGTATGATATATAAGGCGGTTTTCAGAGGCACCGGGCTGAAGGAGGCTTTTCGGGGGAAGGGCAGCAGCATTTTTCTGGCAGTTTTGTGTATTGCCGCCGCCGATCAGGTCCGGATGTGGCTTTTTGCGCATACGCCCACGGTGCATCCCCAGCTGCATTACCTGGTATTGTTTGCTATGGGCGGGTTTTTATATCATACAGGGTCAGAAGAGAAAAAGCGCAGTCGGAATACCCTGTATGGACTGGCCTGGCTGCCTTCCCTGGCAGGTTTTGGGGCTGTGCTGCTGCTGACGAATCTGGACCTGAAGGCTTCCTTTGTACATTTGCTTCCTGGTATGCTGGCTGCCCTTTTGTTTTGGTGCGATCATGGAAGCAGGCAGGAAGTGACTGCGGGGAAAACGGTGACTTCGTCAGAAGCCGTTCCGACGGGGCGGGCGAGGATTCAACACCAGGCAGTAAGCTTATTCCGGGGCCTGGCACTGCCTCTGCTGTGGGCCCTGTTTTTGATCGGAGCCAGAGGCTATCTGGTGCGGGCCGACGAGGGAATGCCGGCGAATGTTTTTATCGTAAAGCAGAAGGCCCTGTATGGCGCGGCAAAGAATGTTTACTGCTCCTATATGACAGGTTATCAGTACAACAGCGATTACCTTTTTATAGAAGAAAATCTGGAGCCGGGGAGCAAGGCGTTGTATATCGGCAGAGAGCTGCTGATGGTTTATTTGATGAATCATATGGAGGTATGCGCGCCTTCGGTTATCAGTACGCCGGTTTTTGATGAGCGGTATTTGAAATACTATGAGATGAATCCGGAAAAGAAGCCGGAGGTAATCATTATTGACAAGGGGTATTTTCAGATGATGGAGAAAACGCCGGGCTTTATTTCGGACTGGGTCAAAGAAGAGTATGACTGGGAAAAAAGGAAAGAGTCGGAGTTTTTGTGGATTGTGGAGGCAAAGTTTCATTAGATTTGCAGTTGTTTTTAAAAATGTAGTGTGATATAGTTAATGTGCTTTCCCAATATATATTACAGTGTTAAGGATATGTTGCTGGGAAGCAGTCTGGAGGATTAAAATGTTAGATGATAATATCAGGAAATTTTCGGATAAAGTCTGGTTATCTTCACCGACAATGCACGGTCCTGAGCTTAAATACATGACAGAAGCATATGAGACGAACTGGATGTCTACCGTGGGGAAAAATATTGATGAAGTAGAGCGGATGACCTGCGAGCAGACAGGCTGTAAGTACGCAGTTGCATTATCGGCAGGAACTGCCGCCTTGCACATGGCGGTTAAGCTGGCAGGCATTAAGCCGGGGGACAAGGTTTTCTGTTCTGATATGACATTTGATGCTACCGTCAATCCTGTGAGGTATGAAGGCGGTGAGCCGGTGTTTATTGATACGGAATATGATACGTGGAATATGGACCCTGTGGCTTTGGAACAGGCATTCAGGATGTACCCGGAGGTTAAGGCTGTCGTTGTGGCGCATTTGTACGGGACACCGGGGAAAATTAATGAGATTAAAAAGATATGTGATCAGCATGGCGCAGTGATAATCGAGGACGCGGCGGAGTCTCTGGGAGCGTCTTATCAAGGTGTGCAAACGGGTACATTTGGTACATATGGGGTGATTTCATTTAACGGAAATAAAATTATTACGGGATCTGCAGGAGGGGCCTTATTAACAAATGATAAAAAAGCAGCTGATAAGGTGAGAAAGTGGTCTACACAGGCACGGGAAAATGCTCCGTGGTATCAGCATGAAGAGTTGGGGTATAATTATCGTATGAGTAATGTGATTGCGGGTGTGGTCAGAGGGCAATATCCGTATTTGCAGGAGCATATTTCTCAAAAGAGAGCTATTTATGAAAGATACAAAGAGGGTTTCAAGGATTTACCGGTAAGCATGAATCCTTACGATGCAGATAAATCTGAGCCAAATTTCTGGTTGAGCTGCCTGTTGATCAACAATGAAGCGATGTGCAGGCAGGTCAGGGGAGAGCGGGAAGCGCTGTATGTGAGCGAACAGGGGAAAAGCTGCCCTACGGAAATATTGGAGACATTGGCAAAGTATAATGCGGAAGGCCGTCCCATCTGGAAGCCCATGCACATGCAGCCCATTTACAGAATGAACGGATTTATTACAAGAGAGGGCAGCGGCAGGGCAGGAACAAACGCCTATATCAGCGGGGGCGAGCTGGGAGAGGACGGAAAGCCTTATGATGTAGGTATGGATATATTTCACAGGGGGCTTTGCCTGCCCAGTGATAATAAAATGACAGAACAGCAGCAAGAGCAGATCATACAGATTGTAAGAAGCTGCTTTGACTGAGGCTTGTATGAAAAGGGAGAATTTTATATGCAAAGATTGAGCATAGATCAGCTTGGTCCGATTAAGCATTGCGAGTTGGAAATCAACAATTTTATGGTCTTTACCGGAGCTCAGGCATCTGGAAAGAGCACAGTTGTTAAAAGCATATTTTTCTTCGCTAATATTAGAAATCTGTTGCTGCAGTTATTGCGCAGAAGGTATCTGCAAAGTGAATCGTTCAGAAATCGTATATTGGAAATGTCTTTGAAGAACAGGTTGATCAGGGAAGTTAGATCGAATTTTCTTCAGGTATTCGGTTCAACATGGTGCATGGATAATACAATGCGCTTGGAGTATCATTATAAAGAAGAGACGTATATCAAATTATTTCTAAAAGCAGATCCGACGGCACCAAATTATATATGGTTGGAGTTTAGTGACAATTTTTCGGATTTTTTGGAGACCTTAGAACAAAGATTGTTTAAGAAAGAAGATAATCCAAATGATATATTTTTTCTGTTGAAGGAAATGGTGGAAGACTTTTTTGAAGATAGTTCGGAGGTTATATATATTCCGGCAGGTCGAAGTATGATTACGCTACTTAGCACCCAGTTAAATTATATTTACAGCGGTATGGATGATATGCAGAAAAGAAGCCTAGACTATTGTACACAGAATTATCTGGAGCGTATTCTTCAGTTAAAAAGTAATTTTGCAGCCGGCTCAGAGCAGATGGTTGAAAATCTGCTCGTAACAACGGACGAAAAGATGGACGGGAAACTTTTGAAGGAAGCAGTGCGGCTTATGAAAATGATTCTGCAGGGGGAATACCGGAATGTGGATGGCGAAGAGCGACTACAGGTATCGGGGAATCGGTACGTTAAAATCAATTTTGCTTCTTCTGGTCAACAGGAAGCAGTATGGATTCTAAATGTACTTTTTTATTATTTACTAAATAAAAGGAATTCCTACTTTATCATTGAAGAGCCGGAGTCCCATCTTTTTCCAAATGCGCAGAAGTTGATGATGGAATTCATAGCACTTGCACAGAATAAAGGGAAAAACAAAATATTTATAACCACACACAGTCCCTACATTTTGGGTACGATTAATAATCTTTTATATGCAGATAAGATTGCAGGGAAAGTGCCGGAAAGGGAATTAGAGAATATTGTCCCAAAGAGCAAAAGGATTGCATTTGTTGATTTGTCAGCATTTTTTATACAAAGCGGGTATGCGAAAACGTGTGTGGACAGAGAATTTAAAGCAATCAGCAATGAGGTAATTGACGGTGCGTCGGATGATATTAACCGAGATTACGAGGAAATGGTTTGCCTGAAGAAGTGACGTGATAGGGGGAATCTTGGGAATGCTACTCACAGTGGAGAAATCACATTGCGAAGAACGCCAGAAGATCATAGTTTCGAGGGACAACGGTACTTCAAGAGAGCACAGGGCCAAAAATCTGGAACAGAAGTATTGTGTCCGCCATTATAAGCTGGATGGTGAGGTAGTAGTGCAACAGAAGTGCTGCGATTTTCTGCTGGTTAATGATACGCGCAGGCAGGCGTATTTTATAGAGCTAAAAGGGAGAAATATAGATGAAGCTGTTCCGCAGCTGGAAAATGCTGTGAAGATATGCAGTCAGGAGCTGAAAGGATATGAGATTTATTACCGTATTGTATCAAGTAAAGCCAGAACGCATGAAATCAAGAAATTAAGTTTCCGCAAATTCCAAGATAAATGTGGGAGCAAATTACGCTATCAGACAGGGTGTATGGAGGAAGAACTGTAAAGAACAGAGTGGATCAAAATGGAAAAGTGTAGAAATAGTATATATGCGAGATATATAAAGAGAATATGTGATTTTATCCTTTCATTTATTGCTTTACTTTTTTTATGGCCTGTGCTTGTTGCTATTGCAGCTTTGGTTAGGATAAATATAGGAAGCCCGGTCATATTTAAACAAAGGCGTGCAGGGTATTTGGGAAAGGAATTTGTAATATACAAATTTCGTACTATGAACAATAAGAAGGATGAGCAGGGCAAGCTATTGCCGGATGCAGAAAGACTTTTAAAATTTGGGAAATTTTTAAGAAAAACATCGTTGGATGAGTTGCCGCAGCTTCTGAATATACTAAAAGGAGATATTGCCATAATTGGTCCCAGGCCGTTGCTGACAGAATATCTTTCGATATATACTGAAAGGGAGATGATGAGACATTTAGTAAAGCCGGGTCTAGTGGGGTTGGCGGGTATAAATGGGCGCAATAATCAAAGTTGGGATAGTAAGTTTAAATATGATTTGGAATATGTAGAAAATATATCGTTTAAAATGGACTGCCATATTTTTTTTAAGTGCATTGCTGTTGTATTAGGACAAAAGGATGTTTACTGTGAACCGGAAAAGGTAGAAGAGGATTCTTTTTTGAAGAGAGTCAGGGAGAAGGGGTTATGAAAAAGTTTTTTGATGTTTCAGTCGAAAAATATGATGCAAATAAAAAATTTCACGTTTTCCGTCCGGCATCTTTGCGGAAACCCAAAGATAATGCGGTGATGTTTATTATGAAAGAGTATTTACAATATATGGAGATGCTGTATAATGTAAAAGAGTGTTTGATATTTTGGCCGTGTGAGGAAAGCGTACCAAAAGAAATTGCCACCTGTAATGTAGTAAAAAAATGTGAGAGACCACATTTTGAATATTGTAAGTTTTTTCGCGATAATAATGTAGTGTATCTGCCTCGAAAGGCGGAGGGGAAATATATAGATGGTTCTTTTATTGCTACGGGAGCTATTATAGGCAGTAATGCTTGTATTATGCCAGGAGCATATATAGGTGAAAATGTAAGAATGGGAGATAATGTTTATGTAGGTGCAGGCGTAAAACTTGTAGGGGATATAGTAATTGGAAACAATGTTGTAATCCGGGAAAATTCTGTCCTTGGAGCGGACGGTCTTTCTACAGATCGGGATGAAGACGGAAAAGCGGCAACAATGCCACAGTTTGGAGAAGTTATATTGGAAGATGACGTACAGATAGGAGCAAATACAGTAATTGCAAGAGGGGCGATAGATGAAACGGTGATAAGGAGAGGTAGCAAGATAGATAATTCATGTTTTATTTCTCACAACGTTCATATAGGAGAAGATTCATTCATTGTAGGTGAGACGATTATGTTTGGAAGCTCTGAACTGGGAGATAAAGCATTTGTATCCGGCAATGCAACGATACGTAATGGTATAAAGATCGGAAACAATGTAACAGTGGGGATGGGGGCTGTTGTGGTAAGGGATGTTGAAGACGGGAGAGTAGTTAAAGGAAATCCTGCCAGATAGGAGACTAAATGAGGGTATTAGTGTTTGCGCCGCATAGAGACGATGAAGTCTTGGGCGTGGGTGGTACGATTGCTAAATATGTAAAAAAGGGACATGAGGTGTTTGTTTGTGAAGTTACTGATGTGCAAAACAATCGTGAATTACTTGAAATGATCAAAAAGGAAGAAAGGGAAGCATATAAAGTGTTGGGAATCAAAAAGAGTTATTGTTTAGAAATTCCGGTAGTAGAGCTGCCCAATTTTTCTATTATTGAGTGTAATCGTAGATTTCTTCAAGTTGTAAATGAGGTTAAACCTAATATTGCTTATATACCTCACAAGGGGGACATGCATCAAGATCACGGAACTGTGGCTAAGAGTGCGCTTGTTGCGTTACGCCCGATAGGTAATCCACAACTTTCAGCAATTTATGCTTATGAAACTTTGTCAGAAACGGAGTGGAATGCACCATATGTAGATAATGCTTTTGTACCAAATGTATGGAATGATATAACGGACGAAATAGAAATTAAGATAAAAGCAATGAAGTGCTATGAATCACAGCTTTGTGAGGATGTTCACCCTCGTTCGATAGAAACAATTAAGGCACTTGCAAGATATAGAGGGTCTACAATAGGCGTTCCCTATGCTGAAAGCTTTATGATGATCAGACAAATATTGAGGGATTGAAACGGAGGATATAGATGGAAATTCGCGAGTTGACAACGGAGGATGTGCAAAGTTATCAAAAGAAAATAACAGAACTAATCTGTGAGAATTTTATGATTAATTTTCCCTTCATATGTGGTGCTGATCAGATGGCGGAAGAAAAGTATTTGGATGTGGTACGTTTTAAGGAAGATGGTAGTGCTGTTCTGTATGGAGCCTTTGAAAAAACAATAATAGGCTTTTTATGGGCATATGAGAGAGAAGTCTTAGGTGAGAAAAGGCTGCATTTGACAAATTTGATTGTAGATTCGAATGTTCGAGGTAAAGGGATCGGGAGAGCCTTGATTGAAAAACTGCATGCCGCGGCCTTGGAAAGAAAGGTGAGAAAGATAGAGTTGTGGGCTACAATGTCAAATGAAAACGCAGTCAGTTTTTACAGAAAATGTGGTTATGATATAAGAAGGATTCAGATGGAAGTGGAAATTGGAGGGGATGACGCTGATTGAAAAGCGGCATGTACGCCCATTTTGGATTTCCAGACTACAGAAAAGCAATAAAAAAGCATCGAAATACATACCAAATCTACCAGTGTATCAAGGGGTGAAGTTAAAGTATTATGGAATACTTTGGCTCCAGTGTAGAAATCAGGGTAAATTAGAGGATGAAATAAATGAACGTGCTGTTAATGACTATAGGAGCATTTCGGAATATTTCTGAAAGCGGAGCATATACCGACTTATTACGTTTTTTTCAAAGACAGGGACATTCCGTTTTTGTGGCCTGCACGACGGAAAAGAGGCAAGGATTACCAACGTGTGTAGAAGAGCAAGGAGATGCTAAAGTATTAAGAATACGTGTTGGAAATATTACTAAAGTAAATTTTCTAGAAAAGGGTATTTCAACATTACTTATTAACAAGCAGTTTAAAAATGCAATTCGAAAATGTTATAAGAACGTAAAATTTGATATTGTTTTATATTCAACACCGCCGATTACTTTGGCAGGAGTTGTTGGAAATCTAAAAAGGCGGGACGGCTGTTTTACATATCTCATGCTGAAGGACATATTTCCGGCAGGAGCATTGGACCTTGGAGTGCTAAAAAAAACTGGTATTAAGGGGATGATATATTGTTATTTCCGTAGTATTGAAAAAAAGCTTTATAGGGATTCGGATGCGATTGGATGTATGTCTATGGCAAATAAGAGATATTTGTTAAAGTATAACGCATGGATTTCGGAAGAGAAAGTTGGAATTTGTCCTAATACAATAGACGTGATAGATAAGGATACTGTTGATAAGCAACAAATATGTAAGAAATATAATTTGCCAGAGAATAAAATATTACTTCTCTACGGTGGAAATTTTGGTTTGCCTCAGAATGTGAATTATGTTGTTGATGTGATGTATGCGGCAAAAAAAATGCAGGATATACATTTTGTCATGTGCGGCTCAGGTACAGAGTTCCATAAAATACATGAATATGGTGAGCAAACGGGAAATAACAATGTTACAGTTATTAACGCATTACCGTATGCAGATTACAAAGAATTACTAGGGGCTTGTGATGCTGGTTTGCTGTTTTTAGACTATAAATTCGAAGTTCCAAATTTCCCGTCAAGATTATTGGACTATATGAATTATGAATTGCCTGTTATTGCTGCTACGGATGTACACACAGATGTGGGCGAAACTATTTTGGCTGGCAAATTTGGATGGTGGTGTGAGAGCAGGAGTCAGGATGATTATATGGACATGCTGGGGGCAGTAGTAGAAGAGTGGAAAAATAATCGAGGGGGTTTTGCTCAGCGGGGAATGAATGCAAAGAAGTATCTCGAAAGGAATTTTAGAACGGAGATAGCATATGATGTCATAATAAAAGACTATAATAAATGGAGAGAAACGGCCGACAAGCAGGTGCCGCATAACGATTAAAAGTTAAAAGGAGGAATGTATGATTGAGATTATTCCAATAGAGGAAGCAGAACGATGGGACGCTGTTGTTAAAAAACAGAATAACTATGACGTTTTTTATCTGGCATCCTATGCGAAGGCATTTCAGCAGCAGGGTGAGGGTGAACCAATTTTGATTTGTTGTGTTGACGGGGAGCAGAGCGCAGTAGCCGTTATGTTTAAGAGGGATATTGCGGAATGCGAATATTTTAAAGGCGTGTTGTCTAAGGGAAAATATTTTGATTTAATTTCTCCATATGGGTATGGAGGTTTTTTGGGTGAGCATGGTGTAACGGAACGTATGCTGGATGAATATGCTGGGTTTTGTAGAGAAAATCATTTTGTTTGTGAGTTTGTTCGATTTGAACTTGGCGGAGACTATCGTAAAAAATATAAGGGTGAGGTGGAGACGAGAACGCATAATGTGGTTAGAAGCCTTGAAATGCCAATAGATGAGATGCTGATGGATTTTGAGCATAAAGTCAGAAAAAATATAAAACACGCAAATAGAGAAAATCTTAGAATTTTAATTGAAGAAAATGATGATCACTTGGAAGATTTTTTAAGAATTTATTATGGCACAATGGAGCGTAATGACGCCAATGATTCATTTTATTTTAAAAGAGATTTTTTTGAAACAATGAATGAATTGACGGGACACTATATATATGTTTATGTTATTTATCAAGAGAAGATAATATCAGCGGAATTAATTATTTTTGGGACAGAGAATGCGTATTCGTATTTGGGCGGAACAGACAAAGAGTATTTTAATGTAAGACCAAATGATTTTTTGAAATTTGAGGCAATAAAGTGGTTAAAAGAAAGAGGGCTAAAGAATTTTGTACTTGGTGGTGGCTATGGTATGGATGATGGGATATTTCGATATAAAAAGTCCTTAGCTCCAAATGGAATTGTAGACTTCTATATTGGTAGGAACATTTTTGACAAAGGATTGTATGATGAATTAACAAAAGAACGTAGGGCGAGCGGAGAGGATTTAGAAGAAGGATTTTTCCCTGTGTATCGCGCGAGGGTTATTAAAAATGCTATTTAACTCTTTAAGCTTTTTTGCTTTTTTTATTATAACAACATTAGTATATTTTGTATTGCCTCAAAAATTGAAAAACATGTGGCTTCTGTTTATGAGCTATATATTTTATATGCAGTGGAATGTAGAATATGCCTTGCTGATGTTGGTGGTTACAGCGACTACTTGGGTCGCGGGTATCTTAATGCAGAAATTCAAGAGCGTTGTTGCAAAAAAGTCATGTTTGCTCACTTGTATAGTATTTAACATACTGTTTCTTTGCTTTTTTAAATATGCAGATTTTGTACTTGAAAACTTAGGCCTTATTATGTCACGCGAATTTTCTTCACTGAATATTTTGTTGCCAGTGGGAATTTCCTTTTATATTTTTCAGGCAGTCGGTTACGTGGTTGATGTTTATCGAGGGGAACTTCCAGCAGAAAGAAGCTTTATTGTATATGCCTTATTTGTTTCTTTTTATCCACAGTTGGTGGCAGGTCCTATTGAACGGTCTACAAATTTGATTGGGCAGTTAAAGGAAAAGCACTATTTTGAATATAACAGAGTGAGAGAAGGATTGCTCCTTATGGGATGGGGCCTTTTTCAGAAAATGGTGATTGCAGATCGGGCAGCGATTTTGGTAAATACTGTATTTTATAATTATAGTCTATATTCGGGCAGTTGCAGGGTGGTTGCTGCTATTTGTTTTGCAATTCAGATATATTGTGATTTTGGCGGATACAGTAATATTGCTATTGGAGCTGCTAAAGTTATGGGAATTTCGTTGATACACAATTTTAACGCGCCTTATTTTGCAGTGTCGATAAAGGACTTTTGGCGCAGGTGGCATGTTTCTCTGAGCCAATGGTTTCGCGATTATGTATATATCCCAATGGGGGGAAGTCGCTGTTCTAAAATCAAAAAATACAAAAATCTGATGTGCACTTTCTTGTTAAGCGGATTATGGCATGGTGCAGGATGGAACTATGTATTTTGGGGGGGGGTATCACGGAATATGCCAAATTATAGGTGAAATTACAGAGCCCCTGAAAAATAAAGTATATACTTTTTTTAAGATTGATGTATCTACAGAATTACATAAGCTGTGGAAGCAAGTTGTTACTTTTGTGCTGGTGGACATAGCGTGGATTTTTTTTCGTGCAGATTCCTTTAAAAGTGGGATGGATTTTTGCGTGGGAATTGTAACTAATATGCAGTTGGGAGCATTTTTTGCAGCCCCATTTTCGTATTTTGCTGTAATGGGATTTAGCATGGATGAGGTGATTATATTTTTGGGGGGCTTAATAATTCTCTGGGCAGTGGACTTAAAAAGGAGTAAATGCAGTATTCTAGGGTGGGTTGCAGATCAGAATTTTTTGTCAAGGTGGGTGATTTATATTTCTCTTATATTTATGATCATGATATACGGGATATATGGTACGGATTATCAGCAGACCCAATTTATTTATTTCCAGTTTTGAAGGGAGTCTCATGAAAAAGAAAATATTATTTGTATTGAAAAGTCTAGCATTATTTGGTCTGGTATTGTTTTTTTCAGTACATATTATTATGCCGGCGCTGCCAAATGGTTATATGGCAGCATTTATTGACAAACTAGAAAGGGCAAATAGTATTTCTTCTTCCAAGATCATTTTAATGGGAGGGTCTAGTGTCGCATTTGGAATCAGGTCAGATATGCTGGAAAAGTCACTGGAAATGCCGGTGGTTAACATGGGATTGCATGCAGGATTGGGTCAGACCTTTTGCATGGATTTGGCCCAAAAAGTAATTTGTGAAGGAGATATTGTTATTATCATGCCGGAGGCTTACGATTATATTGATGGGGTTGTGGATGGTACGTTGGCCTGGTTGATACTTGATAATGATTTAACGCTTTTAGCAGATGTACGCCCTACAGATTACAAAAGCCTGATTGAGGGGTTCCCGGCGTATTTAAAGAGGGCCTGTATGTATTGGACAAAAGAAACCGGTAAAAAGGTAGATGCTAGAAAGGATTACAATGAATATGGTGACAATATTTCCGGCAGAGAAGCGGGAAACATTATGGAAGGTGGATATATATCATCAGAGTTTTTTAGGGTAGCGGTTAACAATGAATTGATGGCTTATTACAATAATTATAGTCAGTATGTGCAGGGGCAAGGCGCCATAATGGTGATGGCAAGTATGCCTATTATAGAGCCATTGGTAGCAGGACATGAGGATGAGGCGGAACTGCGCCAGGAGAAAGTAGAGGAATTAGCGGAGTTTCCTGTTATTTCTGAGTGGGAGGATTATGTATATCCTGTGGAATATTTTTATGACACAAATTATCATTTAAATGGTGTCGGAAGCCTATTACGTACACAACAGCTGATAGATGATATAAAAAGATGGATGGAGGATGAAGATATATGAAAGTTAAAAGGTGCAAATTTATCGGAGTATATTTACCACTTCTTTTAATCATTGTATATTTGTCTTGTAGTTATCTTTTGTATCGCTTTGGATGCTACATTTGGCCCTTCCGAAAAGACTTTAAAACATTTATTTTTGTGCTGAGTTGTATTTTGTTTCTCACGCTGGGGTATGCGTTGGCGGTAAGGAACAAACAGAGCAGAACAGGGGTAGTTATTCTAAAACTGTCTGCAGAAAAAGTGTTGATGGTATCCTGCGTTGCGGCGCTGGTGATGTTTTTGCCCATATGCAAGGCATATACCAATTCATGGTATCCTCCAGTTATACGAACACTACTAGATCCCAAAGGAGTGTATTATGAATTGTCGGAGATTACGTTAAGCAGAACCGGAATTAGAATTTGGGCTTTTCTGGATGTTTTTTCTTATATTTTATTTCCTTTAACTCTTTGGGCATGGGAAGAAATCAGAGAGGCAGTAAAGATTATTTCCATAGTGACGGCAATAGGATACTTGATGATATATATTTCCAGCGCACGAAATATAATGGTTGCAGTTCAGATGCTGTCAATAGTAGCAGTATGGCTTAGTGTTGTATGTGTAAATCGGCGAGAAACTCAGAAGAGGAAGCTTGGAAAAATAACTTTGTTGAGTGCTGGATATATTTTGTTAGCAATATGTTTTTTTGGTATGACAATGTCTGCACGTATTGGATTTAGCGATGATGTGTATGTTGCGTTACGAGAAGAATCCGTGGATCAAAATATAACAGGAAATGCTGGAACAAGTAATGTCGGAACAGGAGATTCAGAAAGTAGCAATGTGGTAAATGACAATACTGAAATTGCTGAGAAGAGTGAAAGCGAGAATGTAAAAAAATTTAAAGCATCAGTAGAGGAATGGAATGCAACGGGAGTAGGCCAGCCTGTGGGGTCAGGGACTTATTTTTCTAATGGACTGGAAATCACGGAAGAGCAGTTAGAGCGCTTTTGCGATGTTTATTTTATTTTTCCAAATTATACGGATATATGGTCCAAGGCTTATGCAAATATGGAGGATCCGTTGGTGAAAAGGCTTCCCAGCGGCTTGGCAAATTTGTATGTTATTGGATCTTCCTATGTGACAAATGGTTATAATTGTCTTACGGTAGCCCTTCATTCAGAGCATAAGTGGACTTATGGTTTTGGACATTCTGCATTTCTTTCGAGTTACATAGATAGATTTTTGCATACCAATATTTCTGAAAGGACATACTATCACCGTTTATCTAACGAGCAAAGGTATCCGTTAGTATCAAAAAGTTTATGGCCCAGCGCGTTTGTGCAGTTGGCGGATGATCTAACATTTTGGGGAGTAGTTCTCTTTATGTCTGTTCTGGGTTTTGTGGTAGCTAAAGTATGGAAATCTATTCTGTTTGAAAACAATTATTGGGGAGTTCTTTTACTGGGGCAGTTGATGCTGGGTGTGCTGTTTCTTCCTGCTAACAATATACTTGGAAACAGTGGAGGTTTTTTTGTTACATTCTGGAGTTTGTTTGTTGCTTGGTTTTTATCTGCATTTAAGATAAAGAAGCAAATTAGTGAAAACAATTAATTATATCAAGTTGCAGTAGAGGTGAGGGAACAGGTGAAAGATGAGAAACAGACATATAGGGGCCTAATTATACAAAACAATCCTTTTAGTTTTAAAACAGGAAACGGAAAGACATTAGCGGCCATGTTTGCGCAATGGGATGCTGAAAATCTGGCACAAATATTTACCAGTAACTTACAGCCGGATTTTTCCATTTGCAAGCATTATTATAAAATATCGGATGGGTCAGCATTAAAATCGTTTATGACACATTGTGACTGCGGAATAGAGATAAGCGATGAGAATGTTGGCAACTCATACTATTTTGAAGAGATTAAAAGACCCAGTAATTTTATAAGTGGACTACAAGGATGGATGCGGGAGAGTCATTTTGTCGCCGTATTACGTGACTTCATATGGCGTAAGAGTAAATGGAATAATGAAAAACTATATCAATGGCTTGATGAGATACAGCCGCAATTTGTATTTTTGCTGGCAGGAAATATGTCAGTTTTTTATGATGTTGCATATTTTATTTGCGATAAATTTCAGATTCCTTTATTCTTGCAAATAACGGATGATTACTTTATTTATCGAAGTGGGTGGAACCCTTGGAAAAATTTGCATAGGCGTAGGATGTCTAAGAGACTTGGCGAAGCGATTAAGAAATGTGAATGTTCTGTTGTGATTTGTGATAAGATGGCTCGTGTATTTGAAGAAAAGTATGGCGGAGAATATTTTGTTTGTATGAACAATGTAGACGTGCAGGACTTGGAGGAGTTTGAAGCCAGACAGGAAGGGAGAGACATTGAACTGGTATATGCAGGTAATTTGGGAATAAATCGTTGGAAGGTACTAAACTTAATTGGGCGGGCATTGGCAGAACTGGCGCAAGAGGGAATTTCTGCGCGATTGAGTGTTTACTCTTCTTTTACTCCAGGGAAGCATATATTAAAAAAATTAACGATTCCTTCATCAATGCAATTTTGTGGCAGCTTGTATGGAGAAGCTTTGGATCGAGTCAAGAACGATGCAGATATTCTTGTACATGTAGAGGCTTTCGAAAAGCGTTATCGGCAGCTGACCTATACAGCGATGTCAACAAAAGTACCGGAATATATGGGCAGTGGCAGGTCGATTTTGGCGGTGGGGCCTCCTGAGGCGGCATCTATTGAATTTTTGAATCAAAATAATGTAGCCTTGCTGGTAACTGAGCGATCAAAGGAGGCGGTGAAAGAGCAGATCAGACGTTTTGCGGGTGGGGGTGAAGAATTTGTTGAAATGCGTGAACGGGCTGTTCGGATTGCAAGGGAAAGATTTTCAAGGGAGAAAAACGCAAAAGATATTTTAAAAATTATATCAGAAGGATGTGAAAGAAGTGAGAAAATTAAGAAATTTAAAAATTGATGAACTAATATGCTATATCATTATTTTTGCTGCGTGTCTTAAATTACCGAATGCCTTGCAGGATATTGGCAATGCCGTTTACATGATTGCGCTTGTGGCGTCATTTTTCTACCTTTTTTGGAAAATGTTATGGAAGCGTGAACTTTTGAAAAACGTGTATCATACATGGGGAATAGTGCTGGTTATATTGTTTCTTATTTCTGCGGCTGCCAATCATGGACTTTTTATAGTAAGAAATCTTCGTGCCTGCATTTGTGGAATCCTATTTTTCTTTATTCTGGTTCCATGTGCAGGAATTTGGAGCAAGGAAGCTGCGGGGGAAAAGATTCATAAAGTTAATATGATAATAATAACCAGCACAATGATTTATGGAATTATCATGTTATTTTTTACAATTTTCAGAGGACACTTTTATTTGATTAATTATTCTGGGAGTATGATCAGGATTGGGTGGAATGTCGGAAGGAATATGGGAATATATGCCGAGGGAAATCTGGCGGGATATGCAAGTGTGCTTTCCTTTGCTGTGGGACTTGTTGAACTGGTTTTTTTAAAGAGTGAAAATATGTCATCAAGAAAGACTAAAATATTTGTTTGGGCAAATCAAATAATTCAAAGTGTTTGTGTGGTGGTTAGCTGCAGTAGAACAGCCTACTTGGTCACATTAGTTATACTATTTGTCTATGTGTATGTATGGGCTAAAGTTACAGGGAGAAAAAGGCGGTTGTTGCAAGGTGTGGGAATATGTGTTCTGGGGGGGGGTATATTGTTAATTATTGGTTCGATGATAAACTTACTTCCAGGTATCATTATAAAGCCATTTTTGATAAACCTGCCGGAAAATTCTTTTGAGTGGGTGGATGAAGGAGAAAATAAAGAAGCCGAAAACGAAGAAGCAGAAAATATATCTATGACATATAGAATATTAACAGGAGAACAAAGTGTAACATCTGTTGAACCAATAGAGGATGTGCAAAGTATTAAAGACCAAGAAGGAAGCAAGCCTGTGCAAGCCGAGGATGAAAAAGACCAGACAGATATTATTGCTACTTTGGACAAGTACAGTAGTGGGCGACTTCAGCTATGGAAGAGCGGATATAAGAGATGGAAAGAAAGACCATTATTTGGCGAAGGGCTATATAGAGCTGATAATTTTATTGCCACGCCTTCTGATGACAACAAGGGAGTAGTAAATATAAGCTATTTTGCAATGCACAATGATTATATTCAGGCATATGTTTCGGGTGGGATATTAGGAGGCACAGCATTCATTTCGTACATAGCATATGTTTTATTGAGGACTAAGCGAAAATTTGTTGTTATTTCAGAAAATTTGACCATAGAAGACAGATTAAAAGTGGGTGCATTATTAGCTTTGGTGATCGGAGGACTATTTGCCGGTATGTTATTAACAGTGAACTATTTCGATTGTTTTGCAACGGGGGCGATATTTTGGTGTTATTTTGGTTTTTTGGCAAAATATGTTGAAACTCTTTATGCGGCTAACTGTGCAAATCCTAAAGAAAAATCTGTTTAGTAAGGTATTTTATGTTATCGGAGGTATGTGATCAGTGTATATCTTAGGAATCAGTGCGTTTTATCATGATAGTGCTGCAGCGCTTGTCAGGGATGGAGAAATTGTTGCTGCTGTTTCAGAAGAGCGCTTTACCAGAATAAAACAAGACTATAATTTTCCATATCATTCGGTACAGTATTGCTTAAAATGTGCGGGAATTACAGTTAAGGATATAGACGCAGTTGTTTTTTATGATAAGCCACTGCTTAAATTTGAAAGATTGCTGGAAACATATCTCGCATTTGCACCTAAAGGAATTGCCTCTTTTCAAAAGGCGATTCCCTTATGGCTTAAACAAAAGTTGTTTATACCGAAAGAGATAGATAAAAATATTGAAGGATATGAGGGGCCAATTTATTTTACTTACCATCATGAATCTCACTCAGCGAGTGCATTCTATCCTTCTCCGTTTGAAAGGGCAGCAATCATTACTTTTGACGGGGTAGGAGAATGGGCAACTACCACTTATGGAATTGGTGAAAAAAATAAGATAAAATTGTTAGGTGAGCTCAATTTTCCACATTCTTTGGGTTTGTTTTATTCTGCATTTACTTATTATCTTGGGTTTAAGGTAAATTCCGGAGAGTATAAGGTTATGGGGCTGGCACCATATGGCGAACCGAAGTATGTGGACAGAATATTGGACGAATTAATTGATATTAAGGAGGACGGGTCATTTTGGCTGAATCAGCGCTACTTTGACTATTGCGTAGGGCTGAAAATGACATCTAAAAAGTTTGAAAAACTTTTTGGAATGCCTGTGCGAAAGCCGGAGAGCGTGCTTAGTCAAAAGCATATGGATATTGCAAAAAGTATGCAAGCGGTCACGGAAATTGTAATATTAAAAATTGCGGAGTATGTAAAGAAGCAGACAGCAATGGATTATTTATGTCTTGCAGGAGGTTCGGCTTTAAACTGCGTGGCAAACGGTAAACTTATCAAGGCGGGTATATTTAAAGACATATGGATTCAACCTGCCGCAGGCGATGCGGGGGGGGCACTGGGGGCGGCTTTGTTCTATTGGCACCAGTTGGAAGAGAAAGAACGAAGGATTGTTTTACCTGACTCCCAAAAAGGAAGTTACCTAGGGCCTGAGTTTTCAGATAGTGAGATCAAAGCATTTCTGGATCAAGTGGGCGCTGTGTATGTAAAGATGGATGAGGATAAACTGTGTAGAACAGTGGCAGATTACCTGATGCAGGGAAGTGTTGTGGGGCATATGAACGGGCGCATGGAATTCGGCCCAAGAGCATTGGGAAACAGAAGCATTTTAGGGGATCCAAGAAACAGTGAGATGCAGAAGATAATGAATCTAAAGATAAAGTTCAGAGAATCTTTTCGGCCTTTTGCCCCGGCTTGTCTAGAAGAGTGTGCATCAGAATATTTTGATATGCAGGGTATAACAAGCAGTCCATATATGCTGCTGACAACAGAAGTGCTCAAAAAACATTGGAAGCCGGTGGATGATGAAAAGACGGGGTTGGATAAACTGCATCAGGAGCGCTCGGATGTACCCGCGATCACACATGTTGATTATTCAGCGCGTTTGCAGACGGTAACGGAAGTGGGCAACGAACGGTTTTACAAAATTATTAAAGAATTCTATAAAGCCACGGGCTGTCCGTGCGTTGTAAATACATCGTTTAATATTCGCGGAGAGCCCATAGTCTGTACGCCGGAGGACGCATACAGGTGCTTTATGTATACTGATATGGATATACTGGTCATTGGTAATTATATTATGGAGAAGAAAAAGCAACCGCAAATGGACGGGGCAGAGGAGTATAAAAAACAGTTTAAATTAGATTGAGGAGAAAACGATGGCAGGTAAGAGAAGAAGAGGCATAATGAAGGAGTTTATACAATTTTTTAAGGAGAAAAAATCTTACTGGGTAGTTCCCTTGGTGATTGTGCTGGCAGTATTGCTGGGGCTTGTTATCCTTGGGGGAACATCTGCTGCGCCGTTTATTTATACATTGTTTTAGAGGTGAATTCAGATGAAGAAAATTTTGAAGTATATGTCTGTTGGGGTTGTCTGTGTCGCAGCAGTATTGATAATTTTAGAGTTTTTATTAGAATGTTTATACGGTATACCAAATAGCGAAAGAGCAAAACGGGCGATTCCCATAAATGAAAACGAACCTTATATAGTACAGATCGCTTCCAGGGACGATTACTATAATGGCGTATATGCCGTAAAGGATGTTTTTTCAGGCTTGGGAGATTATACTGCCAGGATTGATGCAAATGGCTTTATTGAGCCATCCAAGGTACATGATGAGCCCGACAGGACGATTCTCTTCCTAGGGGGATCAACGACAGAGTGCATAACGGTTTCTGAAGAGAAGAGGTATCCTTATCTTGTGGGCAGGATGCTGGAAGAAGAGACCGGATATGCAGTGAATAGCTATAATGCTGGAGTTGGTGGTGGAACAAGCCACGATTCCTTAGATACTTTGATTCACAAAGGTCTTGTATTAGAGCCAGACATAGCAGTTTTGCATCATAATATCAACGATCTGATAATGCTTTTGAAATATGAAGATTATTGTTATACCAAAACAGGCGAGAGTTATGATTTTTATTGGATGCAGACGGCTGGAAGTAATCCAATAGGTAATGGTCTAAAAGCAAGATTGAAAAACGTATGGAAACAGTTATTCCCGTCCATAAGCGGACGTATTGCTGCATTAAACACATCCAAGGCGCTGCCCTTGCCGCAAAATATGCAGATAGAGTATGATCAAGAAGTGGTCTTCAGTAAATTTCGAAGAAATCTCGAAATGTTTATTTCAATATGTGAAATTAATGATATTAGGCCTGTTTTGATGACGCAGGCAAATCGACTGGGAGATGAACCGGACGAATTGATCAGACAGTTGTATGAAGCTTGTGGAGGGTATGAGTTGGGGATAGAGTATAGTGAATTCTGGAAGCTTTATGAAGAAATGAATAGTATTATAAGAACAACGGCAGATGAATACGATGTTTTATGTATTGATCTGGAGAACAATATTGAAAATTCCCCGGAGTTTTTTTGTGATATGGTGCATTATACGGACGAAGGTTCTGTAAAGGCTGCAAACGTGATTACAAGGGAATTGTTAAAGATTCTGAAGGAGTAGATATGGTAAATATTAACTGGAAACCAAGTACTAAAGAACTTCGTAAATTTGGCCTCGTGACCATGTTTGGTTTTGTATGTATCAGTTTGCTGTGCATAGGTTTTAAGGGATTTGGAAGCATAGGATTTTATTTTGCGATTGCGGGGGCTATTTTGGGTGCGACGACTGCAGTCCTCCCCAAATTGATGAAATGGTTTTATATTCTGTGGATGGGAATAGCGTTTGTTTTAGGGAATATAGTAAGTAGAATAATTATGGCTGTGATATTTTATATCGTCTGCACGATCATATCTCTGTTAATGAGGCTAACAAGGCGTGACAGGCTTATGCTGAAGAAGCAGGAGGCGGATACCTATTGGAAAAAATGTGTAGCAATTAAAAATGATAAAGAACTATATGAGAGGTTATTTTAGCCGCAGTATTGGGGAGGGAGCGTTTTGGATGAAAAGGTTTTAATTAAGTCTGGTATTCGAAAAATTGGGTTTGCGTTAGTGACGCAGGTGCTAATCCTTGGCTGCTCTTTGGTAACCAGTATCATCGTACCAAAGTATATGGAAAAAGAAATGTATGGGCAGTGGCAAATATATTATTTTTATCTTAATTATATTAATTTTGTTACGCTTGGTTATAACGATGGTTTAGTTCTTAAATATGGGGGAATGAAGCGAGAAGACTTGCCAGTTGAAAAGATTCGTTCTGGCAATTTTATCATGCTATGCTTAAGTATCGTGATTTCTGTGATTGGAATGATTTTTGTGAAGCTTTTGGATATTCCTGGAAGTGATCGTTTTATTTTTTCCATGCTTTTAGCAAGTATGCCTTTCGTTTGTGTGTTTAATATTATTCTGTCATTCTTTTTGGCAGTGAATGAACAAGAAAAATATAATATTATCAATTTTTTGAGTAGATTTCTTGCGACAATAGGTTACTGCGTACTTCTTGTAACGGGAGTAAGCGGATACATTCCTATGATAGGTGTGGATTATGGAGTCAGGGTTTTAATTGCAGTAGTCTGCATTGTTATAGGGGTATATTTTTGGCATGGAAGAAAGGCGGGATGGGGAGAAGGCTTTGGAGTGGTCAGAGAGAACTGCAAAAGCGGTATCCTTATTACCATGGGGGCTCTATGCGCTTCTTTCGCACCATTGTCAGGCAGAGTTGTTTTGGAACACAAGGCATCTCTCTCTGAATATGCGTCATTTTCATTTGCTATGTCAATATTGTCCCTGATTGTAACATTTACCAATGCGGCGGGTATTGTTTTTTTCCCAATGCTGAAGCGGCTGGATACACAGGATATGCCTCAATACTATGGCAAAATTAAAAATGTGTATAACAATCTGATTTTTGGAGCCTTGTTTTGTTATGTCCCTGCAGTACTGGTTATCAAGTACTATGTAGTAGAGTATGTAGAAGTCTTGGAATATGTATATTTGATTGTGGCAATATGTATTCCATTAGGAAAGCTGCAAGTTTTAATAACTCCTTATATGAAAGCATATCGTTTGGAAAAGGAGTATTTTGTGGTAAACTTAATCAGCGCCGTTTGTGTCTTGGTATGCGATACTTTGGTGTATAGTTTAACCAACAGCGTTTTTGGGGTTGCGCTGATGACGCTGATTGTTTATGAATCGTGGAGTCTTATTTTAGAACGATATATTAAAGGGAAAATGGGAATTAACAGAACGGAATGCGGGAAAGAGGTGGGTATTTTGCTCTTTTTTGCAATACTGGCGTTTTCGGGAAATCTAATTATATTTGCTGCTGGTTATTTCTTAGGCGCATTACTGTTGGTTTACAAATATAGGAAACATAGGAGAAATTCTGAGAATTAAAAAGTATGTATAGGGTGATATAATTTGAAAGTGTATAGGGTGATATAATTTGAAAGTTTATTTTGCATTTTGTACGTTTTGGGATATAATAAAAAGCAGATGTACTGAAAGCAATGGAACAAATAAAAACGGAGGCGAGTATGTTTAAAGATAAGACCTTATTGATTACCGGAGGAACCGGCTCATTTGGCAATGCCGTTCTGAATCGGTTTCTGGCAACTGACATCGGTGAGATTCGTATTTTTTCCAGAGACGAGCTGAAGCAGGACGATATGCGTCATTTTTATCAGCGGGAATTTCCGGAATACAGTAATAAGTTGAAGTTCTATATTGGGGATGTCCGCGACCGGCAGAGCATTGATAAAGCGATGTATGGGGTGGACTTTATTTTCCATGCGGCGGCTTTAAAGCAGGTCCCGTCCTGTGAATTTTTCCCTATTGAAGCTGTAAAGACCAATGTGCTGGGGACGGAGAATGTGCTGCAGTCCGCTGTGGACGCGGGAGTGAAAAAGGTGATATGCCTTTCTACGGATAAGGCCGCATATCCTGTAAACGCCATGGGAACCTCTAAGGCGATGATGGAAAAGGTCATAGTTGCAAAATCCAGGACCGTGGATCCGGAAAAGACCAGCATCTGCTGTACCAGATATGGCAATGTTCTCTGCTCCAGGGGGTCAGTAATCCCCTTGTTTATCAGCCAGATCAGAGAAGGAAAGCCGCTGACTGTTACGGAGCCAGAAATGACCCGTTTTGTCATGAGTCTTGAAGAGGCGGTAGAACTGGTGATTTATGCCTTTGAAAATGCTGAGAGCGGCGACATTATGGTACAGAAGGCTCCGGCCTGTACTATAGGTGTTTTGGCTCAGGCAGTGAAGGAATTGCTTCATGCTGAAAACGAGGTCAAGGTGATCGGGATCCGCCATGGAGAAAAGATGTATGAGACCCTGCTTACGAATGAGGAATGTGCGCACGCCATTGATATGGGGCATTTTTATCGTGTGCCTGCGGACAAGCGGGATTTGAACTACGATAAATATTTTACGGATGGAAATCCGGAGAGAAGCGGGCTGACAGAGTTTAATTCCAATAATACGGAGTTGATGGACGTGGAACAGGTGAAGGAGAAACTTTTGACCCTTTCATATATTCAAGAGCAAATTGCCGAATTGGAGAAGAGATCATGAAGGTGCTTGTGACAGGGGCTAAGGGATTTATCGGCCAGAATTTGATTGTGGAATTAGGAAAACGCAAAGACATAGAAGTATTGGCATTTGATATTGATACGCCCTCTGAAATGCTGGAAGATTATTGCCGTGACTGCGGATTTGTTTATAATCTGGCTGGAGTAAATCGACCGGAACACGTTGAAGAGTTTATGGAAGGCAACTTTGGGTTTGCGACGACATTGGTGGAAACCTTAAAAAGGTATCACAATACATGCCCGATTATGGACTCGTCCTCTATTCAGGCAGCCTTGGATAACCCGTATGGAAAGAGTAAAAAAGCGGGAGAGGACATGCTTTTGACATACGGTAAGGAAACAGGGGCTGAAATCTATATTTACCGTTTCCCTAATGTGTTTGGAAAGTGGTGTCGGCCCAACTATAACAGTGCAGTGGCTACCTTCTGCCATAATATAGCAAATGGATTGCCGATCAAGATAAATGATCGCAGTACAATGATGCACCTCGTCTATATTGATGATGTGGTGGAGGAATTGTTGTTGGCATTGGACGGGCATCCACATATGGATTCGGAGGGCTATTGCTTTGTACCAACGGTGCACGAGGCAACGCTGGGTGAGATTGCGGATCTTTTATACAGTTTTCGGGAGAGCAGGCAGAATCTGATGCTGCCGGATGTGACAGAGGGAGGGCTGGTTAAAAAGTTATACAGTACCTATTTAAGTTATTTGCCGAAGGATGGTTTTTCTTACTCTCTTAATATGCACCAGGATGTGAGGGGAAGCTTTACGGAAATATTAAAAAGCACTGACCGGGGGCAGGTATCGGTCAATGTCTCTAAACCGGGCATTACAAAGGGCGGGCATTGGCACCACACGAAAAATGAGAAATTTGTTGTAGTGAGCGGGAAGGGGCTGATACGTTTCCGCAGGCATGGAGATGGCGAGATCATTGAATATCATGTGAGCGGGGACAAGCTGGAGGTGGTGGACATCCCTGTAGGATATACGCATTCTATCGTGAATGAAGGAGACACGGACCTGGTCACATTAATGTGGTGTAACGAATGCTATGATCCGGAGCGGCCGGACACCATGGCGGAAGCGGTAGAAGGGGACATATCGTAACGAAGACGTGAAGAAACGTTTATGCTATCCGTTACTCTATTTCGTTGAGTGTTTGCAGTAAAGCATTACCGTGTATAAAGGCACTTTTATGTTGCATTGTTCGCTTTGATGTGTTAAGATAAAGTTACTTTTCAGGATTTATTAATAGCATAGATATATACTATATTGAGCACATTGGCGAATACACATAAGAACGCAAAGGGGCGCGGGCAAGAGGATGGCAGAAACAAATGAAGGTCTGACTGTTGAGGGAAGGGACAGCTTAGAAGGTCAAAAATTAAAAGAGCATATTGAAACAACAAAAGTATTCCGTGTGTTGTTGGAGCAGCAGCCGATTACAGCAAATGTCCTGGAAGATGTTCAAGAGTCTGGGACAGATCCTATTTATACATTTTCTATAGTAGTGAAGCGTGTATGTGAGAGGTTAGGATACGAAGAAGAAGCTGCTGTTTCTAAATTGCGTGACTTTGCAGGCCACGGCTATGTTACATTATTGCCGTTTGAGAAAGAATCAGCAACGGAACAGGAAATAGAAGAAAATAATTATGATAAAACGGGAATCCAATTAAACAAACCAAAGATAATGGATCTTTTAATAGATGATTCGATTATGCTGGGTGAACGTATAGAGAAGCTGATGGATTCTATACAGCGGATGTCCGAGTTTCAGAGTGCTTATGGGAGTCCAGAAGAAATTGCTCAAAAACATCAGGAAATAGAAAAGCTTTATTCGGATGCAGAAACGATGAAAAGCGAATGGGAAAAGGCAAGGGATGCAGATAAAGCGGAGAGGGAAAAGCAAGCAGAAGAATTAAAATCTGAGGTGGTTAAAATTGCAGAAACAAAGGCAAAGAAGACGGCGGAAGAGACAGCGCAAAGTATTTCAGCTGACGAAATCGGAAAAGCACTGGGATTAAGCGGCAAAATCGGGGCCGCGATGCAGGATATGCAAAAAGACATTATACAGTATATGGGTATTTTTATAGCCATTTTTGCATTAATCGGTCTGAATCTTGGACGTACCGAATCTTGGTCTATATCTAATTTCTTTCACATGAACCTTGTTATTACAGCGTCTATGGCAACGTTGCTGTCCTTTATATCTGTTCTTATGGAAGGTAAAAGTCCGCGGACACGCATCATGGGCGTTCTGACAGTAGTTCTATGGATTGCGGCAGTATTTGTGTTTTTTGTTTTTCCTTATCTTAGGGATGAAATCATATCCTTCTGGGCAACATATGATAGATAAATAGGTATAATTATTTAATACAGAGGAGGTATCAGGAGATGGAGAAGGGAATACTATTCCCAAAAGCAAAGAAGACTGTAAGTGAGAGCCAAAAAACATTTTGTTTTGCGGATGTTCACGAAAGCGCTTTATGGGATAGGAACAAATCATCAGGGGCATATCGTAAACGGAAAATGGTGAGCCACAGACAGGCAAACCATTTAGATGCTGTCATCCAAAATTTCATACTAAAATATTTTTAAAGGATGGATTTTCAGACATGGCAAGCGAAGTCTGGGGGAATGGGGCGAGAGGTTACGTTGTAAAATTGTATAAGAAAGTTGCAAGTGAATCCCAAAAGGCAACGATACAAGACGCCATGTTTATGACATGGACTAATTTTGACTGTATGGATGTTTTGCCTATATCAAGCTTTCGGGGCTTTGGCAGGCGTTTGATGGATAACGAGTTAAAAGAGCGGGAGAAATATGACAGCAGGCAAAAGCTTTTTTTGTATCCGGTCGGGACGGATCAGCGCTTACTGTCTGATGACGAAAGTGAGTTGGCCGGTTATCCGCTGATTATGCTGACGGTTCTGGATTTGAAAAGTCATTCCGGCATGAAGTGGGCTTCTTATAGAAGCATACTGTCTCAAAGCCTGGCAAAATGTATCAAGAAAGAATCAAATATAAAAGGACAGCTATACGGTTGTCTTTCTATCTATGATTATGCGCTTGTCATGCGTGGCAGCAGTTATAAAGGGCTTGTACGTGTGCTGGCGGCATATCGTAAAATGCTTATTGAATCCGGAATTTACTTTCGGAGATCATACACCATCGCGGGGCTGGATCTGAAACATTGTTCCGCATGGCAGGAACCCTCCCCTCTTAGGGTGTCAGTTCGCTTGTCCTGCACTTCACAGATGGCAACAGAGTATTTTACGGAAAATGAAAATATAAAAAAAGCATTGCAGCCGGGTTATCAGGCTTTTTCAATATTTGGGAAATATGATTACGATATTGTGGGGGATATTCGTGATACGAATGAATTTGTAAACCTTTTCTTTAAGGATGGAGCCTTATCTCCTGCACGTGCAGGTATAGGCATTCAAAAGACGAACACTCGTTTCATGCTCGAAGAGAACTGGGAAACTTCTTCCGTGCCGGATCCTTCCGGTAAACCATCGCATTCTACAGAAGAAGAGCTGAAGGAATTTATTTGGCGCAGTAAGAATCTGGGTCTTTTGTGTCCAAGTATACGTGAGTCATTGCTGCGCTTGGTTCTTCGGCTTTTTCAAGCTTGTTCGACCATTAGTGATGAAAAAATGCGTGGAAGCCTAAGGGATACTCTGTCCTATTTTTTGGATTTTTTAAAGCTTCATCAGGAAGAAGGGGATCAGCAGGATACTTTTGCGCGGATGATCAACTGTTTCAATCTGCTTCTTGATAATCGTGTCACCGCGAGTATGTCAGACTTTGAGACGCCGCAGAATGTGTTGCGCTATTCCGGAGCAAATTTAAAAGTATTGTTGGCATATGCTCTCTATGTTGATAAGTTGATTGGTGTTCTGCAGTTTTATAAAGATCAGAGAAACGAGCATTTACGCTATGTTCCTCTTGTGACTACAGATACAGGGGCAAAGATAACAGCAACGATTTTTTTGAGTGGCTGTGAACGTTTTCGGTTTATAAATATTAATATTCCGGTGGACTTGTTGTTTGAAGTACAAAATGTACTTCCATGGCTTACACATGAAGTGGGACATTTTATTCGGGCAGGGTGGAGCAGGGAAAATCGGAATGCCGCTTATTTTTGGAGTATGTCCAGAGTTGCAACAAAGATGCTGGATGCCTATATTGCAAATGAATATACGCAGTCAAGTGATAATTCTGCCATGGCCGCTTTCCTGATGGCCCCTGTGCCAGAGAGACAGGGAGGTATGAAGTTTGATCAATATCGGGATTCCGTGTGCCAATATTATCAGAGCATTTTTCTGCGATGCACCTATGAATATAATAGTAAGCTGCAGATTCCCCAAAGCCATACAGGCGTATTAATGGCTTCCTTAGAAGAAATTGCGGCTATTCTTCAAAAGGTATTTGAAGAAGCCATAGCGGATATATTTATGATTCGTATTCTTGAGATAAAGGACCTGATCGAATATCTCCAGATACAGAATGCTTATTATCAGCATGTTAAGCAAAGCTTAAGGCATCTTCCTTTGGAAAATATTTCCAGGATTGTTGCGGTGAGTATCATCATCCAAAAATGGGATCAGCAGGATTATGAGGGCATAAAAGATAACTTTTCCAGGATTTACGATCAATATAAGAATGATCAAATGGAGCCAATGCTTGACCAGCTGAAAGAATATGAAGACTACTATATGATAGAGCCATTGGTCTTGTTTTTAAACAAGTATGTAGAAAGTGGGTTGGAATGTCTGCTTCAGGAGGAACAAATTATTAATGTCTGTAAATACCTGAGAAAGCATTATAAAAGTCTGAGAACCGGAAATTTTGATGCTTTTTTGGATTTTATTGATAGTGAAAAAACGTGTGACTACATATGAACGAGTTTTAATAGAGACATTGTAATATCAAGGCTTTTCGGAGTCTGCAACCACAAGAAATACCATTGACTACGTAAATTCAAGTAAAAATACCTGTTGAAAAAATTTGCCGAAATATGGCACCATGACCGTATCGTGTCCTTGCTTATGAAGGAGACCACCAATGAACAGGAGGAATTAACTTACCACTTGTCACCGCTCTGTACTGTTGCCTTTTCACTGAGGGCAGGAAAACGAGAGCATGAGCATCCAAGCGGTTTTGCTCCGACATAGTGCCTTTAAAAGAACTCGTGCTGTTTATACTATTTTAATATGGAGACCAGCTATGAAAATATTTATTGGAAGCTCAACGGAACACGTACACATTGCAAAAGAAATTGCCCAAATAATTGAAGAATATGGGCACGAAGCTATTTTATGGACAAAATGGTTTGCGCCCGCTGATTTTACCTTTAGCAAAATTTTGGATTTGCCTAATGAAGTAGATGGGGGGATATTTATTCTTGCACCAGATGATGAATTAAATGCTGAACAGGGCACTGTATATGTGCCTAGAGATAATGTTCTTATTGAAGCGGGAATTTTGTTCGGAAAGCTGGGGAAACCGCATGTAGCATTGTGCAAAGTTTTGAATACAAAATTGGCTTCCGATTGGGCGGGGATTACCTACATAAAATATGAGCCAGAAAAAAAGCAAATTCTTGAAAGAGAAGTATCTCGGTGGCTTAATAGTGTACAGGATTCTATAGCGAATAAGAATCAGTCAATCAGTAACTTTTTGTCTATGGAAATGCCTGACTTTGAAAAACTGGTGTCATCTGCTACTGATGAAATTATGATCTCAAGTTTCTTTATTAGTGTAGCCCAAACTTCTTGCGCCTTGAATCAAGCTATAGCGACCGGGCTAAAGGTGCGGTTGGTTCTTGCAGATTACTGGGGAGAGAATTTACAAGCCACGGCAACTATGCTTGATGGATTAGGAACTGATAACAAGCGGATAAAAATGAAATTGAAAACTAGCTTGCAGTTTTTTGCCACAGAATATGAAAAAGGTAATATTCCGAACAATCTTGAAATCCGTTTTATTGACTACGTTTTTCCAACCAGAATGACAGTCGTTGATCCGAATTCAGAGCAAGGCCATATGTATGTTCACATTAGTTCATATATAAACCGTACAGCACCAAAGGCAACATTCCATTTAACGAAACAAGAGCCTTGGTTTAATAGTTATAAACAAGAATTCGAACGCATTTGGCAAGATGCCAGGCCAATAGATTTTGAAGAACTTAATGATATGTTAAGAGATTGACATAATGCAAAAGCTATAAATGAGCAAAACTGTAGGATGGAGCAAATCGGTTATCAATACAAAGACGACTCACATTCGGCTTGTCCTTGTGGTATATTAAGATGCCGAGATTTTGTGCAAGTGTTTAGATTCGCTCATTTATAGTACAATAGGCATAAACTACTAAAATGTTTAAAAATTAACCGTTTAAAGCTTATTTTAGAGATGCAGAAAATGATGCTATAGAAGAACGGTTACAAGCATTCATAATAATATACAGTAAGCGTTGTGATGGAATATGGTTCTATGATGATTGCCATTGCATGATTAATCAACGGGATGTCGGAAAACTTTTGTGTCACAGTAAAAAATAAACCACCGGCATAGCCGGTGGTCTTGCCTATCAGGATTCCTGCCGGTCTATTGCTTTTTCAAAAAGCAGAAGTCCATAGGCCAGGAAAGAACGATTTTTTGAAGATAATCGGTTTAATAGTCTCAGAAAGTGACTGACGGGATAGCCTTTGCTGATAAAATGCAGTTTTTTGTCTACGGGATTAGGAAGATCTGTGAGCCCTAAAAGATAATCTGCGGATACATTGTAAAAATGTGCTATTTCTACCAGTGAATCCAGGCTGGGCTCGCAGCGGCCGTTCTCATATCCTGAGATGGCAGATATTGAGCAATTCAAAGCGGCGGCAAGCTCCTTTTGCAGCAGACCTTTTCGAGATCGAAGCAATTTCATTCGTTCTGACAGTTGATTCATGTATTAATACCCTCCTTTGTGTTTTATGGGAATACCGTATAACAGTATAGGAGAGCAGAAAAGATATATTTAATTCCTTTATGCAGATGCAGAGGAAAAAGTAACATATATGTACTTGTTTCGGCCGCCTTCCTTACTTTCTCCTGCTCTGCAGAAATATTGCATATTCCATGAGATGATTTACGGTATTGCTGTCAAAGGTAAGCACCGTATTGACAATGTCCGTCACCGTGTATTCGTCTGAGATGCGGCGGTTTAATACCTTAAGGTCACCGCGGTAGGCGGTGCGGCCCAGCAGGTAATCGGTCGTTACCCCAAAGTAGTCGGCCAGCTTTTTCAGCATGTCAAGATCGGGAAAATGGACGTTGTTCTCATAGTTGGAGATGGTGCCGATGGATACCTTCAGATGGCGTGCAACCTCTTTCTGACAAACATCCTTTTCTTTTCGCAGCTGAGTGAGAATTGCTCCCGTTGTCATATGTCTTTCCTTTCTTTTCACTTTCTGTTTTTTTGATTCTATTATAGAATCTGGATAATAGAATCGGCTCTTAAATTCTATTATAGAACTTGGATAATAGAATCCGTCCTTAGATTCTATTATAGAACTTGGATAATAGAATCCGTCCTTGGATTCTATTATATAGTATTTCATGGTATATGAAATGGCATTTTAGATAGCACATAAAAAATGTGATAACAGGAATTATAAATTTAATATTCACAAAATGAGAGCACTAAAATTTAATTTTTAGTAAAATGCCTGCTTTGCAGAAATTTTGCATATTCCATGAGATGATTTACGGTATTACCATCAAAGGTAAGAAAGGTATTGACAATGTCCGTTACCGTATATTCCTCGGAAACGCGGCGATTCAGGACATCAAGGCCGCCTCGATAGTCGGTGCGGTTCAGCAGGTAATCTGTCGTTACGCCGAAGTAATCAGCCAGTTTATTCAGTGTAAGCAGATCGGGAAAATGAACGCTGTTTTCGTAGTTGGAGATGGTGCCGATGGTTACATCTAGATAAAGGGCAATTTCCTTTTGGCCTATGTTTTTTTCTTCCCGCAGCTGGCGGAGAATCGCTCCTGTCGTCATACGTTCGTTCTTCCTTTCTGTAGTACTTCAGATGATTTCCTTATCCCTAAAATCAATTATAATAATTTTGATGATCTATAAAATAGTATTTTACATATCGAATAAAAAATGTATGAATGATCGTAAACGTCAAACCCTGCGCCTTAACTAATTGAAAGTTTTATGCCATACTTTAA
>CAJUIA010000016.1 GCA_910586485.1 uncultured Acetatifactor sp.
GGAACGAGTAAGAGAATAGAGCCGGTGTTCGGTTTTGAGGGTACAAGGACATGGAGGTCAATGACATGGAGGTCATTGGACATAGATGTCATTATTATAGCATAAAAAGGAAAGCAGTTTTCTGCTTTCCTTTTTTGATAAAATTTTCAGATAGTAGTTTCATTTTTGCGGAAAGTATGTTAAACTGATAGAGAATGGTGGGCAGTAGGATTCTGAACTAGAAAAAAGTAATGAGGTGGAAAAATGGATACTAAAATTTTATTGGAAAACGGAACAAACGAGCTGGAGATTCTTGAATTTACGTTAGGAAATAATTCCTATGGCATTAATGTGGCTAAGATAAGAGAAATCATTACATATGAGGAAGTCACACCCGTTCCCAATTCCCATCCCAGCATAGAAGGTATTTTTATGCCGAGAGACATTATGATTACCGCCATTGATCTGAAGAACTGCCTGGGCAGGGGAGTTTCGGAGCCTACAGGATTGTTTATTCTGACAAACTTTAATAAGCTGGACCTTGCTTTTCATGTTGACAGTGTGCAGGGAATCCACAGAGTATCCTGGAGAGACATCATTAAACCTGACGCAACGATTTCAACAACGGATGAAAGCGTGTCAACGGGAATTATCAAGCAGGAAGGGAAGCTGATTATCATTCTGGACTTTGAAAAAATTGTTACCGACATTAATCCTGAGACCGGCTTGAAGGTATCTGAAATCAGCGAGCTTGGAGAAAGAAAGAGAAGTAATGTGCCTATTTTGATTGCAGAGGATTCGCCTTTGCTGAATAAGTTGATTGTAGACTGCCTGAAGAAGGCGGGATATGATAATCTGATTCATACCGAAAACGGACAGCGGGCTTATGATGTGATTACCCAATGTAAGGCAGACGGCAGCCTGCGGGATCATGTTCGATTGATCGTAACGGATATTGAAATGCCGGAGATGGATGGACACAGGCTGACAAAGCTCGTAAAATCCGATGAAACCACGGCAGACATCCCCATTATTATTTTCTCTTCTTTAGTGAACGAGGATATGAAGAGAAAGGGCGAAGAACTGGGAGCGGACGCGCAGCTGTCAAAGCCTGAGATTGGTAATTTGGTAAAAATAGTAGACCGGCTTGTTGACGAAAAGCATTTGGATAAATAAAAAATTTATGAAGAGCCGAGAAACCTCCCGGCTCTTTTGTATGTACACGGGCATCCAGCGGATCAGGCTTGGCTGTTTTTGGAGAATATGAAATGAAGACAGAAGAAATTTTGGCCGAAATGAAAAGCGCGGATATGGTTTTGGCAGGATTGGGTGAGGAATTTGATGATTTTTCGCGTCTTCGGAGCTGCTCGGAATTTTTAAGAGGAAAGGAATTGCTGCGGGAGTCCGGTTGTCAGTGGCTTGTTCCGGCTTGGCAGGAATATTGTTCAGCAAAATTGGAGGATATTATTACTCCGGCTTTAAAGAAGCTTGCAGATATTCTTGTGGATAAAAATTATTTTGTCGCAGCGACGGCGACCGACAGCAGAATTGCAAGAATCCCCTGGAAGAAGGACCGACTTGTCATGCCCTGCGGTACAACTACCGTTAAACAATGTCCGAACGGATGCGGGCATATGCTTGAGCGCGTGACGGAGGATGAGAGAGCGTGCATGAATGCTGCTTTTGAAGAATTGTTTACAGGGCATTTTCCCTCAGAAGGATTTCAAATGCCTGCGAGATGCAGCCAATGCGGAGCGCCGATGGTATTGAATAATGTTTTTGCCGAAAATTATGACGAGCAGGGGTATCGGGAGCAGTGGGAAGTATATACGAAATGGCTTCAGGGGACCTTGAACCGCAGGCTGCTTGTGCTGGAGCTGGGAGAAGGTATGCGGTTTCCTACGGTGATCCGCTGGCCCTTTGAAAAAATTGCATACTTTAACAGGAAAGCAATTTTTGTTCGTGTGAATGAATCACTGTATCAGCTGACCGAGGAATTGTCGGAAAAAGGTTTGGGAATTTCGAAGAATGCGATTGCCTGGCTGGAGAGTCTATGATACAATGAGCGCATGAGGCAAAAGAAAACAGGAAAGTTGAGGAGATATTTATGCCTTCACAAGAGGATTATCTGGATAATCTGTTAAGAGATGTGACAGAGAGTGATGAACAGGATGAGAGCATTTTCGGGCAGGATGAAGAAGGGACAGATCCGGATATGGGAATTGCCGACCTGGATGCGGAAGCGCCTGATCTGGATGACGTCTCCGAAATGTCGGAAGATGAGATTAACAGGCTGCTTTCTGCAGGCGCCGATCAGGAGGATGAATTATCAAGCGCTTCCGATATGGATCTTTCGGATGAGGATGTGCTGAAAATGCTGGAAGAGAGCGACGACGAGGAGCTTCAGGATATTCAGGATATGCTGCAGAAGTCTGATAATAACGAGGCGGTGGATGATTCTATTACCGCAATGCTTGAGGATTATCCGGAGGAAGATCTGGAGACTAAAATTCTGGGCGGTGAAGATGAGGATTCGGACGGCAGTGAAAAGAAAGGTTTGGCGGAAGATTCCCGGAAGGATAAAAAAGAGCTTGCCAGGCAGAAAAAAGAAAAGCAAAGAGAAGAGGCGGCTGCCAGAAAAGCAGAAAAGAAGGCGGCAAAGGCAGCAAAAAAAGAAAAATCCAATCGCAGACAGAAGAATGAAAAACGGGAAGAAAAGCAGTCTGATGAGCAGCGGGAGGATGGGACGCAGGAAGATTTGGCGGATCAGGATTTGTTTGACCCGTCTGTTTTGGATTCCATTGTTTCCGAGGCTGACCGGGCAGGACAGCGGCAGGAGCAGTCGGAAGAGGCAGTGACCTCCGAGCCGGATGTGATAGATGCCGTTGAAGAGCAGGTCCCTGAAGCAGTGGGGATAGACGGCGGGGAGCTGGATCTTGACAGTCTGTTTGGAGATGACGGGGATGCGGATCTGCTGGCGGATATGGGTGACGGAGTGGAGAGCCTGCCGGAGAAAGAAGATTCCAGGCCTTTGGAGGGCGGAGATAATCCGAAGGAAAAGCAGGGCTTCTTTGCGCGGATCATGAATTTCCTAACAGAGGAAGACGAGGAAGAAAACGAAAATATTAAGCTGTCCAAGGAAAATAAGGACATCCTGGACGATCTGGATAAGGAAGAAAAGGGAGCAAAGGGCAAAAAGGGAAAGAAGGGTAAAGGGAAAGATAAAGATAAGGACTCCAAGGAGATAAAGGAGAAGCCTAAGAAAGCGCCGAAACCGAAGAAGGAAAAGCCCAAGAAGGAGAAGCCGGTTAAGGAGGAAGCTTCCGTGCCGGGCAAGAAGCTTTCCATGAAAAAGGTACTGCCTGTTGTGCTGGTAGGTGTATCCGTAGGGGTGCTTTTGTTTGTGTTTGTCAATTCCGTAACGGATTATTCGGATAAGAATGCGGCGAAGGCTGCCTATTATGCAGGGGATTACCAGACCTGTTATCAGAATCTGTTTGGCAAGGACCTTAATGAGACGGAAAGTATTATGTTTGGCAAGTCGGAAAGTATTTTATACATTCGGCTTTGGATCCGCGAATATGAGATGTATATGGCAGAGGGTGACAGAGTACGGGCTCTTGACAGCCTGATCCAGACTATAGACAGCTATCCGGATCTGTATTCCTATGCAGGTCAGTGGAATGCGGAACAGGATATAGCGGCCGGATATGCCATTATTTTAAATTATTTGTCTGGTGAATTCGGGCTGACGGAGGGGCAGGCACAAACCATTGCCGCAGTGCGAAGCGATCGGGAATATACCAAGATGGTGACGGCAATCGCAGGGGGAAGGACCTTTGAAAACTGGGATGTGCCGGCAGCGCCTGAAGTGCCGAAGCAGGACCCTGCAGCGCCGGGACAAGATCCGACAGTTTCGGAACCGGAGGAAAATCAGATTCCGGATATGCTGCCGGAGGAAGACGGACTTGGCAATGACACCTTTATTGACAATCAGTAGGTGAAAGGGAAAAGGCCGCATGGGCGGTGGAATGAGGGAAATATGATTGCAATCATTGATTATGATGCGGGCAATATTCGAAGCGTGGAGAAGGCGTTTGCGTTTTTGGGGGAGGCGGCTGTCGTTACCAGAGATCCAAAGACCATTTTTGGTGCAAACGGGGTAGTTCTTCCCGGAGTAGGCGCTTTCGGGGATGCCATGGGGAAGCTGAAGGCTTATGGCCTGGACCAGGTAGTCAAAGAGTGCGTTGCCAGCAATATGCCGTTTTTAGGAATCTGTCTGGGGCTGCAGCTTCTGTTTGCGGAGAGCGAAGAGTCTCCCGGAGTGGAAGGGCTGCATATTCTGGAAGGCAGGGTTTTAAAAATTCCGTCTGAGCAAGGCTTAAAGGTGCCGCATATTGGCTGGAACAGTTTACAGTTTCCGTTTAGGGGTCGTTTATTTGAAAGCCTACAGGAAAATCCTTTCGTTTATTTTGTCCATTCCTATTATCTGCAGGCGGCAGATGCGGGAATTGTTACTGCCACTGCAGATTATGGCGTACAGATTCATGCTTCTGTTGAAAAGGGGAATCTGTTTGCCTGTCAGTTTCATCCGGAGAAAAGCTCAGATGTGGGAATGCAGATATTGCGGAACTTTATCAAAGTCGTGAAAGGGTAACCGAATGTATACAAAGAGAGTAATTCCCTGTCTGGATGTAAAGGACGGGCGGGTGGTTAAGTGCGTTAAATTCTTAAATCCCAGAGATGCCGGCGATCCGGCAGAGGCTGCGGCGGCATATGACAGGGAAGGCGCAGACGAGCTGACTTTTTTGGATATTAACGCTTCCGCAGACAGCCGGGCTACGCAGTTAGCGTGGGTGCGCAGGGTGGCAGAAAGAGTTTTTATTCCCTTTACCGTTGGCGGCGGAGTCCGCACGATAGATGATTTTCGAGCAATATTGAGGGAAGGTGCGGATAAGGTTGCCGTTAATTCCGCCGCAATTATGAATCCCCGGCTGATTTCAGACGGAGCGGAGAAATTTGGCAGTCAGTGTGTGGTGGTGGCGATTGATGCCAAGCGCAGGGCGGACGGCAGCGGATGGAATATTTTTAAAAACGGCGGCCGTGTAGATATGGAAATGGATGCCATAGAGTGGGCCGTCAAGGCGGAAGCGCTGGGAGCGGGGGAAATTCTGCTGACCAGCATGGACGGTGACGGCACGAGAGAGGGCTATGATCTGGAGCTGACCAGGACGGTGGCGGAGGCTGTGAAGATTCCCGTAATCGCTTCGGGGGGTGCCGGAAAACCGGAGCATTTTTACGATGCACTTGTGAAGGCAAAGGCAGAGGCCGTGCTGGCTGCTTCTTTGTTTCATTATAAGGAGCTGGAGATTCGTGAGGTAAAGGAGTACCTGCAAAGCAGGGGAGTCAGTGTGCGTCTGTGAAAGGAAGAGAGGATTTTTAAAAGTATGGCAATGATTACAAATGACTGGCTGGCGGAGCTGGAGCCGGAATTTCATAAGCCTTATTACAAAAACTTGTATCAGTTTGTGTTGAACGAATATAATACATCCCAGGTCTTTCCGCCTGCGGATGATATTTTTAATGCTTTTCATCTGACGCCGCTTAGTCAGGTGAAGGTGGTTATCATCGGGCAGGACCCCTATCATAATGTGGGGCAGGCACACGGGCTTTGCTTTTCCGTAAAGCCGGAGGTAGATATACCGCCTTCGCTGGTGAATATTTACAAGGAGTTACATGATGATTTGGGATGTTACATTCCGGATAACGGTTACCTGGTCAAGTGGGCCAGACAGGGAGTGTTGATGCTCAATACGGTGCTGACCGTTCGCGCCCATATGGCAAATTCCCATCGTGGGAAAGGCTGGGAGGAATTTACGGATGCTGCCATCAAGGCCTTAAACAGGCAGGACCGGCCCATTGTGTTTATTCTCTGGGGCAGGCCGGCACAAATGAAGGAGAGGATGCTGAATAATCCGCATCATTTGATCTTAAAGGCGCCTCATCCCAGTCCGTTATCGGCATATAACGGTTTTTTCGGCAGTAAGCCCTTCAGCCAGACCAATCGGTTTCTGGAGGAACATGGCGCAGCGCCTATAGACTGGCAGATCGAAAATGTAAACAGCGCAGAGTAAAATCAAGCGACGCGAAGCGGCATTTGATTTTACTGCGCGTTTAACGAGCAAGGGCCTGCGTCAGCAGGCAGAAAGCGCGTTAGCGCGAGCTTGCGAGTGAGATCCAGCGCAGAGTAAAATTCTAAAGCAGAATAAAATTTTAAATCAGAAAAGGAAGCTTACAATGAAAATTGCAATTATGGGTTATGGTAATCTGGGAAGAGGTGTCGAGTGCGCCGTGGGACAAAACGATGACATGGAGCTGGTGGGCGTGTTTACGAGAAGAAGTCCCGAAACGGTAAAAACGGTAAGCGGCGTACCTGTTTATCCTGCGGATTGTTTGGTGGAAAAAAGGGAAGAAATTGATGTATTGGTGATGTGCGGAGGCTCCGCCACGGATCTGCCAGAGCAGACGCCAGAGTATGCAAAATATTTTAATATAGTTGACAGCTTTGATACCCATGCGAAAATTCCTGAACATTTTGCAAGGGTAGATCAGGCGGCGAAGGAAGGCGGGAATGTGGCCATGATTTCCGTGGGCTGGGATCCGGGCATGTTTTCCCTGAATCGGCTGTATGCCGGTGCAATCCTTCGGGAGGGCAGGGATTATACCTTCTGGGGTAAGGGAGTGAGCCAGGGGCATTCCGATGCCATACGCAGGATCCCCGGAGTAAAGGATGCAAAGCAGTACACGATTCCGGTGGAATCCGCGTTAAATGCGGTACGGAATTGCGAGAATCCTGAGCTGACGGTACGCCAGAAGCATACCAGAGAATGCTTCGTGGTGGCGGAGGAAGGTGCGGACCGGGTGCGGATTGAGGAAGAGATCAAAACCATGCCCAATTATTTTGCAGATTATGACACTACGGTTCATTTTATCACCGAGGAAGAGCTTCAGCGGGATCATGCGGGAATTCCTCACGGCGGCATGGTGCTGCGAACGGGAAAGACCGGTACTGGCGGCGAGCATAATCATGTCATCGAGTACAGCTTAAAGCTGGACTCCAATCCGGAGTTTACGGCCTGTGTGCTGGCAGCCTATGCAAGGGCGGCTTACCGCATGAGCAGGGAAGGCATGACAGGATGTAAGACGGTGTTTGATGTGGCGCCGGCTTATTTGAGCCCTCTGACGGCAGAAGAGATGCGAAGCAGGCTTTTGTAAGCTTAAAGGAGTACAAATTATGGAGAAAAAAGCGTTTGTGATCAAGGCACAGGTGGAAGAGATTGTAAAAACCTATCCTACGCCGTTTCATATTTATGACGAAAAAGGGATCCGCGAGAATGCAGAGGCTCTGAAGGAGGCTTTTTCATGGAATCCCGGATATAAGGAGTTCTTTGCGGTAAAGGCTACGCCCAATCCCTTTTTGATAGATATTTTGCGGGATTACGGCTGCGGCTGTGATTGTTCGTCCCTGACGGAGCTGATGCTCTCCGAGGCTGCAGGCATTAAGGGAGAGGATATTATGTTTTCCTCCAATGATACGCCGGCAGAAGAGTTTGCTTATGCGGCCAGGCTGGGGGCAACCATCAATCTGGATGATATTACCCATATTGACTTTTTGGAGAAAACGCTGGGGTATCTTCCCAAAACTTTGAGCTGTCGTTTTAATCCGGGGGGATATTTTTCTCTGGGGACGGATATTATGGACAATCCCGGCGATGCAAAGTATGGATTTACGAAGGAGCAAATGTTTGAAGGTTACCGGACGCTGAAGGCAAGGGGAGTGGAAAATTTCGGTATTCATGCCTTTTTGGCAAGCAATACCGTTACCAACGAGTATTATCCCGTTCTTGCCAGGCAGCTCTTTGAGCTGGCGGTGGAGCTGAAGGAAGAGACAGGAGCACATATTGCCTTTATCAATTTGTCAGGCGGGATCGGCACACCCTATAAGCCGGAACAGGAGCCAAATGACATTCGTGTCATAGGAGAAGCCGTACATCGTGTATATGACGAGGTATTAATTCCTGCGGGCATGGGAGACGTGGCGATCTATACAGAGCTGGGGCGTTTTATGATGGCTCCTTACGGGCATCTGGTAACAAGGGTAATTCACGAAAAGCATACGTATAAGGAATATCTGGGAGTGGATGCCTGTGCGGTGAATCTGATGCGTCCCGCCATGTATGGAGCGTATCATCATATTACCGTTTTGGGGAAGGAAAAGGAAGCCTGTGATTACATGTATGATGTGACGGGATCCCTGTGCGAGAATAATGACAAGTTTGCCATAGACCGTATGCTGCCAAGGGTGGAGATTGGAGATTATATTGTGATTCATGATACCGGAGCCCACGGCTTCTCCATGGGCTATAATTATAACGGTAAGCTGAAATCTGCGGAGCTTCTGCTGTGTGAGGACGGGAGCGTAAAGCTGATTCGCAGGGCGGAGACCCCCATGGATTATTTTGCAACCTTTGACTGCTTTGATATTTCAAAAAGGCTCTCCGATATTGACAGAGATTTACGGATTACAGAAGGACAGGCTTTGACAGAAAAGGTGGCCGGCAGGGCGGCTTGTGGTCATTTCGGGGAGGAAGATTGATATATGAGGTATCCTAAGAGTCTGCCTGCGGGCGGGATGATCGGCTTTCTGGCGCCTTCCTTTGGCTGTGCGACAGAGCCCTACAAATCTGCTTTTCAGCATGGACTGGAGCGTTTTGAAAAAATGGGTTACAGGACGCTGACAGGGCCGAATTGTTATTGTGACAATGGTGTCGGAATCAGCAGCACCCCTAAAATGTGTGGTGCTGAGGTGATGGAAATGTTTTCCTCCCATGCGGACTGTCTGATTTCCTGCGGCGGCGGGGAGTTGATGTGCGAAATTCTGCCCTTTGTGGATTTTGAGCGGTTGTCCGTACTGGAGCCGAAGTGGTTTATGGGCTATTCGGATAATACAAATTTGACGTTTACATTGGCGACCCTGACGGATACGGCTTCCGTGTACGGTCCCTGCGCTTCTGCCTTTGGCATGGAGCCTCTTCATGAATCGGTTGAGGATGCGTTTGGCATCCTGACCGGAAGGGTGCAGACCGTGAAAAGCTATGGAACATGGGAGAAGGAAAGCTTAAAAAGCGAAGAAACTCCCTGTGTTCCCTATAACCTCACGGAGCCGTTAAGAATCAGGAAATTTTTGGGGGATAAGGAGCTTACGGGCGATGCGGGCGCGTTTACCGAGCTGCAGTTTTCCGGGCGGCTTTTGGGAGGCTGCATGGATTGTCTGGTAAATCTGCTGGGTACACGTTTTGACAGGACGGCGGATTTTGTGGAGAAATACAGGGAGAACGGGATCATCTGGTTTTTGGAGTCCTGTGATCTTAATGTGTTTGGCATCCGCCGGGCTATGTGGCAGATGGAAGAGGCCGGGTGGCTTCGGTATGTGAAGGGATTTTTGATCGGCAGGCCAGCTAACGGAGAGCCGATGATGAATCTGGATCAATTTGACGCCGTACTGCAGACAGCAGGGCGCAAAAACGTGCCTGTTCTCATGGATGTGGACTTGGGGCACCGTCCGCCGATGATGCCCCTTGTGGTCGGAAGCCTGGCGGAGGTAACTGCGGTGGGAAACAGTCTGAGCATTAAGATGGATTACCGATAAAATAAAGCTTGTCAATACGTTCATTCTATGTTAAAATGTTTTTTGTTGTGGGGAATCCCCACACAGGCCGGCGTGTCGGAATGGCAGACGAGGCAGACTCAAAATCTGTTGTGGGCAACCACGTGCGGGTTCAAGTCCCGCTGCCGGCAGAAGCAGGAAAGTGAAGAAAACAGCGACAAATTACTGTAGAATCAGTGGTTTGCCGCTGTTTTTGTGGTGCATCAGTGTGCCTATCAGGCACACTGTCCATCAGGCACACGTGAAAATTTGATTGTGTTTCCAATGTTCACGGGATATAATGGTATTGTGGATGGAGGTGTGAAGGATGGAGGTATTGAGAAAAGAAGAAGTTTATACAATAGATGATATTTATGCTTTACCGGATGGAAAGAGAGCTGAATTGATAGATGGAAAAATATATTATATGACTCCGCCAAGCACAAGACATCAAAGATTAGTGCATTTTTTTGACAGAGAAATCGGAAATTACATTCAAAGTAAAAATGGTGAATGTGAGGTGTTCCCAGCTCCATTTGCCGTGTTTCTGAATGAAGATGATACAAATTACGTGGAACCGGATATTTCCGTGATCTGCAATAAAGAAAAGATAACGGATCAAGGATGTAACGGCGCTCCGGATTGGATTGTTGAAATTGTATCTCCGGGAAACAAGCCAATGGATTATTTTACAAAGTTATTTAAATATCGGACGGCAGGCGTCAGGGAATATTGGATTGTTGATCCGATAAAAGAGCGGGTTACGGTATACGGCTTTGAAAAGGAAACAATGGAAGAGTATTCTTTTGGCGAAGCTGTGCCTGTCGGAATATATGAGGGTTTTTCTATAGTGGTTCGGTAGTTACCGGCAACAGAGAACGGGCACAATCAATAAAAAATTATGGCTGGCTGACATAACAGCCTTCATCATCAAATTTTGTGCCGAAGGGCTCGCTTAAAGTATTGATTCGTTCCAGTATGGATGTAAAGTTATTGCCTTCTGCCAGGGTAGGGCAGTAATCGTTTCGGGACATCACCGAGCTGATCAGGCAGGGGATGACCTTAACCTGCTGGTCCTCCTGCTTTACCCCGTCTATAAAGGTGAAGGTCTGCCGGAAAATCATGGTTTCCTTATCCTTGGGATTCCGGTTGCCGCCAAAGCAGAAATTTCCCATGCTGTAGACGATAAATTTACCGTTATATACTTCAATGCCCTGCAGGACGTGGGGATGGCAGCCCAGCACCAGGTCTGCGCCCCAGTCGATACATTTCTTTCCCAGCTCTTTTTGATAATCTTCGGGATAATCCTCCCTCTCGATACCCCAGTGGCAGCAGGCAATAATCAGATTGACCTCGTCCTCCTGCAGCTTTCGAATACCGTCCTCCAGCCAGTTTTCCACCGCCTCGCCGTCATAGACCTCGTTTACGGAGACAAAGCCGATGCGGAGTCCTTTTGTCTCATAAATGCCGATGTTGTCGTCATATGCGTACGAAATTCCGTTTTCTTCAAACAGCGCCACGGTATCGTCGCTTCCCTGCCTGCCGTAATCCATGCGGTGATTATTGCCAAAGCTGACAGCCTCCACGCTTCCCAAAGGCAGGATTTCGATATAAGCGGGATCGCCTTTGATATTATACTGCTTTTCCACCAGATCCGTTGATTCCGTGAGGACACCTTCAAAATTGACGATGGTCATATCGTCCTTTTCGAAAATATCTTTTACATTTTGAAAAAAGTAAGCAGGCCCCTGTTGATCGTACATTTCCCGGAAGGTTCCGGCATAGCCGTGAATCTGTAGAATGCCAAGGGATACATCACCGGCGGCGGAAATCGTCAGCTCGATTACTTCCGGCTCCGGGGTGGGAGTGGGCTCCGGCGTGGGTGCAGGCTCCGAATGGACAGGAGAAGCCGTCTCAGGCAGCAGAGTTTCTGCCTGAGAGGCTTCCAAATCAGGAGAAAGAGATTCTATATTGGAGCTGTCTGCATTTACCTGTCCGCAGCCGCTTAATTCCAGGCAGCCTGCGGATAGCAGAGCAGTCAGAGACAACAGGTATGAGCATCTGAATTTTTTCATAAGCCTTCCTCTTTTTCGGAGCAGTGTAGCAAACGTTATTTTCGGACCACATCCCAGGCTGCCATCAAAAGTCTGACAGGCATGATCCTGGCAAGAATACGATGCAGCGAGCAGGCAAATCCCGGTGTGGAAACCGCCCGTTTTCTGCAGCTGTCTTTGAGGGAGCGGCGGACCACATCTTCTCTGCGGGAAGAAAGAATAAAATTATTTACCTGGTGGCTGTCTGCGGTGTCCTTTGCCTTGCCGATGAATTCCGTGCCCCTGACCCAGAAAGGGCATACAGCGGTGACGCAGATGCCGGTGCCTGCCAGCTCCCTGCCAAGGCTTAAGGAGTAACGGTATAAAAAGGCCTTGGAGGCGGCATAAATATTCATATAGGGCAGAGGTTGAAAAGCCGCAGTGGAGCAGATTTCCAAGATGCGGGCACCCCTGTGCATATAAGGGAGTACAGTTTGAGTCACCGCCACGGCAGCCCGGCAGTTTAAGTCAATCATCTGTTCGCATTGCTTCAAGTCAATGGCAGCATAGCTGCCGATCTTGCCGAATCCGGCTCCGTTGATTAAAATCCGGACATTGGGCTTCTTTTTTTGTAAGAGAGCGGAAAGCCAGACGATGGAATCAGGTGTGGTCAGGTCACAGACCAGAGGGCGCAGACGGGTCTTTACCTGGTTTTGTAATTCTGTAAGTCGATCCTGCCTCCTTGCAATTACCCATATTTCGTTAAGGCATTCATTGGTATCCAGCTGTCGGACGTACTCTGCGCCCAGGCCGCTGGAAGCGCCGGTTACAATAGCGATATTCATAAGCATCCTCCTGATAGATCATTATACACTCTTTTTGAAAAAATACTATTGATTTTTTCACTTTAAACTGCTAAACTAACACTGCCGGGAGATGCAAGGAGGATGCAGCATTTTGAGCGGAAGCGGGAGGAAACAGGAAAGAAGATGAAAGAGATAGCCAGTTTGATTCAATATCGGCCGAATGTGAAGGTGGTGGATGCCACCCTGCGAGACGGAGGCCTGGTAAACGATTTTTATTTTACGGACGAATTTGTAAAGGCGCTGTATCTTACAAATCTGCGTGCGGGTGTGGACTATATGGAGTTCGGCTACAAGGCGTCTAAGGAAATGTTTGATGCGGACAAGTTCGGTAAATGGAAATTTTCCAGGGACGAGGATATTCGGGCGATTGTGGGCGAGAATGCCACGGATTTGAAAATTGCGGTGATGGCCGACGTGGGACGCTGCGATTACAAAACGGATATAATCAATCGGGCAGACAGCCCCATTGACCTGATTCGGGTGGCCACTTATCTGAATACCATACCGGCTGCAGTGGAGATGATCGAGGATGCGGCAGGGAAGGGCTATGAGGTGAGCTGCAATATTATGGCCATTTCCAATACACAGGAGGGGGATTTAAAGGTTGCGCTGGACATTTTAGGGCAGACTCCGGCGGATGTGCTTTACATTGTGGACAGCTATGGGGCTATTTATCCGGAGCAGATGGCCAGACTGGCGGATATTTACATGAATGCTGCCATAAAATACGGTAAAAAGGTAGGTGTACATGCTCACAATAATCAGCAGCTTGCCTTTGCCAATACAATAGAAGCGGTGGGAGACGGAGTTGACTGGCTGGATGCCACTTATGCGTCCATGGGAAGAGGGGCCGGCAACTGCGCCATGGAGCTGCTGCTGGGTTTCTTACGTAACCCGAAGTATAATGTTTACCCGGCCATTCAGTTTGTGGATTCTTACATGAATAAGCTGAAGGCGGAGGGCGTGGTCTGGGGCTATGACCTGCAGTATCTGATGACGGGGCTTTTAAACCAGCACCCCAGAACGGCTATCCAGTTTACAAAGGAAAAAAGAAATGATTATGCGGAGTTTTACCGGGAGGTAGTGGCCCAGGACTGAAAAAGGCAGGCTGAAAGCAGGTTCATAAAATGCAGAAATAAAAAAGTCCCGTAAACAGTATAGGCTGACAGAATCCCCCTCAGGCAGACCAGGCAAATAAAGTCTGCTTAAGGGGGATTTTCAGCGCTGCCGCGTAAAGAAACGGTTGAACTTTAGCCGGGGAATGTGTATACTGGAAAGTGGTTTTATATGTGCATACCGGTTTTGAATTTCAAGGCGCCGGATCGCAGGAAAGGCAGGAAAATAAAGATGAAGATAAACAGTGTATGTGTGCAGGGGGGCTATACGCCGGGAAATGGGGAGCCGCGCCAGATCCCCATTATTCAAAGCACTACCTTTAAGTACGATACCAGCGAGGACATGGGAAAGCTGTTTGACCTGGAGGCAAGCGGCTACTTTTATACCAGGCTGCAAAATCCTACCAACGATCATGTGGCGGCGAAGATTGCGGCGCTGGAGGGCGGTACTGCGGCCATGCTGACCAGCAGTGGCCAGGCGGCAAATTTTTACGCTCTGTTTAATATCTGCAGCTGCGGAGATCATATTGTAGCGTCAAGCACCATTTACGGAGGCACCTTTAATCTGATTGCCGTTACCATGAAGAAAATGGGAATTGACGTCACCTTTGTGAGCCCGGATGCCACGGACGAAGAGCTGGACGCTGCCTTTCAGGACAATACAAAGGCGATGTTTGGAGAAACGATAGCCAATCCGGCATTAACGGTGCTGGACATTGAAAGGTTTGCAAAGCGGGCGCATGCGCATGGTGTGCCGTTGATTATTGACAATACCTTTGCAACTCCCGTAAATTGCAGGCCCTTTGAGTGGGGAGCGGATATTGTGACCCATTCCACCACAAAATATATGGACGGCCATGGGGCAGCAGTAGGCGGCGCCATTGTGGACAGCGGAAAATTTGACTGGATGGCTCATGCGGACAAGTATCCTGGCTTGTGTACCCCCGACGAAAGCTATCATGGAATTACCTATGCTTTGAAATTTGGCAGGGAAGGGGCGTTTATCACCAAATGTACCGCACAGCTGATGCGGGATTTCGGCTCTGTTCAAAGCCCTCAGAATGCGTTCATTTTAAACCTTGGTCTGGAAAGCCTGCACGTGCGGATGAAGCGGCATTGTGAAAATGCACAGGCGGTTGCGGAATTTCTGGCGGGGCATGAAAAGGTTACTTATGTAAATTACTGTGGTCTGCCGGGGGATAAATATTATGATCTGGCCCGGAAATACCTGCCGAACGGAAGCTGCGGCGTGGTGTCCTTCGGCTTAAAGGGCGGAAGAGACGCAGCCAGCGCTTTTATGAAGAATTTGAAGCTGGCGGCCATAGAGACGCATGTGGCGGACGCCAGGACCTGCTGTTTGAATCCGGCCAGCAGCACACACCGCCAGATGACGGATGAGCAGTTAAAGGAGGCGGGAGTTCCCGCAGAGCTGATCCGCATCAGCTGCGGCATTGAGGATCAGGAAGATCTGATTGCGGACATTGCGCAGGCACTGGAGCAGGTGGAGGAATGAACTGTAAAGAGTTTGAAAAGCTGATACCGGATTTTATGAAGGACAGGCTGGATTATTCATCCATGAAGCGGTTCTGTGAGCATATGGAGCAGTGCAACAGCTGCAAGGAAGAGCTGGTCATTCAGCTTCTGGTGACGGAGGGCGTTCAGAGGCTGGAGGACGGCAGGGCCTTTGATCTGCAGAAGGAGATGGACCAGAGGATCAGCCGGATCAAAAGAAAGATAAAGCTCCATGGCAATATGATCAGGCTGGGGATTGCCATGGAAATTGCGGCGGCCTGCATATTGGCCGGAATTGCGGCTTGGATTTGGGCTTAAAGGAAGGAGCCTGGTATGGGTGAATGCGGAAAGCTTGTTCTGATAGACGGGCACAGTATCTTAAACAGGGCATTTTACGGGCTTCCTGAGCTGACCAACGCTCAGGGGCTGCACACAAATGCAGTGTATGGTTTTTTAAATATTATGTTTCGGATTTTGGAGGAAGAGAAGCCGGATTATCTGGCGGTTGCCTTTGACGTTCATGCGCCTACCTTCCGCCATGAGATGTATGAGGCCTATAAAGGCACCAGAAAGCCCATGCCCGAAGAGCTGCGGGAGCAGGTGCCGGTGATGAAGGATGTGCTGAAGGCCATGGGCGTGGTGATTATGGAACGTCCCGGACTGGAGGCGGACGATGTACTGGGTACGCTGGCGAAGAAGGCACAGAGCTTAGGGCTGGAGGTGACGCTGGTATCCGGTGACAGGGATCTTTTGCAGGTGGCGGACGAGCATATCAAAATTCGGATTCCCAAAACAAAGCAGGGGCGGACGGAGATAGAGGACTATTATCCCGCAGATGTTGAACGCACATACGGCGTAACGCCGCTGCAGTTTATTGACTTAAAGGCCCTGATGGGGGATACGGCGGATAATATTCCGGGTGTGCCCAAGGTGGGACAGAAGACCGCAGCCGAGCTGATGGGGCAGTACGGCTCTCTGGATGCCGTTTATGCCCATGTGGAAGAAATCACAAAAAAGAGCATCCGGGAGTCGCTGAAAGAAAATAAGGATCTGGCGGACTTAAGCAAGGTGCTGGCCACCATCAGGATTGACAGTGACGTGGAGCTGGATTACCAGGCGGCAAGGGCGGAGGGCTATTATACCGAAGAGGCTTATCAGCTTTTTAAGCAGCTGGGCTTTAAGAATATGCTCAATCGTTTCGAAGCGAAGGAAAAGGGAGAAGAGCAAAAGGAGCTGACAAAATCCTTTGTACGGTTACAGACTCTTGATGAGCTTTTGACCAGGCTGGAGGCGCTGGAAGATAATCAGAAAACCGGATTGTTTCTGGCGGTGGAAGAGGGGAGTATCTTAGGGGCCGCGGTGAGCAGCCCGGAGGGAAAGACTTATTTTCTGGCAGTACCGGAGCAGGAGGACCGGCAGCTGTCCCTGTTTGAAGAATCCTCCGACAATGGCGGAATCAACGTAGGAAAGCTTGGGGAGGCCCTGGAAAGGCTGTCCGGCAGGGTCAGGGTATCCACCTTTGATATAAAGGGGCAGTACCGTTTCCTGGCACGGGATACCACGGATCGGTATTTTGATATTCTGATTGCCGCCTATCTGCTCAATCCCTTGAAGAGCGATTATGATGTGGAAACCATTGCCTCTTCGCACCTTGGACTGATGATTCCCGGCAGGGCAGAGCTTTTTGGGAAACTGAAGCTGAAGGAGGCCAGACGGCAGCAGCCGGACAGATTTGCGGAATATTGCTGTTATGGGGCTTATGTATCTCTTAAGGCTTTGGATGTATTGGAAGAGAAGCTGCAGGAAGCGGGTATGAGCAGGCTGATGCGGGAGATCGAGATGCCCCTGTCTTTGGTGCTGTACGATATGGAGCGGGAGGGCGTGGAGGTACGCAGGGAAGAGCTGAAGGCTTACGGAGACGCGCTGGTGACCAGAATCCAGGAGCTGGAAACCTCCATTCATGCTCAGGCCGGTGTGGAGTTTAATATTAACTCCCCCAAGCAGTTAGGCGAGGTGCTGTTTGAAACCATGAAGCTTCCGGGGGGAAAGAAGACGAGGACAGGATATTCCACGGCGGCGGATGTGCTGGAAAAGCTGGCGGAGGAATATACCATTGTCAATGATATTCTGGAGTACAGAACATTGACCAAGCTCAAGTCCACCTATGCCGACGGGCTGGCGGTATATATCGGAGAGGACAACAGGATTCACACCAATTTCAACCAGACCATTACGGCTACAGGGCGGATCAGCTCCACAGAGCCCAATCTGCAGAATATTCCCATGCGTATGGAGCTGGGCAGGCGGATTCGCAAGGTTTTCGTTCCCAGGGCAGGGTATGAATTTATGGATGCGGATTATTCCCAGATCGAGCTGCGTGTGCTGGCGCATATGTCAGGGGATGAGCAGCTGATTGAGGCATACCGCATGGAACAGGATATTCACAGGATTACGGCAGCCAAGGTGTTTCACACACCCTTTGAAGAGGTGACGGATTTGCAGCGCCGGAACGCCAAGGCGGTTAATTTTGGCATTGTTTACGGCATCAGCTCCTTTGGCTTAAGTCAGGATTTGAGTATCAGCAGAAAAGAGGCGGCAGAGTATATCGAGCAATATTTTGCCACCTATCCGAAGGTAAAGGAATTTCTGGACAAGCTGGTGCATGACGCGAAGGAGCAGGGATATATTACTACCATGTTTGGCAGGCGCAGGCCGATCCCCGAATTGTCCTCATCCGCATTTATGCAGCGTTCCTTTGGAGAACGGGTAGCTATGAATTCGCCCATTCAGGGGACGGCTGCGGATATTATCAAGATTGCCATGATCCGGGTGTGGAAGGCATTGCGGGAGGCAGGGTTAAAATCCAGGCTGATCCTGCAGGTGCACGATGAGCTGGTCATCGAGACGGCGCTGGAAGAAGAGGAACAGGTGCGGGAAATTTTAACAGAAAATATGAAGGCAGCGGCTGACCTGGCCGTGACGCTGGAGATCGACCTGCACACGGGGGAAAACTGGTATGAAGCCAAATAGCCTGAAATTCATAGGCATTACCGGAGGAATCGGAGCGGGAAAATCCGAGCTGCTGCAGTATATCGGAAGACATTATAAATGTGAAATCTATCTGGCGGACAGCATTGCTCATGAGGTGAAGACACCAGGGAGCAAATGCTATCGTAAGCTGCTGGAGCTTTTGGGAGAAGGAATTATCGGGCCGGGAGGACAGATCGACAAGGCAAAAATGGCGGCCAGAATCTTTTCTGACGAAGGGCTGTTAAAGCAGGTAAACGATATTCTTCATCCGGCTGTGCGGGAGTATCTGCTGGAACGGCTGGAACGGGCCAGACAGGGAGGAAAAACGGAATTGTTTTTCGTGGAGGCGGCTCTGCTGATCGAATGTGGTTACGGGGCGCTTACGGACGAGATGTGGTATGTTTATGCGGACGAGGAAACCAGAAGGAAGCGCCTGAGAGAGTACAGAGGATACAGTGAGGAACGCATTGATGGCATCATGTCAAGCCAGCTGTCGGAGGAACAATTCAGAGAAAGCTGTGATTTTGTGATCGACAACAGCGGTACGCTGGCGGAAAGCTTTGCGCAGATAGACAGAAAACTGGAGGCTTTTACATGGCAGGAGTGAGAGAAGGACAGGGACAGCTGGTATTTGGGCTGGATATTGGCACCAGAAGCATTGTGGGTACGGTCGGGTATTTGAGTGGCGGAAGGTTTCACGTGCTGGCGCAGCATTCCAAGGAGCATGATACCAGATCCATGCTTGACGGGCAGATTCACGACATTGGCAGAGTCGGACAGACCATCAGGCAGGTGAAGGAGCAGCTGGAGGCTGACTTGAACCGAAAGCTGACCGAGGTGTGTATCGCAGCGGCAGGCCGTGTGCTTCGCACCGTTACCACTCATGCGGAATTAAGCTTTGACGAGGAACATGTGGTCACGGAGGAAGATGTTTATTCCCTTTCTACCTTGGGAGTGGAGCAGGCCTACGAAGAATTTCAGAAAAACAATGATACGGAGATGAAGTTTTACTGCGTGGGGTATACTCCCATGCGATATTATATGAACGGTTATCAGATCGGAAATCTGGAAGGACACAAGGTCAGAACCATGGCGGTGGATCTGATTGCCACCTTCCTGCCGGATGATGTGGTGGACGGGCTTTATAAGGCGGTGGAGCTGGCGGATCTTCATGTGGCAAATCTGACGCTGGAGCCGATTGCGGCAATCCAGCTGGCCATACCCGAAAAATTTCGGATGCTGAACATGGCGCTTGTGGATGTGGGAGCCGGCACCAGCGATATTTCCATCACGAAGGACGGAACCATAACGGCTTACGGGATGATTCCCGTAGCGGGAGACAGCCTGACGGACATCATTGTGCAGCATTGTCTGGTGGATTTTGATACGGCAGAGCGTATCAAGCGCCAGGCGGGAGAGCGGGAAACGGTGGAATATCAGGATATTATGGGGCTGACCCAGACCATCACCGCGGCGGAGGTGGAGAAGATTCTGGCGGAGCATGTAAAAGAGATGGCAAAGCAGGTGGCGGACTGCATCAGAGAGCTGAACGGCGAAAAGTCCGTCAGTGCTGTGTTTGTGGTGGGCGGCGGCGGGATTATACCGGGTTATACTCAGGCGCTGTCCGAAGAGCTTGACATTGTAAAGGAGCGTGTGGCCATCAGAGGGCAGGAGGTCATGCAGGCCATAGAGTTTGAAAACGTGAATCCCAGAAGGGATTCCATGATGGTGACGCCCATCGGTATCTGTTTGAGCTATTATGTTCAGAGTAATAACTTCATTTTTGTGGATTTTAACGGAAAACGGATCAAGCTGTATGATAACGGCAGGCTTTCCGTGGCGGATGCAGCAGTTCAGTCTGATTTTACCAATGAGGACCTGTTCCCGAAGCGGGGGCAGCCGCTGACCTATTCCGTCAACGGAAAAACCAGGATTGTGAGAGGTCTTGAGGGCGAGGCGGCGGTGATCCATGTCAACGGAGAACCGGCGGATATATACAGTCAGGTACATAACGGGGATCATGTGGAGGTAATCCCCTCCACCGCGGGAGATCCTGCGGCCATGGAGTTGGGCAGGCTGGCCGAGCTGGCGGAGCAGCTTCATGTGGTGGTGAACGGCACCAGAATCGACCTGCCGAAAACTGCTTCCGTGAACGGACAACGGGAAAACGAATTTTACCTGATTCAGGACGGGGACGACATTAAGGTACAAAATTCCTATACGGTGCGGGAAATTGCGGAATTTATGGATGTGCCCCTGGGGGGCAGGATTCTGGTGAATGATACGCCGGCGAAGCCGGATACAAGGGTATATGAAAACTTTACCTTAAGCTGGGATGTGAATGCAGAGACCACCTATGCGGAGCTGGAAGAAGAGACTGCGGAAGATGCGGCAAAAAGACTGGCTGCCAAAGAGGCTGCCAGGGAAGCGGCAGCCGCCAGGGAAGCGGAGGAAGCCGCAAGGCGGGTTGCCATGCAGGCAGCAGGGGAAACGGGCGGTGCGGCCGCAAATCCGGGACAGATGAAGAATCCGGCAGGCGGCTTTGAAGCAAATTTTCAGGGAGCGGATGAGATCACGGTGATGGTCAACAAATTTCCCGTGACCTTAAAGGGAAAGAGCAGCTATGTTTTTGTGGATGTGTTTTCCTTTATTGACTTCGACTTAAACGATTCCAGAGGTCGCTCCATCGTGACCCAGCTGAATAAGCGCAGGGCCGAGTATATGGAGCCCCTGACGGAGGGGGATGTAATAGATATTTATTGGGAAGAGGACGGAAGATGAGGCTTTGCAGCATAGCGAGCGGAAGCAGCGGCAACTGTATATACGTGGGGTCTGAGGCGACCCATCTGCTGGTGGATGTGGGCATCAGCGGGAAAAGAACGGAGAGCGGTCTGCGGGAGCTGGGACTTGCCATGGGTGATATTGACGGTATCCTGGTGACGCATGAGCATGCGGACCATATCAGCGGACTGGGGGTTATCGTCAGAAAGTATGAGATCCCGGTGTATGCTACGGGCGGAACCATTAAGGCCATGCGGGAAAACGGAAGCCTTGGAGTGCTGGAGCCGGAGCTGTTTCATGAGGTCCGGGAGGACAGAAAATTTATCATCAAGGATTTGACGGTAAATCCCATGCAGATTTCTCACGACGCGGCTCAGCCCGTGGGATACCGGATTTCCTACGGCACAAAAAAAGTGGCGGTCTGCACGGATCTGGGAATATATAATGATTATACGGTGGAGTGCTTAAAGGGAATGGATGCCCTGCTGCTGGAAGCAAATCATGACGTAAACATGCTTCAGGTAGGACCCTATCCCTATTATCTGAAAAAGCGTATTTTAGGAGACAGGGGGCATTTGTCCAACGAAAATTCAGGACGGCTTTTGTGCCGGATTCTGCACGATGGACTGAAAACCGTATTTTTAGGGCATTTAAGCAAGGAAAATAATCTGCCGGAGCTGGCTTTTGAGTCCGTGCGGATGGAGATCAACATGGGTGACAATCCTTATAAGGCAGGAGATTTTGACATTCGGGTGGCAAGGCGCAGTGAGGTTACGGAGCCTACAGAAGTGTGAAAGGAATGGAGAAAAGCATGAAGAAAACGATTATTACGGTGGTAGGAAAAGATACGGTGGGCATAATCGCCAGAGTGTGTACTTACCTTGCGGAGAACGGCATTAATATTCTGGATATTTCCCAGACGATTGTGCAGGGGTACTTTAATATGATGATGATTGTGGATACAGGCGGCTGCGCAAGGCAGTTTGGAGATATGGCGGATGATCTGGCGGCCCTGGGCGAAGAGATCGGCGTGGTTATCAAGTGCCAGAAGGAAGAGATTTTTGATCAGATGCACCGCATCTAAGTTGGGGGTATATATGATAAATTTATATGAAGTGACAGAGACAAATAAAATGATCGAGAAGGAAAATCTGGATGTGCGCACCATCACTCTGGGTATCAGCCTTTTAGATTGTATCAGTGCAGATCTGAAAATTTTAAATGAAAAGATATATCAGAAGATTTATCATGCGGCAAAGGATCTGGTAAAAACCGGCGAAGAAATTTCCAGAGAGTTTGGCATTCCTATTGTCAATAAAAGGATTTCCGTGACGCCCATATCTCTGGTGGGAGGAACGGCCTGCAAAACGGAGGAGGATTTCGTCGGACTGGCGCGGACGCTGGACAAGGCTGCCTGTGAGGTGGGCGTCAACTTTATCGGCGGATATTCCGCTCTGGTAAGCAAGGGAATGACGCCTGCGGACGAGCTGCTGATCCGTTCCATTCCCCTGGCTCTTTCATCAACCGAGCGTGTGTGCAGCTCCGTAAATCTCGGCTCCACAAAGACCGGCATTAATATGGATGCGGTAAAACTGATGGGTGAGATCGTGAAAGCCACCGCCGAATACACCAGTGAAAATGATTCCTTAGGATGTGCCAAGCTGGTGGTGTTTTGTAATGCTCCGGATGACAATCCTTTTATGGCGGGAGCCTTTCACGGGGTGACGGAGGCGGATAAGATCATTAACGTGGGCGTCAGCGGACCGGGCGTGGTAAAAACCGCCCTGGAAAAGGTACGGGGTGAAAATTTTGAAGTGCTTTGTGAGACCATAAAGAAGACTGCGTTTAAGGTGACAAGAGTGGGCCAGCTGGTGGCAAAAGAAGCCTCCGACAGGCTGGGAGTGCCCTTTGGCATCGTGGATTTATCCTTAGCACCCACGCCGGCCATCGGAGACAGCGTGGCGGATATTCTTTGCGAGATGGGGCTGGAGTATGCGGGAGCTCCGGGTACTACGGCGGCGCTGGCACTTTTAAACGATCAGGTCAAGAAGGGCGGCGTCATGGCATCCTCTTATGTGGGGGGCCTAAGCGGCGCGTTTATTCCGGTAAGCGAGGATCAGGGGATGATCAATGCGGTACAGGCGGGGGCCCTTACCCTGGAAAAGCTGGAGGCCATGACCTGCGTATGCTCCGTAGGCCTGGATATGATTGCCATTCCGGGAGATACAAAGTCTGCCACCATCTCCGGTATCATTGCAGATGAAATGGCCATTGGCATGGTGAATCAAAAAACCACGGCAGTCCGCATCATTCCCGTTATCGGAAAGGGCGTGGGCGAAACCGTGGAATTTGGCGGGCTTTTAGGCTATGCCCCTATCATGCCGGTGAACTCGTTTTCCTGTGAGGCTTTTGTAAACCGGGGCGGCAGGATTCCCGCGCCCATCCACAGCTTTAAAAATTAGAAATACTTTACACTATTACCAGCGGTATGCTGTATTCGTTCGCAGGCTGCTGCCCGGCAAGGCCGGCAGCCACACCGTAATAGAGCTGGCTGATCTGAAGATCCTGCTTTAACATAAGATAGGTATCCGTGGGCAGAATCTTTTCGGCATCTGCCAGCTTTGTGACCAAAGGGATGGAAGCCTTTTCTCTGATGATACCAAGCAGGGGCTCTGCGGCTTTTCTGAATCCCAGAATCCTTGCATAGGGGGTATGCTCCAGCTCGGAGCAGACGGCCATATCTTCCTTTGTCAGATTCAGCAGAATATGCAGCAGACAGCGGCTGATTCTGGTATAAGTCAGTTCTTTTGTCTTCAGCAGATCACAGAAATCATCAAAATTCTTATATTCCGAAAGCCGGTTACAGATGCGGTTGGACAGATCCGTGGAAACATCCAGATATTTATCAAATCCGGATTCTTTTTCCGAAAGCAGTTTATAATACAGGGCAGAAGAAAAATCGTTGCTGAAAATTCCTCTGCCGAGAACCAGCCTTTGGGCCAGAAGCTCACCGGCGGAATCCGGCATGTAGCGGGCCACGGAGGTAAGACCGCGGCCGTCGGACAATGCCTGACGGATGGCCAGAGCGGAGCAGTACTGAGAATAGAGGGAAGGGTCATGATAATCCGATCCAAGTCTGGTCACGGCCACGGGAACTAATTGGCTGTTCAGCTTCAGAATGGCCTTTATGTATGCAATGGCAAGGATATTATTTGGGGAAGAGAGGATTTTGCCGTTTCCCGCCAGGGCAGGAAAATAATGGATCAGGGCCTGATTACGGGCAGAAGGATAGGAAAGCCCCTGCTTCAGCCCGGCCTTTAATGCCTTTGTATATTGTTCCGGCTCTTCCTGAAGAATGGAAGCAATCTGCTGCAGCATGGCAGTGTCTCCGCATTCGCTGCCAAAGCACAGGTGTGTAACCACGCCCAGCTTGTCCAGCAGGGACACGGCGCCTGTGGCAAAGTATTCCGCGCTGGAGGCAGAATATAGAGTGGGAAGCTCCAAGACCAGGTCAGCGCCGTTTTTTAAGGCCATTTCCGCGCGGGTATGCTTGTCCACCAGGGCGGGATCGCCGCGCTGTATAAAATTTCCGCTTAACACCACAACGGAATAATCGGCGCCGGTTATGCGTGCGGACTCTTCCAGGTGATATTTGTGGCCATTGTGAAAAGGGTTGTACTCTGCAATGATCCCGTTGACTTTCATAAGCTGCCTCCGTTCTCCAAAATACCGTGTTATGGTGACTGTCGAAATATTGATAAAAAATAGTTAAGGACAATGTGAAAAAAATAACATAAAATATAAGCATTCAGGCATGGCAGCGTTGAAAAAAGCATAGAAGAGGGAGAGCATTTGTATTTGAAAATATACAATTTAACGAACATTCTCTCTTGTGCGTGCCACTTATATTTAGTATAATACAAATAGCAAATTTTCACAATATAAAAACAAAACATAATCCGGTAATTGCCAAGTTATCCGGGAAATCAAGGTTGACGGAAAGGAGAATTCATTATGTCCTACATTGACACTATCAAAGAGAGAGCAAGGCTGGATAAGAAAACCATTGTGCTGCCGGAATCCAACGATAAGAGGACTCTGCTTGCCGCGGCAAAGATAATGGAAGAAGGGATCGCCGATATTATTATGATCGGCAATGAAGAAAAGATCATGGACGGCGCCGGCTGGCTGGAGGTGGATTTATCAGGGATCAGGGTAATTGATCCTGCAGTTACCGATAAGCTGGAGGAATATGTAAATCTTTTATATGAAACCAGAAAGGCAAAGGGCATGACGGTGGAAATGGCCAGAGAAATTCTGTTAAAGGATTATCTGACCTTTGGCATTGTCATGGTTAAGGCCAATGATGCGGACGGCATGGTGGCCGGCGCTTGTCATTCCACTGCAGATACCTTAAGGCCGGCACTTCAGATCTTAAAAACGGCTCCCGGAGTCAAGCTGGTTTCCGCGTTTTTTGTTATGGATACGCAGTTCAAGGATCAGGGAGAGGACGGGACACTTTTGTTTGCGGACTGCGGACTGAATCAGGACCCTACCGCCGAAGAGCTTGCCGCCATTGCGGACACCTCTTCCAGAAGCTTTAAATCCCTGATTGGACCTAAGCCGGTGATTGCAATGTTAAGCCATTCCACCAAGGGCAGCGCCAAGCATCCGCTGGTGGACAAGGTGGTGGAAGCTACGAGGATCGCCAGGGAGCAGTATCCTCATCTGACGATTGACGGCGAGCTGCAGACTGACGCGGCTTTGGTTCCCGGTGTGGCAAAGACAAAGGCTCCCGGCAGCCCTGTGGGCGGCAAGGCAAATGTCTTGATCTTCCCTAATCTGGACGCCGGAAACATCGGGTACAAGCTGGTACAGAGACTGGGCGGGGCAGATGCTTATGGACCCATGCTGCAGGGTATCGCAAAACCGGTCAACGATTTGTCAAGAGGCTGCTCCTGGCAGGATATTGTAGGTGTTGTGGCCCTGACGGCGGTACAGGCCCAGCTTGTATAAGGCGAAAAGGTTAGTGTGAAAGGAAAGGACGGATGAACATGAAAATATTGGTTATTAACTGCGGAAGCTCTTCTTTGAAATTCCAGCTCATCGACTCGGAGACGGAAAAATGTCTGGCAAAGGGTCTTTGTGAGAGGATTGGCATTGAGGGAAGTATGATTACTTATGCACCGGAGGGCGGAGAAAAGGAAAAGAACGTGACGCCCATGCCGGATCATACCGAGGCTATCCGCCTGGTGCTGGAGGCGCTGACCAATCCGGCAACCGGCGTGGTAAAGAGCCTGGAAGAGATCGGGGCGGTGGGACACAGAGTGGTTCACGGCGGGGAAAAATTTGCCCGGTCCGTTGTAATAGACGACGAGGTGATGAAGGCTATTGAAGAGTGCAATGATCTTGCGCCTCTGCACAATCCGGCAAATCTGATTGGCATTAACGCCTGCAGGGCACTGATGCCGAATACCCCCATGGTGGCTGTGTTTGACACCGCATTTCATCAGACCATGCCGGAGGAGGCTTATATGTACGGTCTGCCTTACGAATATTACAGGAAATATAAAATCAGGAGATACGGCTTCCACGGGACGAGCCATTCTTATGTATCCCACAGGGCGGCAGAGGTGCTGGGAATGAGTTATGAGAACCTGAAAATCGTGGTCTGCCATCTGGGAAACGGGGCCAGCGTATCCGCAGTAAAGCAGGGGCGTTGTATTGACACATCCATGGGCCTGACACCTCTTCAGGGCCTGATCATGGGGACACGTTCAGGCGATATTGATCCCGCCATCATCGAGTTTCTTGCCCGTAAGGAAAACAAGAGCATTGATGAGATCATGGCAGTGCTGAATAAAAAATCCGGTGTGCTGGGGCTTTCGGATAATCTTTCTTCCGATTTCCGTGATCTGGAGGAGGGCTATCATAAAGGCGATGAAAACGCTGTTCGTGCGCTGAAGACCTTCTGCTACAATGTGGCAAAATATATCGGGGCCTATACTGCCGCAATGAACGGAGTGGATGTAATCTGTTTTACCGCAGGGGTGGGGGAAAACGCTTCCATCGTCCGTACCTTTGTCTGCGAATATCTGGGGTATCTGGGGGTGAAGCTTGACCAGGAGGCCAACGGCAAGCGGGGAGAGGATACGGTGATTTCCACTGCTGACAGTAAGACATCCGTGCTGGTGATCCCCACCAACGAAGAGCTTGCCATTGCCAGAGAAACGGTAAGACTGGTGTAAAAATCATAAAATCTTAATATTTTATTCAGGATATATATGGAAACCGGATACATTTTTGTGCCATAATAAATGACAGAGACAAAAGCAGTCGAAAGGCCCGCCATATCGCAAAGGCGGAGCAAAAGCATTTCGGATAACATCACAAGAGGAAGGCACAAGGATATGCGGAATAAGAAAAAAGGCAAGGGGCAAAACAGGCGGAAGGGCTTTATCTTACTGGGACTATGCGTGTGTTCAATGCTGCTGGCAGTTACCTGTTTGATAAATCTGTCAGGGCTGCAAAAGGATCTGAGAGAGCTGGACAGGCAGTTGAACGGGAAAAAGGGAGAAGTTTCGGTAACCGGTGCGGTATGGAATGTAAATGGGGCACCGGAAGGCAGGACGGTGGAAATCCTGCCGGAGAATGCCGGAGGACAGGCAGGCGATAGGCAGTCGGATGATGCCGATGGGCAGGGAAGTAACGGACAGCGGGAAAATGGTGGTGAAGTACGGGATATTACGGATTCGTGCGAGAGCTATCCGGATCAGTGTGCCCTTGAGTATGTGGAAAGTCCTGAGAAGAGAAGTAAGCGGGAAGTGCTGGAGCGGCTGCGGGAGCTGGGAGAAGACAGCGAGATGATTGCGGGTATTCTGGAGCGGCATTTGGATTATCCGGACAAGCTTCTGGAGGCTTTGGCCAATAATCCGGAAATGGCAGATTTTGCATCCCGCTGGGACGGACCGAAGCGGAAGGCGGCAGGAGGGCTGACAGACGGCGAGAAGGAACAGGATTATCCTCTGTTTTTGCAGTGGGATCCCAGATGGGGCTATGTGGAATACGGAGATAAGAGCTGTATCGGTCTTTCGGGATGCGGTCCCACATGCCTTTCCATGGCACTTTATTACCTGACGGGTGATGAAAGTATTACTCCCGACCGGGTGGGAAATTACAGTATGGAGAACGGATGCTACATATCGGGAGTGGGAACGGCCTGGGCGCTGATGGAAGAGATGCCGTCGGAATACGGAATCCGGGTGCGGCAGCCAAAGGCGTCTGAGAGTGAGATGAAGACGGTGTTGGATGACGGGGAGATTATTATTCTTTCCATGGGCCCCGGCTATTTTACGGCGGCAGGTCATTTTATTGTTGTTTATGGATATGACGAGGGGGGATTTTCGGTCAATGACCCTAACTGCGTGGCGCGAAGCAGACGTAAGTGGAGCTATGATGAGCTGGAAGGACAGATTAAGAATATGTGGGTCTTTTCCAGAGGAAATACGCCGGTGCATTATTACGGAGATACTGGTGTAGTGGAGAGCGTCAGATGAGTCTGTTTCATGGGAAGTCAGCTTGAAAAGTACTTCTAATTTTCATCCGGATTATAGTTACTGCAAAGTCGCGACATGGAGGTTTGTATGATACTGGCTGTTTTGGCGGATATTCACGGAAATATTACTTCCTTTCGGGAATGTACTGCGTATGCGTTATCCAGGGGCATTACCAAATTTATCATTTTGGGGGATTATTCGGGTGAACTTCCCTGTTTGCGGGAGACCCTGGATTATCTGTATGAGCTGCAAAGTAAGTATACCTGTTACTGTATTCGGGGAAACAGGGAAGAATATATGCTTAATTATCGGAATATGGGTGAGGCGGGATATAAAAAGGGCAACTCCGCGTCAGGGTGCCTGCTTTATGCTTATGAGCAGCTGACGGGGCGGGATCTGGAATTCTTCAAAAGTCTGCCCATAAGTCAGATCCTTTCCTTTTCCGGGCTTCCGACCTTGACCATCTGTCACGGTTCTCCCCGCAGGGTAAACGAGAAGCTGCTGCCGGGCGGGAAGGCCGTTCGGGAAGTGGCGGAAAGCGAGAGCAGTCCTTATATACTGTGCGGACATACCCATGTACAGGGCGAGATCTGCTGTCAGGGGAAAAAGATATGGAACCCAGGCTCGGTGGGCGTGCCCATCTGCAGCGGCGGACAGGCTCAGTTTATGATTCTTGAAGGCGCAGATGGAGACTGGGGGCGAGAGTTTGTCAGCCTTCCGTATGATACGGAAGAGGCCGTCCGGCAGATCGGGGTGTCTGGACTGGATGCCTATGCGCCGTACTGGTGCGAGGTTACCGGGTACATGCTGAAAGGTGTGGCCATCGACCATGCAGACGTGCTTGACCGGGCCATGGAGCTGTGCCGGCAGAAAACAGGGCAGTGCATATGGCCGGAAATACCGGAGGAATGCTGGGAGCGGGCTGTCCGGGAGCTGCTGCCGGGGGACGCCGTGTGAAAAGAAAAAGTGAAAGCGGCAATTTTTTACCAAAAATGAGATCATACCTCTTGAGTAGATGATGGGAATTTAGAAATAACCAAAATCTGCCTGAGAGGTATTTTTATGGCTGCATTTCCACATATGCCGGAACGCAGGAAAGGTATTTTGCGCCAGTCTGGGAAGGCAATTTTGTACAAATACTTGACGGATTTTTATTGTTTGTTATAATAGTGGTGAGGGATATGACTACTATAAGAAAGTGAGCGGTTATGTTAGAAGGTTTGGGTTTTTCTCAGAATGAGGAAAAGGTCTATACGACCCTTTTGCGGAACAAAATGTTAAACGGCTACGAGATTGCCAAGTTATCCGGGGTTTCGAGGTCTTTGGTGTATGAAGTGGTCAACCGTCTGGTAGGGAAGGGGATCCTGATTCGGCTGGAGGGGGAGCCGAATTATTATATACCTCTGGAATATGATAAGCTGATTGCCCGGATGAAAAAGGAAAGCGAGGAAGCGATTGATAGGGCGGAGGAATTTCTGAAAGGTCTGGCTGACGGGGAAGAAAACGGGGATTATGTGTTGAATATAGTGGGCTATGACAAATTCCTCAAAAAGGCGGCAGCGCTGATCGACGGAGCAGCAGGGGAGATTTCTCTTTCCATCTGGCAGAATGAATTTGAGTTTTTGCATGGAGCTCTGGAGAATGCCGTAAAGAGAGGCGTTAAAGTCTATATTTTTACCTTTGAGAAAATAGATTTGGAGGGCGCGGTTATCTTTTCCTATCGGCTTGGCGATGCTTCCAGGCTGTTTCCTTATCGGAGGATGACCCTGATTGTTGACGGCGTTCAGTGCTTGAACGGGGAAAGCGGCGGGGCCGGGGCCAGGGATATTTATACCTGTACCGGTAATCATGCCGTTGTTTCGCTGGCGACAGATGAAATTGTCTTAAATATATTCTGGTATAAATATATGGAAAAGCATGGCCTGCTCTGCGGCAGGAATTCAAGTGAAGGATTCCTGCAGGTGATTCAAAATCTGGCAGAAGAACTGGAGATCACGGAGGATATGACAAAGAATTTCATGGTGTACGATTTTCAAAGGAGGAAGGGAAAAGATGAAGAACGTTGAAGTCATGAAAGAGCGGGAAGCGAGAGAACTGATCCGCAGGGAAAAGCAGCTTCAGTCAAGAAGTAACCGATTTTATATGCTGTATCTTTTTATGGTGCTGTCTTTGATTTACATTATTGACGAGATAGCGTCCACGATTTCCATTCAGTTTCAATCTAACATTATTAACGAATTTTTTGTGCAGAACATGGGGATGGAGTATGGCGAAGGCCTGTCCCTGTCCTCAGCCCTGGGCTTTATTACCTACCCGGTGACGCTGCTGATCGTATTTTACCGTCCGCTGGCGGACCGATTTGGCAGGAAGCCCTTTTTGGTTATTAACACCTTTATGATGGGACTGGGTCTGTTTCTGGTCTATCTCTCCGACAATATTATTGTTTACATGGTAGGCGGTACGCTTATGGGCTTCATGGTTTCTCATGACATGCAGTGCGTTTACATTTTGGAATGCTCCAGTGAGAAGAACCGCGCGCGCAATTATGCGCTGATAAAAGCTGTGGCTATATTGGGAACACTGCTCATTCCTTTGCTGCGGGAGACGCTGATGCAGAATCAGAGCGAACGCTGGCATCTGGTATATCTGGTGCCTGCTATTCTTGGTTTTGTCCTTTCCCTGGCGGCGCTGCTCTTTGCGAAGGAGACCAATACCTTTCTGGTCAACAGGGTGAAATATCTGAAAACTTCGCCGGAGGACAGGGAAAAACAGACCAGGGATGAGAAAAACAGCAATGCCCAGGGCGGTATAATCAATGCTGTAAAATTTGCCTTTAAGCATCGACAGTTAAGATTCCTGATGCTGGCATGTTGTTTATTTTATTCCGCGTCTCTTGCCACGGCAACTTACAATACAGTTATGAAGGAAGCGGCGCTGATGACGGAGGAAGCCATTACGCTGGCACTGTATTTTTACCCGCTGGGAAATGCTCTGATGACATTTGCGGCTGGACTTGTCTCAGACCGGTTCGGCAGGAAAATCACGATTATTGCCATGTCCTGCTCGGCGGTGCTCTGTTACGGAACGTTTATTGCCAGTTCCATGCTGGACTGGACGCCGGTACTGACAGGCTTTGCCATCGGCGGCTTTATGGGCAGCTATTGGGGGGCGGGAGATACCATCGGCGGCATTATGTTTTCGGAATCTTCACCGACAAATCTGCGTTCTTCCGTAACGGTGATCAATACTCTGCTCAACGGGATTATCGGCGGACTGGCGACGATTGTGACGATTGTGCTGCTGCCGTTGATCCCTAAGGAAACCTTTGGTTACATGTATCTCGGATTGACCATTCCGGGGTTGATCGGGGCAATTCTGATCATCTGGAAGTTTGTCGGGGAAACCCGCGGCCTGGATTTAAAAAAGGTTACCGGCGCGGAATGGGACAAAACAAATAACAGGAGGGCAAAATGAATCTGGATTTATTTACATTGACACCAGGGGAAAAGCCTCTGGACAATCTGAAGGCGGCCTGCGGGTTTGCGGGCATTTTTAAAGAAATCGGGGTAATCGGTGATTCTCTGTCATCGGGAGAATTTGAATCTCATGATGAGGATGGAAATATTATCTATCATGATATGTATGAGTACTCCTGGCCTGCGGTGCTGGAACGACTGACAGGAACTGTGTATCATAATTATTCCAGGGGCGGTATGACAGCCAGAGAATTTTATGAGAGCTGGGCCGACAAAAATGATTTCTGGCAATGGAATCAGGCATATATTATAGCTTTGGGAAATAATGACGTTTTTGTATGCGGCCATCCCGTCGGCAGTGTGGAAGATATTCATCCGGAGGAGCCGGAAAGCAATCCGGATACTTTTTTTGGAAATATAGGGCGCATTGTTTCCAAACTGAAAAGAATGGAGAAGGACGCCAGGATTTTTTTGGTATCCATGCAGAGGCGGGGGGAAGAGGCGGGAGATCCGGTTATTTGTGGGATTGCAGATGAAATGAAAAAAATGTGCCGGCTGTTTTCATTTACCTATTTGATTGACATGGCTCATGACGGACCGGTTTATGATGAGGAAATGAGGAAAACCTTTGCGCTGGGCTTTCATCCTAATGCAATGGGGTATTACAGCTATGGGCTGATGGTGGGAAATTATATTGACTATTTGATTCGGAAGAATCCGGAAGACTTTTTTGAGGTGCCGTTCATCGGGAAGGGATTCAGAAAATAAATTTTTCTGCAAATAAGTACTTGACACATTTTTAAGTGTGGAGTAAGATGTTAAAAATGAATAGCAGACATAAACCGTAGATGTGGAGATAAAAACGGTGCGGCTTTACCGATAGGAAAACGGGAGGGCTGCCGCCGGTCGTTACTGCAGGATATTTGTTTTGTAACGACTTGGTGCGTGCACTTACAGAGAGACCGGAGGCTGAGAAAGGTCGGAACGCAGGCTGTTAAATGGACCACGGAGGGCGCGGCGAAAAGAAAACGGGGATTTAATCTGATTTTCTGAGTATACTGCGACGTGAGGCACGCGTGAGGTGGCAGGGATATAATGGTACACTTTATGTACATAGTATCTTAAGAGAGCGTCTTATTAGACGAAGCAAGGTGGCACCGCGGGGAAATTGTATTCTCGTCCTTGGCAGAACAAAATGATTCTGCCAGGGACTTTTTTGCGTGGATAAACGGAATCAGGTCTGAAGGGAAGCCGTTCGAACCTGTTTACGTGAATACAGCAGGAAGCCAGGCCGCAGACAGGAAAGGAGATTTGCTCATGAAGACAAACCTGACACTGGAGGAATGTAAAAAACTGGCGGCACAGGGAGATTACGGACTGATCCCCGTCTGCACGGAGATGCTTGCGGACATTTGCACGCCCCTGGAAATGCTGCGGATTTTGAAGAAGGTCAGCAGACATGTTTTCCTGCTGGAAAGCGTGGATGCAGAGAAGCGATGGGGCCGGTATTCCTTTTTGGGATATGACCCGGCGCTGGAGCTCACTTGCTGCGATGGTACGGTGAAAATCAAGACGCCGCTGGCAGTGCAGACAGTTAAAGAGGACGTCCGTAGCTGTATCCGTAATCTGATCCGGGAGAACCGCAGTCCCAGGCTGGGAGCTCTGCCTTCCTTTACAGGCGGTTTGGTGGGGTATTTCTCTTACGATTATATTAAGTATGCAGAACCTAAGCTGGAGTTGGATGCGGAAGATCAGGAGGGCTTTCAAGATGTAAACCTGATGCTGTTTCACAAGGTAATAGCCTTTGACAATGAAAGGCAGAGGCTGCTGCTGATTGTCAATGTGAAGACGGATGATCTGGAGACAAATTATCACCGGGCAATTCTGGAGCTGGAAGAAATGAAGCAGATGATCCGCAGAGGGGAGAAGGCGGTAGATGATCCCTTGAAGCTGAAATCGGATTTTCGTCCCCTTTTTAACGAGGCGGCATACTGCGGAATGGTGGAAAAGGCCAAAGGCTATATCCGGGAAGGGGACATTTTTCAGGTGGTGCTTTCCAACCGGCTGGAGGCGGAGATGGAAGGAAGCCTGCTGGACGCTTACCGGGTGCTGAGAATCAAGAATCCGTCCCCATATATGTTTTACTTTTCAGGTGCGGACGGCGAGATTGCCGGAGCCAGCCCGGAGACACTGGTAAAGCTGGAGCAGGATAAGCTATATACTTTTCCGCTGGCGGGAACCAGGCCACGGGGCAGGACGGAAGAGGAAGACCGGCTGCTGGAGCAGGAGCTGCGGGCGGACGAAAAGGAACGGGCGGAGCATAACATGCTGGTGGACTTAGGGAGGAACGACATCGGGAAGCTCAGCCGCGTGGGGACGGTGCAGGTGGAGAAATATATGTCCGTGGAACGGTATTCTCATGTGATGCACCTGGGATCCACTGTCAGCGGCATCATCCGAGAGGACCGGGATGCGCTGGATGCGGTGGATGCCATCCTGCCGGCGGGAACCCTGTCGGGAGCCCCCAAGCTCAGGGCCTGCCAGATCATCAATGAACTGGAGAATAACAAGCGGGGCATTTACGGCGGAGCCATCGGTTACATTTCCTTTACCGGCAGTCTGGATACCTGTATTGCCATCCGGCTGGCCTTTTCCAAGAACGGGAAGGTATTCATCCGTTCCGGGGCAGGCATTGTGGCAGACAGCGTGCCGGAGAAGGAATACAGGGAATGTATTCAGAAAGCAGCGGCGGTGAAGGAAGCGATTGAGACGGCACAGGAGGGATTGAAAGATGATTCTTTTGATTGATAATTATGACAGTTTTTCTTATAACGTATACCAGCTTACCGCCTCGGTGAATCCGGAAGTGAAGGTGGTACGCAATGATGAATTGGCGGTGGAGGAAATTGAGGCCCTTGCGCCCAGTCATATTATTTTATCGCCGGGACCGGGCAGGCCTGCAGACGCAGGAATCTGTGAAGAGCTGGTCAGGCGCCTGGCTGGCCGGATTCCCATTCTTGGAATCTGCCTGGGGCATCAGGCTATCTGTGAGGTGTTCGGAGCCAGGGTTACTTATGCGAAGCAGCTTATGCACGGGAAGCAGTCCCTGGCGGCGCTGGATACGGACAGTGTGTTATTTCGGGGAATGAAGAGGGAAATTACGGTGGCACGCTATCATTCTTTGGCGGCGGAGCTGCCGCTGGATTCCGACATCCTGCGGGTGACGGCCAGGACCTATGATGGGGAGATCATGGCGGTGGAGCATGCCCAATATCCCGTGTACGGCGTGCAGTTTCATCCGGAATCCGTGCTGACACCGGAGGGGTATCGGATCATGGAAAACTTTCTGGGCAAAAAGAGGGTGATCTGCTGGGAAGAAGAGCCGTCGGAAGAAAGCGGAAAGCAGGAGAGCGGAGAAGGAAGAAAGCAGGAAAACGGAGAAGGGAGAAAACCGGAGGGCGGAGATAAGAATAAGCAGGAAAGCGGAGAAGAAAAAATAGGCGAGGCGATTGTCAGGCTGTCGAAGAAGCAGGACATCGGTTATGAGATGGCTAAGGCGGTGATGAACGAGATTATGAACGGCGAGGCCAGTGATGTGCAGAAGAGCGCCTACCTGACGGCCCTGTCTATGAAGGGGGAAACCATTGAAGAGATCACCGGCTCAGCGGAGGCCATGCGGGATCATGCGCTGCCGGTAGAACATGGTATGAAGGTGATGGAGATTGTGGGTACGGGCGGGGACGGCTCTAATTCTTTTAATATTTCCACCACCGCATCGTTGATCGTTGCCGGAGCGGGGGTGCCTGTGGCAAAGCATGGCAACCGTGCGGCAAGCTCCAAATCCGGCGCGGCGGATTGTCTGGAGGCGCTGGGAGTCAATATTTCGGTGGAGCCGGATAAGGCCGCCAGACTGCTTCATGAGGCGGGGATCTGCTTTCTGTTTGCTCAGAAATATCATACCGCCATGAAGCATGTGGGACCGATCCGTAAGGAGCTGGGTGTGCGCACGGTTTTTAACATTTTAGGACCGCTGACCAATCCGGCCAGAGCCAGTATGCAGGTGATGGGGGTTTACGACAGAAGCCTGCTGGAGCCCATGGCCAAGGTACTTCTGAGCCTGGGCGTAAAGCGGGGTATGGTGGTATACGGGTTGGAAAAGCTGGATGAGATTTCAATCTGTGGACCTACGGATATTTGCTGTTTTAAGGAAGGAAAGACCCAGATGATCACCGTCACCCCGGAAAGCGTGGGCTTAAGACGCGGCGAAAAAGGAGATCTTCTGGGCGGCACGCCGGCGGAAAATGCGGCAATCACCCGTTCCATCCTGGAGGGAAGAGAGCGGGGCGCAAAGCGGGATGCGGCGGTATTGAACGCAGCAGCGGCATTATTTGTTGCGGGTAAAGCAGCCGGTCTGACAGCGGCCGTGAAGCTGGCGGAGGAAACTATAGACAGCGGCAGGGCGTTAAGAAAGCTGAAGCAGTTTATGCAGCTGTCCAATCAGAAATGAGGCGAAATATGATTTTAGATGAGATAGCGGTAAAGACAAGGGAGCGGATCCAGGCGGAGAAGAGAAGGGTGCCGCTGTCGGAAATGAAGGCCCTGGCGGCGGAGGCGAAGGCCCGCCGTCAGGAAGAAGGCGGGGAGGACTTTCCCTTTGAAAAGGCGCTGGCGAAGCCGGACATGAGCTTTATCTGCGAAGTAAAGAAGGCGTCCCCTTCAAAGGGGGTGATTGCGGAGCATTTCCCCTATCTGGAGATTGCAGAGGAATATGAGGCCGCAGGAGCGGACGCGGTTTCCGTGCTGACAGAGCCCTTTTATTTCAGGGGAAGCAATGATTACCTTTTCCAGATTCGCAGGAAGGTTTCCCTTCCTTTGCTGCGCAAGGACTTTACAGTGGATGAATATATGATTTATCAGGCCAGGACCATAGGGGCAGACGCAATCCTGCTGATCTGTGCCATTTTAAGTCCGGGGCAGCTTTCCGAGTACGGAGGGATAGCCAGGGAGCTGGGGCTGTCGGCGCTGGTGGAGGCCCACGATGAGCGGGAGGTGGAAATGGCACTGGCGGCAAATGCCGGGATCATCGGCATCAACAATCGTAACCTGAAGGACTTTACCGTTGACATTGAAAATTCCGTTCGTCTGCGCAGTATGGTGTCTGGGAATATTCTGTATGTGTCGGAGAGCGGCATGAAGACCAGAGAGGACATTGCCAGACTGGAAGAAAACGGCATTGACGGGGTGTTGATTGGGGAGAGGTTGATGCGCAGTCCGGACAAGGCAGGGCTGTTGCGGGAGTTGAAAGGTTAGCGTGAAATTAGTATGAAAATCAAAATTTGCGGGCTGACCCGTCCGGAGGATATTGCGGCGGTCAACAGGATCCGACCGGATTTTATCGGCTTTGTGTTCTGGGAAAGGAGCAGGCGCTTTGTGACGGCGGAGCAGGCGGCTCTTTTGAAAAAAGACCTGGATCCGGGGATTCGGGCGGTGGGGGTTTTTGTAGACGCCCCCTGCGGGGAGGTGATCGCCCTGCTGGAAAGAGGGGTTATAGACATTGCCCAGCTTCATGGGGAGGAATCCGAAGAGGATATACGGTATATTCAGGCGATGACTCACAGGCCGGTAATCAAGGCCGTCAGGGTTAAGAGCAGGTATGACGTGGAGGCCTGGCTGGATTCCGGGGCGGACTGGCTGCTGTTTGACAGCGGCATGGGAAGCGGAATTACCTTTGACTGGCGGCTGCTGGCGGGTGTGGACAGAGAGTATTTTCTGGCAGGAGGACTGACGCCGGAAAACCTGAGAGAGCTGCCGGAATTTCTGCATCCCTATGCGGTGGATCTAAGCTCCGGCGTGGAGACGGACGGGTATAAGGATCCGCAGAAAATACAAAAAGTGAAAGAATTGATGAGTTCCTATACGTAAAAAGAATTTGATATTGTTTGTGCTGCCGGAAGCATGTCGGGTGCAGGAAAAGAATGCAGGGTGAAAAAACGGTAAGAGAATACAGAAAGAGGTAACAGAAAAAGATAACGGGGAGGATATTATGAGCAGAGGACGTTACGGAAATCACGGCGGACAGTATGTGTCGGAGACACTGATGAATGAGCTGATCCGTCTGGAAGAGAGCTATGAGCATTACAAGGACGATCCGGAGTTTACCGGCGAGCTGAACAGGCTTTTGAATGAATATGCGGGCAGGCCTTCTTTGCTGTATTATGCGGAGAAAATGACAAGGGATCTGGGCGGAGCGAAAATTTATTTCAAACGCGAGGATTTAAATCATACCGGCTCTCACAAAATTAACAATGTGCTGGGGCAGGCGCTGCTGGCCAAAAAAATGGGCAAGACCAGGATCATTGCTGAGACGGGAGCCGGGCAGCACGGGGTGGCTACGGCTACGGCCGCGGCGCTTTTAGGGCTGGAATGTGAGATTTACATGGGGAAGGAGGATACGGAGCGTCAGGCGCTGAATGTATACCGCATGGAGCTGCTGGGGGCCAGGGTGCATCCTGTTATCACGGGCACCCAGACCTTGAAGGACGCGGTCAACGAGTGTATGCGGGAGTGGACCAACCGAGTAAACGATACCCTTTATGTCCTCGGCTCTGTGATGGGGCCTCATCCCTTTCCCATGATTGTCAGGGATTTCCAGAGTGTGATCAGTCGGGAGGCCCGGCAGCAGATTCTGGAAAAGGAAGGAAAGCTTCCGGCAGCAGTGGTGGCCTGCGTGGGCGGGGGAAGCAATTCCATGGGTATGTTCTGGAATTTTATCGGGGATCAGGACGTGGAGCTGATTGGCTGCGAAGCGGCGGGGAAGGGCGTGGATACGGCGCTGACGGCGGCCACCATTGCCACGGGCTCGCCGGGAATCTTCCACGGTATGAAATCTTATTTCTGTCAGGATGAGTACGGGCAGATTGCACCGGTGTATTCCATATCTGCCGGGCTGGATTATCCCGGAATCGGGCCGGAGCACGCGCACCTCCATGACATCGGCAGGGCGCGGTATGTGCCCGTTACTGATGACGAGGCGGTGGATGCCTTTGAGTATATTGCCAGGACGGAGGGAATTATCTGTGCCGTGGAGAGCGCTCATGCCGTGGCTCATGTACGGAAGATTGCAAAGAATTACAGCCCGGAGCAGAGCATTATCATCTGTCTGTCCGGCAGGGGAGATAAGGATGTGGCGGCCATTGCCAGATACCGGGGCGTAGAAATCCATGATTAAAAGTCCGATAAGACAAAGGAGTGACAGGAGCATGTTAAAAAATAATCTGAGCAGGGTGTTTGACACCCCCAATAAAAAGGCTTTTATCTGCTTTTTGACCGCAGGGGATCCCACGGCGGACCGGACGGTGGAATACATTCTTAAGATGGAGCAGGCAGGGGCGGATCTGGTTGAAATTGGCATTCCCTTCTCCGATCCCACGGCGGAAGGCGTGGTCATTCAGGATGCCAATATCCGGGCGTTGAAAAACGGCATGACCACGGACGGGGTTTTTGAAATCGTTCGCAGAGTCAGGGAAAGGTCCCACATTCCTCTGGCCTTTATGACCTATGCCAACCCGGTATTCCACTATGGTTATGACAGCTTTTTTACAAAATGTGAGCAGCTGGGCGTGGATGCCGTGATTGTTCCGGATATGCCCTATGAGGAAAAGCAGGAGATGGAGGGGCCTGCAAATGCGCACAATGTGGCGGTAATCTCTATGATCGCGCCCACCTCCGAGGACAGGATCCGGGAGATTGCTTCCGAGGCGAAGGGCTTTATCTATGTGGTCTCTTCCCTGGGAGTCACCGGTGTGCGCAGCGAGATTAAAACGGATCTGGGGGCCATTGTGGAGAGCATCCGCCGGGTGACAGACGTACCCTGTGCCATCGGTTTTGGCATCAGCACCCCGGAGCAGGCACGGAAGATGGCGGCAGTGTCCGACGGAGCCATCGTGGGAAGCGCCATCGTGAAGCTGATTGCAAAATACGGGGAGCAGGCAGGGCCGGAAATTTACAAGTATGTGAAAAGTATGAAGGCTGCCGTGGCAGAATGCAAGGAGGATATTCCTGATCAAAGAGGCTGACCGGCCTGCTTGAGGCTTGTGAGATTTCGCAGAGCGGAATCCGGGAGGGAGCGATATATGGTTACCTGCGAAGATGTTTTAAACCTGAAGCTGGATGGTATGCAGCTGATTGCCGGGGAAAAGGGACTTCACCGCGTGGTGTCGTGGACCTATATGGTTCAGACCAGACCCTATGCGGATCATATGAATCAGGGGAATTTTGCGCTGATCGTGGTGGATTATATCAGATTTGACTTTGAAGAGGCAGCGCGCAGTATGGAAGAGCTGAATGAGCTGGGAATTTCCGGCCTGGCCGTCTCCGTGGCGAATGACAGGGAAGAGGTGCCGGAGAGGATGATTGAACGGGCGAATGAGCTGGAGCTGCCTTTATTTTTTGTCCGCTGGGAAGGCGCCTCATTCGTGGATATTGCGCAGAGTATCGGCAGCCTGATTATACAGACCGGGATGGAAAATAAAAAAACAGGGGATTACCTTTATAATCTGTTGTTTGGCTATGAAATCAATGACAAATATGTGGAAAAGATTTCCGGTCAGTTTGGATTGGATTTTTCCAGACCCTATCGGGTGGGAGTGATTGTCATTGACCGAAAATATGGTGTCAATCTGGAACAGGATGAACATACCTATGAATACTATGCAGACTGCATGAATCGGGAAATAAACAGCATGAAGGGCAGCTTTATGTTTATGCGTTTCCTGAATAAATTCGTACTGTTGTTTGAAGCACAGGAGAATAAGGAGATCGAGCATGAGCTGGAGCAGCTGCTCCGCAGGCTGGACGACAGGCCTCAGTTTAAGGGGCTGATCAGGAGTACCTGCATTTTGGGAGCGGCGTATCGGGATCCACGGGATTTCGGACAGAGTTATCAGGAGGCTAAAAATCTCATTGCCAGGAAGGAGCTGCTGCCGAATCCCCGGAACAAAAAGGTATTGAGCGCCAGCTCCATGGGAATATACAAGTATATGTTCAACAGCGGAAACCAGGCGGAGATTTTGAGTTACTGCAATGAAAAGCTGCGGAAGCTGGAGGAATATGACCATGCAAACGGCACATTCCTGCAGGATACGCTGCTGGCCTATTATATGAACGGGTTCAGCGTGGGGAAAACGGCGGAGGCGCTGTTCATTCACCGGAATTCCCTGCAGTACCGCCTGAACAAGATAGAAGAGCTTCTGGGCATGGAGCTGAATGATTACATGGAATATCTGAATCTAATCAACTGTATTCTGGTGAAAAGACTGATGTTTTCCTAGGATTACTGTGCAAAATGACAAATATGACTGTGCGTTTTGCACGTTGATGAATGATCAAGGTTTGAGTAGAATACTGATAACAGCAAAGGCGCTGGGGAAGGCTTTCCCTGGCGCCTTTGCTGTTGAAATTTTTTTATGAGCTGCACGGCAGCGGAGGAGGAATGTTATGAAAAAGATGAGATTTTTGGCAGCGGCAACAGTGGGCATGATGGCGGTTTCCCTGCTGGGCGGATGCGGATCGACGCCTGCGGGAACAGCAGGAACGGGAGCAGCAGGGGGTGAGGACGCCGGAGAAGGCAAGGTGCTGAAGGTCGGCATGGAATGTGCGTATGCTCCGTTTAATTGGACGCAGGAAGCGGATACCACGCCGGACGGGAGTACTGCGGTGCCGATTTTCGGGTCGGATTATTACGCGTATGGATACGATGTGGCGGTGGCGCAGATGCTGGCGGAAGAGCTGGGGATGGAGCTGGAGATACATAAGGTGGAATGGTCTTCCATCGGCATTTCCATGGATGCCGGCGACTATGACTGTATTATTGCCGGCATGGGCCGTACGGCAGAGAGAGAAATGTCTTATGGGTTTACGGAGCCGTATTATTACCGGGATAACTGCATTGTGGTAAAGAAGGGCGGAGCCTACGAGAATGTGACCAGGCTTTCCGAACTGGCAGGAACCGGATGCAGGGTAACCACGCAGTTAGGCACCGGCTGGGTACCGCTGCTGGATCAGGTAGAAGGAGCGGTAACCGGTGCAAACTATGAAACCACCTCCGAGTGCTTCATGGCAATTTCCAATGGAACTGCTGACGTGTGCATTGTAGACCTGCCCACGGCCCAGTCGGCGGCGCTGACCAACGACGATTTGGTGATTATTACCCTTGATGCGGATGACACCTTTACCGGCGATGATGAGATGGTAAATGTATGTATTGCCGTGAGAAAAGACGATACGGAATTCTGCAGCAGGATTCAGGAGGCGATGGATGCCATCGGCTGGAATGACAAGGCGAAGATGGATGAGCTTATGAGCAGGATGATCACCCAGCAGCCGGCAGCAAATTAGGACTCCGACACTGCCCGGAGGACAAAGCCTGCAGACTGGGTATGGCAGCGTCAAAAGGATGAAGTGAGGTAAGGACATGTTATTAAATATTTTTGGAATCGAAAAACCGGAAAATTCCATTGAGTGGATGATTTTCCTGGCTGAAAAATATGCCGGTATGTTCTGGAAAGGAACTGTACTTACGTTATTGATCGCGGTGCTGGGGACGCTCCTGGGCTTTCTCCTGGGCTATGTGATTGGAATCATTCAGGATGCAAAAATCGGCCGGGGAGATCCTGTGCTCAGGAAGGCGCCGATCAGGCTGATGAAATTTATTGCCGCCATGTATGTGGAGATATTCCGCGATACGCCGATGATTGTGCAGGCAATGATCATCTATTTCGGCATCAGGCAGGCCAATATTGGGATCACTCCCGTAAGTGCGGGCGTGCTGGTTACGGTTTTGAACACCGGAGCCTATATGGCGGAAACCGTCAGGGCCGGGATCGGCTCCATTGATCAGGGACAGCGGGAAGGCGCGTGGGCTATGGGAATGTCCCCCATGAAAACCATGCTGTATATCGTACTGCCCCAGGCATTTAAAAATATTATTCCGGAGATGGCCAACACCTTTTTAACCAACCTGAAAATGACGTCCGTATTGAATGTAATCGCCGTGCAGGAGCTTTTTATGGCGGCCAAGACAGTGGGCGGCAATTACTATAAATACTTTGAGTCTTATCTGGTAATTGCAGTGATTTATTTTGTGTTGTGCTTTGCGTTCAATAAGGTCTTTCAGTTCCTGGAAAAGAGGATGGGCGGGAAGCTGGATTATGCGCTGGCGGTGGAATATATGGATAACGATTAAGGAGATTTGATATGGGCGAGACGATTATTTCTGTTCAGGATCTGCGTAAGTCCTTTGGAGATCACGAGGTACTTAAAAAAATTGATATGGATGTCCATGAGGGTGAGATTATCTGCATTGTCGGCTCTTCGGGATCGGGAAAATCCACGCTGCTTCGCTGTATCAACCGGCTGGAGCGCCAGACCTCCGGGAAAATCCTGTTTAAGGGCACGGAGCTTCGGGACGTGCAGAGAGAAATCAATGAATATCGGTCCAGGGTGGGCATGGTATTTCAGTCCTTTAATCTGTTTCACAACATGACGGTGCTGGAAAACTGTATGCTCTGTACCAGGAAAGTACTGCATCTGCCGAAGGAAGAGGCCTTTGACCGGGCAATCACCCATTTAAAGGCAGTGGGCATGGCGCCTTATATTCATGCCCGGCCGAGCCAGCTGTCAGGGGGACAGAAGCAGCGGGTTGCTATTGCCAGATCTCTCTGTATGAATCCGGAGGTGCTTTTATTTGACGAGCCCACCTCCGCACTGGACCCGGAGATGGTGGGCGAGGTGCTGAATGTGATGAAGAAGCTGGCCCTGACCGGGCTGACCATGGTGATTGTCACTCATGAGATGGCGTTTGCAAGAGATGTGTCCACCAGGACAATCTTTATGGACGGTGGATATGTGGTGGAGGATGCGCCGCCGGCGCAGCTGTTCACCAATCCTCAAAATTCCCGGACCAGAGAATTCCTGAGCAGATACCTGGCCGGATAGATAAGCGGGAGGCATATATGAATCATTTTATTGTTACATTTGCCAGGGGCTTTGGCTCCGGGGGAAAGGAAATCGCATCGTGTCTGGCGAAGGAGCTGGGGGTTCACTGTTATGAAAACCGCATACTTACGCTGGCCAGTCAGATGAGCGGATTAAACGAGAATCTGTTCAAAGAGGTAAATGAGAAAATCAGGAACTATGGAGGCCTGTCCGGTTTCCTGCAGGGACTTCCCAGAGCAAGGAATTATATTGCCCGGAATGAAAAATTTGTGTCGGATGACAAGCTGTTTGAGTATCAGTGTACCATCATTAAAGAGCTGGCGGACACGGAGTCCTGCGTCATTGTGGGGAAATGCGCCGATTACGTACTCAGGGGCCGTCCCAACGTGGTCAGTGTCTACATCGAGGCACCCAGAGCGTTCTGCGTCCGCAGGACAATGGAGCGCATGGGGGTGACGGAGGAAACCGCTCATGCAACCATCACCCGGACCGATAAGTACCGGGCCCAGTATTATCAATACTATACTCACGGGAATTACTGGACCAATCCGGTGAATTATGACATGACGCTGAACAGTGAAAAAGCAGGGGTTTACAACTGCGTGAAAATCATCGAGCAGTATCTGCTGATCAAGGGGCTGATTACGCCGGAGATGATTACGCCGGCGGAGCATTCAGGACTGGAGCTGAATCAGCAGCCCGCAGGGAAGGGGCAGGCCGGGGAATAAGTATCCGGGAAAAGCAGCAGATCAGGGGAAAAGCAGGACCCCAGAAGGCAGCGGGCGGGGAAAAAGCAAGGAGAATAAAGCAGCAGAAAATAAAATAACAACAGCAGCAGGAGGAATTTGAAGAGATGAAACTGGCAGATACGGGTTTAACGGCACAAGACATTAAAGACAAGGTCAGCAAATATATGATAGAGACCTATGAGAGATTTGACTTTCTGGCAGAGACAGCCAGGGAGCAGTATATCTATGACGAAAAGGGAGAAAAATATCTTGACTTTTACGCGGGCATAGCCGTCAATGCGGCGGGTAACTGCAATCAAAAGGTAGTGGAGGCGGTGGTAGAGCAGGCCAGGACGTTGATGCACACATTTAATTATCCGTATACCATCCCCCAGGCGCTCCTGGCGGAAAAGGTCTGCACCACCATCGGCATGGATAAGATTTTTTTCCAGAATTCCGGTACGGAGGCAAACGAGGCCATGATTAAGATGGCCAGAAAATACGGAATCGAAAAATACGGTCCTAACCGTTATCACATTGTGACGGCGAAAATGGGCTTCCATGGGAGAACCTTCGGTGCCATGTCGGCTACCGGGCAGCCGGGAAACGGATGTCAGATCGGCTTCGGCCCCATGACCTATGGATTTTCCTATGCGCCCTACAACGATTTGCAGGCATTTGAGGATGCCTGTACGGAGAATACCATTGCCATCATGGTGGAGCCGGTGCAGGGCGAGGGCGGCGTACATCCGGCGACACAGGAATTTATGAAGGGACTTCGGGAATTTTGTGATCAAAAGGGGATGCTGCTTCTGCTGGACGAGGTGCAGACAGGATGGTGCAGAACCGGCAAGGTCATGAGCTACATGAATTACGGTATCAAGCCGGATATTGTATCCATGGCGAAGGCGCTGGGCGGCGGTATGCCCATCGGGGCCATCTGTGCCACGGAGGAGGTGGCAAAGGCATTTTCTCCGGGCTCCCACGGAACGACCTTCGGCGGGCATCCGGTCAGCTGTGCGGCGGCCCTGGCGGAGATCGAGGAGCTGCTGGGCAGAAACCTGGCGGAACATGCGGCTGAGACCGGCACGTATTTGATGGAGAAGCTGAAAAGCCTGCCCCATGTGAAGGAAGTCAGAGGACAGGGGCTGCTCGTGGGCGTGGAATTTGACGCCGGCATCAGCAGTACGGAGGTAAAGCATGAATGTCTGCACCGTCACCTGCTGCTGACGGCAATCGGAGATCATATTATCCGGATGGTCCCGCCGCTGATCATTGACAGGCGGGATTGTGACCAGGCCTGTGAAATTATCAAGGCTTCCGTGGAAGCCTTGAGCTAAGGCGGTGCCGCGATGAAGACATTTTCTTTTTCTATACCACAGAATGTGATTTTCGGAAAGGGCAGCCTGCAGGAGCTTCCGCAGGCTGCGAAAAAGCTTAAAAAGAAAAAAGCGCTGATCATTTCCGGTCCCCACTTACAGAAAATCGGGATGGTGGGAAAATGCCGGGATGCCCTGAAGGCGGCGGAAATAGAAAGCGAGGCGTTTACGGAGACGGAAGGGAATCCCGGTACGGAGACCGTGGAAAAGGCCGCAGAGATATACAGAAAAAGCGGCGCGGAGTTTATCGTGGCATTTGGCGGCGGCTCGCCTCTGGATGTGGCGAAAGCAGCAGGCGTGCTGGCCGTATACGGCGGAAGGATTACGGATTACGAAGGCGGCGGTAAGGTGCCAGGACCGATCATGCCGGTGATTGCCATCCCCACCACGGCGGGAACCGGCTCGGAGGTGACGCCCTTTGCTGTCATTACTGATCATAGCCGCAATTACAAGCTGTCGGTGTCCAGCAGCTATCTGCTGCCGTCCTGTGCCATTCTGGACCCGGAGCTGATCGCCAGCGTCCCGGAGAAAACGGCGGCGGCCTGCGGCGTGGACGCGCTGGTACATGCCCTGGAGGCCTATCTTTCGCTGGCGGCCTCCCCGTTTTCCGACATGTTTGCCCTGAAAGCCCTGCAGATGATTGGAAGCAGCCTCCGGGCTTATGTGGCGGACCGCAATCAGGAGGCGGAGACCATGCTGCTGGGATCATTGTTTGCGGGCATTGCATTTTCTCATGCCAGGCTGGGAAATGTACACGCCATGAGCCACCCGGTCAGCGCATATTTCAATGTACCTCACGGGATGGCCAATGCGGTTCTGCTTCCCACGGTGGCAGCATATAATGAACAGGCGGCGCAGGGGAAATATTATGATATTTATCGGTGCATAGCAGAAGCTCCGGTTTCCGAAAAAGAATTTGTGCCTTCCATGCTGGCGGAAGCACTGCGGCTCCTGAACAGGGAGCTGGGCATTCCGCCCTGTCTGAAGGAGGCCGGTGTGAAGGCGGAGTATTTTGAAGCGATGGCTGACGATGCCATGAAGAGCGGAAATATTGCAGTGAATCCAAGAAAAACAACGAGGGCGGATGTCGTTGAGCTGTACAAACAAGCATTTTAAAACAAGACTTAAAAAAGCAGAAATAATATAAGCGGCACAGCGCCTGTAACAGGGGTTATGCCGCTTAACTTATATCAACACATCAAAGGATCGCTTAAGGTCTTAAGCCCATGCCGCCCTCTAAGGTCAGGGTTTCACCGGAGAGATACTTGAAATCAGGTGAAGCCAGCTGTACGCAGACCCGGCCGATTTCCTTTTCCACGTCGCCGTAATGGCCCATGGGAGGCATGTGTACATTTGCCTTGAAGGCATCGGGGTATGCCTTTTCAAACTGCTCCAGCTGTGCCGTCCAGGCCAGGGGACAGATGACATTCACGTTAATCCCGTCTTTTCCCCACTCGGTGGCTGCTACCCTGGAAAGTCCTCTGATGCCTTCCTTGGCCGCGGCATATGCACATTGTCCGAAGTTGCCGAAGAGACCTGCGCCGGAAGCAAAGTTGATCACGGTGCCCTTGGTCTCCTTTAAATGAGGATAGCAGGCCTTCATGTAATAAAACGCAGCGTAAAGACCGGAGTAGAGGGCCAGGTTAAACTGCTCCGTGGTGTGGTCGGCCAGGGTTACGCCGGAAGCGGATGCCTGGGCATTGTTGATCAGTACGTCAATTTTCCCAAAGGTGTCCATGGTCTTTTGAACTACCTCATTTACCACGGTTTCATTATCGGAATCCGCTGAAACGTCGGCGGCCATGGTCAATACCTTGATTCCATAGAGACGCTCTAATTCTTCTTTTGCATCCTCCAGCTTTTTTACATTTCGCCCGGTGATGACCAGATTAGCGCCCTCCTTTGCGTAGGCGGTGGCTATTCCGTAGCCAATAGAGCCGCAGGTGCCGTCTGAAAGGACAGCTCGTCCTCCGCCTGTGATGATTGCTGTCTTACCTTGTAAAAAACCCATTTGAAACCCTCCTGTCTGTTATTCAATTTAAAAATGATAAAATTATTATAGCAAGTGCCTTCCATGTGGTCAAGCGGCTTTCGGAAAGATGAGCTGCAGCTGCAGCTTACCGCTTCGAAAACGCAGCTTATCGAAAATTCCTTGCAGGAAAACAGGAAGTACTGTATGCTGACGGCTAAAGGAGGACGCCGGCCTTGGGATGGGCCGGGCTGACTCCGGGATCAGAACGGACAGGAGGAAGATACATGGACCGAATCATAGAAGTGAAGGGTCTGAAAAAGTATTTTAAGGAAGTGAAAGCGGTGGACGACATCGACTTTGCGGTGGAGAAGGGCGAACTCTTTGGATTTCTGGGAATCAATGGAGCGGGGAAGTCTACCACCGTCAATATGCTTTGTACTCTTTTTGCGCCAACGGCAGGAGAAATTACGATCTGCGGCTTCAGGCTGGGAAAGGAGGATGAAAGAATCAGGGAAAGCATCGGCGTAGTATGGCAGGGAAACTGCCTGGACGAAAAGCTGACCGTGAAGGAAAACCTGTATGTGCGGGCATCCCTGTATGGATATGCCGGGACGGAGCGGAAGCAGAAGGTGGAACGGGTCCGTGACAGACTGAAGCTGGAGGATATTTACAACAGGCGCTATGAGAAGCTGTCGGGAGGGCAGAAGCGGAGGTGCGAGCTGGGAGCCGCCCTGATCAATACGCCGAAGGTGCTGTTTTTGGATGAGCCCACTACGGGGCTGGACCCGGCCACAAGAAAGCTGGTTTGGGAGAGCCTGGAGGATCTGCGCAGGGAGGATGGCATGACGATTTTCCTTACGACGCATTATATGGAGGAAGCTGCCAGGGCAGGGCATATTGCCATTATTGACAGCGGGAAGCTTAAGGAATTCGGAACGCCCTTTGAATTGAAGGAGAAATATGCCAGGGATAAGCTGAGGCTGTGGGCGAAGCCGGGAAGGCTTGAGGCGGTGAAAGGGATGCTGGCAGAAGCGGGCCTGGAAAACAGAAGCGAGTCATTTGAGGCAATGTCCGCGCAGGAGTCGGAGCCGGTGCTTGCAGAGCTGTCCGGAAGCATGGCAGCGCTGCCGCTTTTAAGGCAGGTGGAAGCTGACATATCCGGGTTTGAAGTGATCCAGGGCTCCATGGACGACGTATTTTTAAATGTGACGGGCAAAAAGCTTACGGAATAAGGAGGAAGGTTGAAAGAAAAGCGCTTTCAACTATTGAATTTAAGTCCGCCAAAGCGGACAGGGGGTATAAAAATGGAAACCGTATTATATTTGATAAAAAGGAATTGCAGAATTTTCTTAAGAGACCGGGCAGCAGTGTTTTTTTCTGTGCTGTCCATGCTGATCGTGTTGATGCTGATGGTGTTTTTTTTAGGAAGGTTGCACAGTGACGGACTGGTAGATATTTTAGGAGAATTGGGCGGAGAGCGGGACAGAGCCTTAGATGAGAAAAATGCCGCTTATCTGGTACAGCTTTGGACCCTTGGGGGAATTTTGGTGGTAAATTCGGTGACGGTGACGATGACCGTGCTGGGGAGTATGGTGCAGGATGAGACCAGAAAGCGCATTATGGCGTATTATGTGACACCTGTCAACAGGGTGAAGCTGTCTCTTGGCTACATATTTGCGGCGTGGCTGGTGGGTACGGGAATGTGTGTGCTGACATTGACAATAGGGGAAATTTATTTTCTGGCCGGCGGATATGGTCTTTTAGGGGCAGACACGCTTTTTAAGCTGGTGGGGATAATTGCCCTGTGCGCTTTTACGTTTTCATCGCTGGGCTATCTGCTGGCGCTTTTTGTTCACAGTGACAGCGCCTGGAGCGGTCTGCTCACCGTGATTGGAACGCTGGTGGGCTTTTTGGGAGGAATATATCTTTCTATCGGCTCCCTGTCGGAAAGCATACAAGGGGTATTAAAATGTATACCTGTGCTGCACGGCACGTCCATGATGTGGTCCGTCTGTACGGAAGAGGCCATCGGAAAAACCTTTGCCGGGCTGCCGGATATGGCTGCGGATGTTTTTCGAAAGGAAATGGGGATCACACTGTTTTTTGGAGAAAAGGAGATTCTGCCCTGGCAGCAGGTGGCAATCTTACTGTTTTATGGTATAATAGCCATAGCCGCGGCAGCGCTGGTAAACAGAAAGCGGAAGCTGAAGGACCGTTAGCCGGTCGGCAATTCTTCCCGATTTACGAATTGTCAGGGCTTGCAGTAAGACAGTAACATGGAGGGAGCATGAAAATAACGATACAGGAGTGTCCGCCGGAAGAGGAAGAAGAGATTATCATCCGCTGCAGAGCGGTGGATGAGTCTCTGCTGAAGCTGATCTATTCTTTAAGAACAGGGCGGGAAAAGCTGACGGTATCTAAGGAAGATAAGATTTTTCAGGTAAAGCCGTCAGATGTTTATTATTTTGAGGCGGTGGATAACAAGGTGTTTGCCTGTCTGGAGAAAGAGGTTTTCGATACGAAAAGCAAGCTTTATGAGCTGGAAAAGCAGTTGGAAAATACCGATTTTTTCAGAGCGTCCAAATCTACGATTATCAATCTGGCAAGGGTGAAGAATATCTGTCCGGCATTCAACGGGCGTTTTGAGGTCTGCATGGAAAACGGGGAAAAGCTGATTGTATCAAGGCAGTATGTGCCTGACCTGAAGAAGAAGCTGGGGCTTTAGGAGGGACGAAATGTTCAAACGAAAAATAGGATTTTTATTTAACGTTTTCAGTATGATAACTTCCTGCATGGTGATTGTGGTGGCCTTTTTTACTACGGTGGTGAATCCCACGGAAAGAATTGAAACAGTGACGCTCTGGCAGATTGTAGCGGTAGCCGGAGTGATTACGCTGCTTTCGCTGATCTATCCCTGGGACAGGTCTATGGGAAAGGCGGAAATCGCGGTGAGAACTGGCATCCATTATGTGGCAGTGAATGTAATCGTAATGGCTTCCGGCATTATGTTTCATTGGTATAATCCAAAGGAAACACTGAGTATTTTCGCCATGCTGGTTTCGATTGCTATTATTTTTGCCGTTGTTTCAGGAATCTCCTGGAGAAAGTCAGCCAAAGACGCAAAGCAGATGAATGAACGACTGCAGAAATACGTGAAAGCGGCTGAGGAAATACAGGCCGAAGGATCGGAGCCCGAAAGAGCAGATGAAAGAGCAGATAAGGAATAGACAAAAAATTCGGTTGACAAATTGCTTCCTTCTATGTATAATGAATCAATGTGTGAAGAAAAACCGCACCAGTGTACGACAGGAGTCGGACAGGAGTCGCTATGTTAGTGAATTTATCCGATGTGTTCACATATGAGGGCAGACAGGTCAGCATGGAGGTGCCCCTTGAAATGAATGATTTCAGGAGCGGAGCGGGATGCTTTGAGATCCTGGAAAAGACCCCGGTGTCTTTCCGATTTTCTCATGTGGAGAATGGCAAGGCAAGGGTTGAGGGGAGCGTAAGGCTAAAGTTTAAGACTGTTTGTGACAGATGTCTGCAGGAAGCTTTGACGGAGCTTGATCTTTCGTTTGACCGGCTTGTAACTTCCCCGGAGGTAACGCCGGATGAAGAGATCATTGATGATTTAAGCTTCATGGAAGGCTACCAGTTGAATGCGGAGACTTTTGTGTACAATGAAATCATTGGAAACTGGCCTGCAAAGATTCTGTGCAGGGAAGACTGCAAGGGACTTTGTCCCGTGTGCGGACAGAATCTGAACGAGAGGGACTGTGGATGCGATACGTTCGTTCCCGACCCGCGAATGGCAGTGATACAAGATATTTTTAACGCGAATAAGGAGGTGTAACGATGTCTATTTGTCCCAAGAATAAATCTTCCAAAAGCAGAAGAGATAAGAGAAGAGCAAACTGGAAAATGAATGCTCCCACCCTGGTAAAGTGCAGCAAGTGCGGCGCATTGACGGTGCCCCACAGAGTCTGCAAGGCCTGTGGCTCTTATAACAAGAAGCAGGTCGTAGAGGTAGATTAAAAGGAGCATTTTTGCCGGCTGCGCCGGCATGTCTGGAAGTTTAAGAAAAGTGTCGGCATCGAAAGCTGCCGGCACTCTTTTTCGCATAAAAGCAGAGTCTGCTTGTACGCGAAGCCAGGAAAACAGGGGAGTTGAAGTATGTTAGAAAAGATAAAAAGTCTGTTCGGGCAGGTGGATATGACGGAAGGAAAGCCCTGGGAGAGGATCGTAGTATTTACGGTGCCCATGTTAATCGGCAACATTGCCCAACAGATGTATAATACGGTAGACAGTATTGTGGTGGGAAAGTATGAGGGGGATAATGCCCTGGCGGCGGTGGGGAGCGCAAGCCCGATTTTTAATCTGCTGCTGGTATTGTTTGTGGGAATTTCTATGGGCGCCGGTATCATGGTTTCTCAGTATTACGGTTCAAAAGACAGGGAAAATCTGTCTAAGACCATTGGCAGCACGATCACGCTGACAGCCATAGCATCCATTTTGCTGATGATTGTGGGCACCTTTGCAATCCGTCCGGTGCTGGAGCTTCTGGATACCCCGGAAAGCATTATTGACTGGTGTACCTCGTATCTGATGATTTTGCTGTGGGGGATTCTCGGACTTGCTTATTATAATATTTTATGCGGGATTCTGCGGGGACTGGGGGATTCCCTGTCTGCGCTGGTGTATCTGCTGATTGCCACGGTAATCAATATTGTGCTGGATGTATGGTTTGTGGCCGGACTGCATATGGGTGTTTCCGGCGTGGCGCTGGCCACGGTGATCGCCCAGCTGATTTCTGCCGTGCTGTGCGTGATAAAGCTTAAGAAGATGACGGAGTTTTTTGATTTTAAGCTTCAATATCTGAAGCCGGAGAAGAAGACCATGATGACGGTGATCCGGCTGGGCCTGCCCTCCGGTATCACGCAGGCTATTTTCTCTTTGGCAATGGTGGTGGTGCAGTCTCTGACCAACAGCTTCGGAGAGATGATTATTGCGGCAAACGTTATCATTATGAGGGTGGACGGCTTTGCCATGATGCCGAATTTCTCTTTCGGCACGGCCATGACCACCTACGCCGGACAGAACGTGGGTGCCAGGCAGATGGACAGGGTAAAGCAGGGCGCCAAGCAGGGTACGCTGATTGCCGTCTGTACTTCTGCGGTGATCACCGGCTTAATCCTGCTGTTCGGGCCGTATTTGATGGGGATTTTTACGAATACGAAGGAGCTGGCCCAGCTGAGTGCGGATATGATGAAAATCCTGGCCGTGGGCTATATCGCCATGGCGGTAACACAAAGTCTGTCCGGGGTCATGCGCGGAGCAGGAGATACGGTAACTCCCATGTGGATTTCTCTGGTGACTACGGTGGCTATTCGCGTTCCGCTGGTGTACGGCCTGGTAAACTTAACCAAAACGCCCCAGCTGCCCCAAGGTCGATACGAGAGCTTGTGGATTTCGCTGCTGTGCGCATGGGTGCTGGGAGCAGTGATTACCTATATATTTTATCGGGTCGGAAGATGGAAGAAAAAGGCGTTGTAATTTTCCGGCTCCGAAGCAGATACTTTTATCAATGCGGCTGAGCTGTTGCGAACTGACTACTTGGTTTTTGCAAGAATCTCTTCAATATTGTACACAAGATCCAGATTATAATTGTCATACATGCGGCAATAGTTGGCAATGATGCGTTCCGCGATCATATGCCCGTTTTCCCGGTTGCTGTCAATCATGATAACCACCTGCTGAGAGCTGCTGTAGCGGGAGGTAACGTCTCCCTTTCGCAGGGAGCCTACAATACAGCGCTCCAGAACATCCATAGCGTCATTCAAGTCGCTGATCTCCATGGTGCCATGAATATTTTCGGTGATGGAAAACAGGATAATCTGCGCATCCTTTTTATTACGGCTTAAGCTGCGAGCGATCAGGCGGTATATTTTTTCAAAATTGCCATAATCCACGGAATAAGCGCCCATTGCGGGAGCTTCTTCCGTCAGGTGGCTCTTTAACTGCGCAATGTCAATCTGAAAGCCCTTGTTCTGACTTTCGCTGAAGGCCTCAGAATCCCGCTGCAGAAGCTGGTAAGAATTTTTGCCGTTGTTTTTTACGTGGTAAAGGGCCTTATCACATTGTTGAAGCAGATTCTTGCATCGCTCCCGTGGATTTTTAGAGCAGGAGATTCCGATAGAGACCGAAATCCTATGGTCCGTATCAATGTCGCTGATTGCTTTTTGAAAATCTGCCAGAATAGATTTTGCCACGTCCGCGATCCATTCTTCCGTCCGTTCGTTGGGATAAAATATGGCAAATTCGTCTCCGCTGATACGGCACAAAAGGGAATCCGCCTCCGCATGAGACCGAATGGTGTCCGCCAAGCGGCAGATGATATGATCTCCGGCAATATGTCCGTAATTCTTATTGACATATAAAAAATTATCTACGTCCATCAAAAACATGACGCCGCGGTTTAAGGAATTATCCAGATACGCATTTACCTGATCTTCAAAGGACTTGCGAATGAGAAGGCCGGTCAGGAAATCCACATCCTTTTGTTTATGAATATCCGTTTCTGTTTTCCGGCAGACCTCTACTATGAAAGCGTCTGCTTCGTTTGTCTTTTTCTGTTCTGCTTCCTCTTCGAATTCAAACTGAGGAAAATCCGTAAATTCAAAACCGCTTTGAATAATTTCCAGAAAAACGTCCGTTAAATACGGATCAAACTGTGTGCCGCGTCCTTTTTTTAACTCATTTACGGCGTAATCCGTAACCTGTGCTTTTTCGTAAATGCGGTTGGAGGTGATGGCGTCGTAGGCATCGGCAATTCCGATAATCCGCGCCACATAAGGAATATCGTCTCCTTTTAATCCGCAGGGATAGCCCTTGCCGTCGTAGCGCTCATGATGGTATTTAGCGCCGTCGCAGATCTGCGGAACCATGGTGATGGGACGCAGAATATTGGCGCCCATGGTGGTATGATTACGTATCAGGCGGTATTCTTCATCTGTCAGTTTGACGGGTTTATTGAGGATGGTGTCGGGAATGCCGATCTTGCCAATATCGTGCATCAGCGCAGTATAGTACAGATTCAGGCAGTCCTGTTTGGACCAGGCTAATCTTTTCGCCATGGCAAGACAGTATTGGGCGACGCGTACCGAATGCCCTTTGGTATAGCGGTCTTTTGCGTCTACCGCATATGTAATCGTGGTGATGGACTGGATAAAAATTTTCTGAATTTCATCAGCTTTTGCTTCAACCAGCTGCTCTAAGTGTTTACGCAGATCCTCCAGTTCCAGAATGCGGGCAATGCGGCTTTGCATGATCAGGGGGGCAAAAGGCTTTGTAATATAGTCCATGGCGCCCATTTCAAAGCCCATAAGTTCACTTTCCTGCTTTGTGTCCGCAGTCAGAAAAATAACGGGAATTTTCTTTAATTCCGAACTGTCTCTCATGCGTCTGAAGACGGCGTATCCGTCCATCTGCGGCATATTAATATCCAAAAGAACCAGATCGGGAGGCACAAGGCGCATCTGATCCAGCGCCTCCTGTCCCTGCTCAAACAGGGCAACCCTGTAAGAACCGATCAAAACACCCTCTGCATGTTTTAAAATGGTTTTGGAATCATCTATGATATAGATAAGCTTTTTATCCATAAGGCCCCCCTGTTTGTCTATTTAAATACTATTATATTAGAAAACGGACTTTTTTTCAATCCCAACTGAGACCGAATTGCTTTATGTTACCGACGCCGAAGGCAATGAAATTACAGAGTAGCGGAAACTGCCGTTTACACCTTCCTTTTGCCCGCTCACGCCGAATTTGGTGATTTGGTGTCTTGGGATGTTAATATAAAATGGCACTACAAAAACCATAGCAGGGTGAAAGGAAGAAAAAAATGAACAAAAAAGGGAAAAATCTTGCCGTTAAGGCAAGGCGTATTGCAGCGGCAGGACTGGCAGGCTGTCTGATTTTCGGGGTGAGCGCCCAGGCAAATGCAGCGATGCTTAAAAGTGTTTTTGACGAGCATTATTATGCGGATACTTACGGGGACCTGAAGGAGGCCTACGGCTATGACAGGGAAGCGCTCTGGGAGCATTATATCACCTTCGGACTGCAGGAAGGCAGGAGCATGAATAGCCTGATTAATGTGGCGAAGTACCGGGAGCTGTATGCGGACTTAAACGAAGCCTTCGGTGATGACTGGGATGCTTATCTGAATCATTTTCTGACGCTGGGCGCAAAGGAAGGGCGGAGCGCAGGGGTTGATTTTGACGCGCTGGACTATGCCGCAAGATATGAGGATCTGCGACAGGCCTTCGGAGAGGATGTGCTTGCCCTTTGGCAGCATTACCGTGATTACGGAGCGGCGGAGCATCGGGAAGCCAGAGACAGTCAGGTAGTAGCGGCGGAAAAAGAGGCGGAGGAAGCGGCCAGAAGGGCAGCAGAAGCTCAGGAACCTGCTGAAAGTCAAAAGCCTGGGGAGAGTCAGAAACCGGGGGATAGCCAGAAGCCTGGGGAAAGCCAGACGCCGGGAACAGACGGCTCGTATACGGAGCGGGAAGATTTCGAGGACGGTACCTATGCGATCACGGAGTATGACAGCGAGGGGAAGGAACTTAAGGTTACGGGGTATAATGCCGATGGCAGTCCCAAATATTATGAAACATATGAATATGACAGCAACGGCAGACAGATCAGGTCTCACTATTGGAATGTGGACGGAAGTCTGGATTTTTACGTTTCTTTAGAATATGACGACGCAGGGAATTTGATAAAGTCCACGCTGGATTATGCAGACGGCTCGCGTTTCGTCATTGTATATGACGGTACAACAGGAAAAGAAATCAAAACGGAATCTTATGATGAAGACGGAAATCTGATCCTTACAATCGAAGAAGAATACGACGCGGATGGGAATAAGAAGACGCAGAAGATTTCCTATCCGGACGGTCGTTACGCTGTGGCTGAATTTGATGCGGCCGAGAATGTCATAAGAAGAATCAGCTATAACGCAGACGGCAGTTATGTCAGGATTGAGTATGACATTGCAATCAAAAAGCCGGTTGAAAGTTATTTTTATGATGGGGACGGAAATCTGGAGTTTTATACAAAAACAGCATACGACGATAACGGGAATTCCATTAAGACCGAGCATTACGGTGCGGATGACAGTCTGGACTTTTACATCGTATATGACTATGACGAGAATGGAAAGGTCAGTAAGGAAACCTGGTATAATGCTGACGGTACGGTAAAACGCGAGCTTGACGCTGACGGAAATGAAATTGTAAATGACTGATAGCAGATCTGCATAAGCTGTCTGGGAGTTTCAGATGTAATTAACGGCTGTTTTGAAAAGCCATAAGATTAAAAAGGGACATTTTTGGCGGGGGATGATACCCTGAAAAGATGTCTCTTTTTATGCAAGATTTTTTGCTTGCTTTTTGGATGTCTATCTATTATAGTTAGATAAGATGCGGACTCTTCGTAGGGGAGGATGAAGGCAATGGAAAATACGGTTAATGTGGCAGTGGACGCCATGGGCGGTGATAATGCTCCGCTTGAGATTGTTAAGGGCGCAGTGGAAGCCGTAAACGAGGATAAGCGTGTAAGGGTGTTTCTGGTGGGCAGGGAGCCTGCCATCAGGGAAGAGTTGAAAAAGTATACATACAATGAAGAGCAGGTGGAAGTTGTACATGCGGAAGAAATGATCGAGACGGGCGAGCCTCCGGTAATGGCCATCCGCAGGAAGAAGGAGTCTTCGATCGTAAAGGCCATGTATCTGGTAAAGGAAGGGCAGTGTGATGCCTTTGTGTCCGCGGGCAGCACCGGCGCTGTGCTGGTGGGCGGACAGGTGATTGTGGGAAGGATTAAGGGGGTGGAGAGGCCGCCCTTGGCGCCCATCATTCCCAATGCAGGCGGCGTCAGCCTTCTGCTGGACTGCGGGGCTAATGTAGATGCCAGACCTTCTCAGCTGCTGCAGTTTGCAAAGATGGGAAGCATTTATATGGAAAGCGTTCTGGGAGTGAAAAATCCTCGTGTGGGCCTTGTCAACATTGGAGTGGAGGAAGAAAAGGGCAATGCCCTGACAAAGGAAACTTATCCCCTGCTTTTAAATTGTCCCGAAATTAATTTTGTGGGAAACGTGGAAGCCAGGGACATCCCTGCCGGTGTGGCGGACGTGCTGGTCTGCGAGGCCTTTGCGGGCAATATTGTTTTGAAGATGCTGGAGGGTGTCAGCAGCGTGCTGGTAAAGAAAATCAGAGACGGCATGATGAGCAGCCTGCGCAGCAAGATTGGTGGGTTTTTGGTAAAACCGGCATTAAAGAAGACCTTAAAGGCGTTCAGCACCGAAGAGTACGGGGGAGCGCCGCTGCTGGGCTTAAACGGGCTTGTGGTGAAGACTCACGGAAGCAGCAAGGCCATTGAAATTCGACATTCCATCCTTCAATGTATCGCATTCAAGGAGCAGAATATAAATGAAAAAATAAAGGAACAGATTGTTCTGGAAGATTAAAAGAGAAGGAGACAATAACGGTATGGAATTCGAAAAGTTGAAGCAGGTAATCGCGGAAGTTTTAAATGTGGATCCGGATGAGATCACCATGGAGACCACTTTTTTGGATGATCTGGGAGCAGACTCACTGGATGTATTTCAGATTGTTATGGGGATCGAGGAAACCTTTGATATTGAGATTCCGGCGGATAAGGCGGAAAAAATTACAACTGTTGAGGAAGCGGTGGAACTGATCAAGAATGCCTTAAATTAGGAATAGACATCGTTTCATATTGATTTCAATAGGAGCAGTACGTCTTAAGCGGACTGCTCTTTGTTTTGAGGCCAATGCCGGCGTATAAATGAGATACAAAGCGCTGTCGGCCGGGCGAAAGTGAGAGGAAGAATGTTGGAAGGCTATACCATAAAAGAGCTGGAACGGCGGATTGGGTATCAGTTTCGGAATATTTCGCTGCTGAAGCAGGCGTTGACGCACAGCTCCTTTACAAACGAGCAGAAAATCAACAAAACCGGAGACTATGAGCGGCTGGAATTTTTGGGGGATGCGGTGCTGGAGCTGACTTCCAGTGAATTTTTATTTCATGAGCATCAGGATGTGCCGGAGGGGGAGCTGACAAAAATGCGAGCCTCCATGGTCTGTGAGCCTGCGCTTGCATTTTGTGCAAGGGATCTGGAGCTGGGAAAATTTATCCGGCTTGGCAAGGGGGAAGAAAATACCGGAGGCCGGGAGCGGGACAGCATCATTTCCGATGTTATGGAGGCGGTGACCGGCGCAATTTATCTTGACGGAGGCATGGAGCCGGCAAGGCAGTTTATTAACAGATTCATTTTATCGGATCTGGAGAACAAGCGTCTCTTCTACGACAGCAAGAGCAACCTGCAGGAGCTGATTCAGGGAAAGCTGAAGAAGGAGTTTTGGTACGAATTATTGGAGGAAAGCGGCCCGGAGCATAATAAGGTATTTAAGGTATCCGTACATATGGAGGACGAGGTACTGGGCGAGGGCGTTGGAAAGACAAAGAAGGCGGCGGAGCAGCAGGCGGCATACAGGGCGCTGCTGCTTTTGAGGGATAGAGGATATGTATTTAAAAAGTATTGAGGTACAGGGCTTTAAATCATTTGCCAACAAAATTACATTTCAGTTTCACAACGGCATCACCGGCATCGTAGGGCCAAACGGCAGCGGTAAGAGCAACGTAGCCGATGCGGTCCGCTGGGTGCTGGGGGAGCAGCGGGTCAAGCAGCTCCGCGGTGCAAGCATGCAGGATGTCATTTTCTCAGGAACAGAAAACAGGAAGCCTTTAAGCTATGCTTATGTTGCTATTACCCTTGATAACGGGGATCACCAGCTTGCCATTGATTTTGACGAGGTCACGGTGGCCAGGCGTATTTACCGTTCCGGAGAAAGTGAATATCTGATTAACGGAAGCCCCTGCAGGTTAAAGGATGTGAATGAGCTTTTTTATGATACCGGTATCGGTAAGGAGGGATATTCCATCATCGGCCAGGGGCAGATCGACAAGATCTTAAGCGGCAGGCCGGAAGAGCGGCGTGAGCTTTTCGACGAGGCGGCGGGGATTGTAAAGTTCAAGCGCCGTAAGGCGGCGGCCCAGACCAAGCTGGAGAGCGAAAAGCAAAATCTGGTCCGCGTAAACGATATTCTTTCGGAGCTGGAAAAGCAGGTGGAGCCGCTGGAACGGCAGTCCGAGGTGGCGAAGGTTTATCTGCGCAGGAAAGAAGAGTTAAAAACGCTGGATGTGAATGTGTTCCTGCTGGAAAACGGAAGATTGAAGGAGCAGCTGCAGCAGGCGGAGGAAAAGTATACCCTGGCAAGCGGAGAGCTTTCCGAGGTTACGGGAAAATATGAAGGTATTAAAGAAGAATATGAGCAGGTTCAGGAAGAAATTGAGAGCCTGGAGGAAGCAATCGAGCAGGCCAGAAGCACTTTGACCGATACCGGGCTGATGAGGGGTAAGCTGGAAGGTGAAATGAACGTCTTAAAGGAGCAGGTCAACTCCGCAAAGGGCAGTGAAGCCCATCTGACAAACCGCCGTAAGGCGCTGGAGGAAGAAATCAGCCTGAAGGAGAAGGATAAGGAGGGTATTCTTACCGAAAAGAACGAAACGGACAGCCAGGTACAGGAGATTACGGCCACGGAAGAGGCGGAGAAGGCAAAGCTGAATGAAATACAGGAAAAGATTGCGGAGCTGAATAACGCCATTGAGGCAGGCAAAAATACAATCATCGGCGAGCTGAATCAGCGGGCTACCATACGCTCCAAGATGGGGCGTTTTGACACCATGATGGAGCAGGTGAATATTCGCAGGGCAGAACTGAACTCCCGGCTTTTGCGGGCAAAGTCTGACGAAGCTGCAAGGGAAGAGGGCTTAAAAAGGCTGGAGGCTGAATTTGAGGCTGTTACCGGGGCCCTGCGGGAAATGACAGAGCAGCAGGCGGCGGCGGAGCTGTCCTTAGGCGGCATCAGAGAGACCCTTTCCCAAAAGGACGCAAGTCTTCGGGAGACCCAGAGCGCATATCACATGGAAAAGTCAAGACTGGAGGCGTTGTCCAACTTAACGGAACGCTATGAGGGCTATGGCGGCAGCGTGAAAAAGGTCATGGAGCAGAAGGAGAAGACGCCGGGCATTATCGGCGTTGTGGCGGACATTATCAAGGTGGAGAAGAAGTATGAGACTGCCATTGAGACTGCTCTGGGCGGAAATATCCAAAATATCGTTACAGACGATGAGGAAACGGCAAAAAAGATGATCCGCTTCTTAAAGGAGAACAGGCTGGGGCGTGCGACCTTTCTGCCCCTTACCAGCATTACCAGACCCCAGGAATTTAAAAATCCGGAGGCACTGTCCGAAAAAGGGGTGATCGGTATGGCGGATGAGCTGGTGCAGACCCAGGACAAATACCGCAATGTGGCAAAGGCCATGCTGGGGCGGATCCTGGTGGTGGATCATGTGGACAATGCGGTAAAGATCGCCAGAAAGTACGAATACGGTATCCGCATGGTTACACTGGAGGGAGAGCTGCTGGTGCCCGGCGGTGCCATCAGCGGCGGTGCATTTAAAAATAACAGTAACCTTTTAGGAAGGCGCCGGGAGATCGACGAGCTTCAGAAAAACGTGAAAAAGCTGCTGGCCGCGGTAGACAGGATCAACAGGGAAATTGACGAGACCAAGGCAAATCGGAACAAGCTGCGCATGGAGCTGGAAAGCTTAAAAAGCGAGATCCAGAAAAAGTCTATCGAGCAAAACACCGTAAGGCTGAATATCAGCCAGTCAAAGGAGCGAATGGAGGAGGAAGAGGAAGCAAAGGCGTCCTTAAAGCTGGAAGAACAGGAAATTGAGGGCAAAATCTTTGAGATTCGGAATGATAAGGAGTCCATTCAAAGAGAACTGGCAGAAAGTGAAGAACTGGAGAAAAGAACGCAGGAGCAGATTGTGGGCTTCCAGCAGGAGCTGGAAGAAAAGCGGAAGCTGGAGTCTCAGGCTGCAGCCCTTGTGTCTGAGTGGGAGATGAAGGTGGAGAAGATGCGGCAGACCCTGGGATTTAAGCAGGCAAACGTGAACCGCATTGATGAAGAGATCGCCCGTTCTCAGGCTGAGCTTGCGGAGATCATGGACGCCCTGGAGGACAATCGGCTGGAGGCGGAACGCAAGGCACAAAATATTCTGGAGATTGAGAAAACCATAGCGGCATCCTATGACGCGCAGAATGAATCGGAGGGAAGGCTGAAGGAAAGCATGACCCGCAGAGAGGAATTGTCTGCAAGGCAAAAGGATTTTTTCCGAAGCCGGGAAGAGATGGCAGAAAAGATGTCGGCGCTGGACAAGGAGGTTTACCGCCTGACGGCGCAGAAGGAACGGCTGGAGGAAAATCTGGAGGCCCAGATCAATTATATGTGGGACGAGTACGAAATTACCTTAAGCGATGCCGCAGCCATCCGGGACGAAAGTATGACAGATCTGTCAGCTATGAAGAAGCAGATTTCATCTTTGCGGGAACAGATCAAAAAGCTGGGTGACGTGAACGTCAATGCCATTGAGGACTATAAAAATCTGATGGATCGTTTTACCTTTATGCAGACACAGCATGACGACCTGGTGGAGGCGGAAAAGACCTTGGAGGGTATTATTGAAGAACTGGATGCTGCCATGAGGAAGCAGTTTACCGAAAAGTTTGCAGAGATCAACAGAGAATTTGACAAGGTGTTTAAGGAGCTGTTCGGCGGAGGCAAGGGAACGCTTGAACTGATGGAGGATGAGGATATATTGGAGGCGGGGGTGCGGATTATTGCTCAGCCGCCGGGTAAGAAGCTGCAGAATATGATGCAGCTGTCAGGCGGCGAGAAGGCGTTGACGGCTATTTCCCTTTTGTTTGCCATCCAGAATTTGAAGCCGTCGCCCTTTTGTCTGCTGGATGAGATCGAAGCGGCGCTGGATGATTCCAATGTAGGACGCTTTGCAAAATATCTGCATAAGCTGACGAAGAACACACAGTTTATCGTCATTACCCACAGAAGAGGAACCATGGAGCAGGTGGATCGGCTTTATGGTATCACCATGCAGGAAAAGGGCGTATCTACGCTGGTCAGCGTGAATCTGATCGAGAAGGATCTGGATAATTAAGGGCCTGGAAAGAATATTCAAATTTGAAAGGAAACGGCATGAGCGAGGAAAAGAAAGGCTTTTTTGCCAGGCTAAAGCAGGGCTTGAGTAAGACCAGGGACAATATCGTCCGGGGGATCGACTCTGTTTTTGGCGGGTTTTCGGCCATAGATGATGACTTTTTTGAAGAGCTGGAAGAAATACTGATTATGGGGGATATAGGGGTCAACGCTACGAATGATATTTTAGAGCGTTTGAAGGAACAGATCAGTAAGAAGCATGTGAAGGAACCGTCGGAATGCAGGCAGCTGTTGATTGACAGCATCAGAGAGCAGATGCAGGTAGGGGCGGAGGCTTATGACTTCGAACAGGAAAAATCTGTGGTTATGGTCATAGGAGTCAACGGTGTTGGCAAGACTACATCTGTGGGAAAGCTGGCAGGGAAGCTGAAGGAAAAGGGAAGAAAGGTATTGATTGCGGCGGCGGATACCTTCCGGGCAGCGGCGGGAGATCAGCTGGCCGAGTGGGCAAGGCGGGCGGATGTGCCCATGGTGGGAGGCGGCGAGGGAGCCGACCCTGCAAGCGTTGTGTTTGACGCGGTGACGGCGGCCAAAGCCAGAGGGGTGGATGTGCTGCTGATCGACACGGCGGGCAGGCTGCATAATAAGAAAAATCTGATGGAAGAGCTGCGCAAGATGAACCGTATCATTGACAGGGAGTTCCCGGATGTCCACAGGGAAAATCTGATTGTGCTGGACGGTACGACAGGCCAGAACGCGCTGATACAGGCCAGGGAGTTCGGGGAGGTTGCGGAGCTGACCGGGATTATTTTGACCAAGATGGATGGGACGGCAAAGGGAGGGATTGCGGTGGCGATTCAGTCGGAGCTGAAAATCCCGGTAAAATATATTGGAGTGGGGGAAACCATCGAGGATCTGCAGCGGTTTGATTCCGATGAATTTGTAAACGCGCTGTTTGAGGTAAACACGGAGGATGAAAACGGCGGGGAGAATTTACAGCCATAAAGCGGCAGCGGCTTAAGATAATGTCACGGAACGGATACAGAATACGGAAAGATACAAAATCGGGAGGTGCAATGATATGGAGGAACAAATGCTGGTACTGGAAAAATTTGAAGAGGCGGCAGAGATCGTCAAGCAGGTAACGCTGGAGACAAAGCTGATCTTCAGTGAGTTTTTAAGCGCGCAGACGGGGAACAGGGTTTACCTGAAGCCGGAAAACATGCAGTTTACGGGGGCTTATAAGGTGCGGGGGGCATATTATAAGATGAGTACCCTTTCCGAGGAAGAGCGGCAGAAGGGGCTGATTACCGCTTCGGCGGGCAATCATGCGCAGGGCGTGGCTTATGCGGCGAAAAGGTACGGCGCAAAGGCAACTATCGTCATGCCCACCACCACGCCCCTGATGAAGGTGAACCGTACCAAGAGCTATGGTGCGGAGGTGGTGCTTTACGGCGATGTATACGATGAGGCCTGCGCGAAGGCTTATGAACTGGCAGATGAGCATGGTTACACATTCATTCATCCCTTTGACGATCTGGCGGTAGCCACCGGGCAGGGTACGATTGCCATGGAGATTGTGAAAGAGCTTCCGCTGGTAGACTACATTCTTGTCCCCATCGGCGGCGGCGGCCTGGCTACCGGTGTATCCGTATTGGCAAAGCTCTTAAATCCCAAGATTAAGGTAATCGGGGTGGAGCCTGCGGGCGCAAACTGTATGCAGGCGTCTCTGGCAGCAGACAAGGTGACTACCCTTCCTAAGGTGAATACCATTGCCGACGGTACGGCGGTTAAGACTCCAGGCAGTAAGCTGTTCCCTTACATTAAAGAAAATCTGGATGACATTATCACGGTGGAGGACAAGGAGCTGGTAGTGGCGTTTCTGGATATGGTGGAAAATCACAAGATGGTGGTGGAGAATTCCGGCCTGCTGACGGTGGCAGCGCTGAAGCATCTTGAGGTGGAGGATAAAAAGGTAGTTTCCATTTTAAGCGGCGGCAACATGGATGTGATTACCATGTCTTCCGTGGTCCAGCAGGGACTGATTATGAGAGACAGGATTTTTACTGTCTCTGTGCTTCTTCCCGACAAGCCCGGCGAGCTGTGCAGGGTATCCGGAGTGATTGCGGACAATGACGGGAACGTAATCAAGCTGGAGCATAATCAGTTTGTTTCCATCAACAGGAATGCGGCAGTGGAGCTTCGCATCACCATGGAGGCATTCGGTACGGAGCATAAAAATCAAATTATTGCTGCCCTGGAAAAGGGCGGGTATCAGCCCAGGCTGATGCCGACGGTTATATAGCGAAAATAAACGGAGAATGAAGATGTCAATGACGAAGGAACAGCAGGCAGAAATCAGACTGGAAGAGAAAAAGACCATGAAACGCAGAGTGATGGATTATATGCAGATCACTCTGGCAGCTCTTTTGTATTCTGTAGCGGTCAGTTTGTTTCTGGATCCCAATGCCCTGGCTCCCGGAGGGGTCACGGGTATCGCCATTATTTTAAATCGGCTGACGGGCCTGGAAACAGGTACGCTGGTTTTGGTGATCAATATTCCCATCATTGCAGTGGGGACCTGGAAATTCGGCCTGCGGTTTATTTTGTCCACCATGTATTGTACGGTGCTTACTTCGGGCTTTATCAACCTGCTGGCGCCCTTCGGAGCAGCTACGTCGGATCCTTTTCTGGCGGCCCTGGTGGGCGGCGCGCTGATGGCGGTGGGTATCGGTCTGGTGTTTAAGGCCGGAGCCACCACCGGGGGCACGGACATTATCATTAAGCTGCTTAGGCTGAAATTCCCCTATCTTAAAACAGGGCGGCTGTTTCTGATCACGGATGCTCTGATCGTAACTGCATCTGCTCTTGTATTTCGCAATCTGGACGTGGCCCTGTATGCGGGCCTGGTGGTATTTATCAATTCCGTTTTGCTGGATGTTGTATTGTACGGCCGGGACGGAGCCAAGCTGATCTTCATCATCAGCGACAGGCATGAGGCGATTACGAGGCGGCTGCTGGAGGACCTTGACATCGGCGTGACTTATATATCGGGATTTGGCGCATACAGCGGCAAGGAAAAAAAGGTTATCATGTGCGTCATGAAAAAGCAGATTTCCCCTCAGGCAGAAACCATCGTGCGGGAGGAAGATCCGGGGGCGTTTATGATCGTCACCGGCGCCACGGAGATTTTCGGCGAAGGGTATAAAAGTATATACAGCGAGAAGCTGTAGCAGCTGTCAAGACATAAAGCAAGTGTCAAGAAAAAATACTTGACACCTGCTTTTTTATATAGTAAGATAGGCAGGGTCGAAAGAAAATCTTAAGGCAGTCAGGTAAAATGGATAAGATTTATGAGCAGACGATGCTGTTTGATTTTTACGGGGAGCTGCTGACGGAGCATCAGCGCTCGGTATATGCGGATGCAGTATACAATGATCTTTCCCTGGGGGAAATCGCCGAGGAGCGGGGGATCAGCAGGCAGGGTGTGCATGATCTGATCAAAAGATGCGATAAGATTTTGAAAGGTTATGAAAGCAGGCTTCATCTGGTGGAACGGTTTGCCAGGGCAAAGGAGACCGTCAGGGAGATTCAAAGGCTGTCCGGCACAGGACAGGAAGAATTTTTATTTACAGAGTCTGAGCTGCGGGACAGGCTGAGGCGCATTGGCCGGCTTGCACGGGAGCTGCAGGAGGAATTATAAAGGCAGAAAAATTTTAATTGCAGCAGAGCTTTTACAGCTGCCTGTAAAAATCGGTAAGGAGTCGCAGATGGCATTTGAAAGTTTAACCGAAAAACTGCAGAAGGTATTTAAAAATCTGCGCAGCAAGGGCAGACTTACGGAGGCGGATGTGAAGGCTGCCTTAAAGGAAGTCAAAATGGCTCTGCTGGAAGCGGACGTGAACTTTAAGGTAGTAAAGCAGTTTGTCAAGGCCGTGGAGGAACGGGCGATCGGCCAGGACGTGATGAGCGGGTTAAATCCCGGCCAGATGGTTATAAAGATTGTAAACGAGGAAATGATCGCGCTCATGGGCAGCGAGACCACAGAGATTGCCATGCAGCCGGGGAAGGCGGTTACCGTTATCTTGATGGCCGGCCTGCAGGGTGCAGGAAAGACTACGGCCGTGGCCAAGATCGCAGGCAGGCTCAAGACAAAAGGGAAGAAATCATTGCTGGTTGCCTGTGATGTTTATCGGCCTGCGGCAGTGGAGCAGTTAAAAATTAACGGGAAAAAGCAGGAGGTGGATGTGTTTGAGATGGGCACGGACCACAAGCCTGTGGAAATAGCAAGGGAAGCCATTGCTTATGCGGAGAAAAATGGACATAATGTTGTCATTTTAGATACCGCCGGACGTCTTCATATTGATGAGGATATGATGGCGGAGCTTCAGGAGATCAAGGCAAGCGTGGCGGTGCATCAGACGCTGCTGGTGGTGGATGCCATGACCGGACAGGATGCCGTAAATGTGGCGAAAGAGTTTGATGAGAAGGTGGGAATAGACGGCGTTATTCTCTCCAAGATGGATGGCGACAGCAGGGGCGGCGCGGCTCTGTCCATCAAGGCAGTTACCGGAAAGCCTATTCTGTATGTCAGCATGGGCGAGAAGCTTAACGATCTGGAGCAATTTTATCCGGACCGTATGGCAAACCGGATCCTGGGCATGGGAGACGTATTATCACTGATTGAAAAAGCCCAGGAAAGTATTGATATAGATGAGGATAAGAGCCGGGAGATGGCGGGCCGGATGAAGAAGGGCAAGTTCGATTTTGAGGACTACCTGGAAAGCATGAAGCAGATGCGGAATATGGGCGGCCTGGCAAGTATTTTGGGAATGCTTCCTGGTATGGGAATCAAAGGAACGGATATTGACTCGGAGGCCTCTGATAAGCAGCTAAGACAATCGGAAGCCATTGTTCTTTCCATGACAAAGGCGGAAAGGCGTAATCCAAAATTGTTGAATCCCCAGAGAAAGTACAGGATTGCCAAGGGCGCCGGCGTGGATGTGGCGGTGGTGAATCGCTTTATCAAGCAGTTTGAGCAGAGCCAGAAGGTGATGAAACAGCTGGGAGGAAAGGGAAAACACGGGCGGGGAATGTTTGGCGGCTTTCCCGGTATGAAGGGCGGATTCCCGTTCTAGCAGTAATGGTACGATAAGATGAATATGGGTGGACGCCTGCAGGCGGAAAACCTGTTCATATAAAGGGCATAAGCCTGAAACTATAATTTAAAAGTAATCAATGGAGGAAAAAGCAATGGCAGTAAAGATCAGATTAAGAAGAATGGGACAGAAGAAGGCGCCTTATTATAGAATCGTTGTGGCGGATTCCCGTTCCCCCAGAGACGGAAGATTTATTGAAGAGATCGGCACCTATGATCCCAGCACCAATCCCAGCACCTTCCATGTAAACGAGGAGCTGGCAAAAAAATGGCTGGCTGACGGTGCACAGCCCACAGAGCAGGTGGCTAAGCTTTTCAAGGTGGCCGGTATCGAAAAATAATAGTTGATTCTTTGGAGGTGGCTTATGAAGGAATTAGTTGAAGTAGTGGCGAAAGCGCTTGTAGACAATCCGGATGAGGTTGTTGTAACCGAGAAGACCGAGGGCAGAAGTACAGTCATCGAACTTCATGTAGCTGCGTCCGATATGGGTAAGGTTATCGGCAAGCAGGGGAGGATCGCAAAGGCGATTCGTTCTGTGGTAAAGGCTGCATCATCCAAAGATAACAAAAGAGTGGATGTTGAGATCGTGTAAGCTGCAAAGACGGGGAGGAACGGACCTTGTTCCTTCTCGTTTTGTGTCATGTGCCGTGAGAGCATGATGGCGGCAGGATATTTTACAATAAAGCGATAGCTCAAAGACAGCTTGCCGGCTTTGGGCCTGTGAGCTGCAGTATGGGAGTCAGGATGGAAGATTTTTTTCAGGTTGGAATAATTACCTCCACCCATGGATTAAGAGGCGAGGTAAAGGTGTTTCCCACAACGGATGACGTAAAGCGCTTCAAGCGCCTGAAGGCGGTGATTCTGGACACGGGGAAGGAGCGTCTTGATCTTGAAATCGAGACGGTTAAATTCTTTAAACAGTTTGTGATCTTAAAATTTAAAGGAATTGACAATATTAATGATGTGGAAAAATATCGTAAGGCGTCTCTTTGGGTTACCAGAAAGAATGCCGTAAAGCTGGCGAAGGATGAGTACTTTGTGGCTGATCTGACAGGACTTGAGGTGCGGAATGAGGACGGCGGCAGGATCGGTATCTTAAAGGATGTGATCGAGACAGGAGCCAATGATGTATATGAGATTGACTTAGACGACGGAAGGCCGCTGCTTCTGCCTGCCATCAAGCAGTGCGTGCTTGAGGTGGACGTGGAGGCGGGCTTTATGCGCATTCATATTCTGGAGGGACTATTGTGAGATTCCACATATTAACATTGTTTCCCGATATGATCCGTCAGGGCCTGGAAGCCAGTATGATCGGGCGGGCGGTGGATAAGGGACTGATCAGGTTAAATATGGTGAATATTCGAGACTTCACCAGAGAAAAACACGGCAGGGTAGATGATTACACGTACGGCGGCGGCGCAGGCATGCTGATGCAGGCGCAGCCTGTTTTTGATGCCTGGAAATCCATCTGCAAAGTGGTGGGAGAAGCCCGCACGGTTTATGTCACCCCTCAGGGAGAGCCCTTTACCCAGGCCAAGGTGCGAGAGCTTGCTGGAGAAAAAGAGCTGATCATCCTTTGCGGCCATTATGAAGGCATTGACGAGAGAGTTTTGGAGGAAACGGTGACGGACCGCATCTCCATCGGAGATTATATTCTGACAGGCGGTGAGCTTGCGGCCATGGTGATTGTGGACGCGGTGAGCAGGCTGATACCGGGTGTTTTGGGAAACGAAGCTTCAGCAGATATGGAGAGCTTTCACGGAGATTTGCTGGAATATCCGCAATATTCCCGTCCGGAGATATGGAACGGAAAGAAGGTGCCGGAGGTGCTTTTATCCGGGGATCACCGCAGGGTGGAGCAGTGGCGGCTGGAGCAGGCAAAGGAGCGGACTGCCGCCGTGCGGCCGGATTTGTATGCCAAATATGAGGCAAAGCAGGCATTGATTCAAAGACTGGCAAGGGATAAGAGAAATCATATACACATTACGGAAAGCCTTAAGGGAGGCCGGGGAGAGATTTTGTACGAAAAGGAGGAACGGCTGCTGGTGGCTGACAGGGAAGCAGGGGTATGTATGCTGCTTTGCGGGAATGGGGGCAGGACAGGTGAGGCCCGCGCACTTGCGGACGAGGATGGCAGTAAGCTGACAGAGCTGTTGTCCGCTGCTCCGGAGCAGACGGAATGGTATGTGGTCATCCAGGAGCAGCTGGTGAATGAACTGCTGGCGAGAGGCTTTCGCATTTGGGGAAAATGCAGCCAGTATGTATACACGCAGGGGCAGGTGCTGCCGGTGCGTTTGAAAGAGATCCGCAGGCTTACCCTTGCGGATCTGGAGTATGTCTGTGCTCATTATCATCAGGAAGGGAAAGAGTATCTGGAAGAGCGCATCCGGGCAGGTGTGATGTACGGCGCCTTTGAGGATGGAAGGCAGATCGGTTTTATCGGTACTCACAAAGAGGGCGCAATGGGGATGCTGTATGTGGAGGAAGGATACCGCAGGCAGGGCGTCGGCAGGGCATTATTGTCCTACAATATAAATCGGCTTTTGGAGCAGGGCCGGACCCCCTATGGCCATGTGCTTGCGGGCAATTCGGCATCGGAGAGTCTTCTGGAAGGAATGGGACTGTATAAAGCGGGGCGGCCGGTGTGGTGGATGCAAAAAAAAGCTTGCAATCATTGACAGGGTGTGGTAAAATCTGACTGTTGCGAAATGAAGACGGTCCTCTGTTACAGAATTGTATTAAGAACGTCCAACTTTAATGAAGGAGGCTCGTTATGAGTGATATTATCAGAGAGATTGAGGCAGAACAGCTGAAGGAAAAAGTGGATGAATTCCATGTTGGCGATACCGTAAGGGTTTATGGTAAAATCAAGGAGGGAAACCGGGAGCGTGTCCAGATGTTTGAGGGCATTGTCTTAAAGAGGCAGGGCGGAAGCAGCAGAGAGACCTTTACCGTAAGGAAGGTTTCCAACGGGATCGGCGTAGAGAAGACCTGGCCGGTGCATTCTCCTAACGTTGAACGAATTGAGGTTGTAAGACGCGGTAAGGTAAGACGTGCAAAGCTGAATTATTTAAGAGACCGTGTAGGTAAGAAGGCAAAGGTAAAAGAGCTTGTAAAGTAAAAAGTGCGGGGGCAATTACTTATGTAGTTGCCCTTTTCTATTTTTCTTTTTTATGCTATACTTAGATGGACGCGGAATGATAGGGAAAAAGGGAGATGTCGAAAAAAAATAAGGGCTTAAGCTTTTACAAGAGAAGAAAAAAAATAAGCCCGGCCATGGTCCGGGAGGTTTTTACCTGGATATTCGGAATTCTGGCGTCGGTGTTTATCGCCACGGTGCTTGTTATTTTTTTCGGGATGAGTACCAATGTGGTTGGCGCTTCTATGGAGCCTGCGCTGTACAACGGACAGCAGATCTTTGTGAATCGTTTTCTTTATGTGCTTTTTTCGCCGCAAAGGGGAGATGTGGTGGTATTTCTGCCTAACGGCAATGAGAATGCTCATTATTATGTGAAGAGAGTGGTGGCGGTTCCCGGAGATCACCTGGTGATAAAGGACGGAATCCTTTATGTAAACGGAGTGGAAAGCGAATGGGTGACAGGCTATATTTCGGATCCGGGGATTGCGGAAAACGAGATTACGATGGAGAGCGGAGAGTTTTTCTGTATCGGGGATAATCCGGGCAACAGTGAAGACAGCCGTTCCGCCAATATCGGTCCGGTAAAGGAAGCGGATATTATAGGAAAGGTGTGGTTCCGTGCCAAATGTAATGAGCAGGGCATGGGATTTGTGAAATAGAAGATGAATTATCAATGGTATCCCGGTCATATGACGAAGGCAATGCGTATGATGCAGGAAAATATAAAGCTGATTGACCTGCTGATTGAGCTTGTAGATGCGCGTGTGCCGTTAAGCAGCCGTAATCCGGATATTGACGGACTGGGGAAAAACAAAGCCAGAATCGTGCTGCTGAATAAGGCGGATCTGGCGGATCCGGTATATAACGGACAGTGGATGGATTATTTTAAGGGGCAGGGGGCTTATGTGCTGGAGATAAACGCGAAAACCGGCGCCGGCATTAAGGCGATTAACGGTCTTGTCCAGGAGGCGTGCAGGGAAAAGCTGGAGCGGGACAGGAAGCGGGGAATCGTAAACCGTCCTGTAAGAGCGATGGTGGTGGGGATTCCCAATGTGGGGAAATCTACGTTTATTAATTCCTTTGCAGGGCGGGCCTGCACCCGCACAGGCAATAAGCCGGGCGTTACGAAGGGTAAGCAGTGGATTCGGCTGAACAAAAGTTTGGAGCTTTTGGATACTCCGGGGATTTTGTGGCCGAAATTTGAAGATAGAGAAGTCGGAATGCGGCTGGCTTTTATCGGCTCCATGAATGACGAAGTCATAATCCGTGAGGAACTGGCCTGCGATCTGCTGGGCTGCCTTAAGGAATTGTATCCGGAGGCTGTCCCTGAACGCTTTGGGGTAGACTGGCAGGAGACCTTTGCGGAAACACTGGAGGAAATTGCACGCTGCAGGGGCTGTTACAACAAAGGAGAAAATCCGGACCTGAAAAAGGCGGCGGATATACTGCTGGATGATTTCAGAAGCGGGCGTCTGGGGCGTATGACTCTGGAACGTCCTTAAAGGTTAGGAGAACTGGCGATGAATAAAGTCATGAAAGAAATGATAAGCACACTGTTGTACCTTTTGATTGTCTTATGCCTTACCTGGGTGGTTATTCATTTTATCGGTCAGCGGACAGAGGTGGACGGCGGCTCCATGGAGCCCACGCTTTACCATGGCGATAACCTGATTGTGGACAAAATATCATATCGTTTTCGGGAGCCGGAGCGCTTTGATATTATTGTATTTCCCTATAAATACGCGGAAAAGACCTATTACATAAAAAGGATCATCGGTCTGCCCGGCGAAACGGTTCAGATTGATGAAAAGGGGAATATTTATATTAACGGGGAGATACTTGCTGAAGGCTATGGCCGGGAGGTGATTCGTCCGGAGCATGTAGGCCTGGCATGGGAGCCAATCGTGCTGGGGGAGGATGAATATTTTGTTCTCGGCGATAACCGAAATAACAGCAGCGACAGCAGGACGGAGGCTGTGGGAAACGTAAAAAGAGAAGATATAATCGGCAGGGCATGGCTTCGGATCTGGCCTTTTAACAAATTTGGCTTCTTAAAGCATCAGTAGGAACGGAGGCGTATGATATGCTGAGTATTGGAGAGATCAAGAGGGAGTTTCAGGCAGCTTCTGTGGAAGAGCTGCCTGAAATTATAAAGCGGTACGAGACAGACCAGAGAAGCGGTGTGCGGCAGCTGGCAGAAAATGCGGGAAAAAAGCTGGCAGCGCTTGAAAAAGAAAAGGAACGGATTGAAGCGCTCAGAAGCTATGAGAAAAAATATGGGGAATATGAGCTGATCTGTGGAATTGACGAGGCGGGAAGAGGGCCGTTAGCAGGGCCGGTGGTGGCGGGGGCCGTTATCCTGCCGAAAGATTGTCGGATTTTATATATAAATGATTCCAAGAAGCTGACCGAAAAAAAGAGAGAAGAGTTGTATGATATAATTGTGGAAAAAGCGGTCAGCTACGGCGTAGGATATGCCTCTCCGGAGCGGATTGACGAAATCAATATTTTGCAGGCTACCTATGAAGCTATGCGGGAAGCAGTGGCAAAGCTTACGTTTAAACCGGATCTATTACTGAATGATGCAGTGACGATTCCGGGACTGGAAATTCGGCAGGTTCCTATTATCAAGGGGGACGCAAAAAGTATTACCATCGGTGCGGCAAGTATTCTGGCAAAGGTGACCAGAGACCGGCTGATGACGGAGTACGACAAGGTATTTCCCGAATACGGCTTTGGAGGAAATAAGGGTTATGGAAGTGCGGCCCATATCGAAGCCCTGAAGAAATACGGGCCGACGCCGATCCACAGAAGGAGCTTTATCAAAAATTTTAATCTGGACGGAAAGGAATAAAGCATGAAACTTTCACAGCTGTTCACAGGGCGTTCCCAGGCGGATGAACGTTTGGAGGATAACGGGCGTACAACAAAAGCGCAGTATGCCCGTACCGCGGATTTGAATCGTCAGATTCGTTCCCTGACGCCGGGGCAGACTCTCCGGGGAGAAATCGTGTCCAGGAATGGCAGCGAAGTGCAGATCCGTTTGTCTGAGGATATGGTAATGAATGCCCGTGTGGATCAGAATATTCATCTGGAGCTGGGGAAAAGTGTGATCTTTGAAGTAAAGAGCAATGGAGGAACCCTTTCCTTAAGTCCGTTGTTTACGAATATTGCCGCGGATGCCAATGTGTTGAAGGCGCTGGACATGGCAGGACTGCCGGTGAATGACATATCTGTCAGCATGACGGAGCAGATGATGAAGGCAGGGTTACCCGTCAACAAAAATTCTCTGCAGCAGGTGTATCGGGAGATCAACAGCTTTCCAGAGGGACTTGTTTCAGATGTGGTGAATCTGCATAAGCTGGGAATTCCTGTGAATGAGACGAACATGCAGCAGATGGCTTCCTATCGCAATCTGACCCATCAGCTGATTAAGGGAATGACCTCCGTGCTGGATGCTCTTCCGCAAGCGGCGGAAAAAATGCTGACAGAGGGAAATGTCAAGGGGGCTGCCGGATTGTACAGGGAGCTTTTTACCCTGATTGAGGAAGGCGCCATCCTTCGGGAGGGAGCAGAGAAGCTTCCGGAGATGGTCGGTTTCGATGCGGCAGAGGGGGCTGTTTTACAGGAGACAATGGAAGAAGCCCTGCAGAAGGGGCAGGAGCTTCCGGGCGGGAATACTCAAATGACGGGGGCTGGGGAGCTGTCCGTAACCCAGGAGACAGCGGAAGATCAGGCCGTATATCATGAGGGGCAGGACCAGATAACGGAAGGCCGGGAGCAGACGGCCAGTGGGCAGGGGGCGTCCCGTATGGTGCTGCCGGAGCTGTTTGAGGGAGAGAGCAAGGATGTGTTTCTGCCTCCTGCGGAAAGAGCCAGGCTGGCGGAGGGGATGCTCCGGGAAATAAAGGGGCTTGGGCTGCCGGAGGCCGAGAGCGCAAAGCTTTCCGAAGCGGTACAGCGTTTCGGCCAGGGAGAGCTGCCTGCGGCTGAGCTTTTTAAAGCGGCGGCCAGGCTGCTGGACGAGGCCGGGAGTACGGGAAGCGGTGCCATGCAGCTGCACAAGCTTTTGGGCGGCAAGGAATTTCAAAAGCTGCTTGCGGTACAGCTGAAAGAAATGTGGACCCTGCGGCCGGAGGAAGCGGCACGGCCGGAAAAGGTGGATGAGCTGTACAGGCGGCTGGACAGACAGCTGAAGGGGCTTTCTCAGGCACTTGAGGCCGGCGGACAGCAAAGCAGTACGGCGTACAGGGCTGCCATGAATTTGTCACAGAATGTGGACTTTATGAACCAGATTAATCAGATGTACGCATATGTACAGCTGCCGCTGCGTCTGCAGTATTCTGAGGCCCATGGGGATCTGTATGTCTATACCAACAAGCGGAATCTGGCGGCGAGTGACGGTCAGGTCAGCGCTCTTCTGCATTTGGACATGGAGCATCTGGGACCGGTGGACGTTTATGTAACGTTGCAGGAGAGCAGGGTCAGCACGCAATTCTATGTGGCCGATGACGAGATTTTGGACTTTATTGAAAAGCATATGGATATACTTACCCAAAGGCTGGAAAAAAAGGGTTATACCTGCAAGGCTTCCGCGGCTGCAAGAGGCGAGAAGGAAAAGGATGAGCAGAACGCCGGCGGGCTTTCGCCGCTGCTGCAGCAGGAGAGCGGGATCATGCTGTCACGGTATGCCTTTGATGTGAGGACCTAGCATATGGAAAAGGAAAAAGAAAAGAATAAGGTCAAGCAGGCCATTGCGCTGGAGTATGATCCTTCGGATGAGGCACCGCGGGTAATCGCTACCGGCAGGGGGCTGCTGGCGGAAAAGATTATAGAAAAAGCAAAGGAAAGCGATGTCCCCATCCACCGGGACGACAAGCTTGCCGATACCCTTTCGAGACTGCAGATCGGGGAAATGATACCGCCGGAGCTTTATGAGGTGGTGGCGGAGATTCTGATCTTTGTGGACTCCATGGATAAGCTGAAGAAAAAGCTGTGAAGGAAAAAGGGGTATCATTCATGAATAATAGAGCAGCCGGGACTGCCAGGGAGCAGAAGGCGGCAGAGTACCTGGAGAGCCAGGGCCTGAAGGTCAGGGAACGCAATTACCGGAGCAGGCAGGGGGAAATAGATATTATAGGATACCATGAGGGCTACCTGGTATTTGTGGAGGTAAAATACCGCGGCAGTACCGGCAGGGGATATGCGGCTGAAGCGGTAAATCCGTTAAAGCAGCGTAAGATTTGCAGGGTGGCGGATTATTACAGGTATACTCACGGGCTGGGAGAGGATACGGCGGTGCGGTATGATGTGGTGGCCATTCAGGGGGAAAAAATAGAATGGCTGCAGAATGCGTTTCCCCACGTTTATGCAGTAAATCGTTAGAGAGGACAGGGAATGTTTCCGATCAGGAGAATTAAAAAAAACGAGGGACCGGTACTGAAACAGAATGAAACAGACACGGCGGACGGAGGCAGGCTGGAATATCTGACTTTTCCGTCTCTGGAGGAAACGGGAATCGTAAAGCATTTGTTTACCACCAGGCTGGGCGGGGTCAGTGAGGGGGAGCTTTCCACCATGAATCTTAGCTTTACCCGCGGGGACTTAGAGTGCCGTGTGGCTGAAAACTATCGGCGCATTGGCAGGGTGCTGGGCTGCAGGCCGGAGGATATGACGGCTTCTCATCAGACCCATACCACAAATATCCGCCGGGTTACGGCGGCGGATAAGGGGAAGGGAATTACACGCCTTAGAGATTATGAAAATATTGACGGCTTGATAACGGATGAGCCGGGAATTATGCTGGTAACTTATTTTGCGGACTGCGTGCCCCTGTTCTTTGTGGACACGGTACACAGGGCGGTGGGACTGGCCCACTCCGGCTGGCGGGGGACTGCGGCGGGCATGGGCGGATGTATGGTGAAGGCCATGCAGGAGGCTTACGAAACGAAGCCGGAAGACCTTCTTGTGGCTATCGGGCCTTCTATCTGCGCCGACTGCTATGAGGTGGGAGAAGACACTGCCCAGTATTTTTGTGAGCTTCCGCAAGGCGGAGTCATGGAGGACAGTAAATTTTCCGGTGTGGTGAGGCCTGGAAAACAGCCGGGAAAATACCAGCTGGATTTATGGGAAGCCAACAGGCAGAAGCTGCTTGCAGCAGGAGTGAAAAGGGAGCGGATTGCAGTGGCGGACATTTGTACCTGCTGTAATGCCGATTATCTGTTCTCCCATCGGGCCAGCGGCGGAAGAAGGGGAAACATGGGGGCTTTTTTAGGGCTTAAGTGATGCCGTAAAAACGGCGGAATGTGAGGAAAAATGGCAAATATACTTGTGTGCGATGATGACAGGGAGATCGTGGATGCGATTGAGATTTATTTAAGTCAGGATGGTCACCGTATTTTTAAGGCCTATGACGGAGAGCAGGCCATTGCCCTCCTGAAGAAGGAGGATATACAGCTTCTGATCATGGATATTATGATGCCAAAGCTGGACGGGATCAGAGCAACGCTGAAGATCCGGGAGTACAGCAGTATTCCTATCATCATGCTCTCTGCCAAATCAGAGGATACGGATAAGATACTGGGTTTAAATATCGGAGCGGATGATTATATCACAAAGCCCTTTAATCCGCTGGAGCTTGTGGCAAGGGTGAAGTCCAATCTGCGGCGCTATACCTCGCTGGGAAGCTTAAGCGGGGACAATAAGGCGATCTTTCAGGTGGGCGGGCTGGTCATCAATGACGATACCAAGCAGGTGACGGTAGACGGTGAGCCGGTAAAGATGACTCCTATTGAATATAATATTTTGCTGCTGCTGGTAAAGAATCAGGGCAGAGTTTTTTCCATTGATCAAATTTATGAAAACATCTGGAACGAGGATGCCATCGGCGCGGATAATACGGTTGCCGTACATATCCGGCATATTCGTGAAAAAATAGAGATCAACCCAAGGGAGCCCCGTTATTTAAAAGTAGTGTGGGGCGTCGGATACAAAATCGAAAAGCAGTAATGCTGGAAATGAGGGCATATGAAGAAGCCTGGATTAAGACGAATATTGGTGGGACTGGCGCAGTATCTGGTGGCGGCAGGCATTTTGCTTGCCGTTGCGGGAATCCTTTTAAATTCGTACATTGAAATGGAGGATGTGGGCGGCAGTAAGAGCTACCGGATTTTTCCGGTCAGCAGCAGCCTTGAGTTTGAAGAGTCGGAGGTTTACCATGACCTTTTTCGAGCTGCGGTTTCCGACATTATACAGCTGGTAGTCATTAAGGACTTATTCGAGACGGACGGTGTGCTGGACCCCTCAAAGAAGATTGATGTCACCGAGTATGCGGCGAAAACGGGAACGGATCAGGGCTGTACCATTACAGCAGTGTATGATCTGGACGATCTGATCAAATGGGGAAAGTACGGCGTCTCGTTGACAAAGCACATTATGGATATTCATGAGTTTGTAAATTATTTCGGATATGTGGTTTTTCCGGAAAATTTTGGCTTCGATGAATACGGTCAGCTCTGCTTTGACGGATTTTACAGGCTGGGAAAGGACTCGCTTGATACGGGAGCGGTCCCGGTGGGAGCGGACGGACTCCCGATGGAAGGGGCAGAGCCGGCGTATTATGGAAAGAGCATGGAGGAACTGGCTGCGATCAAGGAAGCAATGAGCCTTCCCGATCAAAGCGAGGAACAGTTCGAGGACCTGGCCTTTGCTTATATTATGACGCAGAATCCGGAGGGAATTGAGGTTTCCCGCGAGGACGGCGTGATACAGATTATGGTGCCGATCTTAAACTGTCGATATGCAACGGTGGAGGGCGAGAAACAGCTGATCCGCAGCGCTGATAACTGGGTAGATTATCTACACCTGCAGAACAATGTGGTGGAGACGATTAAATCCCTGGCCGGGCATTTTGAAAAATATCAGGTCTGTAACAGAACCTATGCGGCAGAAAGAAGCAATGTGAAGTATGCGGTGCGCATGATGACGGATGAGGGTATGCGCACATATACCAATGTGCCGGAGCTGGAGGGCGCCTCCGAAGAGGATGTGACGGAGATTTTTTCCGAGTACAGAAGATATTTGATTTATTACCCGGACAGCCTGACATTCATGGGAAATACGGTGACCAGCGAGGAAGAAATATACGGATATATCAGTACTTATGATTACGCCTATCCGGATACTACCCACATATGGATGGGAGTGGACACCAGCTATACGGCCCAGGATGCTTTTTATAATGCCAATGAGGTGTACAACAAGATCGTGCCGAATATGGGACGATTTGTTGCGCTGTTTGTTTTTCTGCTGGTGCTGTGGTTTGGGATCGGCATATATCGAACCGTCACTGCAGGAGTGACAATGAATGAGCATGGCGAAAGGGTCTTTTATCTGAAGCGTTTTGACCATCTGTGGACGGAAGCGCTGATTTTGCTGACGGCACTTTTTATTCTGGGAGGACGTTACGGATTTTCCCTGCTGACCGAAATTGCAGAAAATCCCGAAAGCGCCGCAGTCCAGGTGTTGGGGCTTCGCCTGTCTAAAATTTATCAGTACGGAATGTTTGCGCTATACGGTATGTATTTAAATCTTGCCATTGGCATCGTCTGGTACAGTTTTGTAAGGAGGCTTCGGTCCCATAGTCTGTGGGAGGACAGCCTGCTTCATTATGTGGGAATTGGGACGAGGAAAGTAGTACGATTTATCCTCAGCCACAGAAACTCCGTGATCAGTGTGCTACTTCCCTACAATTTATTTTTATTCCTGAATCTGGCGGCAGTGGTTTTTGTGTACCGGCTGCTGGAGGAAAGGACACTCGTATTCATGATTATCGTGTGTACGGTAGTCTTAGACGGCTTTGTGGGGGTGATAATCTTCAGGCGGAGCGGGGAACAGAACGAGATCGTGGAAGGGATTGGCAGGATACGAAACGGGGAAGTGGATTACAAGCTGGACACGAACAGTCTGCACGGCTCCAATCGGGAGTTGGCGGATGCTGTAAACAATATCGGTGAAGGGATCGGGAAGGCCGTTCAAACAAGTATGCGGGACGAGCAGATGAAAACGGATCTGATTACCAATGTTTCCCATGATATTAAAACGCCCCTGACGTCCATCATCAATTATGTGGATCTTTTAAAGCGCATGGAAATAAAGGAAGAGCCGGCGAAGGGCTACATTGATATTTTAGATAACAAGGCACAGCGTCTTAAACAGCTGACGGATGATTTGGTGGAGGCATCCAAAATCTCTTCCGGTAATATTGAACTGAATCGGGAAAAGGTAAATCTGACGGAGCTTTTAAATCAGGGGATAGGAGAATTTTCCGAAAGGCTGGAGGAAAGCAGGCTGCAGGTGGTTTTTGAAGAGAGTAACACCCCGGCTTACATTTTTGTGGACAGCAGGCGTATGTGGAGGGTGGTGGAAAACCTGCTCAATAATATATGTAAGTATGCCCTGGAGGGAACCAGAGTTTATTTTGACGTGCAGGTGGAAAACGGACGGGTCCGTGCTTCCGTGAAGAATATTTCCAAGCAGCAGATGAACATCAGACCGGAAGAGCTGACGGAACGGTTTATCAGGGGCGATCTGGCAAGAAGCACAGAAGGGAGCGGCCTGGGACTGTCCATAGCCCAGAGCCTGACAAGAGTCCAGGGCGGAGAATTTACCATATACCTGGACGGAGACCTGTTCAAAACGACTCTGGACTTTCCCTGCTACAGTGAGCAGGAGGATTAATCCGCATTCACGTCCACATCCCGGCGGTCATTATAGGCATCCAGGATGCTGTGCATTTTTTCCGTAGTTTCCAAAACGCCGCTTAAGGAGGCGGCATGATTCATAAAGTCAATGAGAGAGGCGATAAACTTACTCATGTCCGCCTCGATAAAATAAGGTCTTGTGTAAAGCTCAGGAGGCAGATAAGTCAAATCGGTGGTGACCACCTTATCAAAGTAGCCCTGTTCATATGCCTGATCAAAAGACGCCAGGCCGTCAGTAAAAAGGCCAAAGGTACAGCAGATGAACACCCGCCGTGCATTTTGCTTTTTCAGCTGCCTGGCCGTGTCAATCATGCTTCCGCCGGAGGAAATCATATCATCAATGATAATGACGTCCTTGCCGTCTACGCTGTCACCTAAGAATTCATGAGCCACAATGGGATTTCTGCCGCCTACGATGGTGGAATAATCCCTGCGCTTATAGAACATGCCGGTATCTACGCCCAGTACGCTGGCAAAATAGATAGCCCGGTCCAAAGCGCCTTCATCGGGGCTGATAACTACCAGGTGATGCTTGTCCACGATCAGATCATCCTCTGCGTTCAGCAGTGCCTTTATGAATTGGTCATGGGGGATAAAATTGTCAAAGCCGTTTAACGGGGTGGCATTCTGCACTTTGGGATCATGGGCATCGAAGGTAATAAAATTGTCGATCCCCATACTTTGCAGCTCCCGCAGGGCATAGGCACAGTCCAGGGATTCCCGGCCATTTCTTTTATGCTGTCTTCCCTCATAGAGAAAGGGCATAATCACATTAATGCGGCGGGCTTTTCCGTTACACGCGGAAATGACACGTTTTAAATCCTGATAATGGTCATCGGGAGACATATGGTTGGTGTAGCCGTTCATATTGTAGGTGATGCTGTGGTTGCAGACATCCACCAGTAAAAACAGATCCTTCCCGCGGATGCTTTCGCCCAGTATGGCCTTGGCTTCCCCGGTACTGAAGCGGGGAGTGGATACATTTACCAGATAATTGTTTTCAATATAGCCATGGAAGGCAGGGTCGTTTTTTACCTTGTCATTGTGGATGCTTTTTCTGAATTCTACCAGATAGTTGTTGATCCTGTGTCCCATCTGTTCCGCTGAGGGCAGGGCAATCAGCTTTAAGGGAGCTACGGGCATTGCGTTTTCAAGCTTTTGTAGGTTAGGCATGTTTTTCTCTCCTTACAATAAATTTATATCATTATGCCGGTGACACGTCAAGAGAATCTTGCTATAATGTGTGGGAGCTGGTAACAGTTTAGCCTGCAGGCATAGCTGAATTGATACCGGGGGCTCAGCAGGAGAAGCAGAACAGAAAGGAAAATTTTATGCAGAAGGAGCATATTGTAAAAGCGGTTCTTCCGGGGAGCATCGGGGAAGAGCTGGAAATACAGGCGGGAGACAAAATTTTGGCCATCAATGATGCGGAAATTGAAGATATTTTTGATTATCAGTTTCTGGTTCAGGACAATTATATAGAGGTTTTAGTGGAAAAGCCGGATGGAGAACAGTGGCTTCTGGAGGTGGACAAGGACTTTGGCGAGGATTTGGGGCTTGAATTTGAGAGCGGGCTGATGGATGAGTATAGACATTGTCATAACAAGTGTGTGTTCTGCTTTATTGATCAGATGCCTCCCGGCATGCGGGAGAATCTGTATTTTAAGGATGATGATTCCAGGCTTTCCTTCCTGCAGGGCAATTATGTGACGTTGACCAATATGTCTGATCATGATATTGACAGAATCTGCAGATACCGACTGTCGCCCATTAACATTTCCTTTCAGACCATGAATCCTAAGCTTCGGTGTAAAATGCTGAACAATCGCTTTGCCGGAGAAGCGCTGAAAAAGGTGGATGTTTTATTCAAGGCGGACATTCATATGAACGGGCAGATTGTTCTCTGCAAGGGTTTAAATGACGGTAAAGAACTGGAATTCAGCATACGGGAGCTGATGAAGTACATTCCGGTGCTTGAAAGCTTGTCCATTGTGCCTGTAGGCCTGACAAAATATCGGGAGGGACTGTACCCCTTGGAGCCCTTTACAAAGGAGGAAGCGGGTAAGGTCATCGACACCGTGGAGAAATACCAGCGGGAATGCTTTGAAAAGCACAGTATTCATTTTGTTCATGCCAGCGACGAATGGTATATTCTCGCCGGGAGAGAGGTGCCGGAGGAATCCCGGTATGACGGCTATCTACAACTGGAAAACGGCGTGGGTATGCTGCGTTTGCTTTTGAACGAATTTGAGGATGCCATGAAGCAGCGGCGGGAACAGGAGGCGCTTCCCTGTTTATCCCGTTCGGGCAATCTGACAATGGCAACAGGCCTGCTTGCGTATCCGTATATTAAACGTATGGCGGAGAAAATCACAGAATGCTATCCCAATATCAGCATACAGGTTTATCCGATCACCAACTTCTTCTTCGGGGAGCAGATTACGGTTTCCGGATTGATCACCGGTCAGGATCTGGAGAAGCAGCTGCAGGGAAAGCCGTTGGGGGAAGTCCTGCTTTTACCGGAAAATATGGTGCGGGTGGATGAGGGAATCTTTTTGGATGATATTTCCGTAAAGGGGCTGGAAAGGTCTTTACAAGTCCCGATAGATATTGTAAAATCAAGCGGATATGATTTTGTGGAAGCGGTGTTTACTCATGCGGTGCCACAGGAATTGTAAACGGGAAAGCGAGGAGGAAAATGGGAAAGAAGACGGCAAAGCCTATTGTTGCGGTGGTAGGACGTCCCAATGTAGGAAAGTCCACCCTGTTCAACGTGCTGGCAGGGGAAAGAATATCTATTGTGAAGGATACCCCCGGCATTACGCGGGACCGCATTTATGCAGATGTGAGCTGGCTGGATCGGAGCTTTACCCTGATAGATACAGGCGGCATCGAGCCGGACAGTCAGGATGTGATTTTATCACAGATGCGGACCCAGGCGCAGATTGCCATCGACACCGCGGATGTGATCCTTTTTCTGGTAGATGTGAAGCAGGGACTGGTGGATGCGGACGCCAAGGTGGCGGACATGCTGCGCCGTTCCCGCAAGCCGGTTTTGCTGGTGGTGAACAAGGTGGACAGCCAGGAAAAGTATATGGCGGATACCTATGAGTTTTATAATCTGGGGATCGGGGATCCGCATCCGGTTTCGGCAGCCAATCAGCTGGGCATCGGGGACCTGCTGGACGAAGTGATTGCCCTGTTCCCGGAAGGCGAAGAGGAAGAGGAAGAGGATGAAAGACCCAGGATCGCCATTGTAGGCAAGCCCAATGTGGGAAAGTCTTCTTTAATTAATAAGCTGCTGGGGGAGGAACGTCTGATTGTCTCTGATATTGCAGGCACCACCAGAGACGCGGTAGATACGGAGATTATACACAATGGCAAAGAGTATGTGTTTATTGACACGGCCGGGCTTCGCCGAAAGAATAAGGTAAAGGAAGATCTGGAGCGGTATATGATCGTGCGCACGGTAAGCGCCGTAGAGAGGGCGGAGATTGTGGTGCTGGTGATCGACGCCGTGGAGGGAGTTACGGAGCAGGATGCGAAGATTGCCGGGATTGCCCATGACAGGGGCAAGGCAGTCATTATTGCGGTAAATAAGTGGGATGTGTTGGAAAAGGACGATAAAACCATTTACCGGGTGACGGAGAAGGTGCGGAATACCCTTTCTTATATGCCTTACGCGGAGATTTTGTTTGTGTCGGCAAAAACGGGCCAGCGTCTGAATAAGCTTTTTGATACCATTGATATGGTAAGCGAGAATCATGCCATGCGGGTGGCCACCGGCGTACTGAATGAGATCATGTCGGAGGCGGTGGCCATGCAGCAGCCTCCCACAGATAAGGGAAAGAGGTTGCGGCTTTATTACATTACCCAGGTGGCCGTGAAACCGCCTACTTTTGTAATTTTTGTAAATGACAGGGAGCTGATGCACTTTTCCTATACCAGATATATTGAGAATCAGATTCGTGAGACCTTCGGTTTTCGAGGCACGCCGCTTAGGTTTATCATCAGAGAGAGAAACGAAAAGGAGCAATAGGGAAATGGTAAGAGTCATATGCTTAGTAATCGGATATGTATTTGGACTGTTTCAGACTGCATATTTTTACGGTAAAGCCCATGGCATTGACATCAGGGAACATGGCAGCGGCAATGCGGGAACCACTAACACTCTGCGGGTGCTGGGAACGAAGGCAGGGCTGATTGTATTTGCAGGCGACTGCCTGAAATGTATGGCGGCGGTATGGCTGGTACGCCTGCTGTTTGGCGGGACTTACCACAATATTATTTACCTGCTCTGTCTGTATACCGGTGCAGGGGCCATTCTGGGGCATAATTATCCCTTTTACCTGAAATTTAAGGGCGGGAAGGGGATTGCTGCAACGGCAGGCATGGTCCTGTCTTTTCATCCCTGGTTTATCCTCACGGGGGTACTGCTGTTTTTCGTACCGTTTTTTACCCTGCATTATGTGTCCCTGGGGTCTTTGCTGGTCTATGCGGGATTGATGATTCAGCTTGTTGTCTTCGGGCAGAACGGCTGGCTTTTTCAGGAAATGACCCAGGGGCAGCTGATTGAGATGTACATAGTGTTTGGCTGTCTGCTGGTCATGGCCTATTGGAAGCATAGGGAAAATATCAAACGGCTGCTGCAGGGCAAAGAAAGAAAGACCTATCTGACAAAGAAGAATAAAGTGGAAACCGAGGGGAAGGAATAGCATACGGCTGTTGCAGACAGGGAGAAGGCACATGAACTGGCCGCAGGAAGAAAGCACGGTGCGGCATTTGAGCCGTTAAAGACGGCACAAATTTGCCGGACTACGGAAAGGTATGGTGATTATTATGGCAAAAATTGGTATATTGGGCGGGGGAAGCTGGGGCATTGCGCTGGCGGTGCTGCTGCATAAGAACGGACATGAAATTACGGTGTGGTCTGCATTGGAATCCGAGATCCGGATGCTTGAGGAAAATCGTGAGCATAAGATGCTGCCGGGGGTAAAGCTGTCGGAGGACACAGAATTTACCACAGACAGGCAAAAGGCAGTGGAGGGAAAGGACCTGCTGGTGATGTCCGTGGCCAGCTCTTATACAAGGGAGACGGCCGGGGGGATCAGTGCCTATGTACAGCCGGGGCAAAGAATCGTCAATGTGGCCAAGGGCATTGAAGAAGGGACGCTGATGACGCTCTCGGAGATTATCGAGCAGGAGATTCCGCAGGCGGATGTGGCGGTGATGTCCGGTCCTTCCCATGCGGAAGAGGTGGGCAGGGGAATTCCTACTACCATTGTGGTGGGGGCGAAAACACAGGCCACGGCGGAATATATTCAGAATCTGTTTATGAACGAGGTTTTCCGGGTCTATATCAGTCCTGACATTCTGGGCATGGAGCTGGGCGGCGCTTTAAAAAACGTGGTGGCGCTGGCGGCAGGAATTGCAGACGGCTTAGGTTACGGAGATAACACAAAAGCTGCTCTGATCACCAGAGGAATTACGGAGATTGCCCGTCTGGGGACTGCCATGGGCGGCAGGTTTGAAACCTTCTGCGGGCTTACGGGAATCGGAGATTTGATCGTGACCTGTGCCAGTATGCACTCCAGAAACCGCAGGGCGGGTATTCTCATCGGACAGGGAAAAAGCTGTGAGGAAGCCATGACAGAGGTGCAGATGGTGGTGGAGGGGGTGCATTCGGCTAAAGCGGCCATGGCCCTGGCAAAAAAGTACGATGTTGCACTGCCCATCATCGAGCAGGTGAATGCGGTGCTGTTTGAGGGGAAGAGCGCGGACCGGGCGGTGAAGGACCTGATGCTCAGGGATAAGAAAATAGAAGTGCCGGCATTCTTCTCATAAATTGTTTGTGACAAGGAGGTAAGCGTGGATTTATTTGAAAAGATATGCGCTCAGCTGGGGCTGGGAAAGCTGACTGCGCCGCCGGCAGCCCTGTCCGGCGGATTTTTGCATAAAATGTATTCGCTGGAGACGGAAACAGGGAAATATGCCTTGAAGCTGTTAAACCCGTATATTATGAAGCGGGATAAGGTAATGGAGAATTACCGGCGGGCAGAAGAGCTGGAGGCAAAGCTGGAGAGCAGAGGGCTTCCTATTCTGTCAGCTCGTATTTTCAGCGGGAAAAAGATGCAGGAGTCAGACGGGCAGTATTATTATCTGTTTGCGTTTTTTGACGGGAAGGCGCTGCAAAATTCGGAAATTGAAATCAGCCACTGTGAAAAGATGGGCAGTACCCTTGCCCGCATCCATGAGATCGAGCGGCGCAGGGAAAGGGTGCAGATAGACGAGATACACGGAAATTGGGGATATTATTTGGAGAAGCTGTCCGGGCAGGATCATGATTTGTGGGAGCTGATGCAGGAAAATCTGGAGCTGATTACAAGCCTGGAGGCCAAGGGTAATGCCGCCCTTGGCAGGCTGCCGGAGGAAGTGACGATCTGCCATAATGATATGGACAGCAAAAATGTGCTTTGGCGGGGAGGGGAATTTCGGATCATTGATCTGGAATGTCTTTCCTATGAGAGCCCTTATCTGGAGCTGTACGATCTGGCGCTGAACTGGGCAGGATATGAGGACTGTGCCATTGATCCGCAGAAGCTGAAAAGTCTTGTGAGGGCTTACGGCGACGGGGGCGGCAGGCTGCCGGAGGACTGGGAATGTCTTTATGAGGCGGAGCTGGCAGCAAAGCTGGACTGGCTGGAATTTAATCTCAAGAGGACATTGGGCCTGGAGGGCGGAGAGGACGAAAAGCAGCTTGGCGCTTCCATGGTAAAGTGGGCGGTCCGGCACATCCGATATTACGCGGAGAAGAAGGACGAGATTTTAAACGGTGTGGCATAAAGGGATGGATCATAAAAAAAGACTCCGAGGAGGGGTCTTTTTTCGAACCTTTTTTTAATTTTAGAGACTATAATAATGAACACGGATTGTTTGTGCCGGCATGTCAGGAAGTGTGGAGAAAGAAAATGAACAAGTTTGACTTTAGTGAATATGTTGACAGACTGTATTCGGCAGCGGTGAGGAAGACGGGGGACAGCTGCGTGGCGGAGGATATTGTCCAGGAGACCTTTTTGGCCGCGATCGGACAGTTGAAACGGGGCAGCCGGCCGGAGGATATGTGGTCCTGGCTTCTGGGAATTTTGTCCAATAAGTACTGCGACTGGCTCAGGGAGAAATACAAATATCCCAGGATCAGCTTCGAAGAATATCCTTTCGATATTGCCGGGGAAGATGAGGCAGAGGATGATTCGGAGGAAAAGCTGGAAGCAATTCGCAGAGAGCTGGGGCTTCTGGCAAATGCTTACCGTGAGGTTATGGTGCGTTTCTACCTGCGCGGCCACAGCCTGGAGAGAATTGCAGAGGATTTGCAGATTCCGGTGGGAACCGTGAAAAGCCGCCTGAATATGGGAAGGAAATATGTTAAGGAAGGAGTTGGAGATATGGAAAATTACGAGAGCTTCAGCAAGCAGAGCTATGATCCGGATATACTTTATATCGCGTGTGCAGGCGAAGAGGGACTTCATCAGGAGCCGTTTTCTCTGGTGCCCCAGTCGGACAGACTCAGCCAGAGTATTCTGATTCAGGCTTATCAGAAGCCGCTTACGGAAGAAGAGATCGCCAGGGCGCTGGGAGTTCCGACTGCATTTGTGGAGCCAGTAGTAAAAAGACTGACAGAGGGCGAGCTGATGTACAGAGCGGAAGGGGGACGTAAGGTATATACGGATTTTATTATCTATACCGATGAGGACAGAAAGGCAACTTTTGACAAACAGCTTGCCGTGGCGGAAGCGCATTTCCCGCTGTTTTGGGAAGAGTTGGAAAAAGGTCTGACAGCGTTAAGAGAGAAGGCGTACTACAAGCGGCAGAAGGAACATGCCAAACATAAGCTGGAGCTGCATTTTTGTGTGAAGACGCTGATGAATGTCCATAGTACCGTGCGGGATGAGGTGACGGGGACCATGCCCTATTCCCAGTATCCTTATCACAGGGACGGCGGCAGATGGCTGGCCATCGGCAATCAATATTCCGCAGGGAACGGGCCCCAAGAGGATAAGGAATTTCAAAAGTACAGTGTCAACGGAGAAGCGGGCTGCAACGAGAAAAATTTCCGGGATGCCGATTGTATTGAACTCAGGGAATATGCCACGTTTCTGGGCGGGAATCCGGATTTCGGGAAACGCCTGCAGTATGTAAAGTGGTTTTACGAGCTGGCATCAGGGGTGCCCGCGGAGGAATTATCCGTGGATGCCCGTGTACTGCAGGATACGGATCTCCTGACGGAGGCCGGGTTCCTGACGAGGACGGAAGAGGGGCCTGCACTTGATATTCCCGTGCTTAAGCGGGAAGAGTACCGGGATGAATGTCTGCTTGTGTCAGAGTATGCGGAAAGGGTGGCCGGGAAGGTCAGAGAGATACTGCTGTCTGTTTTCCAGAGCGGATATGTGCGTCTGCCCAAGCATTTAAAGAGCGTGCCGAAATGGCAGCAATATATGTACTGTGGGAACAGCGTGCCGATGGCGGTGATTTTTCAGGCTATGGAAAAGGGAGTTTTCTTAAAGAATGTGGATTATCCCTTGCCGGCGTCGCTGCTGATTTTTGATAAAGGATGAGAAAAGAATTAAGGGGCCGCCATGAAGGCGGCCTCTTTAGACGTGCTGTGCAGGCATGGTATACCATGCCGCAGGTATACCATGCCTGCGGATATGCTGTATCTGCGGACTCTGGGTATATGTTTCGTCGGCTGCAGGCTTTATAAGTTTACCGATAAATTGCTTCAGTAATTTCCCTTGCCGTTTTCGGCTTATTCATGGTGTAAAGATGGATGTCGCTTATGCCGTTTTCCTGTAAATCTCTGATCTGGCGGATGGCGTAATCAATGCCGGCCTTGCGCATTTCCTCCGGATTTTCCCCGTAGGAGGCAATGATGTCCGCCAAGGCCTTGGGCACGCTGGAGCCTGCCAGAGTGATGGTAGTACCGATCTGCTTTGCGGAGGTGATGGGCATGATACCGGCGCAGATGGGAACGGTAATTCCTTTTTTTTCTGCCTTTTCCAGAAAGCCGTAATAAAAATCATTATCAAAAAACAGCTGGCTGATGAGGAATTCCGCACCGGCCTCCTGTTTTTTCTTCAGGTTATTTAAATCGGACTCCATGCTGAAGGCCTCGAAATGCTTTTCGGGATAGCAGGCTCCGGCCAGACGAAGATTCGTTTTTTCTTTCAAAAATGCCATCATGTCGCTGGCATGGGCAAAATCTCTGGAAGCAAACTGTTCGTCGGTCATATCCCTGGGACGGTCTCCCCTTAAGGCCAGCACATGATTTACATTGTGCTTTTTTAATTCCTCGTAAACCGCCAGCAGCTGCTCTTTGCGGCTGCCTACGCAGGTCATGTGGGCCACAGCGTCAATTCCCAGTTTATTTTGTATGTAGGAGGCAATTTCAATCGTCTGTCCGGAACGGCTGCCGCCGGCGCCATAGGTGACGCTGATAAAGTCGGGGGAAAGTGCGCCCAGAGCGTCCAATACCTCGTAGGCTTTTTCAAACTCACCGTCTTTCTTCGGGGGAAATACCTCAAAGGAGAGGCTTCTTTTTTTCTCAAAGATGTTTTTGATCATAATTTTTCCTTTCTTATTGTCAATAAAAGCATATGTCAATAAAAACTTATACCGGTAAAATTTATGTCAGTAAAGACTCAGCGCGCGGATGCAGTATTTTCCGCGGGATTTTACCAGCAGTAATAGGTATAGCTGACGCCGTCTGCTTTGATGGAGATTTCCATACTTTTACCGTCAGCGGCCGCTTCTTCGGGAATCGGGAACAGATAGTGGATATATTCCGTGCTTAAGGGCAGCAGATCAATGGAACTGGCGCCTTCAAACATGCTTCTGCTGTTTATTTCCGCCATGGCGGCGCCCTGGTATTGTTCCCCGTCGATGGTCAGCTTGACGGAGAGGGCTTTTTTGGCGGAAATTTTCTGAGGGGACAAGTTCTGATATGCCACGCAGAAATTGACATAGGTTTCCCCTGCTTCCGCAGCAAAATGATTGTATGCCATGCCCGGATTGGGCGGGACCACGTCGGCGGTAATTTCATAAAAATCTACATAAAATTTAGCGTTTTCAGTAATTACAATTTCACCGTCGGCAATGGTTTCGGAGGTCTTGCCGGAGGCTTTGCTGATTTCGCCGACGGAGATGGGGCCGGTTTCCCCTTCCCGCACCAGGATTCGATAGTCGCTGCCGCAGATGGAGGTGTTGATTTCAAGCATACGGTCACTGCCTGATATTTCTTCCGGGGCGGTAAAGAGATAGTGCAGATATATCGTATCTGACGGGTCAACCCATGAATCATAATAGGTGCGTGACAGGAAACGGTCTTCGCCCTCTTCTTCCATCAGAGAACCCGTATATTGATAGATGCCGGAGTATACCAGAGTACCGGTAATAATGTCATAAACGGCAGCCTCTTCGCTGCCGATATTCTTGCAGGAAAGGCAGAAGTCCACATATACCTTGCCCTTTTCCGCCGAATAATACAGCTCTGGGTCCTCTGTGATATTGACATATTCCAGGTGAAATTCAAAGGAATCGTCGGCGGTGACGGTGTCGCCGATGGCGGCAGCAGAGGCGGTGTTTTCCTCTGTCACAGAGGGAGCCTTTCCCGCAGTGGAGTCATTGGCACAGCCTGAAAAGCAGATGGTAATAAAGGCGCTGACCGCCAGCGCCGGCAAAAGATGTTTTTTCATAGCGTATAATTTCCTTTTTACCGCGTGTCTTTGGTTTGCGGTATGGTTATTTTATCATTTTAAAATTGTGTTTACAAGATGAATTTTACCAGTGTATAATTTTGATATAGCAGGCAGCTTATGAATGGCATGGCGGAACAGTTGCAGATTTACGGCGTCAGGAGAGGCAGTTTATGAAGCAAAAGAAACCGGGAAATGCGATATTTCGGGTAGTCGGATACTTAATCATAGTTATACTGGGGATGATGGCGGCGTCTGTTTCCATGATGTTTGAGCTTTTTTCGCAGGAGGGAAAAAAGCAGACGGCTGCGGAACAGGCGGAAGCGCAAAAAGAGCAGGAACGGCGGGGCGGCGCGGCGGATCATATAGAATTGGCAGAAAAAAACATACCAGAGGAAGCGGACGGCTTTGCACTCTGGAACATTACATATTATTTTTATGATGATCAGGGACGGCGTACTGCCATACACCAATATGATTCTGCAGGGGAGCTTTTTAAATATAAGCATTATACATATGACGAGCAGGGCAATCGGATTCTGGAGCAGTCGGAATCTCCCGGCTTAAGCTGGGAGACCTACGGGGAGGTACGCTTTACTTACGATGAGGAAAATCGGCTTACGCTGGAACAGTGTTACGACGGTGACGTATTAAGCAGTGAATATTTTTTCCGGTATATGCCGGACGGGAGTACCCATTCGGTGGTACAGAACTATGATGAAGACGGACAGAAGAGTACTTGGTTCACCACGATTTTCAATGAAAATGACGACCCGGTATCCGAGTATCATTACAACGAGGAAGATCAGGTCCAAAGCTGTAAGCTGTACCGTTATGACGAGGAAGGGCGGCAGATTTATTATATCTGCTATAACAAGGGGGATGAGACTACCAGGCCCTTAAGGGAGGTTTTCACGGAGTACGGGGAGAACCAGTCAGTAAGGATTTCCTATGAGCCGTTAGGGCATCTTAATTCGGCGCATTATGTAACTACCGATGAAAATAGCAAGACAGAAATGTATTATCTGGCAGGCTACAGCGGGGGAAGCGGCGGAGATGACATCCGGATTCTTGGGCAGGAAGAGCCAAAATGGAACAGGGAGCTGAAATTCTGGGAGGGAAACTGGCGGACTTATGATGGGGAGAACATGCTTTCCCGTCTACACTGCAGCTATGACACGATCTATACTTATGCCGCTTACTGGTATGAGGAAGGAAATAAGATCAGAGAGCTTTGGTATGACAGAGGCTTTACTAAGATGCTGCGGTATGTATATAACGCGGATGACACACTGGCTAAATGCTATGAGTATGAACTGCGTTTGGAAAAATCGGAAGCTGAGCTGCCGGACGGCGTTCCGGTGTATCTGGAGGAAGAACTGCAGGATGGCACCCGCATTCGTCTGGAATACAAGGATAATGTCACCCTGCAGAGGCTGCTCTGCACCAACGCGGAGGGAACTGTTCTCAGGGAGATTACCTTTGAGACGGAAGCCGGTAACCGCGGCAGGATTGATGAGTGGTATGAACCTTTAAAGGAGCAGCTGTGGGCGGAAGCGCTGATTCCTACTGAGGACGGGATTGCTCCGGCGGACAGGACGACAGAGGCAGGGAAGGAAGAAGGAGAAAACCAGACCGGACAGATGGCCGGAGAAGAGCAGGAAGGCAGCTTAGGACAAGGCGATTCAGGGGAAGACGCGGAGGAAGACAGGGAAGAATTCGGGGATCAAATCAGCTTTCCCTGCTATTATGTGGTGCAGAGGGGAGACAGCCTGTGGACGATTGCCGAGCGGATTTACGGAGATCCTTATCAGTTTGTGATCATTTACAGGGCAAATAAAACGGCCATCGGTCCGGACTGGAACTTTATTCCCACAGGTATGCTGCTTCTGCTTCCGGAGCCGGATCTTTAACGGTTTTTTTAAACAATATATTTTCGCAGGAGAGTGTTTTAAAGGGTGATGGCATGAATATATGGGAGATTCTGGGAATTTCGCCGACAGCAGATGTTGTCAGGATCAAAAAGGCATATGCGGACAGGGCGAAAACATGGCACCCGGAAGAACATCCGGAAGAATTTAAACGTCTGCGGTGTGCCTATCAGGAGGCTCTTAAGCAGGCCAAAAGCGGTACGGCAGGCAGGGCAGGTAAGACCTGGGAAATGGAGGAAACGCAGGGGGCGGAAGTGCGGGAAGCAGCCACGAAGTCTGTAGAGGAAGAGAAAGCCCCGGAGCCGGACGAGCCGCAGCCTCAATTCTCCTATGACGATGTCTCTTCTTCTTACAGAAAAGAGCTGGAGGAAACCTTTTTTGAAGAATTTCAGCGGATTGCTTGGAATCCTTATCTGCAAAACGTACAGGCGGTCTGGAGTTATTTCCTGTTTCGGCCGGTCTACGATGAGTTGTATGCTGACAAGGATTTTTTACAAAGACTTTTGGCAGAAATCTGCGCAGTTTCCGGGTGGTACAGGGAAACGCTGGATCATTTTGAATACTGGTATGAGCTTTATCGGAAGCCGGAGAAAAAGGAAAAGAAGGCTGACCGGCTGAAAGGCGTCAGTGCAAAATGGTGGAGGAAGAAGTGGCGGAGCAGGTTTACCTGTTTTATGTCGGAGCATCTGGTATCCCAGGAGATGCGGGGGGAGCATTATGCAATTCTGCAGATTATGAAGGACCGGGGGATAGACGGCAGCCTGTTGAACGGGATTTCCGTTCAGGCCTATTTAAAATATTATCACGGATTTATAGAAGACAGGCAAAGCTGGCCGGAGGAACAGCGGAAGATCAGCGGCAGAAAACGGATCAAGTATTGGACTTTGGGAACGTTACTGTTGCTGCTGGCGGCTGCTTTGATTTTGACATTGACGGTAAAAAAGGTGACGGATACGGCACGGGAAAAAGGTCTGCAGGAACAGAAAAGGATAGAGGATGAGCTTCTGCAGGAGAGCCGGGAGCAGGAAGAATGGCAGCAGGAGTTGGATGAGCGTTTTCAAAATATGCAGGAACAGCACCGGGATTGGACGGAAATACCGGCGAATTAAGGAGAAAACAATATGGCAGTCATCGGAATTGATCTGGGAACCACGAACAGTCTGGCGGCAGTTTACCGGGAGGGCAGGGCAGTACTGATACCCAATTCCCTCGGTGAATTTTTGACGCCTTCTGTGGTGAGTATCGGGGAGGACGGGCAGGTATATGTGGGGAAAATTGCAAGGGAAATGCTGATTACCCGGCCTGAGTGTACCTTTCAGGAGTTTAAGCGGAATATGGGAACGGATATTGTCTACAAGGCCCAGTCGAGAGAGTACAGAGCGGAGGAGCTTTCCGCACTGGTGCTGCGCAGCTTAAAGGAGGATGCAGAGAGGTTTTTAGGAGAAACGGTAGAAGAGGCCGTGATCAGTGTGCCTGCTTATTTTAATGATGACAGACGGATTGCTACAAAAAACGCAGGCGCTCTGGCAGGGTTTAAAGTAGAGCGGTTGATTAACGAGCCCTCTGCCGTGGCACTGAAGCATCATATGGAAAACGAAGAGATGGAAAATTTTCTCATCTTTGATTTTGGCGGCGGGACGCTGGATGTGTCCATGGTGGAGGCTTTTGATAATATGGTGGAAATCAGGGCGGTTTCCGGTGACAATTATCTGGGCGGCAAGGATTTTAACGAGCTGATCGCGGAGTATTTTTACCGGGAAAACGGGCTGACAAAGGAGTGCTTTTCCCCGGAGGAACAGGGTGTTGTACTGCAGCAGGCGGAGGCCTTAAAACGGATGCTGAGCAGCAGAAACCAGGCTGTCCGGACTTTTAAGCTGGGAAAAGTCGAATACAGCATGGAGATGAGCAATCAGCGGCTGATTCATATTTCCGCAGAGCTTTTTAAGCGCATGACAGGGCCGATAAAGAAGGTGCTGAATGACAGCGGCATGACCTGGGACGAAATTGATCAGGTGATTCTGGCGGGAGGCTCTTCTAAAATGCCGGTGGTACGTCAGTATATCCAGAGCATTGCGGAAACCCGTGTGGCGGTGGACGATCAGCCGGACGAAAGCATTGCGCTGGGAGTGGGGCTGGCGGCGGCAATCAAGGAGAGGGCGGGAGAAATCAGAGATATGGTGCTGTCTGATATTTGTCCTTTTTCTCTGGGAATGGAGCTTTACGACGGCACGTTTTCGCCCATCATTGAGCGCAACGATACGCTGCCCTGCAGCCGCAGCAGGCTTTACTCTACAGCCAGGGATTTTCAGGATACCATGGAGTTTCGGATTTATCAGGGGGAGAGCATTATGGTCCGGGACAATCTGCTGCTGGGGACTTTAAGGCTTGACGGTCTGCCAAAGCTGCCTGCGGGCGAGGTGAGCGCAGTGGCTACCTTCCTTTACGATATTAACGGAATTTTGGATATTCACGTGGACACCCAGGGGAAATCAGTTCATAAGGTGATTATGAATCGGAAGATCGGGCTGAGCGAGGAACAGCTGGAGGAAAGAATCAAAGAGTTGAAATCCATGGTCATGTATCCCAAGGGAAAAGAACGGGACCGCCTGCTGATTGAGCGGGCCAGACGAGTATATATGGAAAGCACCGGCCAGGCGAGGGAAAATCTGGAGCAGGAAATCCGCCGATATGAAAGTCTGCTTTCCTGCGGAAAAGAAAAGGAAATCCGTCAGGGGTTTGTGCGCCTGCTTTTATTGCTGGAATCATTGGAGCAGAATCAGGTGACATTTGAGGAATTCCGAGAGGATTTTTTCCGGGAAGAGGATGATGTTTTTGATGAGTAGGCCAGGCGGAAAAACGTAGAGAAGGTGTCGGCGGGTGAAAGAAGGTGACAAGTTGTCCCGTAAGTGATATAATCCCGAGTTTGACACTTGTGAAATCAAAAAGTGGCTACAAACCCAGT
>CAJUIA010000017.1 GCA_910586485.1 uncultured Acetatifactor sp.
TGGGTTTGTAGCCACTTTTTGATTTCACAAGTGTCAAACTCGGGAGTATAACACAAACAGTCGGTTTCGTCTCGCACGGACAACAAAATTAAGAATATTTAACATTTGCAGGAAGATATATGATATAATAGCCGCAAGGGAAAAACAAGCCCAAAGTGGCGTGCCGCCACTTTGCGAAGCCGGCAGGAGGTGCAGACTATGATTTTGCAGATGTTACAGGTATTTGGGTGCGGCATACTTCTCGTAGGAGCGGCTGTGCTGCTGAAGAAACATCCGAATAGAGTGACTCAGAACCTGCTGTTGGCGGATATAGGCTGCCTGGTAATGAATGCGGGATATTTTTTGCAGCTTCAGGCAGTCAGCCATGAGGCGGCCTTTTTGTCCTGGCGCATATCCTGCATGGGAAATGTGCTGTTTTATTATTTCTTTGCTTTTTTTGTGCTGGATTACCTTCAGCTCAAGTATCCGAGAAGGCTTAGAAATATATGGAGCCTGTTTGAAATCATCGCAGTCTTTTGCATGTGGGACAACAAGCTTGTGCATCTGGTGGCATCCGACAGGGTGGTTAAACCGGAGCTTTCGGAAGGTTTGCTGCAGACGGAGACCGGCCCGATTTTTGTAATACGTTATTCCATCATCTGCATTGTGCTTTTGCTGAGCATTATTTATACCGTGCTGAAGTGGGTAAAAACAAGGCTGGTGAGAGAAAAACGCAATCTTGCCATATTGTTCAGCGCCCAGCTGGTGGTCTTTGTATCGCTGATCGTCAGGCTGTGCGTGCCCATGCCCATTGATGTGATTCCGCTGCTGGCGGCAGGTTCTCTTTTGATTGTTATACTGTATGTGATCAGAGGGGAGTTTTTTACGGTGGCGGATACCGGAAGAGAGTGGATTTTTGAGCATATCGAGGATGCCTTCGTGATTGTGGATACACTGTATGGCTATCTGGATTCCAACAGCTATGCAAACAGGATATTTCCGGAGCTGTCCGGATATAAAAAGAGTGTCAGGGTGACCGAGCAGGTGTTAAAGATGTTTCGCTCTGCGGAAAAAAGAGTCCGGCTGGGTGAGAAGTATTATGGGAGAACGGTTACGCCGTTGATCCAGGGAAACGAAATCGTCGGATATTGCCTGCTGCTGGTTGATATGACGGAAAACCATCAGCTGATGCAGGAGCTGGTGGTGGCAAAGGAGCATGCGGAAAGTGCCAATAAGGCAAAGTCTTCCTTCCTATCCAATATGTCCCATGAAATCAGGACGCCGATGAACGCAGTGGTTGGCATGACGGAAATATTGCTCAGGGAAAAGCATTCCGAAAAGGAAACGGGCTATTTACATAATATTAAGAATTCAGGGCTTGCGCTGCTTACGATTATTAATGACATTCTGGACTTTTCCAAGATAGAGTCCGGTAAGCTGGAAATCGTGGAGGAAGAGTACTTTCCGGCCTCCATGCTCAGTGATTTGAAGATGATTTTCCTGAATAGAATCGGTGAAAAGAAGGTGGATCTGCAGTTTGAAATAGACAGTGCGCTGCCGGTAAAATTGTACGGCGATTCCATGCGTCTCCGCCAGATTATTATTAATATTGGCAATAATGCTATTAAGTTTACGGACAGGGGCTTAGTCAGGCTGACAATAAAGGTGCAGGAAAGAAACGGCGAAGACATCATCCTGTTTGTGGCGGTCAAGGATACGGGGCAGGGGATCAAAAAGGAAGATTTAACAAAGCTGTTTGGCGCATTCGAGCAGGTTGACACGAAAAAGAATCACAATAAGGAAGGCACGGGACTTGGACTTTCCATTTCCAAGCAGCTTGTGGAGCTGATGGGGGGCCGGATCGGCGTGGAAAGTGAGTACGGAAAGGGGAGTGAATTCCATTTTACAGTCTGCCAGAAGGTGCGAAGCGATGAAACCGTAGGTAAGTCCTGGGAAAATATGGCTGCTCTGGAGAAGGATACGCCGGAGGATTATCAGGAGTTTACGGCCCCAGAGGCCAGAATCCTGATTGCAGATGACAATGAGATCAACAGGGAGGTTGCGGTATTGCTGCTGGAGCCCTTTGAAATGCAGATCGACACGGCGGAAAACGGTGAAGAGGCATTGAATATGATCAGGGAGCACCATTATGACCTGGTATTTATGGATCACTGGATGCCGGTTATGAATGGCGTGGAGGCCACAAAAGCGCTGCGGCAGCTGGAGGGGGAATATTATCAGAAGCTTCCGGTGATAGCGCTGACTGCAGATGCCATGGAAGAAGCAAGAAAAGAATTTTACGAGGCGGGTATGAATGATTTTGTAGCCAAGCCGATAGAGATGAAGGAAATCTGCATGGCTCTGAAGGCCTGGCTGCCCAAGGAGCGTGTGCGCTCCTGAGCGCATACGCTCCTGAGTGCGTACACTCCTGAGTGCATGTGTTCTTGAGTGTGTGCGTTTCCAAGAGTATATGCCTTATATTTTGAAGAAAGGATTCGAGGTAAAGTGAGATGAGCCTGCTGAGTGTGATTGTTCCTTGCTTTAATGAGGAAGAGAATGTTGAGCCCTTTTATGAAGAACTGCTGAAAAACGATACTTTTTTCAGGGAGAAGGGCGTAGATATAGAAATACTGTATGTAGATGACGGCTCCCAGGACAAAACGGCGGAGGTGGTAAAAAAGCTTCGGAAAAAGGATGAGCGTGTGCATTTATTGTCTTTTTCCAGAAATTTCGGCAAGGAAGCCGCCATATACGCAGGGTTGGAGCATTCCCAGGGCGACTGGCTGGTGCTGATGGATGCGGATCTTCAGGATCCCCCTTCGCTGCTGCCGGAAATGTTCTCCTGGCTGGAGCAGGGCTATGACTCTGTGGCAACCAGACGGGTGAGCCGTAAGGGTGAGCCGCCGATTAGAAGCTTATTTGCACGGTTGTTTTATAAGCTGATGAAAAAAATATCCAAAACGGAGATCATGGACGGAGCCAGAGATTACAGGCTGATGACCAGGCAGATGGCCGATGCGGTCATTTCCATGCAGGAATATAACCGTTTTACAAAAGGAATTTTCGGATGGGTGGGATTCCGGACCAAGTGGATGGAATACGAAAATGTGGAACGCGCCAGGGGAGAAACCAAGTGGAGCTTTTGGAAGCTGTTTTTGTATTCCCTGGACGGAATCACGGCATTTTCCACAGTGCCGCTGATGATTGCCGCTGTGGCGGGAGTACTGTTTTGCCTGCTGGCCTTTGTTATGATCATTTTTATTATCGTGCGCAAGCTGATTTTTGGCGATCCTGTGTCGGGCTGGCCGTCTCTGGTATGTATTATGTTGTTTTTGAGCGGCGTACAATTTTTCTGCACGGGAATTTTAGGACAGTATCTTGCAAAGACTTATATGGAGGTGAAAAGACGCCCTATTTACCTGATTAAAGAAAAAATATAAATCTTAACAGTTTCTTAACGGAGAAAATGTTCACGTGTGCCCATAAATGTGATAATATATAGTCGTTCTTACAAAAGAAGATTGTAGACTGGCACAAGAAAGGGGAGATCGAGTGAATATATGCACCGTAAAGGATTGTGAACTGGAAAGGTATATTACTGATGTTATGCTGGATGTAGGAGTTCCTGCACACTTAAAGGGCTACCACTATCTGAGGGATGCGATCTTATTGTCCGGAAGAGATATGGAGGTGGTCAGCAGTGTAACGAAGCTTCTGTATCCGACAATAGCAAGGCGTTTTAAAACAACGGAACAAAAGGTTGAGCGTGCAATTCGAAATGCCATCGAAGTATCGTGGGCCAGGGGAAATGCGGCGACTTTTGAAAAAATGTTCGGATATTCTGCAAGGACGGGAAGAACCAGACCAACAAACAGCGAGTACATTGCACGTATTGCAGACAAGGTTCGTCTGGATATAAATGCAATGTAAAACCGCACGCAGAGCAGCGTAACCTGGCAACAACAAAATTCTTTTGTTAGAACAAGAAAGCAGTCAGAGAGTATATGCTGGCTGCTTTTACTTGTGTGGATTTGGGAGTTATGATATAATAGCCGCAAGGGACAGCCGCAGGCTTTTCAGAGTTCTGCCCGTAATTTACATAACCAGCGGGCGAAGCGGCGAATGGAGCAGGAATGCAATGCAAAAAAGAGATTCTTTTGCGGATATAATGATACTCATTTTTATGATGGCAATCGGGGCAGCGGAAGCGGCTCATCTTTTTGGCGCATTTTTTCACAGGCCGGTCTCCGTGTGTTCCATGATATTTGCCGTGCTTTTGGTGATGTCGGCCGCGGTATTGCTTTGTCTGTGGATATTTCGCCGCAGAAAATTTGTAGACCGAGAGGCGGCCTGTAATGCGAAACGTACTTTTTCAAAAAGCGAAAGACTTCTGCTGCTTCTGTTTTCTGCTCTTGTATTTTCTCAAATCCTTTTCATGTTGATCGGGAAAAATGTGTATATAAGGGGAGATATGACGGTGGAAACCGTAAGAAGCTTCCTGCAGACCGACGGAGTTTATCGGGTGAATCCTCTGACCGGGCGGCCGTATGCAGAAGGCCTTCCGTCCAGAATTCAGATTTTGTGCCTGCCTACGCTGTATGCCGCCGTAAGCAGCATTTTTCATATCAGTCCCGATGTGCTGGTGTTGTATGTGATCCCGGTGATTACGCTGCTTTGCTGTTATGGAGCATATGGATGCCTGGCAGCAGCGCTGTTTCCGGAGAACAGGTACAGGAAGCTTTGTTTTTTGACGGCAGTGGCTTTTTTGATCTGGATCGGAAGCTACGGATACGGCATGGACGGATTCGGGCTGATCTTTACCGGATGGCGGGGCGTCACGATGAGAAATGCGGTACTCATTCCTTATGTGGTGTCCTGCTGTCTGCGGAGAAAGTATTTTTGCCTTTTGCTGTGCGTGCTGGCAGAGGCCTGTATTGTCTGGACACTGTACGGGATGGGGGTCTGCCTGCCGGTCATCTTGGGAATGCTGTTGGTCTGCCGCTTAAGGCGGGGAGCAGGGAAGGAGGCGGCCGATGGCGGAGCTTGTTAGAAATGCCTGGGCCGGCTGGCGTTCTTTCGCCGGTGCGGGGAAATTGCCGGCCGCATTGTTGATTTCTCTGTTGTTTTTATGGATATATTATAAGAGGGTGAAACAGAAGGGGCTTCTGATTTATACTACGGCTGCCGTGATTTGCTGCATTCTGCCGGTGACGGCGGCACTGCTGGAGCTGTATCAGACAAGGTTTTATGATTATAAGTGGATATGGAGCCTTGTTCCGATGACGGCAGTGACAGGACTTGCCATTACCCTGTTTTTGACGGATTTCCTGCAGGAATTTTCCGGAGGCAGCGGCAAAAGGCAGGCAGCGGCAGCGGCGCTGCTGGCGGCCGGCTTGGTATTGTGCGGGGGAATGGGCAGTAAGCCCTGGGAAGGGTGCGGAAGGCAGGCAGAAGTGCAGGAGCGCCAGAAGGCGGAAGAGATTTTGGAAGAATTGCAGGAACGACTGCAGGAAAAGCAGATCTGCCTGTGGGCCCCGCGGGAGCTGCTGGAGTATACAAGGGCATATGATGCAGGAATTTTGCTCCTGTACGGAAGGGATATGTGGGACACGGATTTGACGGCCTATTCTTATGAAGTGTATCCCGGCGGCTTTCGGGATCTGTACCTTTGGATGGAAGCGGCACCGGGGACGGAGACCGTACCGGCTTCGTACTGCGCCCAAACGCTGGCGGCCTCGGAGGTCAACTGCATCCTTCTGCCCGGAGACAAGCCTGCGGAAACGATACAGGACTTTGAAGACATGCTGGGAGTACAGGCGGAAACGCTGGGTGAGTACTATTTGCTGATAAGGTGAGGAAGCTATTTTGGACGAGTTGGTGAGTATTATCGTACCTGTATATAACGCGGAACGGTTTATCAGGGAAACTATGGACTGTGTGAGGGCCCAGACTTACTCCAGTTGGGAGCTTTTGCTGGTGGAGGATAAAAGCAGCGATAAAACCGTATCCATTATAGAAGAATATATAGAAGCAAACGGCGAAGACCGGATCCGGCTGTTTCGGCAGCCTGAAAATCTGGGGGCCGCCCAGGCCAGGAACAGAGGACTGGTGGAAGCAGCAGGACGCTATATTGCCTATCTGGATGCGGATGATTTATGGGTTTCCGAGAAGCTGGAGCGGGAATTGGCCTTTATGAAGGAGAAGGACGCGGCCTTTGCCTTTACAGGATATGAATTCGTCAATGAGGACGGCAGCGGGACGGGGAAGGTGGTTCGGGTGCCGGAGACGCTTAGCTACAGGCAGGCGTTAAAAAATACCACCATATTCACGACTACGGTTATGTTTGACACGGCTAAAATCGAAAAGAGCCTGTTGAAAATGCCGGTCATGAAAAGCGAGGATACCGCGCTTTGGTGGAAGATTCTTCGGAACGGTTATACTGCTTACGGGCTGGATGAAAATCTGGTAAAATACCGCAGAGCAGGAAAGACCTTATCCTCCAATAAGCTGGAGGCCATGAGACGGATTTGGAATCTCTATCGGAAAGCGGAGGGCATGGGGATCATAAACAGTGCCTGGCACTTTTGCTTTTGGGCGGTGAGGGCGGTAAAGCGAAGAGTGTAACCGCAGCCGCCGATAAAATATGCTATCATGAACGCAGGTGGAGGACTATGTCTGTAAATAAACGTACCAACGAAAAAAGAATAAGAACACGGGAAACATTCAAACGGTTGATAAACCTGGGGCTTGTGGGGCTCTGTCTTGCTTTGGAGGTAGCCGTTTTTTATTACCACTGGCTGACTTATTTCAGGCGGAATCTGGTGGAAGATCTGAGCAATATGTGGTCAAGGGGAGCGTTTGCAGAGGTTGGCCTGTATACGGTGGTACTGTTGTTTTTATCCGCCACCTACGGAAGCATTCGTCTGGGCTATCAGAAAAATGCTGAGATCGTGTTTTCACAGGTATTGTCTACCCTGCTGGCAAATATTATTATCTATTTGCAGCTGTCCCTGATGGCAAGAGCGCTTTTTTCCCTGGAGGTGTTTTTGATTATGATGGTACAGCAGGCGGCGCTGGTGATTGTCTATATCAATGTTGCCAACAGGATATATAAGAATCTTTTTCCGCCAAGAAAGCTCCTTCTCATCCACGGAGACCGGCCGGTGGATGAAATATATAATAAATTTGAGCGGCGGAAGGATAAGTATGTTATTACAAAAAGTATCCATGTGAAAGAAGGATTTCAGGGGTTATGCGAAAAGATCATGGAGGCTTATGAGAGCGATGAGTGCAATGCGGTAGTGCTGGGGGATATTTCTGTAGAGGACAGAGGGCCGCTGCTGAAATTCTGTTACGGACGTTCCATCCGCGTGTACCTGATGCCTAAAATTACGGATGTTATTCTTATGGGGGCAGAGGAATTACATGTGTTTGACAGTCCCATGCTGTTGACCAGAGAGTACAGCCTTACCATGGAACAGCGTTTTATTAAAAGGCTGATAGATATTGTCTGTTCCCTGATACTGCTGGTCATTGCTTCGCCCTTTATGCTGCTCACGGCCATAGCCGTCAAGCTGTATGACGGTGGCCCGGTATTGTATAAGCAGGTGAGATGCACCTTGAACCAGCGGGAATTCCATATCTTGAAATTCCGCAGTATGAGAACGGATGCGGAGAAGGACGGCGTGGCCAGGCTGGCGCAGAAAAATGATAACCGCATCACTCCGGTGGGAAGGCTGATCAGAAAGTGCAGGGTTGACGAGCTGCCGCAGCTGTTTAATATTTTAAAGGGCGATATGTCCTTTATCGGTCCCAGGCCGGAGCGCCCTGAGATCATTTCCCAATATCTTGAGGTAATGCCGGAGTTTGCATTTCGAATGAAGGTGAAGGCCGGACTTGCAGGGTTTGCGCAGGTTTACGGAAAGTATAACACCAGCCCTTACGATAAGCTGAAGCTGGATTTGACCTATATTGAGAATTATTCTACCTGGCTGGATTTGAAGCTGATGATGCTTACCTTAAAGGTACTGTTCTGGCCGGACAGCACAGAGGGGGTGGAGGCGGAGCAGATCACGGCGCTGCGGGAAGAGAAGCAGAGAAGGGAGCAGGCTTCCCCGGAGCAGATTTCTCCGGAACAGGCCTCATCGGGACAGGCTTCCCCGGAGCAGGCTGCCGCTGAGCAGAGGCCGCTGTAAGAAATGGAGAGGATTATGTTGGAAGCAAGCTATGGAAAGGAACCCTTTGACCTGCGCTTGACCGTGCTGCGCATGATAAGGCAGTGGAAGAAAATAACAGTCGTTACGTTGGCGGGGATGCTGATTGTAACCGGGATATATTGCCTGGATAATATTTTGCTTAAGGGAGAGACACAATACCGGGCTTCATCGGTTTACCGCATAGAATACGGAGTGGCCCCGGAGGATACCAATCTTGTGATGATTAATTCTCATACCTGGAGTACTTATATACAGGCGGATGAATTTTTGGATGCTGTCAGAGAGCGGCTGGCGGGAAGCGGCTTCGAGGGGCTGGACAATGAAGAACTCAGAGGGTATATTCAGGGGGACATGGAGTCGGACTGGCGGGTGCCTTCCACCATTGTGACCACAGAGGACGCCGCCAAGAGTACGGCCATCTCCAAAGCGGCAGAGGAGGCGTTGATTCTGGACTTTTCCAAAGGAATCAGTGAAATCAGGGACATCCGTGTCATTGACCGCAGCGGGACGGAGAAGGTGCTGCCGGATGTGCGGGTTGGCAGGGCAGCCGTTCTCGGAGCAGTACTGACCTTCTTTTTTACCATGGTGATACTGCTTTTAAAGGAGCTTGGGGACGACGCGATCTGGCTTCCGGCTGTCATCAGGCGCCGCTACGGGTTGAAAACGGTGGGAACGCTGAAAAGCAGGGAATTAAAAGAAAACATACGTTATTGTTTCTCCGGAAGCAAGCAGGCGGCAATCTGCACGGTGCAGGAGGATTGCGATCCCACAGAGGCGGCAGAGACCTTGAAGAGGATTTGTAAAGGCACAGCGGCAGAAGGTACAAGCTGGGTTGTCGTTCCCTCCCTTTTGCTCTGCCCGGAAGGGATCGAAAAGCTTAAGGCGGCAGATGGAGTGCTGCTGGCAGTGAAGGCAGGTGCCCATGCAGGGAAAAGGCTGGAATACGCGCTGGAATTTCTGGCGCAGCAGGACTGTGAAGTGACAGCCGTTATTTTACTGGAGGCAGATGAGCTTCTGCTCAGATGGTATTATGCGCAGAAGGCAGCGCGGAAATGAGGAAAACAATGAAGGTGCAGGTGCTTGCGTCTGTTATGAACCAAAATCCTGAGACGATCGCTGAAAAAATGAATCTGGATTCCGATGCGGTGATTATCAACCAGTGCGACAGCTTCGAGAGCCTGGAAACAGAATACAGAGGGCATAGAGTGCAGTTTTTTTCTTTTCCCGACCGGGGTGTGGGGAGAAGCCGCAACGAGGCCATACTGAGAGCAGATGGGGACATCTGCCTGTTCTCCGATGAGGATATTGTCTATGAGCCGGGGTATGCAGAAGCCATTGCAGAGGAATTTGAAAAAAATCATGATGCAGATATGATTCTTTTTAATGTTACAATAAGCGAGGAACGTCAGACTTACCGAATCAGTGCGCGGAAAAGGGTGCATTGGTATAATTGCGGCAGGTATGGTGCCGTCAGCTTTGCGATCAGGCGGGAGAGCCTGCTTTCCTCCGGCGTAACCTTTTCCCTTTTATTCGGCGGCGGCGCAAGATACGGCAGCGGGGAGGACAGCCTGTTTTTAAAGGAGTTTATGAGTAAAGGGTATAAGGTTTATACCGCCCCTGTAACCATTGGCCGGGAGGAATCCAGAGAATCCACCTGGTTTTCGGGTTATCATAAAAAGTTTTTTTTCGACAGGGGAGTGCTTTACAGGTATTTATACGGCAGGCTGGATCGGGTGATGGCGCTGCGCTATCTTCTTGTACACAAGGCGAAGCTTTGCGGCGAAAGCGGCATCGGTGAGGCCTATGGCTGGATGCGGGAAGGAATGAAGGAGGGAAAGCTTGGAAAGTAGCGCGCTGGTATATGTTTTTTTAACGGTTATTACTGTTTTGCTGGGACTGTTCGTGAGGAACGAAGAGTATGCCCCCCTTGCGCTCCGGGGAGGAAGGCTGCCGGGAGAAATGTCCTGCTGCGACAGGCAGAAGGCCAGGAACAGAGTGGGTGCCTTTGCGGTATATTGTCTCTTGGCGGGAGTGTCTGCATGCAGGATTGCAGTGGGCAATGATTACTGGGTGTATACCAGAAATTTTGATCTGATTTCTCAGGAGCGGCATGTTTCATCGGAAATCGGCTTTAACTCCATTGTCAGATTTTTTCAGCTGGTGTTTGACGAGGGGAAGCTTCAATATGTTTCCATCTTTGCCTTTTTTTCGCTGACTACGGTGTTCTTTTTTGTCAGGGCTCTTTGGGATCAGAGCCGTCATTTTGCCTTTTCACTGTTTCTGCTGCTGACGGGAGGCTTTTATTTCAACAGCCTGAATTCCGTCAGGTACTATTTTGCGCTGGCACTGGCCATGTATTCCATGAAATATGTACTGCGGAGAGAATACGGAAAGTTTATCCTGTGGATATTGGCAGGTATGTTTATTCACAAATCCATCCTGCTGGTGATTCCGGTATATCTGATTGCTTATTTTCTGTCGGGAATCCGGCTGAAGGGCTGGCACTATTGTCTGGGAGGACTGCTGCTGTGCAGTCTTGTGTTCTGCAGGGATTTGTACAGGGAACTGATCTTTTTCTTTTATCCCTTTTACCGGGATTCCGAATTTGACAACGGGCAGCTTTCCTGGATGAATATACTGAAGTGCGTCTGTGTGCTGCTGCTGTGCGTCATTTGTTACCGCCGAAGCCTTCAGGATACAAAGGGGCATCGGCAGAATCGTTTTTATTTTTTCCTGAATCTTTTCGGCCTGGCTGTCTACTGCAGCGGCTCCTTTATACCGGAGACCTCCAGGATCGGCTACTATATGATTATTTCCCAGGTTTTTCTGCTGCCGGAGCTTTTGGCCGGAATGAAACAGGGGTGGCTGCGCAGGCTTTGCTTTGCCGGAGTGATCGGAGCCTTTACCGTATACTTCTTTTTACAGTTAAAGGGGATGTATGCCACGGATATTCGACTGCTGCCTTATTTGAACTGGATTTTTAACTGAGAAGAGGTTATTCTGAAATGAGAGTGTTATGGCTTTGTAATATGATAATGCCCATGATTGCGGAGCAGCTGGGTCTGGAGGCGTCCAACAAGGAGGGTTGGCTTTCCGGTCTTGCCAGCGTAACGCTGGATCAGGGGCATGAAAATGAAATTGAGCTGGCGGTTGCCTTTCCGGGCCCGGATCAGCTGTTCCCTCCAGGGCAGACATTTTGTATGCGTACCATCACCGTTCGGGGCAGAGAGCTGAAATGTTTTGGCTTCCGGGAGGATGTGAGCAGGCCTGAGATTTACGATCAGGGCCTTGAGGAAAGCATGAAATGGATTATTGATTTCTGGAAGCCGGATATGGTACACTGTTTCGGAACCGAGTATCCGCACACCCTTGCCATGTGCAGAGCTTTTCCGGATAAAAGCAGGCTGCTCATCAGTCTTCAGGGACTGTGTGCCGTGTATGCGGAATGCTATTTTGCCGATCTGCCCACAGAGGTGATTCGGTCCGTTACCTTACGGGATGTTTTAAAAAAGGACAGCCTCCGTGAGCAGCAGCGGAAATTTGTAATGCGCGGCGTGATGGAAAAAGAGGCGGTTAAGCTGGCGGGAAACATAGCAGGCAGGACGGCCTGGGATCATTTTTACACAAAGGAGTGGAATTCGAAAGCCAGATATTTTGTGATGAATGAGACGCTGCGGGAGAGCTTTTACGGGGCAGTCTGGGACAGGAAAAGCTGCATCCCCCATTCCGTTTTTTTAAGTCAGGGGGATTATCCTATCAAGGGCTTTCACTATATGCTGAAGGCTCTGCCCAAAATACTGGAAACATTTCCGGATACGAAGGTTTATGTGGCGGGAAACAGTATCATAAATTACGGGACGCTAAAGCAAAAGCTGAAAATATCCGCCTATGGCAGGTATTTGAGAAGGCTGATCCGGGAAAACGGGCTGCAGGATGCGGTTGTCATGCTGGGAAGGCTGGAGGAAGGACAGATGCGGGAAAGATATTTAAAGAGCCATCTGTTCGTCTGCTGTTCTTCCATAGAGAATTCGCCCAATTCCCTGGGCGAGGCCATGCTGCTGGGAGTGCCCTGCGTCAGCGCGGATGTGGGGGGGATCCCCAGCATCTTTACCGGCGGCGGGGACGGCATTATGTACGAAGGGTTTCGAGTTGGATTAAATAACGAGAGTAATTTGAAAGCTGTTTCCGAAAAGCTTGCAAAATCAGTAATTGAGATGTGGCAAAATGAAAGTGCGCTGGAAATTTATGGGAAAAATGCAAGAAAACATGCAGAAAAAACCCATGATCCAGTACAAAACTATAGAATAATGACTGAAATTTATGCAGAGATTACAGAATAAGAAAATGATACTTTTTAATGAAACCTGCACCGGGAGATTTCGTCTTATATGGAAACAAGAGAAAATATGAGTACGGACGTTATGAAACAACCTGTCTTTGTGTTTGTATCCAATTATCTGAATCATCATCAGATACCCTTTTGCAATGCCATGTATCAGCTTTGCGGGGGCAGCTTTGTGTTTGTACAGACAGAGCCCGTAGAAGAGGAACGGGTGCGGATGGGCTGGGCGGGAGAGGTGCATCAGCCCTATCTGAAGCTGTATTATGAATCTACAGAGGAATGCAAAAAGCTGATTCTACAGGCGCAGATCGTGATGTTTGGCGGCTGTGACGAGGAAGCCTATATAGTAGAGAGGCTGAAGGCGGGCAGGCCTGTGATCCGTTACAGCGAGCGCCTGTATAAAACAGGGCAGTGGAAGGCGGTGTCTCCCAGGGGGCTTAAGAAAAAGTATCATGACCATACCAAGTATCGTAAAGCGCCGGTTTATCTTCTTTGCGCAGGGGCATATGTACCCGCGGATTTTTCCATTGTAAAAGCATACCCAAAGAAAATGTACTGCTGGGGATACTTTCCGGAGACGAAGCATTATGATGTGGACAGGCTGTTATCAGGGAAGGGCTGGGAAGTCAGGGAGGAATTCCGGGGAAACGGCAGGGAGAAAATTCCGTATATACTCTGGGCAGCCCGCATGATTGACTGGAAGCATCCGGAGCTGGCCCTGGAGACCGCAAGATATTTAAAGTCCAGAGGCATCCCTTTTCATATGGACATGATTGGCGGCGGCAGCATGGAAGAGGAGATCAAGGCCCTGCGGGCAGAGTACGGGCTGGAAGAAGAAGTAAGCCTTCCCGGCTTTTTACCGCCTGACCGGGTGCGGGAGTATATGGAAAGAGCCGATATTTTTCTGTTCACCAGCGACAGACAGGAGGGCTGGGGGGCGGTTGCCAATGAGGCCATGAACAGCGGCTGCGCCGTGCTGGCGGATCATATGATCGGAGCGGTGCCCTATCTGATTCAGGATGAGGAAAACGGCTTGATTTATCGGGACGGAGACAGACAGGAGCTGTTTGAGCTGGCGGAGAAGCTGGTAAAAAGCAGAGAGCTTTGTGCCCGGCTGGGGAAAAACGCCTACCGGACCATAACGGAGGTCTGGAATGCGGAAGCAGCGGCGAAAGCCCTGTGGGCGCTTTGCGGGAAGCTGGGGCTACGGGATGGCTCTGCAGAAGTCCAAGGCGGCGCTTATCCGGCACCCTGTGTTCCCGCGGTGGTGATTTCCGAGCGCAGGATGTACGGCCTGCTGAAAAAGGAGAAAAAACAGTGATCAGTGTCATTGTGCCTGTATATAACACAAGAGAATATTTGAAGCGCTGCGTGGATTCGCTGTTGAAGCAGACCTGCTCGGAGCTGGAGATTATCTTGGTGGACGACGGCTCCACGGACGGAAGCGGAGAGCTTTGCGACCGCTTTGCCGCCGCCAGTCCGCAGGTCCGTGTCTTTCATAAGGAAAACGGGGGCTCTTCATCGGCGCGAAATTTGGGAATTGCAAATGCAGGCGGGGACTATATCGGTTTTGTGGACAGCGACGACTATGTGGACGCAGATATGTATGAAAGACTGTATGCGGGAGTCATGAAGTATCATGTGAAAGCTGCGCAGATCGGCAGAAATGAGATTGGTCCTGACGGCAGTCCGTTGCCGGATATTTGCGTCCCGCCGGTCAGGGAGGAATGTATTGCTCCGGAAGCATTTATGAAGGAGCTTTTGATGCACAGGGGTGACTGCTCCTTCTGCACAAAGCTGATCAGCCGGGAGCTGTTTTTTCCGGAAAGGTTTGGCAGCGAAGCAAAAGAGCAGGGAAGGTCCGGGGACGAGACGGAGACGAGCCCTGAAAGGCTGTTTCCCGTGGGGGTGCTGAATGAGGACTTTCATCTGCTGATCGGGATACTGAAGGAAGCAGGGCCCATTTTATCTCTGCCGGGGTATGCTTATCATGTGGTTTACAGGCTGGGAAGTAATTCCAGAAAGGAAAGCCGGGAGAATTTTTCCAGGGTGTATGCCGACAATGTGGACAACGCGGATCTGGCGGCAAAAATCGTGGTCAGGGATTATCCGGGGCTGGAGGCGGCTGCCTTTCGTTTTGGGATCTTTCAGCGGCTGGATTACATGCTGCATATTCCCGTGGCGCAGATGAACGGAGAAAATAAAATGTACCGGGAAATCAGAGGGTATCTTAGGAAAAATTGGCTTAAATCCATGAAGAATCCCCTGCTGACGGGGAAAAACAAGGTTTATCATACGCTTTTTGCACTGGCGCCCCGTGGGGTAAGAAGGCTGCACAGGAGACTGCGGGGGTTGGGAAAAACTACCGTGTAAAAAGAGCAGTAGTTATGTTATTGTATTTTTACAGACTGTTTACTTTGAGCAGGCGTTTTACATCCGGATGAGCGGCCGGTCTGACAGGAGTTGGCGAATGATGATAAAAGCACATAAGCGGAAATATAAAAAGTACATAGCGGACATTCTGGCAGCGGCTCTGTTTCTGGCAGGAGTATTTACCACGGTGCTTCCTGCCCGCGCGGAAGGAAGCCGTTACCCGGCGGACATGGATGCGGAAACGGCACTTTTCATTGACGAGGCCGGGACGGTATTGCAGGAAATTGCGGCGGAACGGGAGATCATGGCCCTGGTGTACCTGGCTGACGAATATCCGGTGCGCACGGAGCCTTCTTTGGACAGTGGGGCGGCAGTTACGGTACTCAGCGGGCAGATGGTGAATATTCTGGACGTATATGTGGACCGGGATTTCCAGGTTTGGGAATATGTGGAGCTGGAATACGGCGGGGCCAGCTATAGCGGTTATGTACCGAGGGCAAACCTTGCGGTTTCCGATGCCCGTTTTCTCCAGTGGGAGGAAACCTACGGAATGAATGGGGGAAGCAATGTATACTCGGTGAACGGGGCAACAGGTTATCCGGATATAGAAGCCTTTCCGGAAAGCTATCATCCGGCTCTTTTGGCCCTGAAGGAGCAGCACCCTTCCTGGACGTTCGTGAAGATGAATACCACCTTAAACTGGGATGCGGTGATTTATGCCCAGATGCAGGGCGGCAAGAGTCTGGCCCACAAAAGCCTTCCCGACTGGGCGAAGAACGGTCTGTATGATACCGGAAACTGGTATTACGCTACAGAGGCGGCAGTCAAGGTTTACATGGATCCCCGCAACGGCCTGACGGAGGATGGCATTTTCCAGTTTGAGCAGCTGACCTATAACGAACAATATCACACCCTGGAGGCCATGCGTACATTCTTAAACAATACCTTTATGAATGACAGCAAGCCGGCTCCCGGACAGGACACCATGACCTTTGCGGAGATGTTCTGGTATATCGGAAAGGAAGAAATCAGAAAGGTCAGCCCCTTTCACCTGGCGGCAAGGGTGCTTCAGGAACAGGGACAGGGTAATTCTCCGCTGATTTCAGGAACTTATCCCGGCTATGAGGGCTATTATAATTATTTTAATATAGGGGCAAGCGGAAAGACCAACGAAGAAGTGATTATCAACGGTCTGCAGTATGCCATGGATCATGGCTGGAAGGGGTCGTACGCTTCCGTTCTGGGCGGGGCGGATTTTATCTCTGCCAACTATATTAAAAAGGGACAGGATACGCTGTACCTGCAGAAATTTAATGTGAATCCCAACGGCAGCCATCCCGTACACACGCATCAGTATATGCAGAATATTTCCGCGCCCACATCCGAAGCGCTCAGTATGAAGAAGCTTTACGCCGGAGCAAATTCTCTGGACAGTACCTTTGTGTTTAAAATTCCGGTATTTGAAAACATGCCGGCTAAGCCCTGCGCTGCCCCTGGAACGGAAGAACCGGTGGAAGAGAGCCTTGAGATTGTACTTGAGCTGCCGGAGGGTTATACGGAGCCGGTGATCTGGCTGGACGGCGTGGCCTTTACGGGAACCTTCAATGAGCGGACGGTTACCTTAACGGCGGCGGATAAAAATGCGCAGGGAGCGGTGGCTTATAAATATAATGAAGCCGGCGTGCCTACCGGGATGTATGTATGGAGCCTGAAATACGATAACGGTCGTTATATCGTACAGGCGGAGCCGGAGCTGGAGGATTTACTGACCTATCATGGTTTTTCCATCCGCATTACGGGAAAATCGGGTATCCGTTTTAAAACGGGAATATCCGTAGACCTGCGGAACAGGCTTACCTCTGCCGGCGTAAATGATTACAGGCTTTTGGAATACGGTACGCTGGTTATGAACGACGCCAACAGGGAGCAATATCCCATGGTGAAGGGCGGCGCCAAGGTGCAGAGCGGAATGGCCTATGGGGCTGACGGAAACGGCGGATTTACGGATGTGGTATTTGAAACGGTGGAAAACAGATACCGGTATACATCAGTACTGGTGGGAGTGCCTGCCTCACAGTACAAGACGGCGTTTGCCTTTCGCGGATACATCATTCTGGAGAGATACGGTAAGGAGCTTACGCTTTACGGTCCGCCTGTGGCGAGAAGCATCTACGCCCTGGCAGAGCAGCTGCTGGAGCGGGGCAGCTATGAGCCGGGGAGCGAGGCATACGAATTCCTTACAAACCTGATCAAGGACGGAGACGCCCAGCCGTAGTAAAGCGGAATTATGGAGGAACAGCATGAAGGTATGTAAAAATAGAAAAGGACGCATAAAGAGTATGGCGGCAGGGATGGGTACGGCCCTGTGCATACTCTTAACGGGCTGTGGCGAAGGCGGTGATATAGAAGTCAGCAGCCTGGACCCGCAGCCGATTACCCTGCCGGGAGAGGAAAGCTCTTCTACGGAGGGGCAGACTACCACGGAGGGACAAGCTCCCGCAGCCGGGGCAGAGCCGGAAACTGCCGGGGAGATCAGGCTGCTCTGCAGCACGGGAATGCCCGAAGAGAAAGAAGCCCGGATAACCGAGGCAGTGACGGAGCTGTATCGAAACATGGAGGTAGAAGAATACTTGGGAGAATGTATTCACATCATAAACGGTGAGAGCTGGTATGAGACATTGGCAGCCGATATGATCGAGGGAGCCCGGTCTTACACGCTGCAGCAGGGGGATGAAGTCCTTTTCTCCGTACAGATCGGCTGCAATATAGGCGGCAAGTTTTATTCTAACGTATGGTATCTTAAGGAAGGCGAGACCATATTGCTGAAGCAGGAAGGAAGCGTAGTGCAGCTGATTCTGGCGGAGGTAAGGAATGGTGTCTATGACGGCAGCTATGAGAAATGTACCATAGACAGTGCCACCGGTGAAATACAAAGAGAGCAGGGCACCTATTCCGAGGGACACCTGACGGGGGAATATGCAGTCATGGTAAAGGCAGGAAACGGGGAAGGGGATGCTTTCGACCTGTGGAATATGCGGGAGAATTTTGCTTATGAAACCACGGTGACTCATTATGATGATCAGGGGAACAGGGTAGAGCCCACGGCCACGCCTGAGCCCACATCCACACCAAAGCCCACGTCCACACCAAAGCCTGCGGCCACACCAAAGCCCACGGCTACGCCCCAGCCCACTCCGGAACCCACGCCAGCCCCTCCGGCAGCTACGCCCGAACCCACGCCAGCCCCTCCGGCAGCTACGCCCGAACCTACGCCGGCCCCTCCGGCAGCCACGCCGGCCCCTACGCCTGCGCCCACGCCCGTGCCTACTCCGGAACCGACGCCTGTGCCTACGCCTGCACCCACACCCGTGCCTACCCCGGAACCCACGCCTGCGCCTACGCCCACGCCCACACCTGCGCCGGATCAGCCCGGATCGGGAGACGTGGATATTGAGTGGTCGGAGGATATTATGTAGCAGGCAGTACTTCCACGCAGATCAGCCGGCGCAGTTTATCTGTGGTAATCTGTTCAGGTTGACTTTCATGGCCTCATGGAGTATGATAGTCATGCTGTAACAGGAAGATTTCGTAACGGGTGATATGAAACGGCTGTAATGCCGAAAATTGCATCGGAAAATAGGAGAGTAATCTCGTGAGTGACAAAAAAAACAGTTTTTTAAAGATACCCTTTAACAGAATAGTGGCTTTGGCCGTAATGGATGTGGTCAGCATACTTGTGGCGAGCTTTGCGGCGCTGTTAATCCGCTTTGAATTCAGCTTTGATGCCATAGATCGTATTTACCTCGAAAGATACGAACGAATTTTATTTCCCTGCATTCTGCTGACGCTGCTGTTTTATTTTATCTGGCGGCTGTACAAGAGCGTATGGCGTTATGCCAGCGCCAACGAGCTGATTAATATTTTTGCTGCGGTTTCCTGCTCCATAGTGGCATGGTACCTTTACTGTACCTTTACGCAGAATAATATGCCAAGGAGCTTTTATGTGCTTTCCTGGTTTCTGTTGATTGGCATGACCGGCTGCGTGCGCTTTGGCTATCGCATTCTGCGGGTTTTTCAGAATAAGCGCCGCAGTATCACGGAGAAAAAAACCGGCATTAATGTGATGGTGATCGGTGCGGGAGCAGCCGGAAACATGATATTGAAGGAAATTGAGAACAGTCAATATCTGAACATGTATGTAAAGTGTGTTATTGACGATAATTCCGGCTGTCACGGAAAGTTTATGCGCGGCGTTCCTGTGGTGGGCGGAAGAGACAAGATTCTGGATGCCGTACAGCATTACAGCATTGATGAGATTATCTTTGCCATTCCTTCGGCAACGGCACAGATGAAAAAAGAAATACTGGACATCTGCAAGGAATCGGGCTGTAAGCTGAGAAGTCTGCCGGGTATGTATCAGCTGGTGAACGGGGAGGTTTCCGTCTCCAAGCTGAAAGAGGTGGAGGTGGAGGATCTGCTGGGCAGAGAGCCCATACAAATCAACATAGAAGAGGTCCTTGGCCTTTTAAGCGGCAAGGTGGTGCTGGTCACGGGGGGCGGCGGCTCCATCGGAAGCGAGCTTTGCAGGCAGATTGCGTCCCACAGTCCCAGGCAGCTTATTATTGTGGATATTTATGAAAACAATGCCTATGAGATCCAGCAGGAGCTGCTGCGCAGTTATCCTAACCTGAATCTGATTGTTTTGATTGCCTCTGTCCGCAATACAAACCGTATAAACAATATTTTCAGTACTTACCGCCCGGATATAGTTTATCATGCGGCGGCTCATAAGCATGTGCCCCTGATGGAGGTCAGCCCCAATGAGGCCGTCAAAAATAATGTTATGGGCACATATAAGACTGCGCGGGCAGCAATCCGGTACGGCACGAAAAAGTTTGTCATGATTTCTACGGATAAGGCTGTGAATCCCACGAATGTTATGGGGGCCACAAAGCGCATTTGCGAGATGGTGGTGCAGATGATGAACCGGAAGTCCGATACGAAATTTGTGGCGGTCCGGTTTGGAAACGTGCTGGGCAGCAACGGGAGCGTGATCCCCTTGTTTAAAAAGCAGATTGCGGAGGGAGGTCCTGTCACCGTGACCCACCCGGATATAATCCGCTACTTTATGACCATTCCGGAGGCAGTTTCGCTGGTGCTGCAGGCAGGTGCTTATGCAGGCGGCGGTGAAATTTTTGTGCTGGATATGGGAGAGCCGGTGAAGATCGTGGATCTGGCGACCAATTTGATTAAGCTTTCCGGCTACAAGCCCGGAGAGGATATAGAGATCCGGTTTACCGGTCTCCGTCCCGGAGAAAAGATGTATGAGGAGCTGCTGATGAGCGAGGAGGGCCTGCGGAAAACGGCCAACAGCATGATCTTTATTGGAAATCCTATCGAGTTTGACGAGGAAAAATTTGAGGACCAGCTGGATAAGCTGATTTCAGCGGCAGAATCGGAGGATGAGGACATTCGAAAGCGAATTCAGGAAATCGTGCCCACCTATCAGCCGGAGTCTGTTTAATGTATGATGAAGTCATAATTGTTTAGCATAAATAGAAATTTGACATAAAAATACGAAAATTTTCAACGAAGGGTTGACAGAGGGGAGCCGAAATCAATATAATATAAAAAAATGATCAGGAGTGGAAAAAATTGTTAAGCCAAAGAGAAATTGATATGCTCAATATTTTATGGCAGGCCAAGAAGCCGATGACCTGCAGTGATATTGTGGCAGAGAAGAAGGAATTAACCCAAAACACAGGAACGGCAGTAATAAGAAGGCTTCTGGCGGAGGGGCTGATTGAAATTCACGGAACCGCCTATTGCGGCAGGGTGCTGGGCAGGACCTATGTCCCTACTCAGAAATCCAAGGAGGTCATTCTGCAGGATTTCGTGGAGCAGTACAGGGGATTTAAGGATGTGATCTCTGTCAGTGAGTTGGTAGAAAAATTAGAAAATCTTTAAAGTGCAAAGCATCCGCTTATAAGGGGTGCTTTTCTTTTTTCTGTATTTTCGCACGCGATAGTGGTATAATGATTCTGCTGACGCAGAATTCAAGCCAGCTAAAGCTGTCTTGCCGGCACTTTGTGCCGCATTATACTCAGCCATGGCTTGAAAAGTAAATGCCTCTTCGAGGCGCTTCCTTTTCTGCGCATAGGGTATAATAACCTTATTCGAGGCAGGATGCGGCCGAATGGCCATACATACCGTAAATGCGGAGCATTTATGGTATTATGAATTCAGGAATCTAAAGTATACGTGCCGTGACATGGAGGGTAGTGTGAGGTTAAAAATTCAGAATTTGGCTAAAATTGAATATGCTGATATTAAAATGAACGGCATCACGGTAATCGCAGGGAAAAATAATACAGGGAAAAGTACGATCGGGAAGGTGGTGTTTGCTCTTTTCAATTCCTTATCGGATATTGAAGGCAGACTGCTGCGTCAAAAGGAGAATCTGGTTTATAAGCAGCTTAGATATGTGGCGGAAGAGAACGCCGGGGAAGATGTGGAGGCAGGATTTTATACCATTCCTTCGCCGTCTGTTTTAAGGAGTTATGCACGGGAGCTGTGTGAACATGAGGATGAGCAGGAGCAGAAGGAGATTATCCGCCGCTTGTTAAAAAGAATTTCAGATTTGAATCCGCAGGCTTTGGATGATACCGTGTTAAGGATATATGGCGATGTATCGGAAATCATGCGCATTCCTGCGGAAAAATTGATGAAAACGGTAGTTTCCGCGTATTTCAGCCGCATTTTTCATGAAAATATATGTAATGTACATAAGAAAGAGGCATGCGCAGAAATCAAAGCTCTTATTAAGGGAAAAGTTACGGCATTGGCATTTTCGGGGACGGCATGTAAAGAGATCAGACAGGAGATTAAGATTTTAAACAGGGCGTTTTATCTGGATAATCCCTTTGTTTTAAACAGACTGAATTCTGGACAGCCCTGTGATGAAATGGAAAAGGTTTTACTGCACAGCCTGCGCCAGGAAGCGGACGCAGTGGAAAGGGCTGTCCAGTATAATATTACAAGCAGCAGACTTGAAAATGTTCTGAAATATCTGAATTCCGTAGCTGGTGGAAGGGTATATGCGGACGAGTCGAGAGAATACCTGTTTCAGGAGCAGGGGACGGACCAGCCGTTAAGTATAAGCAATCTCTCCGCAGGCTTAAAGTCCTTTGTAATCATAAAAATGCTCTTGGAAAATCATTCGCTCAGAGAACGGGATGTACTGATTTTAGATGAACCGGAGATACACTTGCACCCGGAATGGCAGATGAAGTATGCGGAAATCATTGTGCTGCTTCAAAAGGAATTTGATCTGACCATTATTTTAACGACCCATTCTTCCCATTTTTTGGAGGCGCTTCGGCTGTATGCCCATAAATATGGAATAAAGGAAAAATGTAATTATTATATGACCACGCAGAGCAGCTGCGGCTGTGTACTGGAGGATATGACAGAGGATGTAACACAGATTTACGCACAGTTGATAGACCCCAGTATTATTTTAAATCAAATGAGATATGAGACGGAAGAGGCAGAGGATGACTAAGCTGGAAAAATTTACGAGCATGATGGAAGCTTATCTTGGCAGAAACGGATTTGATACAGAACTTGCTTCGGATATTTCCACTACATCCAGAAACACAGGGACCGGCGTTTCTCTTTGCAGCAGTTCCATGCGGGTAATTGATATGGACAGATTCGCCAGGCAGGGATACCGCAAAATTATTCTGCCTGTTTCCGAAACGGAGGATGATTCAATTAATACCGCAGACGCTTTTATAATTAACAGAAATAACGAATGGTATTTTGTTGAATTTAAGGATGCAAAACTGGGAAACAGTAAGCAGAGCATATTAAAAAAAGCCTACTCCAATTTGTATGCGGTATTGGATGTGCTTTATGAAATGAAAAAGGAGAAAGAGGCTTATCCTGATTTTCCTTATGAGGATCCTATTCATTTTATTCAGGAGCATGTGACTTACATATTGGTTTTCAGCGGCGCAAAAAATCCGCTGGACGCAGAGCAGATGTTGAATTATATTAAGATTCGTAAGAAATACCTTCCGATATTTATGAAACGGCTGCAGGGATATATTTACAAGGAGGCCTATGCCGTTACGGAGGATGAATTTGAAAAAAATTTTCTTACCCATTTTTATTATGCTTAGTGTGAAAATAGCAGAAACAGGAGGAAGCAGATGAAAACAGATTATTCGGAGGTACATTTTAAGGGGAATGGCAGATTAAAGCTGCTGATTATTGTGGGAACACGTCCGGAAATCATCAGATTAAGCCAGATTATCAACAAGGCCCGGCAGTATTTTGACTGCATTTTGGCGCATACGGGGCAGAATTATGATTATACCCTGAACGGAATCTTTTTCCGGGATCTGAAGCTGGAGGATCCGGAGGTATACATGGACGCGGTAGGAGAAGATCTGGGTGAAACAGTGGGAAATATTATCAATGCTTCTTATAAGCTGATGAGGCAGATTAAGCCGGACGCCCTGCTGATTCTCGGAGATACAAATTCCTGCCTGTCGGCCATTGCGGCCAAGCGTCTTCATATTCCCATTTTTCACATGGAGGCCGGAAACCGCTGTAAGGACGAATGCCTGCCGGAAGAGACCAACAGGAGAATTGTTGATATTATTTCAGATGTAAACCTGGCGTACAGCGAGCATGCCAGACGTTATCTTGCGGAATGCGGTCTTCCCAGAGAACGAACCTATGTGACGGGCAGTCCCATGGCGGAGGTGCTGCACCGGAATCTGGCAGACATTGAAGGCTCCGATATTTTGCAAAGGCTGAAGCTGGAGCCGGGAAAATATATTTTACTGTCGGCGCACAGGGAAGAAAATATTGACACGGATCAAAATTTTAATTCCCTGTTTACTGCCATTAACAGGCTGGCGGAAAAGTATGACATGCCTATATTATATTCCTGCCATCCCCGCAGCAGGAACAAGCTGGAAAATTCCGGTTTTCAGATGGATCCGCATGTGATCCGTCATGATCCCCTGGGATTTCATGACTATAACCACCTGCAGATGAATGCGTTTGCAGTGGTTTCGGACTCCGGCACTCTGCCGGAGGAAAGTGCCTTTTTTGCTTCCGTTGGGCATCCCTTTCCCGCGGTGTGCATCAGGACCAGTACCGAGCGCCCGGAGGCATTGGACAAGGCCTGCTTTGTGCTGGCAGGTATCGACGAGCATTCGCTGCTGCAGGCGGTGGAGGTGGCCGTGGAGCTGAACCGTTCGGGAAATCACGGTACGCCCGTTCCGGATTATGCGGAGGAAAATGTCAGCACAAAGATCATTAAGATAATACAAAGTTACACGGCAGTTGTGGACAAGATGGTCTGGAGAAAGAAATAAAGCGTTTGTTTACAGGATTATCGCCATTTTTCTTGACTTATTTGCCATTAATGATATAATGTTGCTTATATTATAAGGAGGTATGCTAATGGCACAGTTAAATCCCAGAGAGTTAGACGTTTTAAATATTCTGTGGAAGTCGGATCAGGCGATGACTTCTACCGATATTGTGAATGAAATGAGGGGGCTGACCCAGAGTACGGTAATTGCCGTTCTCAGAAAGCTTCTGAAGGAAGGGCTTGTAGAGGTTGACGGCGTTACTCACAGCGGAAAGGTATTGAGCAGGACTTATCGCCCTACGGACGCTTCCAGAAACATCATCATGGACAATTTTGCCTCTGATTACGCCAATTTCAAGGATGTGATTGCGCAGTCCGATATTTGTGCGGCAATTCTGCATGTTGAAGATCGTCCTGACCGGCTGAAGGCTGAAATCAAGAAGCTTAAGACAGTTATTTCGGATTGGGAGAAGAAATTAAAATCATAAGAGGAAAAGTACTTTGATTTACTCGTTTTCAACTGTATTGATGACTGTTTTGACAAGTAATCTTCTGATTGCGGTAATAGTACTCTGTTTCCGCGATCGGAAGATTATGTTGTCAATAGGCTATAAGCTGGTGCTTCTTTTCCTGGGGCTGACCATAGTGCGCTTTCTGTTTCCCGTTGAACTGCCCTTCACAAGGAATATGAATTTCTTTGGACTGCTGGCAGAATTTGTGGTTGCCTTAAGGCATCCATATATCTCCTGGAAATTTATAGAGATTTCCATTGTGGTGCTGCTGGGGGTTGTATGGATTTGGGGGACGGTGCGCCGGCTTCGTGATCTGCACGACCGCAAGGAAAAGTTTCGGCATTTTGTGACCAGATACGGAATCAACGTAAGCAATCAGGAGCCGTATCGAAGCATGATGAAGGAAATCTGCGGCGGGCGTAAGAATCCTCTGTGGGTAGTCATTGTGCCCTATTACGGAACGCCCATGCAGTATGGCACCTTCCAGCCTTATATTGTTCTTCCTAAGACGTTAGTGCTGTCAAGGGAAGAGCTGTACTGTGTGTTGCGCCATGAGACGGCCCATTATTATCACCGTGATGCCCTGATTAAGGACATCATTGCTTTTCTGTACGCCGTTTACTGGTGGAATCCATTGTGCAAAATTTTGCAGAATAAGGCAGATATGTTGCTGGAGATGCGCGTAGATGACAGGCTGATCTGCGGAGATGCGGAAGTGAGAGAGCAATATTGCAGTACGCTGGATGAGATCAGCGCCAAGCTTCAGGGAATTCCTTCTATACCGGGATCGGTTTCGGCCATTTCCATGGCCGCGCCCTTGGGCGAGGATCTGAAATATCGGCAGGCTATGATGCGACGGAAAAGGAAGCGATCCCAAAGCCTTTTATTCTGCGGGATGGCTGGACTTGTAGCCGCTTTATACATAGGTTCTTATTGTTTTATTCTGGAGCCGGTCAGCAAGTCATCCAGCGGCATAGATGGCACGATTGCTGATGAAAAATTTTATGCTGTTCTTAGAGAGGATGGCAGTTATGACATCTACATTGAGGACTTTTACAGCGAGGGCATACTAAAAGAAGGCCAGTTTATAGAAAATGTGGAGGATCTGGAATTCTACATGGGAATCTCAATCAGAAGTGAATAAAGGATAAAAAACAAAATAAAGGTTAAGATTAAAATAAAGGCGATTTCGGTTTTTGAAAATCGCCTTTTAAACGTTTTGAGCTATCGACTTAATTAAACATAAGATCAGCTTATAATATCGCAGACATAAATCCATTCTCCGGCCCAGCAGTTTTTGGACATGTTATAAAGGCGCTTATATATTTTACCGTCCATAGCAGCATATTTCCATTTAAGGACATCCGACATGGGCATAATTCCCTCATCCTGAGCAACTGCCGCCTGAGCGGGGAATTCAGCAGCCGGGCTGCACAGAACTGCAAGGGACATACAAGCCGCAAGGCCAAATGTCGCTAATCTGGTTTTTGTTTTTCTTGTCATAATGTTTGTAAACCTCCTTTGTTCACTCAAGCTATATCAATATCATAATTATAGCATACAAATATCATAAGTCAACGGGAAATTTTACCAATTAATCATTTTCGGTCTGATTTTTGGCAAAATGATCCTTTAGCTTTTGGACCAGGTTGACCCCATGCTCCAGCCGAAAACGGTAGATTAATATAGGGATGAAAAGCAGGATCATAACGACAAAGAAACAGATTACTGCATCGGCGATGATGCCTGGCCTTAGCTCGGCGAGGCGCTGTTGGATCACTTCAGCGGCCTGACCGGGGTATTCCCCTGCCTCTATGCTTTTGATTTTGTAAATTGCAGGCAGGGCGGCGCAGAGAAGAGCCACTGAAAAGTCGTTGCACAAGGCGTTCAAAATCGTTCTTCGATATGGACGGAGTTGTTTTTTGGTAGATAAGGATGTCTTTTTAGCCATGTTTCGTACCCTCCCTTAATTAATTGTATGAATTATATGCGATAAAAATAGTTTGGTATAAAAGCATTTGGCGGTATAAATTCATAAGGCGTGTAAAGTGATATATTATTATTGTAACATATACAATGCAGACTATCAATGAAAATATACGCGTTTTGGCGTTGCAAGAAGACCTGCTGTGATATAAAATAATATTGTTAGCTCTTGATATACAGTAACAGGCAGGAATGAAATAAGGTCAGTGGGTGTAAAAAGTATCTTGGCTAATTTTTCTTATTCAAAGGGAGATTAAAATATATGGACATTTGCAAAGCTTACATTCTAAAGCTCTAAAGCTCACAAGAAATGCTTTAGAAAAAGCTTTGGAGAATCAGATTATTGAACTTATGAGGCAAAAGCTTTCTGTTACGCAGATAGAAATAGCCGGACACATAATTTATGTAAATCTTTACATAACATAAGGATTATAGTGCCTGCAACTCTATCCAGATCAGCATATATGAGGATAAAATATACATCTGGAAGGATGGAGAGATGCCGTCTGAACTGGATTCAACGGAGAAACTGTTTGAAAAGCACTCTTCTAAGCCGTATAATCCTAAGCTGGCAAATGTTTTCTTTAAAAGCGGTATGATAGAGGCCTGGGTCAGAGGCTTTGACAAGATAAAAGATGCTTGTGCAAAGTACGATGGACGCCTGCCGGAATACAATATCAGCGCGTCAGGGATTATGGTGCTTTGTAAGGCGTGTGATAAGTACTTGGATTTGTTGAATGAAGATTCACGTCTTGGTCAAAGTGACCAAGATGATGACCAAGTTGTAATAATGAGAATTTAAAAAAATTGTAATTCGCCACCCATATGCAGTAAATTGGATTGAATGAGGGAAAAGATTTCGAGTGAACTCTACAGAAAAAATTAAGGATAAATCAGGTATTATTTTCCTTGTAACAAAAGAGCATTCCTGTTAAACTATAGGGCAGGACAAATATGTGAGCTGCGGCTTTCGGGCTGTGGAGGGACAGGAGGATTAAATGGAAGAGCTGGCGATATTTGGCGGCACCCCGGTGAGGGAAAAGCCGATTTATTACGGAAGGCAGTGTATAGAACAGGATGATATAGATGCGGTGGCGGAGGTATTAAAGAGCGACCTGATTACCTGCGGGCCCAAGGTTCAGGAGCTGGAACAGGAGCTTTGCAGGGTTACCGGAGCCAGGTATGCGGTGGTGGTGGCCAACGGCACGGCGGCTCTTCATCTGGCGGCTCTGGCTGCCGGCTTTACAGAGGGGGATGAGGTGATTGTCAGTGCCATCACCTTTGCGGCTTCTGCCAACTGTGTGCTTTACTGCGGAGCAAAGCCTGTATTTGCGGACATCAGGCCGGATACCTATAATATTGATCCGGAATCCGTGGAGAAGCTGATTACTCCGCGGACAAAGGGAATTGTGGCGGTTGATTTTACGGGGCAGTCGGTAGAGCATGACGCGCTCCGGGCGATTTGTGAAAAGCATGGCCTGCTTTTGATTGAGGACGCAGCCCACGCCATCGGTACAAAATATAAGGGGCAGTCCATCGGCAGCATTGCGGATATGACCTGCTTCAGCTTTCACCCGGTGAAGACCGTTACAGCCGGAGAGGGCGGGGCCATCACTACCAACGATGAGGGCTTGTACCGCAGGCTGATGCGGGTGCGCACCCACGGTATTACCAGGAATCAGGAGGAGATGGTGCATCCGACGGATGCTGCCTGGTACAATGAGCAGGTGGAGCTGGGGTATAATTACCGTATGACGGATTTTCAGGCGGCGTTGCTGCTGAATCAGCTGAAAAAGCTGCCGGCCTTTTCCGCCCGCAGGAAAGAAATTGTGAAGATGTATGACAGGGCGTTTGCAGATCTGCCGGAGATTCTGATTCAGCGGGAAATACCGGAATCGGATACCACAAGGCATTTGTATATTATCAGGCTGGATTTAAACCGGCTGAAGTGTGACCGAAGGCAGTTCTTTGATGCTCTTTATGCGGAAAATACCTGCCCTCAGGTGCATTATCTTCCGGTTTACTGGCATTCCTATTATGAAAAGCTGGGATATGAAAGGGGGCTGTGCCCCAATGCGGAAAAGTATTATCAGGAGGTAATGAGCATTCCCCTTTATTATTCCCTGACCGATGAGGATGTGGCGGATGTGATCCGGGCAGTCAGGAAGGTAACGGCGTATTACAGTCAGAGTGAAGGAAGGTAACCGGCCGCGCGGGAAAACAGACTGGCGGTGTGTGAGAAAAGCGCTTAGAGAGGGCCGGAGGCAGCCCGGACACAGAAAAAGTGAGGTTAGGAGCCGGATGGACAGGATTGCTGTTTTAATTCCCTGTTATAATGAGGAACAAACCATAGAAAAGGTGGTAGCCGATGTGCGGCGGGAGCTTCCGGAGGCAGCGGTGTACGTTTATGACAATAATTCCACGGACAGAACGGTGGAGCTTGCCGGGGCGGCCGGGGCAGTGGTCAGGTTTGAGTATGCCCAGGGGAAGGGCAATGTAATTCGCAGGATGTTCCGGGAGATCGAAGCGGAGTGTTATCTGCTGCTGGACGGGGATGATACTTATCCTGTGGACTGCGCGCGGGCGATGGTGCAGAAGGTGCTTGAGCATCATGCGGATATGGTGGTGGGAGACAGGCTTTCCTCCACTTATTTTACGGAAAATAAGAGACCCTTTCACAATTTCGGGAACAGCCTGATGCGCTTTGGCATCAACAGGCTGTTTCACACGGACATAAAGGACATCATGACAGGCTACCGGGCCTTCAGCTATGAGTTTGTGAAAACCTTTCCCGTCATTTCCAAAGGCTTTGAGATTGAAACGGAGATGACCATTCATGCGGTGAATTATCATCTGCAGGTGGAGAATATGGTGGTTGAGTACCGGGACAGGCCCAAGGGAAGCGTTTCCAAGCTGAATACCTACAGTGACGGGCTGAAGGTGATTCATAAAATGATGCAGCTCTATAAGAATTATAAGCCCCTTCAATTTTTCGGTGCCATCTGCCTGTTGCTGATTCTGGCGGCATTGATCCTGATGATTCCGATTATTGCGGAATATTTTGATACGGGACTGGTGCCCAGATTTCCTACCCTGATTGTCTGCGGCTTTTTGACGCTGGCCGGGATACAATCCTTTTTTGCAGGAATGATTCTGGATGTGCTGGCAGCCAAGGACCGCAGGGATTTTGAATACAGAATGAACAAGGTCAGCACAAGGCGGAGGCATGGAGGTTAGTATGCAGGAATACAAAGACAGCAGTGTGGGCATTTACCTGCGGCTTATGAATCAAAACGATACAGATTTGATTATTGCCTGGCGCAACAGTGAGCCGGTGCGGCGGAATTTTATCTATCAGGTACCTTTTACCAGGCAGGGGCATGAAAACTGGATAAAAACCATGATAGAGACGGGAAAGGCAGTGCAGATGATGATTTGTGATCTGACTACGGACAAGCCCTTAGGCTCCGTTTATATCAGAGACATTGACAGGCAGCATGGTAAAGCGGAATACGGTATCTTTATCGGGGAGGCGGACGGAAGAGGCCGGGGCGTGGGCACGGCGGCGGCAAGGCTTATGCTGCGGTACTGCTTTGAAGAAGAAGGCCTGCACCGGGTTTATCTGCGGGCGTTCCCCGAAAATCAACAGGCTGTCCGCAGCTATGAAAAGGCCGGCTTCCTGCGGGAGGGGCTGTTGAAGGAGGATGTCTGTATAGACGGAAGGTATCGGGATATTCTGTGGATGGCCAGGGTGGACAAGAAGGAGCAAGGATGAAGAAGGTCAGTTTTGTGATTCCCTGTTACCGTTCGGAGCATACGCTCCCCCATGTGGTGGCGGAGATCAGGGAAAAGATGGAAAGCCTTGAGGGATACGAGTATGATATTTTTCTGGTAAATGATTGTTCGCCGGATGATACCCTTGGGACCATAAGAAGGCTGTGCAGTGAATACAAAAATATCAGAGGCATTGATTTTTCAAAAAATTTCGGTCAGCATTCCGCGCTTATGGCGGGACTGCGGCATTCGGACGGAGATTATGTGGTCTGTCTGGATGACGACGGGCAAACTCCTGCAGATGAGGTGGACCTGCTTTTGGAAAAGCTGGAGGAAGGGTATGACGCAGTTTATGCAAAGTATGAGCATAAACGACATTCCGCCTTCCGCAATCTGGGGAGCAGGGTGAATGAGCTGATGGCCAGAACGATGCTGGGAAAGCCGGCCAAGCTGTATGTCTCCAGCTATTTTGCGGTAAAACGGTTTGTGGTGGACGACATGGTGCGGTATGAAAACTCTTACCCCTATGTAATAGGTCTTGTGCTGCGGGTTACAAGGAATATCACCAATGTGGTGGTACAGCACAGGGAACGGGAGGAAGGATCCTCCGGCTATACGCTGAAAAAGCTGGTGGGACTTTGGTTCAACGGCTTTACGGCGTTTTCCGTAAAGCCGTTACGGATTGCCACGGCGGTGGGCGCCCTCAGTGCCATGGTGGGCTTTGTGTACGGAGTGTACACCATTGTGAAACGGCTGCTGAATCCGGATGTGCCGGTGGGCTTCAGCTCCACCATGGCGGCCATCGTGTTTTTCGGCGGAATGATTATGCTGATGCTGGGGCTCATCGGCGAGTATATTGGCCGCATTTATATCAGTCTGAATAATTCGCCTCAATATGTGATACGGGAGAAGATTAACTTTGATCAAGAGGTTTAAGCCATGGTGGCAGCAGGATAAAAGATACAGGACCTTAACCCAGGCATTGCTGCTGGCATTGCTGCCCGTAGTATGCTGCTTTGTCCGCTGTGCGCTGGACGGTGAGGCCATCAGCGGAGTCTGGCTGCCGGGCAGCCGGTGGAACGACGAGCTGTTTTATTACAAGCAGGTGGAGGGGATTCTGGAATTTGGGTATCCTCAGGGGTATTTCGGCTTTAACGAGAGCCATGCCCTGAATCTGTCCTTTGCCTCCTGGAGTCCTGTGATTGTTTTTCCCTGGGTGCTTTGGGGGCTGATCTTCGGGTGGAATTTGTGGTCGCCCATTGTCTGTAATATTGTTATCACATCTCTGGTCTGCTTTGTCTTTGTCTGGCTGGTCAAGCCTGCCTGGAAACAGCTGGGCGTACTGGCACTGCTGTTTTCTCTCTATACTCCGTTTACCAGGTATATCCTTTCCGGCATGGCAGAGGTCATCTGCTTTTGTATGCTGATCCTGTTTTATGGTCTGGCGGTTAATTATTTAAACAGGAGCAGGACCTACAAGCTGGTGCTGCTGTTTATCATGGGAGTACTGATGACGCTGATGCGGCCATACCTGCTGCTGTTTCTGCTGCTGCCGGCTTATCTGTGGATTCGCAGGAATGGCTGGCGCGGCGCTTTGGGCTCGGCGGCAGTGATCGGGGCGGCTCTTGGTCTTTATGCCTGTATCAAGCATTATCTGGGGGCAGAATATTTTGAGCCCCTTTATTTTACGGACTGGGTGGATGCCTTTTTTGAGAGGGGCATTTTCGGGGGACTTCGCTTCTGCCTTGCCAGGCTGTACGGTATGGGCAGAAGCTTTCTGGAGGCCATGGTCAGGGGCATTCGGACGGGGGAACCCATGGGTGCATATTTTTGCGGGTATATGCTTATACTTTGCATTCTGGCAGGACAGAGCTTTCTGGACTGGAGAAGGCTGAAAGCGCTTGGCAGGGCTTCGGCGGACAGTGTGGTGCGGGATGAAGAGGAAGTGGCGGCAAGGCGCAAGCTGCGCAATGGGCTGGTGGTACAGCTGCACCTGGCATTCAGCTTTGCAGCCATGTTTTTCGCACTGCTGCTGATGTACAAGCTGGAGGCGGGCAGCAGGCATCTGCTGACGTTTATGACGGCCGGAATATTTATGATTGCGCTGATGGACACAAAATATTTTAAAAAAGCAGTGCTGACGGGGGCCGCCTTTGCCTATTTCTTTTCCTATATGGCGGTGGATCCCCTGTACTATGAGCTGCCCTACCGGCAGGAGAGCGAAGCCCGGCAGTTTAGCGAATGGGAAGAGCTGTTTGATGCCAGGCTGGAGCTGGAGCGGGAGGCCGGCGTGCCGAATTTTGACAATTCCGTGATCTGGGTCTATCAGGATGCGGATCCGGACGGCACCTTAAAACAGACGAAATGGCAGCTTTTGTATGGGCTGCAGGAGGGCTTCGGGATCAGCTGCTGTATGCCGGAATATATTCTTGAAAATTTCGGCAGCCTGCAGAGCAAATATCTTGCCACTACTGCCGGAGGCAGGATTGACAGGATGTGCGGGGAAGAAGGATACAGAGAGGTAGGAAGAGATCAGGAGCTGGTTATTTACCGATTGCGCTGATAATTTGTTTTGCGATGATAAAACGGGCTTGTTCGTTAGGGTGTACGAGGTCAGTCAGGTAGATCTGATGGTTTGTGGAATCAATGCCCAGATACCGATAATTGTCAATGCAGTCTACATCCAGCTCATGGGCCAGAAAAACGACGGCGTCTGCATAATCCTGCAGGTTGGCAGTGTCCGTTACGGAAGGCCTGGCGCTGTAGAGGGGGGTGCAGAGAATGATCTGTGCATCCGGGTAATTTCCCTTTAAACAGGTGACGGCGGTGCGGACGGCGCCGCCGAATGTGGTTATATCGTAAGGGTCATCGGAAAAGATGGGGTGCCCGTTCAGGTAATCATTCACCCCATAGTTGACTACAAAGCAGAGATTTCCTGACTGCGGAAGGCTGTTCATATACTCGGTTACCCCTGCGCATACCTGGGTGTTTTGAGGGAGAACAGACAGATCCTGCTCCGCAAAGGCAGAGGCAATGCCGGGGAAGGTGATGAGCGTCTTTTCGTCCATGGCGGCAGAGTTGCCGCCATAACCGCAATTATAGACCACCGCGTTGGTAAGGGCATGGACCACTCCCGGAATGGACATGCCGTCGGAATAATTACCAAAAATGCTGTCGCCGAAGAAGATCACCACCGTATCACTCAGATCCGGATAAATGGGGGGGGGCAGAGCGCCAGGTGGATACCAGCTCATGAAAAGAGGATGACAAACGGGCGGCGTTTTCAGGTGTTACCTGATAGCCCCCAAGATAATCACTGTGGGTCATGATATACTTTGAGGCATCCGCCGTCAGATTCCAGTCATTTATGTAAAGGGAAGGATTGGCAGTCAACCATTCTGCATCAGAATAAAAGTAGATCCGGGTGCCGGTGACAGCGCAGGCGGAGGTAAGAAAATCACAGTATGCGGCCAATGTTTTTTGGTATTTGCCTTCGGAAAGCCCTGTCCAATATTCCATGGAAGGATAGGAGACAATTACTTCAAAAGCAATGGAAGGATAGGCTGCGGCCAGGGAAGAAAGCTCATCGGCTGTGATTTTATCCGGACGCAGACCCAGATACACGGTAGATACCTGATTGCCTGACTGGGTAATGCGTTTCATGTATTTTTTCAGAGAAGAAAAGTCGGGAAGGATTTGTTCTGCCTTTAAAATGGTCATGGCACGGAAATACAGATAATCCGCCTCGTCATAGGTATCAATGGGATACATGGAAAGAAAAACCGTATCGTAGGTTTCAGAAGCAATTCGCTTATAATCCCTGCGCTGTGATACAGTGAGACGAAGCCACAGGAAAGTAATCACGGCACAGCAAAAAAGAAGCATTACAGGAAGAAGAAATCTGAGAACAGATTTTCCGGTATCTTTGGTACGCATGGTATTCCAAGCCTTTCTGGATGCAGTATTACAGTACCAGTTCATTATAGCATGGGGAGGCTGAAAATGGAATCATAAATATTTTACTCATGTGGGAAAGTGTGGTACAATGTTAAAATCGGCAGGAAGCCAGGGAAGGATGAGCCATGGGAGACAGAAAACGCATGAAAACATTTTTTGCGGAAAACAGGCGGCGGTTAATAACAGCGGCGGCGTTCGGCTTCCTTCCGCTGCTTTTGTGTGTCCTGTACTGCAGGGCCTGCGGAGGCAGCCTTTCGGATGTGTATCTTCCCGCTTCCTGGTGGAACGACGAGCTGTTTTATTATAAACAGGTGGAGGGCATTGTGCAGGAAGGCTGTCCTCAGGGATACTTTGGTTATAATGAGAGCTGCGCCAGGGCAGGCACCTTTGGACTCTGGAATCCGCTGTTGTTTCTGCCCTGGGTGGTCTGGGGAATTTTTGGCTGGAATCTGAATACGCCGGTGCTGTGCAATTTAATCTTTGTGATGGCCGGAATGGCAGTATTTGCATGGCTTGCGGCGCCGGACTGGCGTAAGGCTGCTGCCGCGGCGGTGATGGTTTCCGCATTTACCCCCTTTACCCGTTTTATTTTATCCGGGGTGGGGGAAGCATTTTTTATCGGTTTTACGTTGATTTATGCGGGCCTGTTCTGTGCTTACAGGAGGGAGGAAAAAGCCGGATACCTGTGGGGAATGCTGTGTCTGGGTATTTTCCTGACGATTATACGTCCCTATTATTTTCTGCTGATCCTGCTGGCAGGCTTTTGCGCGGCCGGTAAGGGCGCCGGCTGGAAGATAAAGTCTGTGTGCGGCGCCGCCTTAGGGCTGCTGGGATATTGGCTGATGAAGTACTGGTTCAGCGCACCGTATTCGTTTCGCAGTATCGGCGGAGGCTTTCTGGACGTGCTGCGTCTGGAAGGTCCGGCAGCAGGGATGCGGGCTTTTTTCACGCAGACCGGCGAGGCTGTCCGGGATGTGCTTGGGCTTTTGAAGGACGCCCTCCGCTACGGGCGTCAGGGAGGATGTCTGTACGGCGTGTTCGGGCTTTTGGCGGTAAGCTTTCTGCTGATGCTGTTGTCTGCGCATGGAAAGGGACGGAAAGAGGATACACGCCTGGCAGCAGGGATGGTGTGCGTATCTGCGCTGATGATGGCAGCCGTTGTCTATATGTACAACATTCATAACGGTGACAGGCATCTGCTGACGTTTAACCTTCTTGGCATTTTGTTTTTGGGCATGTATTTCCGGGGAAAGACGGGAGCGGCATTGAAGGTGCTTTTGACGGCAGCGATGGTGTTTTTCTTTTTGGTAAGGCCGGGAACGGCTTATGACAGGGCGGTGCCCTTCGGGGAAGAGGCCCTTAAGGCAGAGATTACGGAATTAGAGGAACGGCTCGCCGGAAGGATGGAGCTGGCGGAAGGAATTTCCTGGGACAATACGGTGATCTGGCTGTCTTATGACAGGGTGGACGGGGAAATTGTTTCGGAGCAGTGGCAGCAGCTTTATGCTCTGCCGGCAGGCTTCGGCATCAACCATTGCTCGCAGGATTATGTTTTAAACAATTTTGACGGGATTCGTTCCAGATACATTGCCGCAATTCCCGACGGCGAGGTGGAAAAAAAGCTGGAGGGAAGCGGCGCGGTATTGCTGGCAGGCAACGATCATATTTCGATTTGGGACAGGGGCAGGACGGAATGAAGCAGATCTTAAAAAAGCTGAACGTATTATTGGATAAAAAACAAAAGCGTACCATGGGCGGGCTGATGGTGCTGATGATCATCGGCGCAGCGTTGCAGACTGCCGGAGTGGGGATGCTGGTGCAGGTGGTGACGGTGGTCATGGACCCGGCCGCGCCGGAGAAGAGCAGCCTGGTGGGATGGGTTTATGACAGCCTGGGCTTTCAGGATTACGGCAGCTTCTCCGTGGCGGTGATGGCGGCGCTGATTCTGGTTTTTGCGGTGAAGAATTTATTTTTGTTCATCCAGCAGAAGCTGACCTTTGCTTTTGTCTATGCCAATCAGTTCCGCACCTCGGAGCGTATGATGTGCAATTATCTGCGGCGGGGCTATGAGTACTATCTGAGCGCGGATACGGCGGTGGTGCAGCGAAACATCACCTCAGATGTAAACAATATGTACGCACTGATTCTGGCTCTGCTGCAGCTGATGTCGGACGGTGTGGTATCGCTTTTTATTGTCTGTTACTGTCTCTCCAAGAGCGGTATGATGACGATTCTTCTGGCGGTGGTGCTGGTGGCGCTGATGGCAGTGATCAAGAAGGTGTTAAAGCCCATTATGTACAAGGCCGGCAAGGATAATCAGGATTATTACAGCGGTTTATTTAAATGGATTTCCCAGACGGTGCAGGGAATCAAGGAAGTAAAGGTGGCCGGGAAGGAGCAGTATTTTGTGCGGGAGTACCACAAATGCGGCAAGGGCTATGTGGATGCGGTACAGAAATACAGCCTTTACAATAATATTCCCAAGCTGCTGATCGAGACGGCCTGTGTGGCTGTGATGATGGGATATATGATATTCCTGACATTGGCAGGCAGATCTACCGGGGATATGCTGGAGATTTTAAGTACCCTGGCAGCGGCGGCTTTTGTGCTGCTTCCCTGCGTAAACCGCATTAATAATCAGATTAATTCCATGGCGTATTTTGAGCCCTTTTTCATGGGCGTCAGTGATAATCTGCAGGATGAGATCACCGGGGAGAAGGTTGACATGTCCTTTGCGGCGGAGGATGAGGAAAAGCTGCCGGTCAGGGAGTGCATTGAGCTGAAGGGGATTACCTATGCTTATCCCAATACGGACAAGCTGATTTTTGACCATGCGGATATGACCATACCCATCGGTTCTTCTGTGGGTATTGTCGGAACATCGGGAGCAGGGAAGAGTACGATTGTGGATATTCTGCTGGGACTTTTGGAAGTCAGGGAGGGCAGCATCCATGCAGACGGTGTGGATGTGAGGACAAATTATAGAAGGTGGCTGAAAAATATCGGTTATATTCCCCAGATGATCTTTATGCTGGATGATACCATCCGCAAAAATGTTGCCTTTGGCGTGCCGGAGGATAAGATAGACGAGGAACGCCTGTGGGAGGTTTTAAAGGAGGCGCAGCTGGATGAATTTGTGAAATCCCTTCCTGAAGGCGTGGACACGGGGATCGGCGAGCGGGGCATTCGTCTTTCCGGCGGTCAGAGGCAGAGGATCGGCATTGCCAGAGCCCTGTATCACGATCCGGAGGTGCTGGTGCTGGACGAGGCTACCTCTGCGCTGGATAACGATACGGAGAAGGCGATTATGGAAGCCATCAACAGACTTCATGGCAGGAAAACCTTGATTATCATCGCCCACAGGCTGCAGACCATCGAGCAGTGCGATATGGTATACAGGGTGGAGGACGGCAGGATTCTCAGGGAGTCATGAAGAGAAGGACGGCAGGAAGGAGAAAGCATGATATGAGTTCCATAGCGATTATTACGGCACGTGGAGGCAGCAAGCGGATTCCACGGAAAAATATCAGAGAGTTCTGCGGAAAGCCTATTCTGGCATATTCCATTCAGGCGGCCAGGGAGTGCGGGCTGTTTGACAGGGTGATGGTGTCCACAGATGATGAAGAAATTGGGGAGACGGCAAGGCGGTACGGTGCCGAGGTGCCCTTTCGCCGCAGTGAGGAAGCGGCAGGCGATGTTGCTACCACTTCCAGCGTATTGCTGGAGGTATTAGGGGAATATGAAAAGAGGGGGGAATGCTTTGATACGCTGTGCTGCGTTTACCCTACGGCGCCCTTTGTCACGGCGGAAAGGCTGCGGCAGGCGGTAAGCCTTCTGGAAGAGAGCGGTGCGGACAGCGTGCTGCCGGTGGTCAGATTCAGCTTTCCGCCTCAGAGATGCGTGGTGATGCAGGAGGGCCGGCTGCAGTTTAAGTGGCCGGAATATGCCCAGACCAGATCCCAGGATTTGGAGCCCTTTTACCATGATGCAGGACAGTATTACTGCCTGAGGGTAAAAAGCTTTCTGGAGCAGAGGGCGCTGGTAATGGATCATACCGTGCCGCTGATTCTGCCGGAGATGGAGATTCAGGATATTGACACGGAGGAAGACTGGGAGCTTGCTCAGGTAAAATATCGAATGCGCCACGGCGGCTTTTGACGGAGGTACGTAAATGAACAAAATGAAGATAGGAAATCGTTATATCGGTCATGGCTGCCCTGTTTATCTGATCGCAGAGATGTCGGCAAACCATGCGGGGAGTCTGGAAAGAGCCAAGGAAATTATTCATGCGGCGAAGGAGAGCGGCGCAGACTGCATTAAGCTTCAGACGTACACGCCGGATACGCTGACAATCGACTGCAGTAACGAGTATTTTCAGGTCAAAAACGGCACCTGGGAGGGGGAAAATCTTTACGGTCTTTACGGAAAAGGGTATATGCCCTGGGAATGGCAGGGAATCCTTAAGGAAGAGGCAGACAGGGTGGGCATTGATTTTCTTTCCACGCCCTTTGATGTTTCTTCCGTGGATTTCCTGGAGGGGCTGGGGCTGGAGTTTTATAAAATTGCTTCCTTTGAGATGGTGGATCTGCCACTGGTAGAGTATATTGCATCCAAGGGAAAGCCGGTGATTCTGTCCACGGGGATGGGAAGCCTGGAAGAGATTCGGGAGGCGGTGGAGACGGTATACAGCACGGGCAACCGTCAGCTGGCCCTGCTGAAATGCTCCAGCGCCTATCCAGCGGATCCGGCAGGGATGAATCTGCGTACCATTCAGGACATGCAGGAGCGGTTTGGGATTCCCGTAGGACTGTCCGATCATTCCATGGGTTCCTTAAGTGCGGTGACTGCCGTTGGATTGGGTGCGGCGATTGTAGAGAAGCATTTCTGCCTGGGCCGTGAGATCGAAAATCCGGATGCCTCTTTTTCCATGACGCCGGAGGAATACAGGGCCATGGTGCGGGAAATCCGGCAGGCAGAGGCGGCGCTGGGCAGGCCTTTTTACGGGGTTACTCCGGAGGAAGAGAGCAGCATGGTATTCAGGCGGTCCGTCTTTGTAGTGAAGGATATTGCAAGGGGGGAGGAACTGACGGGAGAAAATACCCGTATTATCCGCCCCGGCTACGGCTTAAAGCCCAAGTACCACAGGGACGTTTTGGGGATGCGTGCGGACAGGGATTTAAAGCGGGGGACGCCCGTTTCCTTTGCGGACCTGGAGAAGGGGGCAATTTTGTTTGCCACAAACAATGACAATACGGAAGGCTTGTACCGCTGGCTGAAGCAGAGGGAGCCAAAGGTCTATAAGGTGACAAACAAGCTGACGCCGGAGATGGTGGAGCAGCTGGCTCCTTCCTTTATTGTCAGCTTTAATTACAGGCATCTCATTCCGGAAGCGGTGCTGCGGCTGATGCCGGGCAGGATTATAAATCTGCACACCTCGTTGCTGCCCTATAACAGGGGATCTGCCCCTAACTTTTTCAGCTTTTGGGATAATACGCCCAAGGGGGTTACCATCCATCTGGTGGATCAGGGGCTGGATACGGGAGATATTCTCTGTCAGCGACAGCTTACGTTTGACGAAAGCAGGGAGACCTTTGCCAGCACCTACAATCAGCTTTTGGCGGCGATTCAGGAGCTGTTTCAGGAAAACTGGGAGAAAATAAAGGCGGGAGAGCTGAAGCCCCGCAGGCAGGCGGGAGAGGGAACTTATCATCGCTTAAAGGAGCTGGAGGCAATCCGGGAAAAGCATGGATTTACATGGGAGGACGGGATTGCTGATTTTAAGAAATCCCTGGAGGGGCAGCTATGATTTTCATTCGGGCTGACGCCAATGAAAAGATCGGAACAGGCCATGTGATGCGCTGCATGGCCATTGCAGACGCAATGAAACAGCGGGGGCAGCAGGTATGCTTCCTGACTGCGGACAGGGAAGGGAGCCGCCTGTTAAAGGACAGAAATCAGCAGTACCTGGTTCTGGATACCGATTATACTGCCCTGGAAGAAGAGCTGCCGGTGCTGCGGCGGATTTTCAGGGAGAAAAGACCGGATTTTTTGTTGGTGGACAGCTATTATGCCACGCCGGAATATTTTCGGGAGATACGAAAAGATGTGCCGACAGGGCTTTTAGATGATGGAGTGCTCACGGGATACCCGGTAGATGTGCTGATTAATTATAATATTTTTGCCTCCGCCGCCCTTTATGGGGCAGCGGGGGAAACGGGGACGAAGTACCTGCTGGGCCCCGATTACGTTCCCTTAAGAAGGGAATTTATAGAGGCGGATTATAGGGTTCGGGAGAAGGCCGAGAGGGTGCTGATTACCACCGGAGGCAGCGACCAATATAATCTGGGAACGAAACTGCTGACAAAGGCTCTGGCAGACCCCCATACGGCAAACCTGCACTATACGGTGGTCAGCGGAGCGTATAACACACATTTGCAGGAGCTGCAGGAGGTGGCAAATCGCCATGAAAATGTGCGGGTCTTAAGCAACGTGAGAAACATGTGGGAGCTGATGCGGGAAAGTGATCTGGCAGTGTCCGCAGGCGGCTCCACCATGTATGAGCTCAGCGCGGCAGGTGTGCCGGTGATCTGCTTTTCCTTTGTGGACAATCAGGAGCGCATCGTGCGGGGCTTTGCGGAGAGAGGGCTTGTCAGCTTTGGAGGGAATTATCTGGTTCAGGGAGAGTCCATGGCGGAGGAAATCGTATATCACCTGGACAGGTTGGCAGCGGACCGGCAGCTGCGAAAAAGCTACAGTCAAAAGCTGAGGAAGCTGGTGGACGGACAGGGAGCCATGAGAATTGCCGGGGAGCTGTGCGGCTTTGGAAGGTAAAGGGAAGGACGTGAAGAATATGCTTGCACCTGCACAGGCGCTGAAAAAAGGATGGGACAAAATAAAAAAGGAATGGAAGCTGGCTTTTTTCAGCGCGTTTGTGATCGGGCTGCTGATACATATGCCGATCCTGCTTGCGGATATTCCCAATCATGACGGTCTGGACAGTATGTATTTTGACCAGAATATGATTACCTCAGGCCGGTGGTTTCTCACGGTGGCCTGCGGTTTTTCATCTTATTATACCATTCCCTGGGTGATCGGCCTTCTGGGGCTGTTGTACTTAAGTATAACAGCGGCTGCGCTGACGGAGCTGCTGGAAGTGAAAAAGGGCTGGGCCATTGTGGCGGTCAGCGGGCTGCTTACGGCCTTTCCGGCCCTGGTCTCTACCTTTGCCTATGTGTTTACTCTGGACGGGTATATGCTGGCGCTGCTGCTGGCGGTGCTGGCGGTGCTGTTTACCAAAAAGTACCGCTATGGTTTTCTGCCCGGAGGCTTTTGCCTGGCGCTCAGCCTGGGCACCTATCAGAGCTATTTGGCGGTTGCCATGCTGCTCTCTGTTTTTGCTATTATGATGCTGGCCATGGAGCAGACGGGATGGAAGGACAAGGTAAAACGGGGACTGCGTTATCTGTATATGGGGCTGCTGGGGGCGGTGCTTTATTATGTGATCCTGCAGGTGCTGCTGCAGCTTCAGGGGAAGGAGCTGGATACTTACCAGGGGATTTCGGGGATGTCCTCCGGGATTTCGGGGGGGATCCTGGGCAGGGCAGCCGGAATGTACAGGGATTTTGCCGGATTTTCCGTAAAGGGCAACGTACTGTTTAACAACGGAATTTCGGGGGCGGCCTGGCTTTTGCTGATCTGTGCGGCGCTGGCGGCCGGGGTTTTTCTGGCGGTAAAAAGAAAATGGTGGAAGAGTCCCTGGTTTTTTATTATAATGATCATAGCGCTCATAGTGCAGCCTCTGGTGTGCAATGTGATTCTGCTGGTATCTCCGGGAGTAAACTACCATCTGCTGATGCGTTATCAGTGGGTGCTTTTTCCCGTGGGGATGATTGCCTTTATTGAAAAATACAGCGGTGAGCTGCGTCAGGGGGCGGTTTTGGAGTGGGCGGCGCTGGCGGCGGCCTTCGTGCTGGTGTTTTTTTACGGAGTCACGGATAATATCGGCTATTCCAACCTGCATAAGCGGTATGAAAAGACCTATGCTTACTGTGTGCGGCTGCTGGACAGGATAGAGCAGACTCCCGGCTATTATCCGGGGATTCCCATCGCCATGATCGGCGTGGTGGGGGACGAGCAGTTCCCGGTTACGGATATTACGCTGCCTGTGACCTCCGGGATGATCGGAATCAACGGAGACAGCCTGTTATATACCGGAGAAAATTACAGGCTGTTTATGAAGCATTTTCTGGGGGCCACTTTAAATATCCTGCCGCCGGAGGCCATGGCGGAAATGTATGACCACCCGGAATATATTGCCATGGACAGCTTTCCGGGGGAAAATTCCATCCGCATCATTGACGGGATTTTGTATATCAAGACGGAAAATTTACATTAATTCATTAGAAGGAGAAACCAGATGGCTTTGTTATCCATCGTTTTGCCGGCCTATAACGAAGAACAGAATATCGCAAATACGGCGGAGGTTCTGGCGGGGCTGCTTGCGGAGAAGGGGATCGAATACGAGCTGGTGTTTATCAGTGACGGCTCCACGGATGGCACCTACGGGGAAATATTAAAGGCAGCAGAAAAAAATCCCAGAATCAAGGGGGCGGAATTTTCCCGGAACTTCGGCAAGGAGGCGGGAATTTTTGCCGGGCTGGAGCTGGCCTCAGGGGACGCGGTGGTGGTTATGGACTGTGATCTGCAGCATCCGCCGGAGGTGATTTTAAAGATGTGGGAGCTTTGGCAGAACGGCGCGGAGATCGTGGAGGGGATCAAGACCAGCCGGGGCAGGGAAAGCCTGGGTCACAGACTTTCGGCAGGCCTTTTTTATAAGATTATGAGCAGGCTGATTAAGATAGATATGAGTGCGTCCTCGGATTTTAAGCTGCTGGACCGCAAGGTGGTGGATGTGCTGTTAAGCCTTCCGGAGCGTAATACCTTTTTCCGGGCTTTGAGCTTCTGGGTGGGCTTTCGCACGGAATCCGTGGAATATGAGGTGCAGGAAAGACAGTTCGGGGAGAGCAAATGGTCCTTTTGGAGCCTGATGAAGTATGCCGTTTCCAACGCCACCTCTTTCAGCACCTTTCCGCTGCAGGTGGTGACGGTGATGGGCATGGTATCCATTTTGTTCAGTATTGTGCTGGCGGTACAGACCTTTGTGCGGTTTTTGATGGGGAATTCCGTGGAGGGCTTTACCACGGTGATCCTGCTGATTTTGATTATCGGCGGCTTTTTGATGCTGAGCTTAGGAATCATCGGGCATTATATCGCCAGGATTTATGAAGAGGTAAAGGGCAGGCCCAAATATATCATCAGCAGGGTGACGGGAAATGTACAGGGCAGGGTTACGGGAACCTGGAAATCATGAAAGAAAAACGTGAAAGAAAATCGTATAAGAAAAAAAGAACAGATAGATTTGAGACAGGAGGATACAAGGATGATCAATTTTAATGTGCCGCCTTGTGCGGGAAAGGCTATGGAATATATTCAGGAGTGTGTCAGAAACCAGAAGATCTGCGGGGACGGCACCTATACCAGAAAGTGTAACCAGTGGATCGAAGAGAGGACGGGAACGACGAAATGTCTTCTGACCACCTCCTGCACCCACGCTACGGAGCTGGCGGCTCTGCTCATTGATTTAGAGCCGGGTGATGAGGTGATTATGCCCTCCTACACCTTTGTGTCAACGGCCAATGCTTTTGTGCTGCGGGGGGCGGTTCCTGTGTTCGTGGATATTCGCCCGGATACCATGAACATTGACGAAAAGCTGATCGAGGCGGCGGTGACGGAAAAGACAAGGGCGATCGTACCGGTCCATTACGCAGGGGTATCCTGCGAGATGGATACGATTATGGACATTGCGGCCAGACATGGTCTGGCGGTCATTGAGGACGCGGCCCAGGGCATCATGGCCTCCTATAAGGGGAAGGCGCTGGGGACCTTTGGTGATTTTGGCTGCTTCAGCTTCCATGAGACGAAGAACTACAGCATGGGAGAAGGAGGCGCTTTGCTGATTCGGGATGAAAGCAAGGTGGAGGAAGCGGAAATTATTCGGGAAAAGGGTACCAACCGCAGCAAGTATTACAGAGGGCAGATTGATAAGTATACTTGGATCAACCATGGCTCTTCCTACCTTCCCAGCGATATGAATGCGGCCTATCTGTACGCCCAGCTGGAAATGGCGGATGAAATCAATGAGGCCCGGCTTGCCCTGTGGGACCGCTATTATCAAAATCTGCTGCCTCTGGCGGAAGCCGGAAAGATAGAGCTGCCTGTGGTGCCGGAGGGCTGTGTACACAATGCCCATATGTTTTATATCAAGGCCAGGGACATTGAAGAGCGGACGGCAAGGATTGCAGATTTGAAAAAGCATGAGATTCTTTCCGTATTTCACTATATTCCCCTGCACACGGCTCCTGCTGGAGAGAAATTCGGGCGGTTTCACGGCGAGGACAAATATACCACCAGGGAGAGCGAGCGCCTGATGCGTCTGCCCATGTATTACGGGCTGGCTCCGGAACAGGTTGATATGATTTGTGACGTGATCAAGAGGTTCTAGAGAATGATTCGAATGGCGGTTCAGTTGTTGATTCTTATATTGCTGCTGGGAGCGGCGCCCCTTCTTGCAGGCAGCCTTTTGGCCCGGCCGGGGACCAGGGAAGGAAGAAATCCTGTACTTTGCTGGGTGAGCGGGCAGATGCTTCTCTGGGCAGGCTTCCAGATCATATGCGTGCCCCTGATCCTGGCCTGGCAGCAGGACAATTTCAGGCAGCTTTGCCTGCTGTTTGGCATATTTACGACGGCAGTGCCGCTTGCTGCGCTGGCAGTGCTGCTCTGGCGGCGAAGGCGGGGGACTGCTGCCGCCTCCGTGGAGAGAGCTGACCGCGGAAAGGATACGGCGGCAATGGTGCTGTGGCTGGTGGTCCTGGCGCTGCTTATTTTGCAGCAGGTCCTGGCGGCAGTCCTTGCCTATGAGGAAGGGGATGATGCTTATTACGTGGGGGTGGCGGCCGTCACGGAAAGGTCCAATACCATGTATCAGACGCTTGCATATACCGGAAGCCCTACCGAATTTGATGCACGCCACGGGCTGGCGCCTTTTCCGGTGTGGATTGCATTTTTATCCAGGCTCACGGGTATCCATGCGGCAACGATGTCACAGATTGTCCTGCCGGTTGTGCTGATTGCCATGGCGTACTCCTGCTTTTACCTGATCGGAAAGCGCCTGGTGGGAGACAGACGTCGGGGACTTCCGCTGTTTCTGCTCTTTATAGAGGTGCTGGTGATTTTTGGCGGGCAGTCCCTCTATACCGCGGAGAATTTCCTGCTGGTAAGGACGGCCCAGGGAAAAGCCGTTCTGGCAAATATTATCATTCCGTTCCTTTTTTTTCTGCTGTTCCTTTTGGCGGAGAAGCTGCAGAACGGTGAAAACCCGGATTTTCGATATTGGCTGACGGTGGGCATGACCATGGCTTCCGGCTGTCTGTGCAGCGTCCAGGGGGCGTTGATGGCCTGCCTGCTATTGGGGGCAGGGGGGCTCTGCACTGCCGTATGCTATCGCAGATGGAGAGTGCTTTTTCCGGTGGCGGTATGCTGTATTGTGCCGGCCGGGTTTGTGTTTTTATATTTGCTGCTTGCTTAAATGTATACTCAGCAAACAATCCTTGCTCAGCGAACAATTTAGGATCGGGGAAGTTCTTTTATGTGGACAGATATAGTAACGATTTTTCAAAAATATATGGGAAGCGGATTTGTGATGATCTGGTTTCTGGCGGCATTGATTTATTTGTTTCTGAATGAGAAGCAAAAGCCCAGGCGAATCCTTCTGGTTTATCTGCCGGTTATTATGCTGGTCTTGTATTTTAATCCGCTGTTTGCCGCCGTGTTTTGTAAAATGGTGGGCAGTGAGATTTACTTTCGCATCTGCTGGCTGATGCCGGTGATCATTGTCATTGCTTATGCGGCGGTCTGTATTCAGGCCAGGCTTGCGGGGATCAAAAGGCTTCTGTTTGCGGGGGCGGCGGTTGTTTTGATTGGGGTATCGGGAAAGCTGGTGTACAGTAATCCGCTGTACGGCAGAGCGGAAAATATCTACCACGTGCCGCAAAGCGTGGTGGAAATCTGCGATGCCATCGTGGTGCCCGGCCGGGAGGTCATGGCAGTATTCCCCTCCGAGCTGTTTTTGTATGTCCGCCAGTATGAGCCAACGGTCTGTATGCCCTACAACCGGGAGGTTTTCGCGGGATATTATGATCCGCTTTATTACGCCATGGAGGGGCAGACGGCAGACCTGGAGGAGCTTGTACCCTTTGCCAGGGAGCGCTCCTGCCATTATATTATTCTGCAGGAAGAAAAAGAAATCCTGGGGAATCCCCAGGATTTCGGATGGGAGCTGTTTGGAAAAACGGAAGGTTACGTGATCTACCGCGATACAATGGTGCCGCTGATTATACCATAAATGCTTCGCATTTACGGTATGGATGGCCATTCGGCCGTTTCCTGCCATGAATATGGTCATTATACCATAACTTCTCCGCTCATTCCTCAAAAAAGAGATCGTAATAATTCAGGGCATACAGGAGCCGGTCGATTACCTTTTTACGCCCGTCCACATTCAGATGTGCATGATCGCTTAAATAGTCGGCAGCGTTGTCCTCGTTGAAGGTGACATAAAAGTTATCCACGAAGGATACCTGCAGAGCGCCGGTAATTTCAGAGGCCTTGCTGACGTAAGTGGACAGCACGTCCTCGCCGTAGCGCACAATATCGCTGCTGATATAGCTCCCGTTTTCGTCCGTCTGGTCGGAGAAGGCATAGGCAGGGGACATTACGATGATGCGGGTATTGGGGTGCTGCTGCTTTAGAATCTCCAGGCCCACCTTCAGATTTCCGGCAAAGGACTGGATGTCGGGAATCGTCTCCGTACTGTATGCAGGCCGTCCTGCAAAATAATCGGCAGCATCATACATGACTACAATCACATCTATCGTATCAAAGTCCAGGGTGGATAAAATATCATGCACCTGCGCCGCTTCCGGGGGTGCTTCGGCTCCCAGGGCGGACATGGCTTCGGCAAAATAATCATTTACTTCCAGGTCCGTGGAAAAAAGCGACATCCAGTAAAACGTAAAGGCATCCCAGGGATTGACGGTCATGTCCGGAGCCGGCTGGGTGGAGGCAAGATAGCTGCCGCTTATGGAGCAGTTGTAGACCGTTGCTCCGGCAGCATCGGCCAGCATATTGGCAAGGCCGTCAGCAGAATCCCGATCCTCGGCAAAGGGACCGTTGCCAAAAATGGCGATGGAAAGCCCGTCGTCCAGGTTGGGCGCGACCATATTCCCCTCGCTGTCTGTCAGGGGAAGAATGCTGTCATAGCTTTGCGCCACGTAGTCGTCGGGGCCGGAAGGAGTTTCCTCCGGGTCAACGATTTGTCCCCAGCTTAAATATTTGTAAAGGATAAAGGAAATCGTCACCACCACTACCACCAAGAGAACAATGTGTATATTTATATTGAGGGGAAATTTTTTTCGGGGGCCGGATTCTTCCGGGTCGCCGTCATCATCCGTCTCTTCATCCTCGGAGGCGCTGTCGTCCATATCTGTGTCTTCAAGGCCGCTTTGATCCATATCTGCGTCTTCAAGGCCGCTTTGGTCCATATCTGCTTCTTTCAGGCGGCCTTTTGAGTTGTTTTTTTCTGAAAAAGCTTCGTGATCCAGATCAATGATTTCCAGATCGGGAATGTCCTGTATCCGCATGTTTACCTCGTTTCTGGCCGGCTCGCGGGACGGCATCCCACGGCTGAACCGATACCTCATTTTACTATTATGCGGCGGGAAAGTCCACCTTATTAGCCGTATTTTGAAAGAATTAAGAAATTGCAAAATGATTTAAGAAATTATAAAGAATTCCGCGAATGCTTGATGCAGATCAGAGGTGATGCTATAATGTTACAGAATTATTAAGCTATGAGTATGATGGCATAAATTTGCTCCGGAGCGACAAGGAACAAATGCCGGTTTTGATGTGGGAAAGGAATATATTCATGAAAAAGAGATTTAACCATACAAAGCGTCCGGATTATGATCAGGGTAATTCCCGCGAGGCCTGGGAAGAGTATGAAGAAGAGACATACTACGCCGAAGAGGAAGAGTCCTGCGAGGGAGAAGAAGAGGCATACTATGCCGAAGAGGAAGAAGCCTACGGCGGGGAAGAGCCTTATGAGGAAGAAGAGGCATATTACGCCGAAGAGGAAGAGCCCTGCGAGGGAGAAGAAGAGGCTTACTATGCCGAAGAGGAAGAGCCCTATGAGGGAGAAGAAGAGGCATATTATGCCGAAGAGGAAGAAGCCTGCGGCGGAGAAGAGCCTTATGAGGAAGAAGAGGCATATTACGCCGAAGAGGAAGAAGCCTACGGCGGAGAAGAGCCTTATGAGGAAGAAGAGGCATATTATGCTGACGAGGAAGAGCCTTACGAAGGGGAAGAAACATATTACGCCGAAGGGGAAGAGGCCTACGCCGGGGAAGACGAAATCTTTTATGCAGAGGAAGGTCCTTATGCCGGGAATGAGGGATACTATGCCCGTGAGGTGCCTTATTCCGAGGGCGGGGAAATTATTTATGAGGATGAGGATCTTTATAATGCAGATTACAGAGGGGAGCAGAGCCGGAGCGAAAAAGGGAACAGGAAAAAAGCGGCAGGCGGCCTGTGGGAGAAGCTAAGGAGTATGTCCGTAATGGACCGTGTGATTGCGGGAACGGGCGTATTGGTATTGATTTTGGCACTGGTAACGGGGGCCGTGCTGGTAAGCTCCAAAATGGCAAAGGGGCAGGTATCTGATTTTGTCAGCGTGGGCAACCAGCTGGATGATATTGAGCTCATTGGCAGGGACGGCCTGCTGGCAGTGGCAGATGCGCAAATTGCCAGGATGGAAGCGGCAAACATCGCAATGCAGCCGGAAGAGACCGAGCCGCCCGCAGAGGACGATGAGCCTGGATATGAGGAGAATGAGTATTCCCGGCAGGTGTCCGTGGAATTGAATATGACATCCATCCAGAAGGATTTAAAGATTAAATTTACCAACGAGAAAACAGGGAAGCTGGTAGCAAACGTACCGTTTTCCGTAAATATCACGGACCCGGAGGGCAAGACCAGCATCTGGTCCGATGATGATATGGACGGAATTATTTATAAAAAGGATATTACCGCCGGAACCTATAAGGTTGCTATGGAAGAATTGTCGGATGAAAAGTATGCGGGTTATGCCGTCTCCACCAGGACCCGGTCGGTGGAGGTAAAGAAGGATATTGCTTACGAAAAGGTGGATGTGGACAACGAGGTAAAGTCGGAGAAGGAGGTAGATGCCAAGAAGGAGGACACGGCTCAGAAGGAGACGGTGGTGGAATCCGTATTGCAGGATACCGTTGCCTGGGTGGAGAGTACCTCCGTCGGCGTATCCTATATAGAGGTTGCAAAAGGCGAAATCATAAATCCGCTGGATGTGTTGACCGCGTCCAGAACGTTGGATAAAAATTTCCTGCGGATGACCCTTCCTGCCGGAGTTTCCGTAAATGTGGTATCTACGGCCGGTACGGAGATCAAGGCAGGAGGTACTGCACAGCTGACGGCGGAGAGACCGAATATCACCGGGGACGCGGGCGAAAACATCACGAATATCGAGGTCATTAATGCAAGCTGGAGCAGCAGTCAGCCGACCGTTGCCGCCGTGGACAGAACAAGCGGCCTGGTGACGGGAATTGCTGCGGGGGATGCTGTGATTCAATATACTGCTACAGCCAGAGTGACGGTGACGGAGCAGCCGGCAGACCCTTCTGTTTCCGGGGGAGATGCTGCCGGAGGGGAAGCGGCGCCGGTGACAAAGACCACGGATATACCTGTCAGCGGCCAGATTACACTTAAGGTTGCGGGGACGGTCCTTAACAGGGGAACGCTTACGGCAGACAAGACGGCTTTAGGCCTGGTCATTAAGGGAATTGGGGTAGCAAAGGTTACTCCTGGTAATTTTACAGAGGGGAAAAAGCTGGTGTACAAGGCTTCTTCGGACCAGGCGACGGTGGCGGCTGTCACGGTTGACGCGGCGGGGACCGTAACGGTGACCGGTCTGGCAGCAGGCATTGCCAATATTACGGTGACCGCCAATTACGAAGAGGGAGGAACCGAAGAAACAGCGGCCAAAACGGTTATTACAGTGACCGTGGGAGCAAACAAGGTGATTGAGCTGAATACAGCTGCCCTGGCGTACGCAGCCAATCCGGTGACGATCAATGCAGTTATTAAGGGGGCGTCCACTACGGCGCCGACGGTGACGGTGGAATCCAGCGATACCACGGTGATGACGGCAGCAGTCGGCACATTGAGGGCAGAAAACGGCGGGATCACGGCTCCCGTTACATTAAGCCCTTTGAAGGAGGGCAGCGCCGTGCTTACCGTGAAATGTCTGGAGAACGGAGAAGAGGTGAAGGCGGTCTGTGTTGTCACGGTCAGGAAGAATCCCAAAGAGGACTGGCAGACTCCGTTAAAAGATAAGGCAAACCGTATTTTATATGTGATGGAAAACGGGGATTACAGGCAGGCAGTCTCCGCAGATTACTTTACCCATGAGAAGTTTTATGTCAAGGGCGATGTAAAGTATACCGGCTGGCAGACCATCGGCGGTCATGTGTATTATTTTACGGCAGAGGGAACTGCAGTGACCGGCGAGCAGGTGATTCAGGGCGCAAAATATACCTTTGCCAGCGACGGAACGCTGGTGACAGGAAACGGTGCGCTGGGCATTGACGTATCAAAGTGGAACGGCACCATCGACTGGAACGCCGTAAAAAATTCAGGGGTCAGCTATGTAATCATCCGCTGCGGCTACAGAGGGTCTTCCAAGGGTACGTTGATTGAGGATCCTAAATTCCAGGCCAATATTAAGGGGGCAACTGCAGCGGGCCTGAAGGTCGGAGTATACTTCTTTACCCAGGCCGTGGATGAACGGGAAGCAGTGGAGGAGGCATCCATGGTGCTGGGACTGATTAAGAATTACAAGATTACTTACCCGGTATTTCTGGATGTGGAGTCCAGCGGCGGCCGGGGCGATTCCATCAGCAAGGAGACCAGAACTGCAGTATGCAGGGCTTTTTGCCAGACGATCCAGAACAACGGGTACACCGCCGGTATTTATGCCAACAAGACCTGGCTGGAGACCAAAATGGACGCAGGCGCTTTAAGTGCATATAAGATCTGGCTGGCACAGTATGCCCAGACGCCTACCTATACCGGCAGGTATGATTTATGGCAGTACAGATCCACAGGCAGGGTATCCGGTATCAGCGGAGACGTGGATATGAATTTAAGCTACCTGGGGTATTAGAATATTGTATAGGGAGGCATTATGCGTGGGGCGGCTTCATAAAAACGCAAGTTATTCTTAAGAATAAAAGTAATTGGAAATCCCTGGCGGATGTGATAAGATATTTTCATTCGAGGCGGATAACTGCCAAGCGGAAAGGAAAATACATTTATGAGGACTTATCTTGTTACGGGCGGAGCGGGATTTATCGGCTCCAACTATATTCACTACATGCTTCGGAAGTACGGGGACAGCATCCGGATCATTAATGTGGATGCTCTTACCTACGCCGGGAATCTGGAGAATTTAAAGGATATTGAGAACAGGAGTAATTATACCTTTGTAAAGGCGGACATCTGTGACCAGAAGGCCATTACAAAAATTTTTGCGGAAAACGATATTGACAGGGTGGTGCATTTTGCGGCGGAAAGTCATGTGGACAGAAGCATCAAAAATCCGGAGGTCTTCGTACAGACCAATGTGCTGGGGACGGCAGTGATGCTGAACTGTGCGAAGGCTGCCTGGGAGCTGCCGGACGGAGGTTTTCAGGAAGGGAAAAAATTTCTTCATGTGTCCACGGATGAGGTGTACGGATCCCTGCCGGAGGATGATCATGCGTTCTTTTATGAGACCACGCCTTATGATCCCCACAGCCCTTATTCGGCCAGCAAGGCAGGCTCGGACATGCTTGTGAAATCTTATATGGATACTTACCGCTTTCCGGCCAATATCACCAACTGCTCCAATAATTACGGCCCTTATCAGTTCCCGGAGAAGCTGATTCCCCTGATTATCAATAATGCTCTGCAGGGAAGGAAGCTGCCGGTGTACGGCGACGGGAAAAATGTCAGGGACTGGCTGTATGTGGAGGATCATGCCAAGGCCATCGACATGGTGCAGGAACAGGGCCGGCTGTTTGAGACCTATAATATCGGCGGCCATAACGAAAAGCAGAATATTGAGATCATTCATATCATTCTGGAAACCTTACAGGAAATGCTGCCTGAGGGGGATCCCAGGAGAGAGCATGTGAACGAGGGTCTGATTACCTATGTGGAGGACCGGAAGGGACATGACAGAAGGTATGCCATTGCGCCGGATAAGATCAAGGCGGAGATTGGCTGGGAGCCGGATACCATGTTCAAGGAGGGAATCCGGAAGACCATTCAATGGTTTTTCGAGCATGAGGACTGGATGAAAAATGTAACCAGCGGTGATTATCAGAAGTACTACAACGAAATGTACAAAGAGTGAAAGATTTACCATACGGTATTGCATAAAAGGAGCGGTTGACGCCGTTCCTTTTTCCATATTTCGGTATGCAATTTTGCGCGGACATGGTATAATAAATAATCAGTTAAAGCTGAATAAATAAGGAGTACATGTATGAAGGGAATAATACTTGCGGGAGGCTCTGGAACAAGGCTGTACCCGCTGACCAAGGCGGTTTCCAAACAGATCATGCCGGTATATGACAAGCCCATGATCTATTATCCTCTGTCCACGCTGATGCTGGCGGGCATCAGAGAGGTGCTGATTATTTCCACACCCAGGGACCTTCCGGTATTTGAAGAGCTTTTGGGTGACGGACAGCAGCTGGGCATGGAGTTTTCCTATGCGGTGCAGGAGGTTCCCAGAGGGCTGGCGGATGCCTTTATTATCGGGGCGGATTTTATCGGTAATGACAGGGTGGCGCTGGTGCTGGGCGATAACATTTTTTACGGCCAAAGCTTTTCAAAGGTGTTAAGAGAGGTGGCAGCCAGAGAGAAAGGAGCCACGATCTTCGGCTATTATGTGCGCGATGCCAGAGAATACGGGGTGGTGGAGTTTGACGAGGGCGGCAGGGCGCTTTCCATCGAGGAAAAGCCGGAGCATCCCAAGAGTAATTATGCGGTTCCGGGGCTGTATTTTTATGACAACGACGTGGTGGAGATTGCCAGAAATGTAAAGCCCTCCGCCAGGGGAGAAATCGAGATTACCACGGTGAACAATGAGTATCTGAAAAGGGGAACACTCCATGTGGAGAAGCTTGGCAGAGGATTTGCCTGGCTGGATACGGGAAATCATGACGCGCTTTTGGACGCCTGCGACTTTGTGGCGGCATTTCAGAAAAGACAGGGGCTGTATATTTCCTGCATTGAAGAGATTGCGTACAGGCGGGGATTTATTGATAAGGATCAGCTGCTGAAGCTGGCAGAGCCTTTGATGAAGACCAATTACGGCAAATATCTGGTTGAGGTGGCAAATGGACTCTAAGCTGCGAAGAATGACAATTTTGTCTTCTCTGGCTGCAATCGTGCTGGTGGCCCTGCTGGTTTTCTATACCAATCGGGAAAAGGGGCCGCAAAGACCTGCGCCCCTGCCGGAGAGTACCGGGACGGAAGAAATTCCGGAGAAGGGGAACAGCGGGCAGATCGGCAATGATTTATCGGCTTTTTTGAAGGATCCGACCTTTTTTGATCCGGAGATCAATCCCATTCTGGAGGCAGCCATGGATGAGTCCATCAGGCTGTCGCTGGTGGTGACCTCTGTGGAAAAGGATCTGCGTATTCAGGTGGTGGACATATCCGGCGACCCGGTGAAGGGGGAAAGCTTTTTTGTGGAGCTGGAGGGCCTTGGGGAATACAAGGACCTGGATATGGACGGCGTCATTTATATCGGAGGCCTGGCGGCGGGAGATTATTATGTGAAGCTGCGTCCGGTGGAGGGCTACCGGGTGCCGGAAAATGAGACCCGCGTACACGTGAAGGATAAGGTGGAGTATGTGGCGATCGACGATATTTCCCTGCTGATAAAGACGGAAGCGGATATTGATGCCGAGGCGGAGGATACCGGGACAGCGGACGCGCTGGAGGACGCGGACAAGACGGAGATCAAGAAGCTGCAGAATACCACGGGCAACAGTCATGTAGGAATTGACGTTTCCAAGTGGAACGGAGAAATCGACTGGGATAAGGTACGCAGCGCGGGTGTGGAGTTTGCAATTATCCGGGCGGGATATAGAGGCTCCGTTACGGGCAGTTTGGTAGAAGATCCTCGCTTTGCTGCAAACATCAAGGGGGCTGTCGCCAGCGGCATACCCGTGGGTGTTTACTTTTTTACCCAGGCGGTGAATGAGGTGGAGGCCGTGGAGGAAGCGTCTGCGGTGTTAAATCTGGTGAGGGAATACAATTTGGATTATCCCATTTTTATTGATACGGAGGGTGCAGGCGGAAACGGACGCGCGGACGGGCTGGACGTGGAGACCAGGACCCTGGTCTGCGAGGCATTCTGCCGCACGATAGCCAATGCCGGATACAGCGCAGGTGTTTACGGAAGCCGGAACTGGTATAATAATCGCCTTTATGCGGACAGGCTGGATAATGATTACTGCATCTGGCTTGCGGAGTATCGGAGTGTTCCCCTGTATCAGGGATATTATCAGATCTGGCAGTATACCTCTCAGGGTAAGGTGGACGGGATTTCCGGAAATGTGGACATGAACGTAAGCTACTACTAAGGAAATCAGAGAGCGCGAAAGCGCGGAAAAAAGCGAAGCGATTTGATTTTTGAGTATAGAATAAGGGGGAGTGGAGCAGTATGGGACAAATTGTGGTAGAAACTTGTGAAATTGAAGGGTTAAAGGTAATCACGCCTACGGTACACGGTGACGCCAGAGGATATTTCTGCGAAACCTATCATTATGAGGATTATAAGGCGGCGGGCATTCCGGATGTTTTTGTGCAGGATAATCAGTCTGCGTCCAGGCGGGGCGTGTTGAGAGGGCTGCATTTCCAGATAGAGCATCCTCAGGCCAAGCTGGTCAGGGCTCTCCGGGGCGAGGTTTTTGATGTGGCGGTGGATATACGGAAGGGCTCGGCCACATATGGCAAATGGTTTGGAGTATTGCTTTCCGAAGAAAATAAGAAGCAGTTCTATGTGCCGAAAAATTTTGCCCATGGGTTTTTGGTGCTTTCCGATTATGCGGAATTTTGTTATAAATGTACGGACTTTTATCATCCGGGAGATGAAGGGGGCATTATGTACAATGATCTTGCCATTGGTGTGGAATGGCCGATTCCGGAGGGAATGGAGGTCATCCTGTCTGAGCGGGATACAAAATGGCCGGATTTTTCCAGCTTACGGGGCTGATAGGAAAGGGCGTTGACATGAGGATAAGCAAGAAGGGCGGTATTGCTGTTTTTACCGCAGCTGCCGCTGTATTGGCTGCTGTTATCATCATACACCAGAATCTGGATCCGGGCGTGGATCCGCGGCAGGAGCTGATCAAGAAGATATTGTCCTGTACGGTGATCCTGCTGTCCTGTATTCTGTTTGCAAAGGGGTATGATAAATTTACCACGCTTCCGGTGGAGCTTTTTCAGAGCAGGCATCTGATTTGGAAGCTGGCAAAAAACGATTTTAAAAAGCGGTACGCCGGCTCTTATCTGGGGGCGGTATGGGCGCTGGCGCAGCCGGTGGTCACCGTGGCGATGTACTATATCGTATTTGATAAGATTATGGGGAATCAGGTGAACCGGGGAACGGGAGACATACCCTTTGTCCTGTTTCTGACGGCGGGGCTTGTACCCTGGTTTTATTTCAACGAGGCTTTAAACAGCGGCACAAACGCCATGCTGGAATATAATTATCTGGTGAAGAAGGTAGTATTTAAGATCAGCATTCTTCCCCTTATTAAGATTATCGGCGCTACCTTTATACATGCTTTTTTTGTGGGGGTGCTGCTGATTGTTGCTGCTGTTTATGGCTATTATCCCACGGTATATACTCTTCAGCTTTTATATTACAGCGGGTGTCTTTTTATTTTTGTCCTGGCATTAAGCTACACTACCTGTGCCGTAGTGGTTTTTTTCAGGGATCTGGCGCAGATCATCAATATTGCTCTGCAGATCGGAATGTGGGCTACGCCCATTCTTTGGAGTATTGACGGCTTAAACGGCAAGTGGGTGATTATCCTTAAGCTGAATCCGCTGGTATATATCGTGAACGGTTATCGGAGCGCAATCTGTGAACGGGAATGGTTTTTTCAGGACTTTTTTTCCACCATGTATTTCTGGATCGTAACCGTGGTTTTGTTTGGAATCGGCGCGGCAGTCTTTAAGAGGCTGAAGGTGCATTTTGCAGATGTGTTGTGAGCAAGAGGACAAGATTGAAAAATGGAAGAAAAAGAGATTCGGATTAAGCTTCATGAGGTAGATGTTCCTGCGATTGTGGTGCAGAATGTGGAAAAGACATACAAGCTGTACGATAAGCCCAGGGACCGGATGAAAGAGGCGTTTGGATTTGGAAAAAAGAAAAACCATAAGCTGCATTATGCCTTAAGCGGTATTAATATGGACATTTGCAGAGGCGAGACGGTGGGAATTATCGGCACCAACGGCTCCGGTAAGTCTACGCTTTTAAAGATCATCACGGGTGTGCTGACGCCCACATCGGGCGAGGTCAGGGTGGACGGGCGGATTTCGGCGCTTCTTGAGCTGGGGGCCGGTTTTAACCAAGAATATAACGGTATCGAAAATGTATATTTGAACGGCACGATGATGGGCTTTTCCGAGAAGGAGATAGATGAAAGGCTGCCCTCAATTCTGGAATTTGCGGATATTGGCGATTATGTGTACCAGCCGGTGAAGACCTATTCCAGCGGTATGTTTGTCAGGCTTGCCTTTGCAGTAGCAATTAATATTGATCCGGAAATACTGATTGTGGATGAGGCGCTCTCCGTGGGAGACGTGTTTTTCCAGGCAAAATGTTATCATAAGTTTGAAGAATTTAAGAGTCAGGGAAAAACCATTGTTTTTGTCAGTCATGATTTAAGCAGCATCAGTAAATATTGTGACCGGGTATTTTTGCTGAATAAGGGAAAGCTTTTGGGCGAAGGAACGCCTAAAAAGATGATAGATGTGTATAAGCAGGTACTGGTAGGACAGTATAACATAGCGGAGGCCCAGGAGACGGCAGAAGGCTCAGGTGAGAGCTTGATCGGGAATAAAGAAGCAGGGGACAGCCCGGCGGGGAGAGGCAGTGAGCCTTTGGAAGAAGCCAGCCGCCTGGAGGAAAGCGACAGCACGCCGGATGCTAAGATTAACCCTTCCGCCCTGGAATACGGCACAAAGCAGGCATGTATTACGGAATATTACCTGACGGATGAAAAAGGAATGCGGACTACGGCAGTGCTGAAGGGGAGCAGCTTCACACTGCATATGCGGGTGGAGTTCGGCGAGCACATTCCGGCGCCGATTTTTGCTTTTTCCGTGAAAAATGCCAGGGGCACGGAAATTACGGGTACGAACACCATGATCGAGAAGGCGTTTCTGGAAGGTGTGGAAGCCGGCCAGATCAAGGAGGTTACTTTTACGCAGAAGATGAGCCTTCAGGGAGGAGAATACCTTCTTTCCCTGGGAGTGACCGGATATAACGGAGATACCTTTGAGGTGTATCACAGGCTTTATGACGTGATGAGCGTGACCGTGATTTCGGACAAGGATACGGTAGGATATTATGATATGGATTCGGTGGTGGAGGTGCGGTGACGGACGGCAGGCAGCCTGCAGGAACCGTTCTGGATGGCAGAGGCCGGAGCAGTGCTTCGAGCAGGGAGAATGAGGATACCTTATGGGGGACAGAGAAAAAATCGGAAAGATCGTATTGGATTACAGCAGATACCGGGGAGAGGACTTATACTGCGACGGAGAAGTGGAGGATGAGCTTCTGCAGATCGTTAAGGAACGTTCTGCCCTGGAATATGCGGAAGTGATTGAACAGCGCGGAAGCTGGCCGATACTTTATCATCTGTCCCCCCTGCGGGAGAATATCGTGGATTGGATTCCCATGGATAAATCCACAAGGGTACTGGAGGTGGGCAGCGGCTGCGGGGCAATTACAGGAGCGCTGGCGCGGAAGGCAGGAAGTGTTACCTGCGTGGAGCTTTCAAAAAAACGGAGTCTGATCAACGCCTACAGACACAGTGAGTGCGATAACGTCAGGATTCATGTGGGAAATTTTAAGGACATAGAGCCGGACCTGCCGGGAGACTTTGATTATATCTGCCTGATTGGCGTATTTGAGTATGGGCAGAGCTATATTGGCGGGAAGACGCCGTATCAGGATTTTCTGCGGATATTAATGCCTCATCTGGCACCGGGCGGCAGGATCGTGATCGCCATTGAAAATAAATACGGATTAAAATATTTTGCAGGGTGCCGGGAAGATCACCTTGGCACATGGTTTTCAGGGATCGAAAATTATGCGGATGGAGGCGGTGTCCGCACCTTCAGCAAAAGGGGACTGGAAAGAATTTTTGAAAGCTGCGGAGTGAAGGAATCCCATTTTTATTATCCATACCCGGATTATAAGTTTATGACCGCACTGTACAGCGACTCTTATCAGCCCGGCAGGGGCGAGCTGTCCAATAATTTAAGAAATTTTGATCGGGACAGGATGCTTTTGTTTGACGAGAAGAACGCTTTTGACGGCATTGTTGAGGACGGGCTTTTCCCTGTGTTTGCCAATTCCTTTTTGGCGGTGATCGGGAAGGGCTTTGATAAAAGGTATGTAAAGTATTCTAATGACAGGGCGCCGGAATATGCCATCCGCACCGAAATCGGCGGGCCCTCCGACAAGTATGTAAGCGTCAGGAAGTTTCCCATGAATCAGGAAGCTGCAGAGCATATCAGGGCCATGGAGGCAGCCTGCAGGAAGCTGCAGGAGCGCTACCAGGGAGGGAAGCTGGAGATCAATCGCTGTAAGCTTGTGGAGGATGCGGAACAGCCCTATATAGAGTTTGAGTTTGTACGGGGCACGCCCCTTTCCGAGCTGATGGACAGATGTCTGGAGGAAGAGGACAGCGAGGGCTTTCAGCGGCTGTTTAAAGAATATCTGGAGCGGATCGGATATAACAGCGAATGTCCTGTAGCGGATTATGACCCGATTTTTTCCAATATTCTGGTAGACGGCGACAGGTGGATATTGATTGACTATGAATGGACCTTCGGCAGGCAGGTAGATACCAGAGAGCTGGCTTTTCGGGCAGTTTACTGCTATCTGCTGGAGGATGAAAAGCGAAATAAGTTAAATCTGGATTCTATATTAAGTGAGCTGAACATGAATGAGGAAGAAGCAGAGGAATTCAGAAAGCAGGAGCGAAATTTTCAGAACTATGTAAGCGGAGATCATATGGTCCTTGCTCTGGTCAGAGAAGCAATCGGTAATAAGGTATATGGGCTTCGCGACTATATGGAAAAGTATCGAAAGGCGCAGAGCTTAAGGCGCATTCAGATTTATGAGGACCGAGGAAACGGTTATCGGGAAGAAGAATCCCGCATGGTGCCCGGAGCCTGTGAGGATGAGAAAACAGCACAGCTGGAGCTTACTGTGGATAAGGACGTGAAGATGATCCGCATTGATCCGGCATTTCACAGCTGTGCAGTAAGGATAGAAGAGCTTACCTTTAACGGAGAAGACATTCCCCTGGATAAAAAACACCTGCTATTAAACGGGAGAATTGCAAAGCCTTCTACCATTATCTTTCCTACGGATGATCCGATCATCAGCATCCTTTTGGATAAGCTGCCCAGGACCGGGGAAGACAGGCTCTTGATCCGGATGGAGATAGAATTTTTGCCGCTTAACATAGCACAGGAGCTGTGCGATTCGGTAAAGAAGCTATTGTAAACGCTGCGGCAGGCCTCCTTACCTTAAGGAAGCCTGCCGCAGGCTCTATGGATTCAGGGAAAAATCGGCGCGGTCCAGTGTCAGGTTGGGATTATAACAGGGATCGCCTTTTTTCAGGATTTCTGCCCAACGCTTTTGAAATTTTTCAATTTCGCGCTGAAAACGCCGTATTTTTTCCGGAGTGTCCTCGTAGCCTCTGGATTTCGACTCATAGTGATGAAGCTCTGCGTAAGGGTTGTAGACCACCAGCTTTCCGAGAGCACGTACCTTCAGACAAAAGTCAATGTCGTTAAAGGCCACTGCAAACTCTTCCGTCAGTCCGCCCACTTCCCTGTACAGATTATGCTTCACCATAAGGCAGGCGGCGGTGACGGCGGAATAGTTCTGGGCGCAGAGAAGGCGCTTCTGGTATCCGGGATCATTGCGCCCGGCGCCCACAAAGGTATGGCCGGCAACGCCTCCCAGACCGATGATGACCCCGGCGTGCTGGATGGTATCGTCCTCATACATAAGCCTGGCGCCTACGATGCCCACATCTTCCCGCATACAGAAATTCAGCATTTCCTGAAGGCAGCTTCCGTCGATCATTTCCGTGTCATTGTTCAGCAAAAGAAGATATTCCCCCTTTGCATATTGTTCCCCGAAATTATTGATGCTGGAAAAGTTGAAGCCGCCCTTGTAAGTGACTACCGTCACATGGGGGCGCTTTTGAATTTCCTCATAATAGCGGAAGGTTTCTTCCTCCGTACTGTTATTTTCAATGACAATCACCTCATAATTGCGGTATGAGGATTTTTTATCAATGGAATCCAGACACTTTTTTAAGTCTGCCGCATGATCCTTATTGGGGATCAAAATGGAAATCAAAGGTGATGTATCCCAATGGTAAGTGGTGTGATACATTCCAAGGTAGCTTGCGTTCTCCACCGTGGCCGGAATCCCCAGACGCTGATAATGAGCCTCCAGTGCCCGGCGTCCGGCTTCAAAGGCGTACAGCTTGCTCTCCGGGTTGGAAGCGGTGGAATCCATGTGGCAGCGCCAGTGGTATAAAATCTTCGGGATATGGTAAATTTCCGTTGCCTGCTCGCAGCAGCGCAGGATGAAATCATAGTCCTGCGCTCCGTCAAATTCCTGCCGCAGAAGCCCTGCCTGCTTAAGAAGGCTTCTTTTTACCACAAACATGTGGCAGATATAGTTTTGGCTGCGCAGATAGTCCGGGTTGAAGTCCGGCTTGAAATTGGGTTCAAAATGAGTTTTTCCGGACATGTCCACTTTATCTTCATCCGTGTACAGCACATCGGCGTCTTTATGCAGAAGCAGTGCTCTGGCGCACTCATACAGGGCGTTGGGGGCAAGCAGATCGTCGTGATCTGCCAGGGCCACATAATCTCCCGCAGCCATTTGAATGGCGGCATTGGTGTTTTCTGCGATGCCGAGATTCCCGTCCAGAAGCTGATAACGGATCCGGCTGTCATCGCCGGCCAGGCGTTTCACCGTTTCCTCCAGGGAATGTTCCCTGCCGCTGCCGTCGGCCAGACAGAGCTCCCAGTGAGGGTAGGTCTGAGCAAGCACTGATTTCAGCAGCTCGTCCAGATAGCTTTCTTTGGTACGGTACAGAGGAATGACAATACTGAAGGTCAAGGGCTCCGTAAAAATTTCCCTGCGCTGGCGTTCCAGCTCCCGCTTGGAGGGCTGATGCCTTTCGTACCAGGAGGGGTAATCGGTACGGGCCTTGATTTTACGAAACTGGCGCAAAATGCGCTTTAAGGTATTACCCCAGCCCTCCCGGCCCAGATAGGAGGAAAAACGCTTCCAGATACTCAGCCTGGCAGTATGCCGGTTTGCTTTTGAGACGGTGGTCTTAAAGGTTTTGCTTTGAGCGCCGGAGGTAAAGCGGATTTGGAAGGATCTGGAAGCATTTGCAGGAAACCTGACCCGGAAGCCTGCTTCTACCACAGTGGGAGCAGTGTCACCGGGGGCGCTGCTTCCGCTGTCGTGTTCGTCGCCTGTGTCTGTGGCGCTGCTGCTGTTCCAGATAATCGGGATGTCATATTCATACAGTACATCCTGCCTGTAGGAACGGGTGATGGTGCTGTCGATCACGGCCCCCCGGTTATCCAGAATCTGAATGCTGACAGGGGCGCTGCCCAGGGCCCAGCCCTGAATCTGCACGAAGCCGTCTGTCACCTGGCAGCTTTCGATATTATAAAAAAGGCGCTGCAGGTCTTTGCGAAGAGCAGAAACGGAAATGGAGGATACTTTATCTGCCACCCCTTCAAAGCGGTCCGTGACAGACAGTGTCCTGGCTTTTTCCCAATGTTCGGGAAGGCTGACCCGGAAGGTCAGCTCTTCACCGGGCTCCTGCCTGCAGAAAAGGGGCTGCCCGTCCAGGGAAAAGGCAAGAGTATGTCCTGTGGAATCCCCCTCCCGGAAACTGCCCTGAACCAGCAAAGTATTTTGATTATGTAAATGGAAGCGATAATTTTCCGCGGATGACTTCATGGCGGCGCTTACCTCCTTTAAAATGATACCGATGTCCGCCGGATTTTGGCCGGAACCGGCAGCATTATTGTACCACAAACGTTAAGGTGTGACAATCTTGAAAAAAGGTGGTACAGCAGTCAAAAATATGGTACAATGATTTTAGTGTTATTGTAAAAAAGCCTGAGGGCAGAAACGAGGTAAAATGAGATGAGCTTTATGGACGAATTCAATTTTTGGCTGGATGACGATTACTTTGATCAGGAGACGAAGAACGAGCTGCTGGCAATTCGCAATGATCCCGGAGAAATAGAAGAAAGGTTTTACAAGGAGCTGGAATTCGGAACCGGCGGCCTGCGGGGTGTGATCGGTGCCGGAACCAACCGTATGAACGTATATACAGTGCGGAAGGCTACTCAGGGACTGGCAAACTTTATTTTAAAGCAGGGCACACAGGCAAAGGGAGTGGCCATTGCCTATGATTCCAGAAGGATGTCCCCTGAATTTGCGGATGTGGCAGGGCTTTGCCTGGCGGCCAACGGCATCAAGGCTTATGTATTTGATTCCTTAAGGCCTACGCCGGAGCTTTCCTTTGCTCTCCGCACCCTGGGCTGCACGGCTGGAATCGTGGTGACGGCAAGTCATAATCCGCCGGAGTATAACGGATATAAGGTGTACTGGGAGGACGGCGCTCAGGTTACCGCGCCTAAGGATGTGCAGATCATTGATGAGGTAAAGGCCATTAAGGACTTCCATCAGTGTAAAACCATGGAAAAGGATGCGGCCATTGCCGCCGGGCTTTATCAGGTGATCGGCAAAGAGATCGACGATAAGTATATGGCGGAGCTGAAGAAGCAGATTATCCATCCCGATGTGATTCAGGAGATGGCGGAGGACATTAAGATTGTTTATACCCCTCTCTGCGGAACGGGTAACCTGCCTGTGAGAAGAGTGCTTTCCGAGCTGGGCTTCAAAAATGTTTACGTGGTGCCGGAGCAGGAAAATCCCGATCCGAATTTTACTACCCTGGATTATCCCAACCCGGAGGATCCCAAAGCATTTACATATGCCCTTCGGCTTGCAAAGGAAAAGGATGCGGATATTGTGCTGGCAACCGATCCGGATGCGGACCGTCTGGGAGTTTATGCCAAGGATACCAAAACCGGCGAATATGTTTCCTTTACGGGAAATATGTCCGGTATGCTGATTGCGGAGTATATCCTGAGAGAAAAGACCGCCACCGGGACCATGCCTGAAAATCCGGCGCTGGTGACTACCATTGTGACCACCAATATGACCAGGCCCATTACCGCGGCATATAATGTAAAGCTGATTGAGGTGCTGACAGGATTTAAGTTCATTGGCGAGCAGATTAAGCTGTTTGAGCAGACGGGCAGCAATCATTATGTGTTTGGCCTGGAGGAAAGCTATGGCTGTCTGGCAGGTACTCATGCCAGAGATAAGGATGCCATCGTTGCCGTAATGTGCCTTTGCGAGGTGGCTGCATACTGCAAAAAGCACGGAAAGACCTTGTGGGATATGATGCTGGATACCTATGAAAAATATGGTTATTATAAAGAGAGCCAGTATACCATTACCATGAAGGGCATCGACGGGGCAAGACAGATCGGGGAGCTTATGGATAAGCTGCGCAGCAACCCGCCCAAGGCTTTTGGGGCAAGAAAGGTATTGAAATTCAGAGATTATCAGACGGACAGGATTCTGGATATGGCGGACGGAACGGAGACAAAGACCGGGCTGCCCAAGTCTAACGTGCTTTATTTTGAACTGCCTGATGACGAATGGTGCTGTGCCCGTCCTTCCGGCACCGAGCCTAAGATCAAGTTCTATATGGGCGTGAAGGGAAGCAGTATTCAGGATGCGGAAGCCAGACTGGCGCAGCTGACGGAGGATTTAAAGGCGGAGCTGTAGGATCAGGCGGAAACTGTCAAACGGCCTATAGAGCATGTGCAGCACGCACAGTCAACAAATGTGAGCCGCAAACGCGGAGTAGATACGAATTCCCTGCCATGCGGCAGGGAATTCTGGTGTGAGAAGCTTAATGAGACAGATCAATTTTGCAAATCTGAAAAAAACAGCATATTTTTTGAGACGGAACGGAATTAAAAACACGTGTTTTGAAATCAAGGAGAGGCTGGAAGCAGCCAAACAGCCGCCTTATGTGTGGGTCCCTGCTTCACCGGAGCAGCTGGCGGCCCAGAGACGCCGCGCCGGAGAAGAGGAATTCGGCCTGAAATTCAGCATTGTAGTACCTGCATACCGTACCCCGGAAAACTGTTTGCGGGAGATGGCGGAGTCTTTGCTGAATCAAAGTTATCCTGACTGGGAGCTGATTCTGGCAGACGCCACGGAGGGAGAAGGCCTTTTGGGGATCATCGAGGGATTTCATGACGCGCGTCTTCATTATCTCCGTCTGGACGGGAATCAGGGAATTGCGGAAAATACCAACAGGGCTCTGGAGCTGGCTTCCGGGGATTATGTGGGGCTGCTGGATCATGACGATGTGCTGACCTTTGATGCACTTTATGAAATGGCGGCCCGAATCAGGGAGGAACGTGAGAACGGCAGAGAACCGCAGCTTTTGTATTCTGATGAGGATAAATGCAGCGGTGATATGGCGGTGTTTTATGAGCCAAATTACAAAGAAGACTTTAATCTTGATTTACTATTATGCAATAATTACATCTGTCATTTTATGGCGATAAAGACGGACTTAATACGTAAGCTGGGCCTCCGAAAGGAGTTTGACGGCGCGCAGGATTATGATCTGGCGCTTCGGGCGGTGGGCGCAATCCTGGGGGATAAATTGGCGGGCGGCGAAGAATTCATTCTGCATATCCCTAAGGTACTCTATCACTGGCGCTGTCACAGCGGCTCCACGGCGGAGAATCCCTGGAGCAAGGAATATGCCTATGAGGCAGGACGCAGGGCAGTGCAGAGCTTTGCGGACAAAAACGGCTGGAAGGCAAAAGCAGTGAATATGGCCCATCCGGGCTTTTACAGGCTGGAGTACACGGAAAGCCCCTTAAAGTGCAGGGAGGATCTGGGGGCAACGGGCGGCAGGCTGAAATGGAAGGGCAGGGTAGCAGGAGGCAGGATGACTGCGGAGGGGCAGGCCCTGTACCAGGGACTGTCGTTAAATTACAGCGGTTATCTTCATCGGGCGGCGCTGCAGCAGGATGCCGAGGCGCTGGATATTCGCAGTTTCGTACTCAGGGACTCCCTGAAAGAGCTGTTCAAAGAAATAACAGGCGTTCCTTATTTGGCGCTGCCGGGCACGGAAAGGTTTGACGCCTCTGTGCTGCCTGCCGGGACGGATCTGGTGGAGATCAGTCTCAGACTCAGTAAGGCCCTGCGGGAGCGAGGGTATCGACTTTTGTATTTACCAGAGTAGTGTGAAGCATGGGGAGAGGGTATGTGTAAGGTAACAGTTGTTATACCAAATTATAACGGGATCAGGTTTTTAAGAGAGTGTCTGGATGCCGTACTTGCCCAGGCCTCCGGCACACCTGAATATGAAGTCACAGTAATTGATAATGGTTCTACGGACGGCAGTCTGGAGCTGCTGCAGGAAAGCTATCCCCAGGTACATGTGGAGGCGCTGCCGGAAAACACCGGTTTCTGCCATGCAGTTAATGTCGGGCTGAAGCTTTCTTCTGCTCCCTATGTGATTCTGTTGAATAATGACACAAAAGTTAAAGATGAATTTATTAAAAACTTATGTTATGCTATTGAGAGCAAACCTGAAGCCTTTTCTGTCAGCGCTAAAATGTTAATGTGGGATCGTCCTGAGCTGCTGGATGACGCGGGGGACCGCTACTGCGTTTTCGGCTGGGCTTATGCCAGAGGCAAGGGCAAGCCTGCAGCGCAGTATAATGCTCCATGTGAAATATTTGCGGCCTGTGCCGGAGCGGCGATTTATCGGAAAAGCATATTGGATGAGATCGGCTGTTTTGACGAGCAGCATTTTGCTTATCTGGAGGATCTGGATCTGGGTTATCGGGCCCGTATTCATGGCTATCGCAGCTATTACGAGCCGGGGGCGGAGGTGATTCATTACGGCAGCGCCTCCAGCGGCTCCAGATATAATGTATGGAAGACCTCTCTTGCATCGGCCAACAGTGTCTATGTAGTGGGGAAAAATATGCCTTTGCTGCAGTGGCTCTGGAATCTGCCGTTTTTGATTCCGGGATTTCTTTTAAAATTTCTTTTTTTCTGTAAAAAAGGTATGGGAAAGGCATATATCAAAGGAATCGGCAAGGGTCTCGCAAGGCTTTTTACGCCTGCTGGACGAAGCAAAAAGGTAAGGTTTCATATGAAGCACCTGAAAAATTATCTTGCCATTCAAGGGCAGCTTTATTTAAATGTCTTTCGGTTTCTTAAGAAATATTAAGAAACAGCTTCATAATTTCATAAGTTGTTTCCCGTATAATAAGTTCTGTGGCGAAAGAGTGCCTGTTGCTGTATGCGGAGCAATTTATGATAAAGGATAACCAGAAAGTATTCAACCGATTAATGGTGATTATCGACGCTGCCATCACGGTGGCGTCCTTTATGCTTGCATATTTTTTCAAGTTTTATATTCTTAATGACGGTCCTGGACCGGGGGTTCTTCCGGCTGTAGAATACTTCAGGCTTCTTATCTTTATTGTCCCTGTTTACATGCTGATTTATTATTCCTGCGGGGTGTACGCGCCTAAAAGAACGGTGCGCCGCAGATTTGAAATTTACGGAATCGTGAAGGCAAATACCATCGGAATCATGGCGCTGATTATTATTTTGTACCTGATTATCCGTGAGATTGACATATCCCGTTCCGTGATGGCATTTTTTTCCGTTATCAATATTTTTATTACTTCTGCTTTTCGGCTGATTCTGCGGAAGGGATTAAGGACCATACGCAGTAAGGGGTACAATTTAAAGCATCTCCTTCTAGTGGGATATTCCAGAGCGGCGGAGGAATATATAGACCGGCTGACGGATAACCCTCAATGGGGTTACGCGGCGGTGGGGATTCTGGACAATAATATTCCTGCAGGCACGGTTTACAAAGGGGTTAAGGTCCTGGGAAGCTTGGGAAATTTGGAGATTATTCTTCCTGAAAACAAGCTGGATGAGATTGCAATCACGCTCTCACTGAAGGATTATGATTATCTGGAAAGCATTGTGGGCATCTGTGAAAAATCCGGAGTCCACACGAAATTCATTCCCGATTACAACAGCATGATCCCCAGCAAGCCCTATACCGAGGATCTTATGGGACTGCCGGTAATCAATATCCGGTATGTGCCCCTGACAAATACAGGGAATAAGCTGATCAAGCGGTTGATGGATATTGTGGGTTCTGTTTTGGGTATTGTGATTACTTCGCCGATTATGCTGCTGGCCGCGGTCCTGGTGAAGGCGACAAGCCCCGGACCAGTTATTTTCAGGCAGGAGCGGGTAGGGCTCCACAATAAAACCTTCTATATGTATAAGTTTCGCAGCATGGAGCAGCAAAAGCCCAAGGATGAAAAGCGGGCATGGACCGTCCGGGACGATCCCAGAGTTACCAGAGTGGGCAAGCTCTTAAGGCGAACGAGCCTGGATGAGCTTCCTCAGCTGTTCAATATTTTAAAAGGGGATATGAGCCTTGTGGGTCCCAGGCCGGAACGGCCTTTGTTTGTAGAAAAGTTCAGGGAAGAGATTCCCAGGTATATGGTGAAGCATCAGGTTCGGCCCGGACTGACCGGGTGGGCCCAGGTAAACGGGCTGCGGGGTGACACCTCCATACGGAAACGCATAGACTACGATATATACTACATTGAGAACTGGACGCTCGGATTTGACATTAAGATAATCTTTATGACATTTTTTACGGGTTTTGTCAATAAAAATGCTTACTGATAAAGGAGAAGGGTATTATGGCAGCAAAGCAGAAACAAAAAAATGTAACAGCAGCAGCGGGGGGCGCTGCAAAGGCGGCGGCTATGAAACGCAAAAATAAGCGCAAGCTGATTATTTTCATGTTTGAGATTTTGATCATCCTCATTATGCTGGTGGGAATTTGGGCAGCTTCCCGTATTTCCGGTGAGGGCCCGAAGATCATGAGGCTTAATGTGGAGCAGCTGGCCGTTCCGGAGGAAATCAAAGAGGCGAAGGAGCAGGGCGAAAGCACTATGCTGGGCTATCGGAATATTGCACTGTTCGGCGTGGATGCCACAAACGAAAAGGAGGTGGCAAAGAACAGCCGCAGTGATACAATTATGATTGCAAGCATCAATATGGATACCGGCGACATCCGCCTGGTCAGCGTATACCGGGATACTTATCTGAATATCGGCAGAAATGATGACGAAAGCAGTGACACTTATACAAAATGTAATGCGGCCTATGCAAAAGGCGGTCCCACACGTGCCATTCGTATGCTGAATACGAATCTGGACATGGACATTGAGGACTTTGTGACCATAGGCTATAACAGCCTGATTGATGTGGTGGACGGGCTGGGAGGTGTCTGGGTTGAGATCAAGCAGAACGAAATCAGCTATCTTAACGATTACCAGAAGAGTATTGTGGTTCAGTGGAAATACGGGGTTAAGGGAAGCGGTGAAAAGGGAGAGATTACCGAGGATGATCTGAAGGTGCTGAAGGCTTCCGATTACACGCCTGTGAAGGAAGCAGGTTATCAGCTGTTGAACGGACTTCAGGCGGCGGCATACTGCCGTATCCGCTACGTGGGCAACGACTATGCCCGTACCGAGAGACAGCGTACCGTCTTAAAAGCTATTCAGGATCAGGCTTTAAAGTCGGACCTGAATACCCTGACAAAGCTGTTTAATAAGGTGGTAGGCCAGGTTTATACCAGTCTGAGCAAGGAAGAGATGCTGGAAATGCTGGGTAAGATTGCGGACTTTAAGATTGTGGACGAAACCGGATTCCCTAAGGAGGGAGCGTTTGTCACCGGTAATATCGGCGCAAGCGGAAGCTGTATCGTTCCCAAGGATCTGGAGGAAAATGTAATCTGGCTGCATCAGTTCCTGTTTGACGATGAGGATTATCAGGTGACGGATGGCGTTCGGGAACGCAGTGAAATGGTGGAGTCCAGAACTGCAAAATATCTGAATAAGGACTGACGGAATATTTGAGTTAAGAAGTATAAGGGAGCGGAAGGCCCACACTCCGTAAGGAAGTGGCGGCCCCGCCCTTCTTTTTTTGCCGGATTGTTTTGATTGTAAAAATGCGAAGGTTCCGTTATAATAAAAGGCGAAATTATTTATGAAGCATTTAATATAGTAAGAAAGGCGGAGGGCGGCTTGGAAATCGACGTAATTATTCCCGTATATAAGCCGGGCAGAGAGCTGCCGGTCCTGCTGGAAAGACTGGCCGGGCAGACCATGCCGGTGCATAAAATAATCCTTATGAATACGGAAGAAAAGTATTTTCGGGAGCTGATTACCAAAACGGGGACGGATCCGGTAAAGGCTTTCGGCAATGTGGAGGTGCATCACCTTTCCAAAAAGGATTTTGACCACGGCGGTACAAGGCGTAAAGCCGTACAATATTCTCAGGCAGATATTTTTGTAATGATGACCCAGGATGCCATGCCTGCAGATTCGCACTTGATCGAAGAGCTGACGGTACATCTGCGGAAAGAACTTGAGGAAGGGCCGGAGCCGTCAGAGAAAGAAGAGCCGTGCCGGGAGGGCGCAGGACAGGCAGGTTCAGGGCCGGAGCCGCCGGAACGGCGGGTAAGGGTGGCGGCGGCATATGCCCGCCAGCTGCCCGGCGAAGACAGCAGTGAGGCGGAAAGGATTTCCAGATATTTTAATTATCCGGAAAAGTCCCGGATCAAAACGGCAGCCGACTTGAATACAATGGGCATCAAAGTCTTTTTCTGTTCCAATGTCTGTGCGGCCTACAGGCGGGATCTGTATGAGGAATCAGGCGGATTTGTCCGTCATACGATATTTAATGAAGATATGATTTATGCTGCAGGCGCTGTCAGGGCAGGATACGGAATTGCCTATGAGGCAAAGGCACGCGTGAACCATTCTCATAATTATACCAATATGCAGCAGCTGCGGCGTAATTTTGATCTGGGCGTATCCCAGGCGGAGCATCCGGAGATATTTGCCAGGGTGCCCTCTGAGGCGGAGGGGAAGAAGCTGGTGACGGCTGCGTTCCGGTATCTGAAGAGGAAGGGCAGGCTGTATCGCTTTCCCGGCTTCTGCGTGCAATGCGCATTTAAGTACGCCGGATATAGATTAGGAAAAAATTACAAAAGGCTGCCGAAAAGATGGGTAATGGCCCTTACGGCAGACAAAGATTATTGGAGGCAGGAGGAAATGATATGTGTGGAATCGTAGGTTATATCGGGAGTAAGCAGGCGGCGCCGATTATTTTGGACGGCTTGTCCAAGCTGGAATACAGGGGGTACGACTCGGCAGGGATCGCGGTATACGACGGCTCGAAGATCGTGACGCGGAAGGCCATCGGGCGGCTGAAGGTCCTGGAAAATTTGACCAAGGGCGGAGAGACCATGCCGGGACAGGCAGGAATCGGCCATACCAGGTGGGCTACCCACGGTGCGCCCAGCGACAGGAATGCACATCCTCATACCAATGCGGGGGGGACCATCGCGGTGGTGCATAACGGTATCATTGAGAACTACATTCCCTTAAAGAAAATGCTGACGGAGAAGGGTTATCAGTTTGCCTCGGAGACGGATACGGAGGTTCTTGCCCATCTGATGGATTATTATTATAAGGGAAATCCGCTGGAGGCGGTGACTAAGGTGCTGCACAGAGTGGAGGGCTCCTATGCGCTGGGTATTTTGTTTGCGGACTATCCTGATGAAATTTATGCCGCCAGGAAAGACAGCCCGCTGATTGTGGGGCAAAACGCGGACGGATGTTTTATCGCTTCCGATGTGCCGGCCATTTTAAAATACACCAGGAATGTGTATTATATGGATAATCAGGAGGTGGTGATTCTTCAAAAGGGCGGCCTGCAGTTTTTCTCCGTGGATGAAGAAGAGGTGTTCAAGGAGCCTGTAACCATTGACTGGGATGCAGACGCTGCCGAGAAGGCGGGCTATGAGCATTTTATGCTGAAGGAAATGTATGAGCAGCCGAAGACGATTACGGATACCATTTCTCCCCGGATTATAAACAACGATATTGTGATCGAAGAGCTGAAGATGAGTGACGAGGAGCTCCGGGGGGTAAAGAAGATTCATATTGTTGCCTGTGGTTCCGCCTATCATACCGGTGTTACCGGGAAATATGTGCTGGAGGGGCTTGCCAGGATTCCCGTGGAGGTGGACGTGGCCAGTGAATTCCGCTACCGCGATCCCATTCTGGAGGAAGGGAGCATGGTCATCGTGATCAGCCAGTCCGGTGAAACCGCAGATACCCTTGCGGCCCTGAGGGAGTCTAAGGAGAGAGGCTTTAAGGTGCTGGCGATCGTTAATGTGGTGGGAAGCTCCATTGCCAGAGAGGCGGACGCCTGTCTGTATACATGGGCCGGACCGGAGATTGCCGTGGCCACCACGAAAGCATACAGTGCCCAGCTGGCGGCGCTTTATATGCTGGCTATGAAGCTGGCAAAGGTAAAGGGGACTGTGGACGAGAGAAGATTCAGCCGGCTGCTGACGGATTTAAAGCGTCTGCCGGATCAGATTGAGCGGCTGTTGGGCCAAAAGGAGAAAATCCAGCATTTTGCCAACAGATATTTAGGGGCCAGAGACATTTTCTTTATCGGCAGGGGGATTGACTATGCCATTTCCCTGGAAGGCTCCCTGAAGCTGAAGGAAATCTCCTATATACATTCCGAGGCTTATGCTGCGGGAGAATTAAAGCACGGCACCATCTCTCTGATCGAAGACGGTACGCTGGTGGTCGCCGTCTCCACCCAGCCTGCCCTGTTTCAAAAGACCATCAGCAACATTGTGGAGGTTAAGGCCAGAGGCGCTTTTGTGATGGCGGTGACCAGCGAGGATAATAAGGCCATAGAAAAGGCTTCGGATTATGTAGTGTACCTTCCGGAGACGGACCCTTACTTTACCAATTCCCTGGCGATTATACCGCTGCAGCTGTTTGCCTATTATGTGGCGGTGGGCAGAGGCTGCGATGTGGATAAGCCCAGGAATCTTGCAAAGTCCGTGACGGTGGAATAAAATGTTTTGATTTCATGGATGCTTCATAATTCAATCACAATTTTGACACAAATGCAGGTTATACTGAAGTACATAAAGATACAGGAAACGGAAGGAGTAATGGTTTATGTACGAAAATGAAACTTATTTTGACCACACAACCTGTTCTGAGGAAGAACTGAAGCAGCATACGGTTCCTTATGACAAGAAGGCGGACAAGGCGGCAAAAAAGGCGGCGAAGACCGCCCGGAAAAATGAGATAAAGGCGGCCAAAGAGGCAAAGAGGGCGGATCGGGCGCCCGGCCATAAGGGCGGCTTCGGGCGTAAGGTAGTCCTGAGCGTCAGCCTGGGGCTGTGCTTCGGATTGTTCGCGGGCCTCGGCTTTTACGCGGTTAGGCTGGGAACGGACCGCATTTTCCCGGCAGACAGCGAAAAGGCGGTATTGACGGAGCTTCCGGACAATACGGTAAATCTTCCTGATAAGGAGAAGGAAACGACCGAGGTCAGCCATGTTACCTATGTGGTGGATGATGTTTCCGGCATGGTGGAGGGAGTGATGCCTTCCATGGTGTCCATTGTGAATAATTATGTCAGAACAACAAGCTTCTGGGGGCAGATGTACAGCGAGCCGGGGGTGTCCAGCGGTTCCGGGATTATTGTAGGCGAGACGGATGAGGAGCTGCTGATTGCAACCAATAATCATGTGGTGGAGGGTGCGGATACACTGGAGATCACCTTTATTGACAACAGCACGGCGGAAGCCGTAGTTAAGGGAACGGACGTGGACATGGATATTGCCGTGGTGGCGGTGCCCATTGCCGATTTGTCCGAAGAGACCTTAAACAGCATCACGGTTGCAAAACTGGGAGACAGCGATCAGCTTAAGCTGGGGATGCCGGTAGTGGCCATCGGCAACGCTTTGGGATACGGGCAGTCCGTTACCAACGGCATCATCAGTGCATTGGACAGGGAAATGACTTCGGAGGACGGCTCCACCGGAAAATATATTCAGACCAATGCGGCGATCAACCACGGCAATTCCGGGGGTGCCCTGTTAAATATTAACGGTGAGGTCATCGGCATCAACGTGGCCAGGATTGATGACGGTATTGTCAGCGTGGAAGGCATGGGATACGCGATTCCCATCAGTGCCGCCACCCCCATTATTGAGGATCTGATGGAGCGTCAGACCAGAGTCAATAAAGTGGACGAGGAAGAAATGGGCTACATGGGAGTTACCATGCAGACGGTTACGGATGAGATTGCCGGTATGTTCGGCTTCCCTAAGGGTATCTGGGTCAAGGAAGTAGCCGAGGGCAGCGCAGCAGAGGCTGCAGGGATCCGGGTAGGTGACATTATCGTAAAATTTGACGGACAGAGGATGAGTACCTCGGCGGACCTGCAGGAGGCTATAAAATATTTTAAGGCCGGAGAAACCGTCAACGTTACCATAAAGCGGGCCGAGATGGGTGAATATGAGACCTATGAGCTGGAGGTTGTGTTAGGCTCCAGGCCCAGAGAAAACAGATAACCGGCAAGGAATTAATAAAAAGGTGTGGACATTTGGTAAATAATATGATACACTGAACTCAGCGGAAGAAGGTTGACTCTGAGAAAGGTGGTAACGATATGACAGACAATGAAAAGCTGGACCTGATTCTTACAGAATTGCAGGACATGAAGTCAGAAATGCGGGAGCTGAGGCGGCGCACCACAAATGTTGAACTGCATCTTGAGAAATATACGGATAAGAATATCCAGCTGGTAGCCGAAAACTTTATAGAGCTGACAAAGAAGCTCAATCAGGCAATTCCGGTGGCTGATAAAAATCTGGCATATGAGATCAAAGTCAATTACCTTGTACTTGAGCTTGATAAGCTGAAGGAAGATGTTGAAGAGCTGAAAAAGAAAGCGGCAGGTAATATAGCATAAAGAAGTGAATTTAAAGAAGTAAATGTAAAGAAGAAAATGTAATGACAGTGTATATAGGTGCAGGGGCTGTGAAAGCGGCAGTCCCTGCACATTTCGTATGTAAACGGCACACGACATGAAATAAGCTGCCTGCGGTTATGTTAATTGCTGGCGAAAATGTATATTCCGGCCATACAATAGAAAGCGGACTTTCTATTGTCAAGGCTTATGAATGGCATGGCTGAACGGTTACTAATTTAGACTACGGGCACTGAAAGGGATTTGACTGTGGTCAAAGTCTGTGTTACTATAAAACAAAAGTTTTGCAATGTATTTTAAGGCGTGAGAGTCAAGCCTGATGCAGGAGAAGGGCGTCTAAAAGGGGCTTTTACTTTCGGCGGAATGAGAGGAAATATGTCTGATATGTACAGAGAAGAGGATGAGAATAAAGAGGTAGAAGCCATAGAAGAGGCGGACACCGAAGAGAAGGAGAGCAGCCGGGAGGAACGTCCCGACGCTTCCAGAACAAAAAATGCGGGGAAAAGCGACAACAGTGAATATGAAGATGTGTGCTTTATCTGCCGCAGGCCTGAGAGTAAGGCGGGAAAGATGTTCAAGCTGCCCAACAATATTTGTGTCTGTGACGAATGTATGCACAGGACCATGGATGCGGTCAGCCAGTTTGACTATCAGGGGATGTTGAATAATTCCCAGTTTCAAAAGGAGATGGACGAGCTCACCAGGCAGGGCGGATTTCCGAATATCAGCTTTGTGAATCTGGCAGACCTTCAGGGAGACGGGGGCATCCCCAATAAGCAAAAGCTGAAAAAAAAGAAAAAGGCAGAGAAGGCGCCGGCTTTAAATATCAGGGATATTCCCGCCCCTCATAAAATAAAGGCCAGTCTGGACGAGTATGTGGTGGGGCAGGAGCATGCCAAGAAGGTAATCTCCGTAGCGGTGTATAATCATTATAAGCGCGTTGCTACCAATACCATGGACGAAATCGAGATCGAAAAGTCAAATATGCTGATGATTGGTCCTACGGGCTGCGGTAAGACCTATCTGGTTAAGACGCTGGCAAGGCTGCTGGACGTGCCGCTTGCCATAGCGGATGCAACCTCCCTCACCGAAGCGGGCTATATCGGCGACGATATTGAGTCTGTGGTGTCTAAGCTGCTGGCGGCTGCCGATAATGACGTGGAGAAGGCCGAGCGGGGAATCATTTTTATTGACGAGATCGACAAGATTGCTAAGAAAAAGAATACAAATACCAGAGACGTGAGCGGAGAGAGCGTACAGCAGGGGATGCTGAAGCTGTTGGAGGGCGCCGAGGTTGAGGTGCCGGTAGGTGCAAACAGCAAAAATGCTATGGTGCCCCTTGCCACAGTGAACACCAGGAATATTTTGTTTATCTGCGGCGGAGCCTTTCCGGACCTGGAGGATATTGTGAAGGAGCGCCTGACTAAGACAGCCTCCATCGGTTTTAATTCCGAGCTGAAGGATAAATACGACAAGGATAAAAACATTCTCTCAAAGGTAACGGTGGAGGACATTAAAAAATTTGGCATGATTCCGGAGTTTATCGGACGTCTGCCCATCATCTATACCCTGGAGGGGCTGACCAAGGAGATGATGGTAAAAATTTTAAAGGAGCCGAAGAACGCCATTTTGAAGCAATATCAAAAGCTGCTGGAGCTGGACGAGGTAAAGCTGGAATTTTCCGATGAGGCGCTGGAGGCCATTGCGGAGAAGGCCATGGAACGGGATACCGGAGCCAGGGCGCTGCGTTCCATCATTGAGGATTTTATGCTGGATATTATGTATGAGATTCCCAAGGACGATAATATCGGCCGGGTGACGATCACCAGAGAATACATTGAGGGGAAGGGCGGACCCGTGATAGACATTCGGGGCGCTCAGATTCAGGGAATTGAAGAAAAGCAATGACAGCAAGGGCAGGGCGTTTCACCGCAGGGTGAGCGCCCTGTTTTAGGTTATTTGTCTGGCGGCAAATTTTTTGCTTGACAAATGAGCAGCATATGATATGATATACATATGAACAGTTATTCAAGTGTTCAATAAAAGTATAAAGGAGAGAATGACTATGAAAAAGACCTATAAGATTGAGGTTGACTGCGCAAACTGTGCATTAAAGATGGAAGAGGCGGCAAAAAAGACAGAGGGAGTTCTGGATACTACGGTCAGCTTTATGACCCAGAAGATGAAGGTGGAGTTTGCAGAGGGTGCGGATGAAAAGAAAGTCATGCAGGCAGTTCGAAAGGCATGTAAGAAGGTCGAGGATGATTGTGAGATTTTCCTGGACTAGAAATGCCTGAAGTGGAGGATTGTTATGACGAAAAAGCAAAAAAACGTATTTATCAGGATTATGATTGCCGCCGCTCTGATGGTGATCCTGCATTTTGTGGAGGTGTCAGGGCTTGCCCGCTTCGTCCTGTATCTGATTCCCTATTTTGTGATCGGCTGGGATATTTTACGCAAGGCTGTGCTGGGTATGATACACGGCAAGCTTTTTGATGAGAATTTCCTGATGGCAGTGGCTACAGTAGGCGCCATGCTGCTGGGAGTCTACAACGAGGTTCAGGGTCTTGAGGGAGAATTTGCCGAAGGCGTGGCGGTTATGCTGTTTTATCAGATCGGCGAGCTGTTCCAGTCGGTAGCCGTAGGGAAAAGCCGCCAAAATATCAGCGCCCTTATGGATATTCGTCCGGATTATGCCAATGTAGAGAATGAAAACGGCGGCCTTGAGCAGGTGGATCCGGAGGATGTTGAGATAGGAAGAATCATCGTGGTGCAGCCGGGGGAAAAGATACCCATAGACGGTATTGTGGTAGAAGGCAGTTCCACCTTGAATACTGCCGCTCTTACCGGCGAGAGCATACCCAGAGAGGTAGAGGCCGGTGTGGAGGTCATCAGCGGCTGTGTGAATATGAGCGGTCTTTTAAAGGTCAGGACCACAAAGGAATTCGGCGAATCCACGGTTTCTAAAATATTGGACCTGGTGGAAAATTCCAGCATGAAAAAGGCCAGAACAGAGAATTTTATTACCAAGTTTGCCAAATATTACACGCCGGTGGTTTGCGGCGGCGCCCTTGTCCTTGCAGTGCTTCCATCAGTGATAAATTTGCTCATGGGGCAGCCTGCCGGCTGGAGTACCTGGATCATCAGGGCCTTGACCTTTCTGGTTATCAGCTGTCCCTGTGCTTTGGTTATATCCATTCCTTTAAGCTTTTTCGGCGGAATCGGCGGCGCTTCCTCCTGCGGGATACTGATCAAGGGGTCCAATTATCTGGAGGCACTTGCGCAGACAAAGTATGTGGTCTTTGACAAGACGGGCACTCTGACAAAAGGCGTATTTCAGGTGACAGAGGTCTGTCCGGACAAGAGCTGGCAGGAGTCACTGGCGGTTAAGGAAATGGGGCTCATGGAGAATGAGGATACGGTGGAATCTGGAGCCGCGGACAGCGGAGGCATGAAGCATGGGGGGGCGAAGAGCGCAGAAAAGCTGCTGTTGGAATATGCCGCCTATGCGGAAAGTTATTCGAATCATCCTATTTCCAGGAGCCTGAAGGAGGCATACGGACGGGAAATAGACCAGAGCAGAGTGAGTAATGTGGAGGAAATCAGCGGTCATGGGGTGACGGCGCTGGTGAACGGCCGGCAGGCAGCGGCGGGAAATGCAAGACTCATGGAGAAGCTGGGGCTGTCCGTGACGGAGAACAGTGCTGCCGGTACGATAGTGCATGTGGCTGTGGACGGCATTTATGCAGGCTTTATTCTGATTTCCGACATGGTAAAGGAGCAGTCTCAGGCAGCAATCGCGGCGCTGAAGGCCTCAGGGATAAAGAAGACGGTGATGCTCACCGGAGACAGCCGGAATGCTGCGGAGCGCGTAGGGGGGCAGCTGGGGCTGGATCAGGTGAAAAGCGAACTGCTTCCCGGCGATAAGGTGGAGGCGGTGGAAGAACTGCTGGCGGAAAAAAATAGTGGAGAAAAGCTTGTCTTTGTGGGAGACGGAATCAATGACGCGCCCGTGCTTTCCAGAGCGGACATCGGGGTGGCCATGGGGGCTTTAGGGTCTGACGCGGCTATCGAGGCGGCCGACATTGTGCTTATGGATGACGACCCCATGAAGCTGGCTTTGGCTATAAGAATTTCCAGGAAGTGCCTGCGGGTGGTTTATGAGAACATTGTGTTTGCGCTGGCGGTAAAGGCGGTGTGTCTGGTGCTGGGTGCGCTGGGGATTGCCAATATGTGGCTTGCCATTTTTGCGGATGTGGGCGTGATGGTGATTGCAGTGCTGAATGCGATCCGGTGCTTAAAAGTTCACGTTTCGGGCGGATGCTGAATACTATGGTTAGTAAGAGGTGAAAAAAGATGAAAGAGTTTGCAGTGATCGGAATTCCCTTTTTGGGAACAACCCTGGGGGCAGCGACAGTTTTCCTGATGAAGCGGGAAATGAACGCCAAACTGGAGAAGCTGCTGCTGGGATTTGCATCCGGCGTGATGATTGCCGCATCCATCTGGTCCCTTTTGATACCCGCCATTGAAATGACGGAGACGCAGGGGGGCCGGCCCTGGCTCCCTGCCACAGTGGGATTCTTGCTTGGCATGGGGTTTCTTCTGCTGCTTGACAGTCTTGTGCCTCATATTCATATTGACAGCAGCCGGCCTGAGGGAGTAAAATCTAAACTCAAGAAGACTACCATGCTGGTGATGGCTGTTACGCTGCACAATCTGCCGGAAGGGATGGCGGTAGGCGTAACGCTTGCGGCGGCCATGATGGATAACACGGGGATCGCCATGGCGGGGGCCCTGACTCTGGCGGTGGGAATTGCTATTCAGAATTTCCCGGAGGGAGCCATCATTTCCATGCCCCTGCGCAGTGCGGGAGCTTCCCGGAGGAAGGCCTTCTGGTACGGAGTGCTGTCGGGCATTGTAGAGCCGGTGGGGGCTGTGGTGACGGTTCTGCTGGCATCCCGCGTGGTGCCTATCCTGCCTTACCTGCTGGCCTTTGCGGCGGGAGCCATGATTTATGTGGTGGTGGAGGAACTGATTCCGGAGTCCCAGTCAGGAGAGCATACAAATATCGGCACGATTGGCGTAGCGGCCGGTTTTGCATTGATGATGGTGCTGGATGTAGCGTTAGGTTAATGTGAGAACGAAATTTAGGGGTATTACATGAGATTGATAATCATACGGCATGGGGATCCCGATTATGAGGCGGATTCCCTGACAGAAAAGGGCTGGCGGGAGGCGGAACTGCTGGCGGAACGGATTGCAAAGCTTGAGGTGAAGGCTTTTTATGTGTCTCCACTTGGCAGGGCCAGGGATACCGCATCCCTGACTCTGCGGAGGATGGAGCGCAGAGCGGTGGAATGTGACTGGCTGCGGGAGTTTCCCTCTCAGATTTGCCGGCCGGATGTGCAGGGCGGAAAGACGATTGCCTGGGACTGGCTGCCGGAGGACTGGACGGCAGACGAGAGATATTTTGACCGGAATCAATGGTGTGAGACGGAAATCATGCGTGAGGGCAGGGTGGGCGAAATGTACCGTTATGTGACGGAGAGCTTTGACGCGCTGCTGGCAGAGCATGGCTATGTGCGCGAGGGAGAATGCTACCGTGCGGTAAAGCCTAATCGGGATACCTTCGTATTTTTCTGCCATTTCGGTGTGGAGTGCGTGCTGCTGTCTCATTTGATGGGAATTTCGCCCATGCCCCTCTGGCATAATACCTGTGCCGCCCCGTCGGCAGTGACTACTGTTTATACCGAGGAACGCCGGCAGGGCAGGGCATCCTTTCGAATCAACGCCTTTGCCGATATTTCTCATTTATATGCGGCAGGGGAGGAACCGGCGTTTGCCGCCAGATTTTGTGAGACTTATGATGACAATACGGAGAGGCACGACTGAGCAGAAGGGAGAAAGCAGAAATGTTGGAATTTAAGTATGACACCCAGCTTTTGATTGAAGGTCAGGATCTGGACGAGGATGAGATCAACGATTACATTACGGATCATTTTAAGGGAGATTGTCTGCTGGCAGTGGGAGACGAGGAATTGATTAAGATTCATTTCCATACCAATGAGCCCTGGAAGCTGTTGGAATACTGTGCTTCCCTGGGAGAAATATACGACATTGTCATCGAGGATATGGACAGGCAGTCAAGAGGCCTGAAGGGATAAGCAGGAAGTCACATTTTTCCCTCTTTCGCGTAAGATAAACAAAGCGAAAGAGGTTTTTTGTTTTATGGCATGCCGGGACAGCATTCTTTCCAATGAATACTTTGACGTGATTACGGACTATGCCGTGAGCCGTTTTCCGGAGGAACGGGGAGCAGCCTGTTATATCGGTATAGAGGATTATTACAATATTGTTTACCTGAACAGGCAGGCCTTACCCGATCCCAACGATTATTATTTTGACCACAGAGCCATGCCAAAGCTTTACGGGCTGATGCAGGACTCGGAGGCCGGGGCCGCTTCCTTTGATCCCAGCAGCCTTATTATCAGCGGTATAACCCAGGTACAGCGGCCGCCCTTAAGCCTTACGGGCCAGGGGTGCATAATTGTATTGATTGATACGGGCATTGATTATACCAGCCCTGCATTTCGCAATCCAGACGGCAGTAGCCGTATCCTTGCCATATGGGATCAAACCATACAGACGGGGACGGCTCCGGAGGGACTTTTTTTCGGCAGTGAATACAGCCAGGAAGACATTAATCGGGCGCTGCAGTCGGAAGACCCATATGAAATCGTGCCCAGCAGAGATGAAAACGGGCATGGCAGCGACCTTGCGGCCGTGGCAGCCGGCAGTATCCTTGATAATGGCATGAATTATATGGGGGCGGCGCCGGAAGCAGATATTGTGGTGGTAAAGCTGAAGGAATGTAAAGATTATTTCCGTGAGTTTTATTTGATTCCCCGAAGCGTACCAGCATATCAGGAAAACGATATTATGCTGGGGGTTATGTACGGGAACCGATTTGCAATCGCATATGAAAGACCGGTCGTATATTGCATCGGACTTGGAACCAACTATGGAGATCACAGCGGCAGCTCCGCGCTGTCACGTTATCTGGATGCTCTGGCGGTAAGGCGCAGCCGGGCGGTGGTCGTCTGCGGCGGTAATGAGGGAAATGCAGCCCATCATTATCAGGGCAACCTGAACAGTCCGGAAAGTGCGGGTGTGGGCAGGGAAGTGGTAGAGGTCAGGGTGGGCCAGGAATCGGATGGATTTTTGATGCAGATTTGGGGAAACCTGCCGGATATTTTTACGGTTTCGGTGCGCTCTCCCGGAGGTGAGACCATTCCGCCCATCCGCTTAGGGGTGCCGGATATTATTACTTACGGATTTATCTATGAACGCACAAAAGTCACGGTTGCCGGGGTACTGGTGGAGCCTTTCTCCGGAGAGGAACTGATTACCATGAGGATACAGGCGCCTACTGCCGGAATCTGGACCTTTACCGTGGAGCCGGTGAGAGGAATAAGCAACGGACGCTTCAATATATGGCTGCCGGTCAGGCAGTTTCTGAATGCGGAGGCGGTCTTTTTAAAGCCGACTCCCTATATTACTCTGACAGAGCCTGCAATGGCCACGGACGTAATCAGCGTATCTACCTATGACGGGGCCGGCAAAAGCTTTTATATCGAGTCGGGCAGGGGATTTACCCGAACAGGAGAGATTAACCCAGCGTTTGCCGCTCCGGGAGTGAATATTTCCGTACTTAGGGGAAGGCAGACAGGCAGCAGCTATGCCGCAGCCATTACGGCAGGCGCGGTGGCTCAGTTTATGCAGTGGGCGGTGGTGGAGGGAAATAATCCACTGGTGGAAAGCCGGGAGATCAAAAACTATTTTATTCGGGGTGCGGCCAGAAATTATGACATGACCTATCCTAATCGGGAGTGGGGCTACGGCCAGCTGGACATCCAGGGAACCTTTGACGTGATGATCGGGGTGTGAACAGCTTATGACGCCGAATTTAGCGCTTGCAAGCAGTCGTAAACTGATATATAGTAATACGTGTTGATGAAATCGCGGTTTTTCCGGAGAATTAGCGGAGAGGAACATTATGAAAACAATGGAGCTGGTCAGGCTGCTGGAAATTCCTGAAGGAGTGGAAAAGCAGCTGGCCGATTATGAAAATGGCAGGGATACTGAAATTTCGGGTGATTTGACCGGGAAAATTTTAAAGCGCAGTCAATGGGATGAGGGCATTCAAGAGCTGCAGGCAGTGCTGGGAGATGATCCGGCAGGAATCAAAATATTGTGGGAGCTGCTGCATATTGTCAGTACGTATTCTTATGGTGAATATGTAAAACGTGGAATTTCGGATGAGATATTTATTGCTACCATGAAATTTTGCACCAGGTTTTTGCAGGAACACTTCAAGACTTATCAGGATTATAAGTTTGAAAAGGCATGGTGGTTTCCGCGTCAGGTTTCCCTGTGCGAGTATCGGATCGGGGCATTGGAGTATGAACTTGTTGACGGTGAAGAGAGAGAAATCGAGATCCATATTCCGTCGGATGCTGATCTGAGAAAAGAATCCGTTGCCTGTTCGCTAAAGGAATTTGATGAGTTTCTTGGAAAATATTATCCTGAATGGGAAAATGTCAGCAAGACATGTAACACATGGATGTTAATGCCGGAATTAAAGGAATTCTTAAAAGAAGATTCCAATATCATTGCATTCCAGAATTTATTTGAAATTGACAGGATAGATTATGATGCAGTCTGGTATATGGGATGGATTTTTCCGGGAATTGAAAGGATTGACGAAAATTTACCTGAAGGAACTACGCTTCAGCGGAACATAAAAAAGTATCTGCTGGAGGGGAAAAAATTTGGGGTTGCAAAGGGGCACTTATTCCGTGGGGCTGGGGAAGCCCATGGGACGGAAGCTTGAAGGAAAAGCACTTCAAATATTGACTGATGTACGTACAAGAGGTATAAAAATGAGGTATCAGATTAAACATGCGTTGGTGCAGTACGGGGCGGACGTCATACTGCGGGACGCAAATTTTGAAGTACGCGACAATGAAAAGATTGCCGTTGTCGGGAGGAACGGATGCGGTAAGACTACGCTTTTAAAACTCATTGTCGGGGACATTACCATGAGCAATTTAGACAGTGATGAAGATTGCGGCATCACCATGGCGGGAAAGCAGGAGATTGGCTTTCTGCGCCAGGTGAATTTTGAAGACAGGGAAATAACGGTGGAAGAAGAAATCAAAAAAACCTTTGCACCGGTGTTTGCCTGTGAAAAGAGGATGAATGAGCTGGAAGAAGAGATGAAGACTTCCGGCGCGCAGGTGCTTATGAACGAGTATGACAGCCTGCAGAGACAGATGGAAGCCATGCGGGGGTATTCCTGGCAGCAGGACATGGAGATCATGTTCCAGCGGTTTGGGTTTGCGCTGGAGGATCTGCAGCGCCCCATCGGCAGCTTTTCGGGAGGGCAGCAGACCAAGGTTGCTTTTATCAAGCTGCTGCTTCGCAGGCCTGACATCATGCTGCTTGACGAGCCCACCAACCATCTTGACCTGCCAACGATTGAATGGCTGGAGGGCTATTTGAAAAATTACGACAAAGCTGTCATAATAGTATCCCATGACCGAATGTTTCTGGATCGGGTGATTGATGTGACTTATGAGATCGAATACCATGAAATGAAACGTTATCCGGGTGGATATACGGCATTTATGAAGCAGAAGGAAGAAGCGCTGATCAAGCAGGAGAAGGATTACGAGGAACAGCAGAAAGAAATCAAGCGCCTTACTGAGTGGATTGAAAAATGGAAAAACACGCCCTCCAAGGTGGCGGCAACCCATTCCAAGCGCATGGCTATCGAGCATATGGTAAAGATTGAAAAGCCCCGGCGTTTCGACACAAGGGCATTTCATGCCAGATATACGCCCAGAATCGAGAGCTACACCAATGTGATTCAGGCTAAGGAGCTGGCCATCGGCTATGACCATGTGTTAAGCAGAGTGTCCTTTCTGCTGCAAAAAAAGGAACGCCTTGCCGTTATCGGAGAGAACGGTAAGGGAAAATCGACCCTGCTGAAGACCCTGATTGGGGAAGTCCCTTCTCTGGGCGGTGAATTTAAGATCGGTCAAAATGTGGAGTGGGGGTACTTTGACCAGCAGAAGGCGGTTTTAGATGATGCGGACCCGGAACAGACGGTTTTGGATAATTTCTGGGAAATGTATCCCCATTATGTGCGGGAAGAAGTGCGCAGCGCCCTGGGCGGATTTCTGTTTTCCGGCGAGGATGTGATGAAGAAGATGGGGCAGCTTTCGGGCGGCGAGAAGGTGAGGCTTTCTCTTTGCAAGATGCTGCAGACAAAACCGAATCTGCTGATTCTGGACGAGCCTACCAATCATATGGACATTATCGGTAAGGAAGCGCTGGAGAAGATGCTGAACGAATACGAAGGCACCGTACTGTTTGTTTCTCACGACCGATACTTTATCAGTCGGATTGCCACAGGGATTCTGGAGTTTTCACAGACGGAAGTCAGGCAGTACAAGATGAATTACGAGGACTATCTGGCGGAGAAGCAGAAGGAGGCCGGTAAGTCGGACGGCGGGATCGGGGCAGACATAAGGCCTGGCGGCGGAAAGACCGGGCCGGGGATGGTTTCCGGGCGGCAGGAAGCAGCTTTCGGACAAAAAAGCGGCGGTGTCGATACAGGGGCTTCTGCCGGAGAATGTTCGACAGGTGACGCGCCTACCCTGAACGATATTTTTGATAAGAAAGCTTATTATAATCCGGGCAAAATCCGCTCCCGTCTGCAAAGTCAGCTGGAAAAATATGAAAAGCTGCTTGCGAAAAGTGAAGAGAAGCTGTCGGAGCTGAAGCTGCAGCTTGTGGATCCGGCACTTGCCAGCGATTATCCGAAGCTGATGGAGATTCAGACAGCCATCGAGGAAGAGGAAAAGAATCAGGAGAGCCTTCTGGAGCGAATGGTGGAGACGGAGACGGAGCTGGAAGAGATGAAAAGCGAATAGATTTTTGGGGCAGGCAGTAGGCCTGTCTATGGCGTCTGCCCGGAGTTTGCCTCGCATATACATGTTAATAAAAAAATGTATATGTGAGGTCCTATGAGAACGATTTTTGTAAAAGACGAATTGGATAAGATCATCCATAATGAACACATTAACTGGAAAAAGGTCATTCCCACAGCAGTTTTTTTGGTGGCGATGTTTTTCCTGGGAAGAGTGACGGCACAATCTATGATAGAAGCTCAGGAAGCTGCAGGGCAGACGGCGCTGGCAGATCAAAAGGAAGCGGTAGAGCAGATGGCAGCCGGAGAAGGGGGCACAGTCGGAAGTGCAGATCAAATCCTTTCGGAGCAGGCCGGACTGCTGGCAGATACGGAAAACTGGGGGCTGGGATTTGGCAAAAGCGGTGAGAAGCCCACGGGAAATGCCACCGTGGATGAAATGAAGCAGTATAATGCTTATTATATGGCAGACGGAGATGAAAAGGTGCTGTATCTTACCTTTGACTGCGGCTATGAGAACGGAAATACGGAAGCCATCCTGGATGCGCTGAAGGCGCACAACGCTCCTGCTACTTTTTTTGTGGTGGGTCATTTTCTGGAATCGGCACCGGATATTGCAAAGCGCATGGTGGAAGACGGGCATACGATTGGAAACCATACATATCACCACCCTGACATGTCAAAGATTTCGGATGAGGCATCCTTCCGCAAGGAAATGGAGGATGTGGCCGCTCTGTGTAAGGAAGTTACCGGCTCGGATATGGCTATGTATTACAGGCCGCCCCAAGGCAAATATAATACCACAAATCTGCAGATGGCAAAGGACATGGGATATTCAACCTTTTTCTGGAGCCTTGCCTATGTAGACTGGAACACAGACGCACAGCCGAGCCATGAGGAAGCCATGGAAAAGCTGATGGGCAGGGTGCATCCGGGCGCGGTTGTACTGCTTCACAGCACCTCTAAAACCAACGGAGAAATTTTGGATGAGGTTCTGACAAAATGGGAAGAAATGGGATATACCTTCAGACCTCTGGCGGATTTTGTGGAAGGGGAAAAGGGTGTTGAGAATTGAAGGGGAGCAATGAAGCCCAAAAATATTTTGACGAATGAGCTTTCCTAATTTATAATGAGGTATGGCGGCAATATGTACTATTTGTGCCGGAATATCTGAGGATGTGAGTGCTGTCGGTATTTGAAAGGCAGAAGGAGCCTGCAAGGTGGTGAGTGCCGCATATGTGGCGGAATGCGAGGAAATATGAAGAGAGAAACGGTAATTGTACTGGATTTTGGCGGACAGTATAACCAGTTAATTGCGAGAAGGGTCAGAGAGTGTAACGTATATTGTGAGGTACATCCTTATAACCTGAGCCTTGAAAAGATCAGGGCAATGAATCCGAAAGGAATTATTTTTACCGGAGGTCCCAACAGTGTGTACGGTAAAGATGCCGTATTGTGCGGGAAAGAAATTTTTGATTTGGGAATTCCCATTCTGGGAATCTGCTATGGTGCGCAGGCGATGGCTCATCTGCTGGGGGGCAGGGTGACGACAGCGCCTGTAAGTGAATACGGGAAGACAGAGGTGGAGGTGGACCGGAGCGCTGCAATATTTGCAGGCGTGTCGGAAAAAACGATCTGCTGGATGAGTCACACCGATTACATTGAAAGTGCGCCCGAAGATTTTCGGGTGACGGCACACACACCGGTCTGTCCGGTGGCGGCGATGGAATGCCCGGAGCGAGGACTGTATGCGGTGCAGTTTCATCCGGAGGTCATGCACACGGTGGAAGGCATGACCATGCTGCGAAGCTTTGTACTGAACATATGCGGCTGCAAGGGCGATTGGAAAATGGATTCTTTCGTGGAGACGACCATTCAGGCCGTAAGAGATAAGGTGGGAAACGGCAAGGTGCTGTGTGCGCTTTCCGGCGGGGTTGATTCCTCTGTTGCAGCGGTACTTCTTGCCAAAGCAGTGGGAAAGCAGCTGACCTGTGTTTTCGTGGATCACGGTCTGCTCCGTAAAAACGAGGGTGATGAGGTTGAGGCTGTTTTCGGACCGGCAGGCCCTTATGATCTGAACTTTATCCGTGTCAACGCTCAGGAGCGTTTTTACCAAAAGCTTGCAGGGATCACTGAGCCGGAACAGAAGCGGAAGCTGATCGGCGAAGAGTTTATTCGTGTGTTTGAGGAAGAAGCAAAAAAGATCGGTGCGGTAGACTTTTTGGTACAGGGTACGATCTATCCTGATGTGATCGAGTCGGGGCTGGAAAAATCAGCGGTGATCAAGTCTCACCACAATGTAGGAGGTCTGCCGGATTGCGTTGACTTTAAGGAGATCATTGAGCCGCTTCGAATGCTCTTTAAGGACGAGGTCAGGAAAGCAGGCCGGGAATTAGGCATTCCCGAACATTTGGTATCCCGCCAGCCGTTTCCGGGTCCCGGACTGGGAGTTCGTATCATAGGTGAGGTAACTGCCGAAAAGGTGAGGATCGTTCAGGATGCGGATTATATTTATCGTGAGGAACTGGCGAAGGCCGGCATTGATAAGGAGTTGGGACAGTATTTTGCAGCTCTGACAAATATGCGTTCCGTGGGGGTTATGGGTGACGAGAGGACCTATGATTATGCAGTAGCGCTTCGGGCCGTAAGCACCAGCGACTTCATGACGGCAGAAGCGGCGCAGCTGCCTTGGGAGGTGTTGGAGATTGTTACAAACCGCATTGTGAATGAAGTAAAGGGGGTCAACAGAGTACTGTATGACTGTACGGGGAAGCCGCCGGCGACGATAGAGTTCGAGTGATGAAATGGGCTTTAGGAATCCGGTATTTATGCGGTTTCCAAACAAATTTGTTTAGGTACTGGCAACGATTTGGCAACATTTTTCACATCACGCACTAAATAATTACATCAATGG
>CAJUIA010000018.1:0-17671 GCA_910586485.1 uncultured Acetatifactor sp.
AATACCCTCACAGAAACAGAGCTTGAAACACTGTGCAGGCTATACGGGAAAGCGTATATTTGAGCAGATTCGTACAGAAGCAGCGGATAAAAGTATCACGATTATGGCGGTCATGATAACGATCAGGCAGAAAGTTTTTTTGATGGAAAGGCTTTTTAACTTATCCATTTATAACCGCACCCCCAAACTGTTTCAATATAATTTTTGCTGGTGACCGCTGCCAGCTTTGTGCGTATTCTGCGGACATGCTCTTTCAGTATGTCGCTGTTCCCCTCGGCGTCATAACCCCATAGGCGCTCATAAATTCGCTCCCGGTCGAAAACCTGTCCGGCGTTCCGCGACAAAAATTCGATGATGTCAAATTCCTTTTTCGAGAAGGGGATGATCTGTTCGTTGCAGTATACACACCGACCTTCATAATCAATGAACAGGTCGCCAAACATTCTTGTATTGCCGCCATGTCGTGTGCGGTTCTCCCGCCGAAGATGGGCTTCCACACGGGCTGTCAATTCATCCAGGCTGAACGGTTTTGTAATGTAATCATCTCCACCGGCCCGCAGGCCAATAATCTTGTCCTGCTCCGTGACGCGGGAGGTCAGGAAGATTATGGGGCAGTCGATGTGCCCCCGTACCTTTTTGCAAAATTCAAGTCCGTCAACCTCCGGCATATTGATGTCCAGCAGGATCAGGTCGGGTGCGAGGGACAGCATTCCGGCAGCTTCCTCCGCGTCTGACGCAGTATAAACAAGATAGCCCTCGGTCTGGAAATGTAACTTGATAAGATTGTTGATCGCCGCTTCATCATCGACCAGCAAGATTTTAGGTATCATTTTGTGTTCCTTTCTGCTGTGCGTGTCAAAAGTTCTGGTGTTCATGCTATCAGAGAAAAGTCTATATTCGGTCAACTAACGTCATTAGAACGCAAATCTTTTATTCGCATAGTATAGCTCCTTTTCGTATACTTCGCAACTCTGGCAGGCTCAAAAAATATAAACGCCTTGTAAATCCGAGAACGGTAAGATTTCAATCAGGGAATGCCATTGCCTGCAGAAATGCGGGTGGTGGCATTTTTTCCCGTTTGCCGAAGGCGAACATGCGCATATCCAAAACGACCATAATTGACGGTTTTCGGACCAAAATTGACATAAAAGGATAAAAAGGGACATGCTATAATTAAAAATACGGATTATGCACCAGGCTGAGCCGGGCTTAAAGCAGGAGGAAGCGCTTTTATGAAAGAAAACTATGAGGGAGAGAATTTATTTGTCGAAAATGATATTAGGGTAACGAAAACGGCAGTTAAAGTTCTGCCATGGCTGATTCTTGTATTTCCGCTGTTGATTATTCTTTCCATGGTGGGAATTTTTCAGGCGAAGATCGGTGAACTGCTTGTCCTGACGGCGATTGCGCTGGTGGTAACCATGGGGCCGGGCATAGCGTATAAGATGAACATGCCGGTACATATCATGAAATATCTCACTACCTTTGCCCTTGCGGCGCTGATAGCCCTTATGGCCACAAATGCGGCATTGGGAATCTATATGACTTACGCCTTTGCCATGGTATTCAGTTTGTTTTATTATGACAAGAAATTTACAATACAGGTTTCGATAGTTTCTTTTATTCTTTTGGTGATTTCATTGTATTTCCGATCGCTGAGTGTGCAGCAGATTGAGTATGAGACGAATTTCATGTGGTTTTTCAGCCGCTGCCTGGGCTTTTTGCTGGAAACCGTCGTCATGAGTCTGATCTGCATGAAAATTGCGGATTTGTCCCACCAGATGCTGGCTAAATTTGCGGATACAAAGCAGACGGCGGCCATGGTGGAGGAATGCGAAAAGGCTTCGGAAGAACTGGGCGGCGTAGTGGAACAGATGGAAATCTGTATCCGCGGCTTTGCGGACACAAACGGAAGTATTACGGAGGCAGCAGAGGCCACGCTGCAGGATTGTAATGAAAGCTTTCAGTTTGTAGATTCTGTTCGCAGCTCCATTTATGAACTGAATCAGAATGCGGACGATCTGGTGAGTAATACGGAGCAGATGCTGCAAATATCAGGGGAGACATCAGGCAAGCTGAATGGTTATATTAAAATGATGCGAAATACGGCGCGGGGAATGGAGAGCATCGAGCAATCGGCACGGCAGACGGAAGCGCTGCTGGAAAGCCTGAAAACGGGTATGAAAGAAATTTCCGAATTTGCAAACTCCATTGCGGGAATTACGAATCAGACAAATCTGCTTTCCCTGAACGCATCCATAGAAGCAGCGAGGGCAGGAGAGATGGGAAGAGGCTTCAGCGTGGTGGCGGAAGAAGTAGGGCAGCTGGCAAAAAATTCCAGGCAGGCAAGTGATGCCATTACTGAGATCATCCACAAAATTTTTGAGCTGTTACAGGAGGTATTAAGCTCCAATCAGGAAAATATCAACTATGTGACGAGAGAAATTGAGAAGTTTCAGGAGGTGGAGCAGGAGGCGGAAAAGATCAGTATGCTGCAGGAGGAATCAGAGGCGAAGGCGTGTATTGCAGCTGAGTCCAGCACCGGTACTCGTCAGAGAGGCGAGCAGGTACTGGGGCTGATAAAGCAGATGGAGGATCTTGTAAAAAATACCATTGCCCAGGCAGACCGAATTGTTCAGGAAACGCAGACTCAGAAAAACGTTACCGGAGAGGTGGAAGAGACCTTCCGGCAGGTGAACAGTGTCTCGGAGAATCTGTTGAAGATCAGTCAGACATAATATTCGATAACCTAAAAAGAATATTTTAAGAATATTTACAGATGTAATAAGGAGATAAAAGATTATGAGCAGGACAATCAAGGGAAAAGTGACAATCAGTGTAATCTTTATGGTGGTGATGAGCATTTTGCTTACCACGGCGGCAATTTTAATTGTGGCGGGAAGGCGTCTGATGGAGGATCAGACAGAGACACTTCAGCTGTATGCGGACAAATATGCGGAAGAGATCAATACCTGGATCGAAAACGAGAAGATGCTTGCTTCAGGAACGGCAAAGGGGGTAGAGGCTGCCGGAAGCATAGAGGATGATGCGCTGCAGGAAATTTTAAATACGTATGCAGCGGACAGGGATGAGCTTTTGAATCTTTACTGCGGCACAAAGGACAGCAGGTTTATTCAGTCAAATGCGGAGGCGGAAATACCGGAGGGGTATGACCCGGTGCAACGGGGATGGTATCAACAGGCGGCGGCACAGGGGACTGTGATTGTAACGGATCCGTATTGGGATGTACTTACCAATCAGATGTGTACCACCATTGCCGCGCCGGTTTATATAGAGGGAGAGCTGTGTGCGGTGATCGGCCTTGACGTAACGCTGGGAACGGTGACGGACCTGACCGCCAGCATTAATTTTGCGGAAGGCGTATACGGATTTCTGGTTGACAGCAGCGGGCAGTACATAGCGCATAAAAACAGGGAATATGAGCCGGCTGAGGACAGGGCGGTTACGGTATCATCCATCAATCAGGGTCTGGCGGATTTTATAAACGCTGATCGAGGACAGGCGGCGGAGTTTCAGGATTATGACGGCAGCTCCCGTTATTTTGCGGTAACGGGTATTGAGGGCTGTAACTGGAAGATGGGAGTCGTGGTGCCAACGGCTAATGTCAGAGGCTCTTTGCTGGCCATGATTGCCATGACTGTGGTGATTGCAGCCCTGATTACCATTGTGGCGGCCCTCAGTATGGCAGGGCTGATTCACAGGCTGTTAGAGCCCATACAAATGCTGAAGCAGTTTGCCTCCGGAGATTTTTCAGAAAATGCGGTGGTTTCAAAGGAGATTCCGGCAGAATACAAAAACGAGACGGAGCAGATCAAAACAGCCACTCTGGAAGTAAAAGACCAGATACGAGGCATTATTTTAAATACCAAGCAGGAAGCGGGAAGCATCGGCAGGATTGCCGAAGGCACGTCTGTAAAAATGAACGCGCTGACCCAGGATATTTCCGGTATTGCCGATTCTACGCTGCAGGCGCTGCAGCAGACTACAGAGGCGAGAAGCCTGGCTGAAAGCATCAGGAGTACCGGTCAGGAGCTTGGCACTGTTGTGGAAGATGTGGCGCAGAAAGCGGGTCGGGCGGCGGAGCAGTCAGCCGACATTATGGAGCGGGCCGGAGAGCAATATCGAAAGTCCGAGGCTTCCGGCAAGGAGGCAGTGGATCTTTATCAGAGAACAAAAGGCGAGCTGGAGCAGGCGATTACGGATAGTCAAAGGGTGCGGGAGATAGATACCCTGACGGAGGAAATTCTATCCATCAGTTCCCAGACTAATCTGCTGGCGCTGAATGCCAGCATAGAAGCAGCAAGAGCGGGAGAGGCCGGCAAGGGATTTGCAGTGGTGGCAGAAGAGATTCGCCAGCTGGCAAATCATTCCAAGGAAGCGGTGGACAAGATTCGTCAGGTGACGGAAAGCGTTACGCGGAATGTTACCTTTTTATCGGAAAGCTCAGGGAAACTGCTAACGTTCGTGAGCGATAAGGTCATGGAGGATTACAGGAGCATGACGGAGCTTGCGGGAATGTATGAGAAGGATGCGGTATTTTACAGTGAGGTCTCAGGCGATCTGGGGGCGGCATCGGAGGAGATGAGCGGGAGCATAGAAGAGATTAACCGGTCTATTGCCGCAATCACTGAGCTTGTGGGAGAGATTGCAGAGCATATGCAGGGCATGAAGCAGTCTGCGGAAGCTTCCGACGGAAATTCCAAGGCAGTTCTGGGAGAAATGGAAGAGCTGTCCCGGTTAAGTGAAATACTGAATCAAACGGTAGCATCGTTTAAGGTATAATGACCTTATTCAAGGCAGAAAGCGCCAATGGTTTTCCAGACATTGGCGCTTTCGCCTGCTTCATTTTACCAGGAGGCAAAAAATCCCTGCTTCGTATTTACATTCTGGATTGCGTAGGTAAGCAGGGTTTGAATGCTTCCCGCCCGATATAAAATGCGATCAGGCCACCAGCTTAAGAACTCATCATCCAGCTTTGCTGCGGGGGCGAAGGGCATATAAAGGATAAATTCTTCCCCCTCGGACAGGCCGTAAGCATCGGTACCGATATAGCGTACACCGTCCTCGATCCATTCCGTATCTGCCTCTGTTTCGCAGACCAGCTCTTCCAGGCGCATACTGCAGGCGTACTCATTGAGCTTTGTAATCTCTCCAAATTTACCCTTAAATTTACAGATATACGTAGTACCGTTTGGATATTTCGGGTCGCTTTCCGCGTCGCTGTCAGAAAAAATGCCTTCAAAGCTGCCGTCAGGATACAGGGTCAGCGTCGTGTCCCAGGCTCCCGCACCGCTGGCAAACATGAATTCCAGAGGCAGGACGTCCTCCGGCAGACCCTTTTCCGGCAGGGCCGGATATTGGAAAGAATTATCTGACTCATTGGGGTCAAATACCACCGGATAAATTTCCGGTATTTCCGTGGGATCCGCAGGCCCGATCACCAGCCTGAATTCCAGCGTGCTGAGCAGAACGGTACTTTCTTCCAGCCAGTAATTTACCGACGGCCCAAGGATTCTCATCTCGCGGGTAAGCTCCAGAACCGGCAGGGCGAAGTCCACTGTCCGGGAATCTTCTTCCGTTATCTGGCCGCCCTCCAGAGAGAACATGGTACAGCTATAGCTTGCCACTCCCTGATACATTGCTGGCAGGTACTCGATCAGAAAGTCTTTTCCGTTCCGTTGGTACAGGAGAACGGAAGTCCAGCCCGTGTGAGCATAACCTGCTTCCCTGTCCCAGATCACCGTCCCGTCCTGCCGGATTACCTCCAGCCGGTAAATCTGTCCCTTTGCTTCCTCATAGACGCGGATGCGCTCCGTCTCTCCGTCGTGGTCCAGGTCAACGTTATCTAAAATAATGGCATCCAGCAGGTCGCTGTCCTCGGTCGGCTGCGCGGTTCCTGTTCCGGTCAGTTCGCCATCGCCTGCCGGGGCCTGTCCGTCCCCGCCGCCGCTCTGCGCGCTGCGGAACAATTCTTCAAATTCGGGGAAAGCATCCTCCCAGGAGGCCAGATATTCGTGGGGAGCTTCATAATAGTCCCCGTCAATCATCAGATAACGGTTTCCCACGTTGCCCACAGTATGAGAGGTGCCGTCCTGTAAAACCATATGGAAAAGAAAAGAGGCTCCGTCCCGGTTGTCTGCAGGCCGTGATACATATTTTCCGCTGCCTTCATTGAGCAGGGCTGCCATGGAGGCGATCCTTTCCGAAGTAAGCTCCCTTTCAAGCGATTGCGGGCCTGAGCCGGAAAAAAGCTCCAGGCGGGCGCTTTGTACGTCTTCTGAGGTAAGATTTTGGGCCCATGTAAGGGTTTTGCGGGCAGCAGGATTGGTCAGAAAGCAGAGAACCAGGGCTATACACACGGCTGCTGCCGCCAGAATGGCCCAAAATGCCGGTTTTTTATAGCTTAATATGGACTTCACACGTACCTTTACACCGATTTCCCCAAAGGAAAGAGGACAGGCCGCAATGCTTTTGTGAGCGGTACTGCAGTTAAGTAGTGCCTGGGAGTAGTCCGCCAGCCGGCTTCTGTCCAGTTTCCTGATTACCTTCTCATCACATGCCAGCTCCACATCCCGGCAGAACAACACGTAGGAAAGCCATACCAGCGGATTAAACCAGTGTACGGACAGCAGCAGGACTCCCAGCAGCTTCCACCAGTGATCCAACCTTTGAATGTGCGCTTCCTCGTGGGCAATTACATATTCCAGGCTGTTTTCAGCCATTCCGGAAGGAAGGTAGATTTTGGGCCTTAACAGACCAAAGACAAAGGGAGAGCTTATTTTTTCACTTATGTAGACACGATTCCGCAGAATAACCGCCGTTTTTAACCGGTTTCGCAGGCGCAGCCAGCTAAATACCGAGTAACCTGCCAGAAATGATAAGCCGGTCAGCCATATTCCTGTGGAAACGTCTGCAGCAGAAAAGTGATTTTCGTTTGCAGGCAGGTGGTCTTCCAGATGATGGTCCCCCGCTTGTCCGCCTGTGGGCGATGTCATATAGTTTACATTCCCGCCTTCGGGGAGAGCGCCTGTGCCCTGCAAAGCTTCTTCCGCCGCGGCAGACTCCTTTCCGCCGGTATCAAAACCGGGTAAAGCAGCGGCTGTGATTGCCGGAGCTTCCGGGACCAGGCTGAAAGGGCTTTCGACGAAAAAAGGACAAATCAGGCGGAGCGCCGCAATTCCCCATAACAGAACAGAAATCCACTTAGGGGCCCTGCGCAGGAGCAGCCTTGCGAGCATCACCGCCAGGATGAGCCAGACTGCCGTTAAACTCATATTTACAATCTGCAGGAACAGTTCTCTCATTGTGGGACTCCTTCCCGGAAACGGTCAATCATCCGCTGTACCTCATCTATTTCCTGTGGTGTTATTTTTTTTGTTTTTGTAAAAGCGGCTACAAACGCCGGCAGTGAGCCGTCAAATTTCTTTTCCACCAGCTCGTCGATCTCCGCCGCCTGGACCTCGTCCTTTGTGACCAGTGCGGACACAAGGCTGTTTTCGTTTTTTAATATGCCTCGTTCCGACAGGCGCTTGATCACGGTATAAGTGGTGGTGGGCTTCCAGCCAAGCCGTTCCCTGCAAAGCTCTACAAGCTCTCTGCTTTTTACGGGAGTATGCTCCCACAAAATAAGGCAGAAGCGATATTCACTGTCAAAGATTTTCGGTGTGTTCATAGGTCCTCCCCATTTACTCTAATGCGTTAGATAACTATAATCTAACACATTAGAGCAGAGACGTCAAGGGTTAAACGACGTCAGACAAGTGGGAGGCAGCGGTTATGAGTTGACCGGTATATGAGAAAGAGGATCCGTTTTAACGAGGGCTGGCATTTTTCCAAGGACGGGAAGGCGTGGAGCCTGGTAACGCTTCCGCATACCTGGAACGGCCTGGACGGCCAGGACGGCAGAAACGATTATTATCGTGGCAGATGTATCTATAAAAAGAAATTTCCCGCTCCTGAAGGAAAGGTGTTTCTAAAATTCGGGGCGGTAAATCAGACTGCGGAAATTTTCTTAAATGGAAAGCGGCTCGGTATTAATAGAGGGGGATACTCGGCGTTTACCATTGAATGTCTAATATGGAATTTTGATAATGACTTGTGCGCCCTTTGTCTTATCAGAATTTTTTAATATGAGCTGTCCGTTGTGCTGCTTGATAATGCTGCTTGTAATATATAGTCCCATACCGAAGTGCATATTAGAGGTTCGGCTTTTATTCCCCATAAAGAATTGATCCTGTGCGTGATGTAAGGCTTCCGGCGTAAAGCCGTTCCCCTCGTCTGTTATAGAGATTTGCAAAAATTTGTCTGTTTTTTGCGTCGCTACATAAACTGTCCCTTTTAGTGGAGAATAATCTACCGCATTGCCGATCACATTCATAATTGCCCGTTCCAGCAGTAATTGATCTGCTTTGAAAGTTCCTAAATTTTCCCCTGTTTCCATGTGTAAACAAATTTCTTTTGTAAGGCATAATGAATTTGCCTGCGCTTCAATCTGTTCCATATAATCAGCTATATCAAATTCTTCCAAACCCAGCTGATACCCGGCTACTGTCCGGGATATATCAATCAGCGTCCTAATATAAACGCCCATTTGCCCGGAGCTTTCTGTAATATACCCCGCATATAACCGCTGTTCGTCGTCAAGCTCTGTTTCGCTTATCAAGTCGATATTTCCTTGAATGACAGTTAAAGGCGTTTTCAAATCGTGGGCAAGTGCCGCTATCTGCTCCTTTTGTAATTGTTCCGCACTCCATTGTTTCTCTAAAGATGATTTCAAGTTATTTTTCATATCAGAGAAAGAACATAACACATCTTCAAATTCTTTGATTTTTGAGTGTCCCACCTCAAAATCAAGATTTTGTTCTGCCACTTTTTCTGTTGCTTCAAAAAGCGGAGAGAGCTGCGTCCGCATATTTTTTGCAAACTGCGCTGTTAATATCACGCAGACTGCGATACAGTTTATCCCCATGAGGATATACAGCAGAATTTCCGGTGAGGGAAAATGATGATAGAACCATTCGTTTATAAACTGTGAGCCAATGTAATATTGAAGCACCACATATTCATTTTCACGGGTAACAAACAGATACTGCTTATTGAGGTTTTCGTTTATCTTTCCAGATAGGGCATACTCCATAGCCCTGTCTAAGTCGCCGCCTTCTAAAGACGTTTCCCTTATTTGATAATTCTTATCCAGTATCAGGTACCTGCACCCCAGAGGAAGCTGTACATCTGTTAAATCCGGCGTTGCGGCAATAATAGGAACAAGATTTTTTGCGCTGCGTTCTGAAGAATCCGCATAAGTGATAAAGCCCGTACTGGTTCCGACAAGAATAAGGCTGAATGGAACAGCTGCTGAAACGATCAGCCCAATCAGCAGCATACATAAAAATTTCCAAAAAGACGCTTTCAGTGACATAGTTTTTTTCATTCCCATTTGTACCCTATCCCCCAAACTGTGGCTATCGGCTGAATATCCAATTTGCTTAATTTCGCCCGGATATTTTTGATATGCGTGGAAATAGTAGAATTATCGCTGTCGCCCTCCAAGCTGAAAACTGCTTCATAAATCTGTTCTTTTGAAAATACCTGCCCTTTATTTCTTGCAAGGTATTCACAAATCAGATATTCGCTTTTGGTTAGGGGAACGGGGGTATTATCTACCCGTAGCTCCTTTGCGGACAAATCAATTTTTATCCGTTCAAAGGTAAGGGCGGTATGCCGTTCCCTGTGTTCCCGGCGCAAGTGGGCATTTACCCTTGCCCGCAGCTCCGCAATGCGGAATGGTTTTGTCAGATAGTCGTCTGCTCCCAGGCCAAGCCCGAATGTAATATCATTTTCCATTGTCTTAGCTGTCAAAAAGAGAATAGGGCAGTCCACCAATGAACGGATTTTATTGCAATAAGAAAATCCGTCCATATCCGGCATCATAATATCCAGTATAATCAAATCGTATCTGTTCAGCTTATCAAGCGGAACCTGTGCGGCAGACGTATAGGCAGTAATGAAATGTCCGTCTTTTTGCAGCCCATTTTTCACAAGCTCTAAAATAGATTGTTCATCGTCAACCATAAGGATTGCTGCCATAGTGTCGCCTCCTTCGTTGCTCTTTTCGTATTATAGCATAATACGAAAGGGCATAAAAGCAGTCATTTCTGCTCCGCAATATAGTAGCAAGACGATAACCATTTTTCTGTTTTTATTCATAATTTTTCCGTCCTTCCCAATGAGAAAACCATAATAAGGTCAGCAACAAGCCGCCTGTTGTTAATGCTGCAATCCATATTTTTTCCGTTCCATAGTTGAAAATTTGTCGGCTCAAAATATCCTGTACCCAATTCATAGACCATGAAAAGGGAATATACCTCGCTATGCCTTTTAGTTCGATATTGCTATATAAGATACATTGCAGACTTTCAAACACGCCCCAAAACAGGGATAACCCTAATCCAAATTTGAAGCTAAGGAACAGGTGCAGGATGTATATTATCAAATTACAAAAGGCCATCCCAGTGGCGGCTCCAATCAGCATTCCGAGCTGCACTGTATCAGCCATTCCCAAAAGATGTAAGCCAATCACAAACAGCAGGAACAAAAAAGACAATGCCAATACCCCCGAACCATAAAGATAAGTTAATTTTGCAAGCATATTTTTGTGTCGATTCGGTACAGCAAGCAGCGTTTGGAAGTGTGAAGCCTTTTCTTCCAGCGCAACATTCAGGCCGACAATAACGCTTATCAACAATGGAAAAAACGTTGCCGTAATCTCCAATATCATTTTGAGCTTTTTACTGTCTGCTGTGCTGCCATACTGGGAATAGTAAGCAAGAAATAAAAATGCCCCGATAACAGGTACACAAAAATGAATAGCCCAAAACGGTGTATGCTTTGTTTTTACCTGTTCAGAACGAACTGCATAAATAAAACCCATTTCCGTCTACCTCCCTTTGGAAAAATCCTTTGCGTCGGCATAGGACAAAATAAGAAACAAGAGGATTGACAACGCAATGGAAATCATAATGGCTATAGAAAATCCACAATTCCCCGCATAAGTTCCGTTTATTTCAATTCCCATAAGCGGCTCTGCCAGTTTTGCCGCCCAACAATACGGTACAAACCACCATGCGATCGGATTTCCCAATGCAGTAGCAGTAGATAGGACAATCCCAAGTATTGTATTTAACACAATCGGCACAAACATTCCCGTTTTGCGTGCTAAGTACAGGCACAAAGGAATTTGCCAGACAGACGCAAGGATAATCCCGATACTTCCTACAACGCTGTGTAAAAGAGAATATACTGCCGTTGCCGGAGCAATGATATTACTGATAGAAATAAGCAATGCTAAAAATATCGCTGAAACAAGCAGTTTTTCGACTAAGATAATGCCCTTAGCAAATTCAAATCTTGAAAGGTTTACAGGCATAGAAAATACCGAATAGTATTTCCCGGCGTTTTCTTCTTTTCTGTGTGACAAAGAACACAAAATTGCGATTGCTCCCGGAAGCAGGAACGCATACCACCAGTAAAGCGTCATGTACTGATACCCCATAAATCCACCCATAAGCCACGCAAAAATAGCTGTGATTAGTGGAACAATGAAAATCAGTTTGTTCGATATTGTCCTCTTGAATTTCAAATGCTCTGATTTCAGATAGTTCATGCCTTAACCCTCCCTGTGATTGCTTTTTGCAACGTCCATAAAAAGCTGTTCCAAATTTTCGTTTGTGTTCAATTTTCCCTCATATCCAAGAACGCCACCCGCGATAATGCCGATATGGTCGGCTATCTGCTGCACTTCTGAAAGAATGTGGCTGGACAGGATAACCGTAATACCTTTAGCCGGAAAAGAACGGATAAGCTCTCTAAGTTCTTCAATCCCAATCGGGTCAAGCCCGTTGGTTGGTTCATCCAGTATGAGCAGCTTCGGGCTGTTTAGTAATGCAACTGCAATTCCAAGACGCTGTTTCATTCCAAGAGAAAACTGTCCGGCTCTTTTCCTGCCTGTTTCCGTCAGTCGGACGATTTGCAGCACTTCGTCAATCCGCTTATCTGTCAGTCCTAAAATAGTAGTCCTTACTTTCAGATTTTCATAGGCGGTCAAATTTTCATAAAGCGGCGGCATTTCAATCAACGCTCCGATATGGTTTAAGTCGCTGCGTTTCCATGCGTGACCGTCAAATTCGATATTCCCAGAGGTCGGTTTCAAAATGCCCGTAATCATTTTGAGCGTCGTAGATTTCCCGGCACCGTTCGGTCCCAATAGTCCATAGACGGAATTTCTTTCAATGTTCAGCGATATGTTGTTTACGGCTGTTTGCCCGCTGAAAGATTTGCAGAGGTTTGTTGTTTTCAAAATCATTTCCATAGTCTGTACTGTCCTTTCTTTTGATTATGGGAAAAGAATAGCTGATGTTTTTGAAGATTTCATAAAGATTTTTCTTTATTTTCCCTGCGGAGAATGTGGACAACTTCCGGTAAAAAAGCGGCAAAAGATTGACAGTGGCGAAAAAAATATATATCATAGGAAAAGAGTTGAAAAAGAAAAACGGGGCGGGACGGAAAGTCCGGAGCTTTCGGAAGGAAGTGTGAAGGAAATCACTAAGCTCGAAAAGACCTCGCTAAGTGATTTCAAGCTTCACACTGAAGAATGTCAGGGGCAGGCATTCTTCCTGGAACATTAGTATGTGCGCCAAAGCGCACAGAGAGGTATAAGTTTGGAAATAAATTTCCAAATATTGATTAATATGTGCGCTAAAGCGCACAGAGAGGTATAGGTATGATAATATGGCACTTAGTAAAAAGCCTGTGAGAGGCATGAAGGATATTCTGCCGGAGGAAATGCAGATCCGAGATTATGTGATCGGGATCATTAAGGAGACCTACGGCAGATTTGGATTTACATCCATTGAAACTCCCTGTGTGGAGAATATTGCCAACCTGACCAATAAGCAGGGGGGCGATAACGAAAAGCTGATTTTTAAGATCTTAAAGCGGGGAGAGAAGCTGAATGTGGCGGAGGCCGTATCGGAGGAAAGTATTGTGGACAGCGGCCTGCGGTATGATCTTACCGTGCCTCTGGTGCGGTATTATTCCAATAATTCTGCAAACCTGCCCTCACCCTTTAAAGCACTGCAGATCGGGAATGTGTGGCGTGCGGACAATCCTCAAAGAGGGCGTTACCGGCAGTTTATGCAGTGCGATATAGATATATTCGGAGAGCCCTCCAACCTGGCGGAGATCGAGCTGATCCTGGCCACCACCACTACCCTTGGCAGGCTGGGCTTTGAGGATTTTGAAATCCGTATTAACGACCGGCGGATTTTAAAGGCCATGGCGGCTTACAGCGGGTTTTCCGAGGAAGCTTATGACAGTGTCTTTATCACGCTGGATAAGATGGACAAGATCGGCATGGAGGGGGTGGAAGCGGAGCTTCTGGAGAAGGGCTTTGCAAGGACAAGCGTGGATAAGTATCTGACGCTGTACCGAAATCTGGAGAAGCAGGAGAATGGCGTGGCTTATCTGGCGGAAACCCTGGCAGGAGTCCTGGAGCCGGAGGCAGCAAAAGGACTTACGGAAATCATCGACAGTGTCAGCGCCACGAAGACGGCGGCCTTTCGGATGGTATTTGACGCTACGCTGGTGCGGGGGATGTCCTACTATACGGGAACGATCTTTGAGATTTCCATGCCTCAGTTCGGCGCAGCCTGCGGCGGTGGCGGCAGATATGACCGGATGGTTGGAAAATTTACGGGAAATGACGTTCCGGCCTGCGGTTTTTCCATTGGCTTTGAGCGGATCGTGTTGTTAATGATGGAAAACGGATTTCAGATTCCCCACAGGCCGAAGAAAAAGGCTTATCTGGTGGAAAAGGGCGTGGAAGGGGAAAGGCTGTGTGAAATCATTGCCAAGGCCCAGAAAGAACGTGAGGACGGCAGCCAGGTGCTGTTAGCCCGGATGAACAAAAACAAGAAATTCCAGAAGGACCAGCTGACGGCGGAAGGGTATGAGGAACTTGAGGAATTTTATAAGGAAGGCTTGAAGGGAGTTTAATTCATTCAGAAAAAGTTAAGGAGGCTTACAAAATGAGTACAGAAATGGTTCAGTCCAGAACACATAATTGTAATGAGCTGCGGATAGAGAACGCAGGCGAAAGGGTCACTCTTGTAGGGTGGTTTGAAAACATGCGAAAGGTCAGCAAGAATCTGGGCTTTTTGATTCTGAGGGACTTTTATGGGACCACCCAGGTGGTGGTGGAGACGGAAGAGATCATGGAGGTCATTGACGGTATTAACAAAGAGTCCACCATTTCCGTGACAGGAACGGTCAGGGAGCGATCCAATAAAAATAAAGAGCTCCCCACAGGGGAAATTGAGGTAGTGCCGGAGACCATAGAAATTCTGGGAAAGTGTATTTACAATGCGCTCCCCTTTGAAATCAATCAGTCTAAGGAGGCGGACGAAAATACCCGTTTGAAATATCGGTATCTGGACCTGCGCAATCCGCAGATGAAGAAAAACATTGTGCTGCGCAGCCGGATTGTGGCGGAGCTTCGCCGGAGAATGAACGAGCTGGATTTCATGGAGATCACCACACCTATTCTGACCTGCTCTTCCCCAGAGGGAGCCAGGGATTATCTGGTGCCCGCCAGAAACCATCCCGGCCGCTTTTATGCGCTGCCCCAGGCGCCTCAGCAGTTTAAGCAGATTCTGATGGCTTCCGGTTTTGACCGCTATTTCCAAATCGCGCCCTGCTTCCGGGACGAGGATGCCAGAGCGGATCGTTCTCCCGGAGAGTTTTATCAGTTGGACATGGAGATGGCCTTTGCTTCTCAGGAGGATGTGTTCTCCGTGATCGAGCAGGTGCTTCCGCCTGTCTTTGAAAAATACGGGATCTACAAAACGGCCAGCCGGGCTCCCTTTGTGCGCATTCCCTATTCCGAGGCTATGAATAAATACGGTTCGGATAAGCCGGACTTAAGGATTGACCTGGTGCTGACGGATGCAACCGGGCTGCTTGCGGACTGCGGCTTTGCTCCCTTTGAGGGACAGACCGTGGAGGCGGTGGTGGTGGAAGGCTTTGCTGCCACCCGGAAGCAGATTGACGCCATCTGTGCCGAGACGGAGGTGCAGACGGCACATAAGGCCTACTGGTTTAAGGTGGATGAGAACGGAGAGCTTACAGGGGGGATTGCCAAGTTCCTGCAGGAGAAAAAGGAAGCCGTGATTGCGGATTTAGGCTTAAAGAAGGGTGACTTCGTGGGCCTGACAGCAGGAAAGCCGGGAGAGGCGAAAAAGACTGCCGGCGTGCTGCGGAAGCTTTTGGGCGCGGCGGACGAAAAGCATATGAAGAAGGACTGTTATGAATTTTGCTGGATTGTGGATTTCCCCATGTATGAGATCGGGGAGGAATCCGGGGAGCTGGAATTCTGTCATAATCCCTTTTCCATGCCTCAGGGCGGCATGGATGCTTTGAAGAATCAGGATCCGTTGGAGATTCTGGCGTATCAGTATGACCTGGTGTGCAACGGGGTGGAGTTGTCCTCCGGCGCGGTGCGAAATCATGACCCGGAAATCATGATCAAGGCATTCGAGCTGGTGGGCCTGGGAGAAGAGGACGTAAAGGCGAAATTCCCTGCCATGTACAATGCGTTCTGCTACGGTGCGCCCCCTCATGCAGGCATTGCGCCGGGGGTTGACCGTATGATTATGCTGATCTGCGGTGAAGAGAGCATCCGGGAGATCATTCCCTTCCCCATGAACAAGAATGCCTGCGACGTGATGATGGGCGCGCCGGGAACGGTGGAGGATAAGCAGTTAAAAGAGCTGCATTTGAACATTAACCGGGAGGGGCAATGAATATAGCCATCGTAGAGGATGAGGAAGTACACAGCAGCCTGCTTCAGCGATATATTACCGCCTGGGGAGAGGCCAGGGAGAAAGCCGTTCATACACGTATCTATGAAAATGCCGAGGGCTTCCTGTTTGATTTGGAGGACAGTGCGCCGGACGCGGTATTTGCGGACATACAGATGCCTGGAATGAACGGCATGGAGATGATACGCAGGCTCCGGGAAAAGGACAGTGAAATACCTGTAGTCTTTACTACGGGACTGTCCGACTATCTTCAGGAAGGGTATGAGGTGCAGGCGCTGCATTATCTGATCAAGCCCATAGCGGAGGAAAAGGTATTCGAGTGCATGGATCGGATTTACGGTAAAAAGGATACCAGAGAGATGATAACCGTGCGGACCCTGGACGGCATGGCCAGGCTGAATTTAAAGGCAGTCAATTACTGTGAGTCCGATGGGCATTACAGCAGACTGGTGATGACGGACGGTTCTGAAATTCGGGTGATGAAGAGCATTTCCGAGCTGGAGAAGGAATTGCCGGGGAATACCTTTGTGAAGTGCCACCGCTGTTATCTGTGCAATCTGACGAATGTAAAGCAGATTGTAGAGGATCTGTGTATTTTTGACAACGGGGCATCTGCGCCGGTGAGCAGGCGGATGCTCCGGGAGCTGAATCAAAGCTTCATAGAGTATTACAGGAATCAGCTGTGATTCCTGCGGCCTTGACTTATGCCGTGTAAAAGGAGGCAGAAAAGATGGTTCTTTGGGTGGCGGCAGGCGCTGCCGTATTTCTGGGCCTGTTGCTTGGGGGCAGAGCTTATTTTGTGCGGCTGGTGGACCGGCGGATCGACAATTATCAGAGTGATCTGCTGCAGAGGCATTGCGAGGAAGTGGAGAATATGTACCGGCAGACCAGGGGCTGGCGGCATGATTATCACAATCATATCCAGACCATGAAGGCGTATCTTACCATGGGAGAGACAGAACGGTTGGGCAAGTATCTTGACCGGCTGGATGAGGACCTGACTACGGTGGATACGGTGCTCAAGACGGGAAACGTGATGATTGACGCGGTGCTGAACAGTAAGCTGTCCCTGGCGAAGGCCAGGAATATTGCGGTGGAGGCCAAGGCCATCGTTCCTTCCCGTTTGAACATTTCCGATGTGGAGCTGTCAATGATTATCGGAAACCTGATGGATAATGCCATGGAAGCCTGCCTGCAGGTCAGGGAGGAAGAGAGACGGTTTATCCGAGTTTATATCGACGTTATGAAGGGGCAGTTGTATATCTATGTGATGAATGCCGTAAACGGGCGCCCGGAGAAGAGGCGTCAGGAGATTCGCCAGGAGGAAAATCTTCGGGAGGACAGCCGGCCTGCGGAATATCGTTCCACCAAGGTCGGCAGGGCCCACGGCTTCGGGCTGATGCGAATTGACAGGGTGGTTGAGAAATATAAGGGATATATTGACAGGCAGGATGAAGAAAATGTATTTGTCACGGAGATCCTGTTACCACTGATGCACGAATGAGACCATTCGTGCATTTTTGCGTTATGAAGCGCCAGGGATGCTATAATGTCCACGAAAGCAATGAGCGGTGCCACGAAGAAAGATGACAAATCGGCTGCTTGCAGGCGAATTTGTCAGATTGCGGAGTGATAGGGCGAAGCCCGTGAACGAGAAGCCCGGAGGGCATCGAGTTCGCACAGCGAAAGAGCAGTACCAAGACAGAGGATGACAAATCGGCTGCTTGCAGGCGAATTTGTCAGATTGCGGAGTGATAGGGCGAAGCCCGTGAACG
>CAJUIA010000018.1:17771-80849 GCA_910586485.1 uncultured Acetatifactor sp.
GGGCATCGAGTTCGCACAGCGAAAGAGCAGTACCAAGACAGAGGATGACAAATCGACTGCTTGCAGGCGAATTTGTCAGATTGCGGAGTGATAGGGCGAAGCCCGTGAACGAGAAGCCCGGAGGGCATCGAGTTCGCACAGCGAAAGAGCAGTACCAAGACAGAGGATGACAAATCGACTGTCTATCGGCGTATGTGTAAGGAGGTCACAGTGTGAAGCAAACAGAATCACAGTATCAGAAGCATTACAATATCTTTCAGAACATAGGCTATTATTTCAGGTATTACAGGCAGAGCATTCCGGCATTCCTGTGGCTGAGCCTTGTGGAAATTGTGTTTGGCGCGGTAAGCCCGCTTTTTGGAATTTATCTGCCCAAGCTGGCGGTGGATCTGGCAACGAAGGGCGTTACCTGGCAGCGAATGTGGCTGACCTTAGGGGTATTCGGGGGATTGTGCCTGTGTGTACGGGTGGCGGCAACGGCCAGTGATTCGGGAAAATATTTCCTTTATAATACCAGACGCAATGAGCTGCTGGCCAAGGTATTTCTGAAGACTCTCCGGGTGCCCTACCGCAATGTGGAAGAGGGGGAAACCAAGGATCTGTACTGGAAGGCCATGGGAATCATTAATCAGGGGGACTGGAGTGCGATTCACAAAATTACTTACGGAACCATCAATATCATCCGGAATGTGATCAGCTTCCTGCTGTACAGCACCGTCCTCAGCTTTTTACATCCTCTTGTTGCGGCATTGCTGATTTTACTGGCGCTGGTACAGTATGTGATCAGCCTTCGTAAGATCAAATATATGGAGAAATTTAGGACGGAGACAGCAGAGCTGGACAAAAAGAAATCTTACGTTTTATACAGCGCCATGGGCAATCAGGCCGCTGCCAAGGACATCCGAATCTTTGGCATGAAACGGTGGCTGAGCCGGGAAAAGGATCTGCTGCTGGACAGAAGCAGAAAGCTGGAGCAGAAGAAGAGCCGGGCGGATTATTTTTTCTGGCAGGCGGGCAGTCTGCTGAATCTGGGGCGGGACATATTTGCCTACGGCTATCTGTTAAGCCAGGTGCTTGCGGGAGTAGTAGGGCCGGGAGAGTTTGTGCTGTACTTTGGGGCAATTACTGGATTTTCAGGCTTTGTGGGTAGTATTATGGACAGTCTGGCCGAGCTGCGCAGCGGCTCATTGGAAACCAATTATTACAGGACTTACATGGAGCTGCCCGAAGAAGACAGGGAGACTGGAAAGCGGCATATTTCGGAATTGACGCAGCCGGTTTCCATCGAATTTAAGGATGTATCCTTTTCCTACGACAAAGCGGCGGAGAAAAAGATATTTGATCATTTTAATTTGAAGATAAATGCCGGAGAAAAACTGGCATTGGTGGGTGTCAACGGGGCGGGAAAAACTACCCTTGTAAAGCTGCTTACCGGCATGTATGAGCCGGATGAGGGAAGTATTCTCATAAATGGGGTAGATCGGAAAGAATTTCCAAGGGAAGAGCTTTACCGGCTGTTTTCCGCCGTTTTTCAGGAGCCATTTATCTTGCCGGTGACGGTGGCGGAAAATCTGACCTTTGAAGTGGATTATGACAGTGACAAGGCCTGGGATGCACTGGAACGCGCAGGCTTGGCGGGTAAATTCCGCGAGAAGGGCGTGAAGCTGGATACCTTTTTTGACAAGGATATTGACGAGAACGGAATCGAGCTCTCAGGAGGCGAGCAGCAGAGATTCCTGCTGGCAAGGGCTTTGTATAAGGACGCTCCCATCCTGGTGCTGGATGAGCCCACGGCAGCCCTGGACCCGATCGCGGAATCTGAGGTTTATGATAATTATGCCAGATATTCCGACAATAAGACGGCGGTTTTTATCTCCCACAGGCTGGCCAGCACACGGTTTTCGGACCGGATCGTGCTGCTGGGAGAAGGCGGCATCCTGGAAGAGGGAAGCCATCAGGAGCTGATGAAGCGGCAGGGGGCATACGCGGAAATGTTCGAGGTGCAGAGCCGTTATTATGCCAAGGATAAACTGGAAAAGGAGGTATTTTAGAGATGCTGGAGGAATCAAAGCTTTTGGAAAAGCTGCCCTTAAAGCAGCATTTGCATAATATCAAGCGGGTATTGAAGCTTTTGATGAGCCTGGATCAGAGCTATATACCCTGGAATGTGGTTGCCGTGCTGTTATCTACCGCTTTAAGCTATGGGGGAATGATTCTGTCTGCCTATGTGCTCAACCGAATCGCAGGAGGATTTGCTTTTGCCGAGCTGTTTCAAAAAGTTATTCTGGGAGTGGTACTTTTAAGCTTGGGCGGTTCTGTGCTGGGCATCCTGAATCGGCGGATAGACGTGAAAAGTCAGATGATGGCCGAAAGTTATTTGGCGCTGCAACAGGAAAAGATCATGAATATGGATTTTTCCATGATCGACAGCCCTAGGCTGAAGGAGCTGCGGGAGAGAATCCGGCTGGAGAACAACTGGGGTGCCGGGATCTTTACCGTATTCTGGTGCGGCAAGGGCGTATTGGAGGCGGTGGTCAGGATCATCGGAGCAATCGTTATTGGTATTCCCATGTTTTCCTATTTTGGTAAAGAGGATCTGGGCTGGCTGTGGGGAGTGTTGTTTTTGCTTTGTCTCTTTCTGGGAATCGGCTTAAAGCTGTATCGGTATTTTCAGAATATGGAGCATTATGTAATGTTCCATGTGCCTACTGCGGAAGAGAAAAAATTCCTGTGGAATTATGTGTGGGATTTTGCCTATGGCTCCTGGCATTACCGTTACGGGAATGGAAAAGACGTAAGAATTTATAACAGCTATGAGGTGATGAAAAAATGGACCTATGACAAACTGCAGGGTAAAGAATTTTTTGATTATACCATCAAGCGCCCAGGTATCGGAAGTGCCGGCAGTTACGGTATTCAGACAGCTCTTTATGTATTGTCGCAGATCGGAGCATACGGAATTGTAATTATGGCGGCATTGAAGGGGAGTATGCCGGTGGGGTCCCTGATCCTGTACGCAGACTGTCTTGCCAATATGATGATCCAGGCGACGTATGTGGTGACTGCCGGTCTGGATTTAAGCCTGGCGGCCAGAAAGCAGGTTGGAATTTTAGAACTGTTGGAGCTTTCCGACGAGATGTATAAGGGGGCGCTGCCCATGGAAAAGAGAAGCGACAATGAATATCACATTGCCTTTCGAAATGTTTCCTTTAAATATCCGGGCAGCGAGGAATACGCGCTGAAAAGTTTCTCACTGGAGTTTAAGGTAGGAGAGAGGCTTGCCATTGTGGGCAGGAACGGCTCCGGCAAGACCACCATGATTAAGCTGCTCTGCAGGCTTTATGATCCTGATGAGGGGGAAATTCTGGTGAACGGCGTGGATATTAAGAAGTTCCGCCATGATGAGTATGCAAAGCTTTTTTCGGTGGTATTTCAGGATTATGTGCTCTTTTCCCTGATGCTGGCGGAGAATATTGCCGCAGATAAGGACTATGACGAAGAAATGGTACGGCGCTGCCTGGCGGACGCGGGGTTTGAAGAACGGCTGGAAAAACTGGGCGAGAAAGGCATTGAGAGCTTTCTGTACAAGGATTATACCGACGAGGGGGTTGAGATCAGCGGGGGAGAGGCCCAGAAGCTGGCCATTGCCAGGGCCATTTACAAGGAAGCGCCCTTTGTGCTCTTAGACGAGCCCACGGCAGCTTTGGACCCTCTTGCGGAGGCGGAAATTTACAGCAACTTTGACAAGATTGCCGGAGATAAGACTGCTATCTACATCAGTCACCGTCTGTCCTCCTGTCGGTTTTGTGATAAGATCGCGGTGTTCGACAAGGGCAGGCTGGTGCAGACGGGAAGCCATGAAGAGCTGCTGGCGGATGAAGGAGGCGTCTATGCGTCCCTCTGGAATGCCCAGGCGAAGTATTATGAGGCGGGGTGAGCGGCATCAGGGCTTAGCATCTCTGGGAAGGCGTGCAGGTAACAGAATATTGAGTAGGACGCACCCCGCTTCGGCGGGGTGTTTGTTTCTTATTTGGGAGATTGCGGTCTGTTCGTTTTTTGAAGCTTTTTTGACGCAGGAATACGATTGTATTTACGGAAATGCCATGGTAAAATGAAGTATCTGGGAATGTGAAGGTTAATGGATTCTGATCAAGATTGTGTAATCAGGTGTTCAGTTCATTATTATAATAAGTGAGGTAAGTGATATGGAAGCTTATTTAAAGGCACATTTGGACGAGATTGTTGAAAATAGGAATGGTGTGAGCCGTATTATTTGTTTCCATAATCCTGACGAAGAAAACGGATACTTAAGTAACTGGTATCTTTCGCAGTTTACGCTGGACGGAGTAACATTTTCTTCAATGGAGCAGTACATGATGTATCGCAAGGCGCTTTGTTTTCATGACAGTACAATGGCGACCGAGATTCTTCATACGGATGACGTCGCCCGAATCAAGGAACTTGGGCGGCATGTATCGGGATATATTGACAGCATATGGAGCGGAATCCGGCAGAGCGTGGTGTATGAGGGCCTGATGGGGAAATTTTTACAAAACGAGGACTTAAAAGAGCTGCTGCTGGCTACGGGGGATGCCGTTTTAGCGGAGTGCGCGGTAAAAGACTGCATATGGGGAATCGGCTTGTCTATGAAGGATTCGGACAGACTGGATCAGACAAAGTGGCAGGGGCAGAATCTGCTTGGGTTTACACTGATGAGAGTGCGGGATGAGCTGGCTGTTGAGTAAGGCCGGAACGCGGAAAGATTGGCGACTGCTGTAACTGTTAGTATACTGTTATTCAGAAGTGTTAATGTTGAAGGCTGTGTAATTACTATGTATAATAGTGTAGAGGATAAGAATGGAGCATTGATGAATGTACTGAATGTAAAGAGAAATATTTAGTTTATTACCTATTGGAGGATGACAAGCAGATGCCAGTATTTAATGAAGATACCAGAGTGAAGATTCCGGCTACAATTCAGTTTTTGAGACTTGATTATCATTATCAGTCATTGAAGGCTGATGATCTGGATATAGATTTCAATACAAAGATTTTTGTAAACAGATTTAAGCCTGCGTTGGAAATAATCAACGGCAGAACATTTACTTATGATGATATTAAGACTGTAGTTAAAGATATTTATAATGTTCTGAAAAATAATGATCTTGGTAAAGAGTTTTATAATTGGCTTGTTGATCCGAAGGACAGAGTAAAACTGATAGACTTTGAAGATATAACAAAGAATGATTTTGCAGTAGTGGATGAGCTGCCGTTTAGTGTGGTAGAGGGAACAGAAGAGGGATCTTTCCGACCGGATATTAACATTTTAATTAATGGGATGCCGCTTGCCTTTTTGGAGGTGAAGAAACCAAATAATGACGGCGGTATTCAGAAAGAATTTGATAGAATGATAAACAAGAGACTGCAGAATCCAGATTACAGGAGATTTTTCAATCTGATTCAGTTTGTCTCTTTTTCGAATAATATGGAGTATGAGGAAGATGATGATGCAGAGGATGTAAAAGCAGGTTCATTCTATACGACACCAAACGGAAATAATACCAGCTTTTCATTTTTCAGAGAGGATGACGAGCAGTATCATATAACATATTCATACAAAGATATAGATATGGACACAGTTAAATATGTGATGAAGGATTGCGGATATAATCCTGCGGAGGCAGATACACCGGAATTTGCAGAGAACTTAAAGACAGGGACTCCCTGTAACAGCTTCGTCACCTCTGTTTTTGATAAGGAAAGGTTCTTATATTTTTTAGAGTACGGAATCATGTTTATCAGTGGTCAGATTCCTGAGCGGCACATTATGCGCTATCCTCAGTTCTTTGCAACCAGAAAAATTGTTGAAAGGTTAGAGGCTGGTGGTAAGGGGGGTATTATCTGGCACACACAGGGTTCCGGCAAAACGGCGATTGCTGCTTTTTCCAATCGCGTGATCAGAGATTACTATTCCAAAAAGAATATCAGTACCAGATTTTTCTTCGTGGTGGATAGACTTGATCTGCTGACACAGGCCAGTATAGAGTTTACCGCCAGAGGATTGAAAACCGTTAATTGTGAGGATAAGGCCGGATTTACCAATGAATTGAATAAGACACTGTCAACGGATGTGGGGAGTAAAGCAATCGGTGAAATCTGTGTCGTAAATATTCAGAAATTTGAGGGGAAGATGCCGGAGGCAAAGAACGATTATAAAGCAAAGGTACAGCGTATTTTCTTTGTAGATGAAGCTCATAGGAGCTATTCTTCCACAGGAGAATTTTTTAAAAATCTTATGACCTGTGATTTGGACGCTGTATATATTGCACTTACCGGCACACCCCTGCTTTCCAGAAAAGAGCGCTCTAATCTGAAGTTTGGCGATTATATCCATAAGTATTTTTATGATAAATCAATAGCTGACGGATATACACTTAGAATCAAAAAAGAAAATATTGATACAGTGGCAAAGTCAGAAATCAAAAAGAATTTGGAAATAGAAGACAGGCAGTTGGAAGACAGGGATGTTTATGAATCGGATGCTTATGTAAATGCGCTGGGGGCTTTTATAGAAAAGGACTTTGTCAATTTCAGGCTGCAAAATTCAGATATGTCTATTGGGGGTATGATTGTATGCAGGACAAACCCGCAGGCAAAAAAGGTTCAGGAGTGGTTTAAAGTAAACTCTAAATTAAACACCGGCCTTGTGATTACGGATACAGATGATCCAAAGCAGAAGAAGATCAATCGTAATCATCAGATCGACTTCAGAGATACACTCGTGCCGGATATTTTAATTGTCAATTTTATGCTGACCACAGGTTATGATGTAAAGCGTCTCAAAAAGATGTATCTTTTGAGAGGTCCACATGCACAGTCACTACTGCAAACGATCTCCAGAGTCAACAGACCCTATAAGTCACCAAATGGAAAGGTTTACAGATATGGTTATATTGTTGATTTTGTTGATATAGAGCAGGAATATGACAAAACGATAGAAGCTTACATAAAGGAGCTGGAGGCGGATCTTAACGAGAATGGTGAAAACGAAGGCTCTCTTGCAGGCCTGGTAGTTGACAAAGAGGATATAAACAGGAAGTATCACAAGTATGTAGATGAGCTGGAAGATATGATTGCAACAGACAATCTGGAGAGATTCTCAAAGCAGCTGACTTTATATAATAAAGAGGCATTGCTTAAAATCAGGCGCCTGCTAAATGGCATCAAAGAGTGTCAGACAGAATTTATTCTTTCAAGAGCGATGGACTATGCAGCGCAGATTGATGCCGAAAGAAATAAGAAGCTGTTGAGATTGACACAGGATAGAATTGACTTTATGAATCTTTCCCGAAATACGGTGGAAATGATGGATGTTATCTCCAATGAGGAAGTTGTGGAGATTTTATATGAATTTATAAAAGTTAAAATTATTATAATGGATCTTGGACAAATGACGCAGGATAATCCCAAGTTCCAAAGATTTTCAAAGGTTGTTAGAGATATTCAAAACGAAATAAAGAAGAACAAAAACAAAGGTGATATTAAAATCAGAAAACTGGATGAGCTATTGCAGAAGATTTTTAATGACCTGTCCATCTCTGATCTAAATGATTTGGATTCTATCACGGATGAATTGTTGGAGGCTCTTGAAAAAGCACGAAATATCAACTATGAAAATGAAAGACTTTCAAAGATTTACGGTGGCAGCTACGCTTTTGTAAAAACCTATCAGGATGCAGTTGAAAGGTATCCTGCAGACAGATCAGAGATAGAAAGAATGTTGGTGATTATTTATCAGGCTATAGAAGATGTGCTGGAAAAAGAGATTGTGATGATTCAGGGTAGAAAAAATTTTGCCGATTCCATAAAATCAAAAGCAACCAAGACGCTGTTAAAAGAAAAATTATACGGTAAAATCAAAGGATTTTATACACCGCTGTTAAACGATCTTTACACTAATATACAGTTATTCAAATAAGGGGGATACAATGCCGGATATTTTTACACTGGAAAACAAGATAAAGCAGATGATCGACGAGTTGAAAGGACTTTGCCAGACCAACGGCTTATCTAATCAGGCGAGTGAAGAGGTAGTGATTACTTCTGTATTTTTATATAAATTTTTAAACGATAAATTCATGGCAAATATGAAAGATTTTGCAAATGAAATGAGTATGGATGCAGAGGAAGTCCTGCAGGATGAAGATATGTTGGCAGGTTTTTATGACACATATCCGCAGGATGTGGCTTTTAAGTATGAAGATACAATCGAGTGCTTAATTAACAGGGTGGGCAATAATGAGTTTTACAGGCTTTTTGATGATGCACTGGAGCGAATATCTAATTATCCTAAAAATGAAGAATTCAGCATCGACACGGCGGAAGGCGGGAGAAAACCTTTATTTACCAGAATTACAGAGAATGTAGAAGCATCAAAAAGAAATAATTTTGCAAGAAATATCTTTGGAATTATCAGTCAGGACAAATTTGATTTTGGAGAAGCGTTTAAAAATAATTTTGATTTTTACAGCGCAATCTTTGAGTATCTGATCAAGGACTATAATGTTGCCAGCGGCGTGTATGCAGAGTATTTTACACCGCAGGCTATTTCCGCCATTATTGCAAAGATTCTGGTAGAAATGTCACCTGTAGAAGATAAAATATATGACGTATATGATCCGTCGGCGGGTTCCGGCTCGCTGGTACTTCATTTGGCAAATGCGCTGGGAAAGGGAAGCTTTGGAGATAAAGCACAGGTATATACGCAGGATATATCCGGTAAATCATCCAGATTCTTAAGGACCAACATGCTGCTTAACGGGCTGACTAACAGTCTGGACAACATTATTGAGGGAGATACGCTGGAGACGCCGGCGCATTATAAGGTGGCACATGATCCCGGCTCAGGAGTGAAACAGTTTGATTACATTACCTCAAATCCTCCGTTTAAAATGGACTTTTCTTCTACCAGAAACACCATTGAACAGAAGTGGGAGGATTCCGAAGTAAGGGATGGAATTAAGAGATTCTTTGCAGGAGTGCCTAAGATTCCAAATAAAAAGAAAGAATCCATGGGGGTATATCTTTGTTTTATCCAACACATTCTTTGGAGTCTGAAGGAAGACGGGAAAGCTGCTATTGTTGTGCCGACAGGATTTATCACGGCACAGGCCGGTATTGAAAGGTCAGTACGCCAGACGATTGTAGAAAAGCACTGGCTGAAAGGCGTCATTTCCATGCCCTCAAATATATTTGCCAATACAGGGACAAATGTATCAGTTCTCTTTATTGATAAGTCAAATAAAGAGGGTAAAATTATGCTGATCGACGCCTCTAAGCTGGGCGAAAAGAGGAAAGAGGGAAAGAATCAGAAAACGGTTCTGCGCCCCGACGAAGTGAAGAAAATTGAGGATACGTTTATTCATCAGGATGTGGTGGAGGATTTCAGCGTAGCGGTTACCTATGAGCAGATAGCGGAGAAAAATTATTCACTGTCTGCAGGACAGTATTTTGAAGTAAAGATTGAATATGTGGAGCTGTCACCGGAGGCCTTTGAGGAAAGAATGAAGGCGTATTCGGAACGGCTGGAAAAACTGTTTGCGGAGGGGAAGTCTCTTGAGGATGAAATTAAGCAGAGGCTGGGAGAGTTGAAGTATGAGGAAAATTAAATTGGGGGATGTACTTGATGTAAAACGTGGGGCGAGTTTATCTGGAGAATTTTATGCCGAAGAAGGGGAGAAGATACGTTTAACATTGGGGAATTTTAATTATCCGTCAGGAGGATTTAAGGAGAATGGATCAAAAACAAATATATATTTTACCGGAAATGTTAAGGAAGAATTTATATTGAAAAAGGGAGATATAATAACGCCATTAACAGAACAGGTGTCAGGGCTTTTAGGAGAAACGGCAAGAATTCCAGAGGATGATTTATATATACAAAGTGGAGATATTGGTTTGGTAATTCCCAATGAAAGATTACTGGACAGGTTATATGCGTATTACTTATTATCGTCTTCCATGGTAAAAAAGCAGCTTGATTCAGCAGCACAGCAAACTAAAATAAGGCATACTTCTCCTGAGAAAATAAAAGAATGTGAGGCGTGGCTGCCGGATATGAATTATCAGAAGCAAGCGGGTGCTTTGCTGAATGCTATAGATTCAAAAATAGAGATTAATAATAAAATAAATACCGAATTAGAATTAATGGCAAAAAATATATATGATTATTGGTTTTTGCAATATGAATTCCCAAATGAAGAAGGAAAACCTTATAAATCATCCGGTGGGAAAATGGTTTGGAATGATGAATTGGGGAGGGAGATTCCTGAAGGATGGAAAATTAGAAAACTTGAAACTGTATTGAAAAAATTCCCCAAAACAAAAAATCATTTGACTTCAGAATATAAGAAATCAGGGAAATATCCAATTATAGATCAAAGTAAAAAATATATCTGTGGATATACAGATGATGAAGAAGGTGTAATAGCATGTAGAGATGCTATTGTTTTTGGAGATCATACTAAGGAAATAAAATATGTTAATTTTCCTTTCGCAAGGGGGGCAGATGGAACACAAATACTGGTATCAGCAGATAAAGCATTATCTAATTATCTTTTATTTTTACAAATACAACAAATGGATTTATTAAATCAAGGATATTCAAGATATTTTAAATTTCTAAAGGATAAAAATGTTTTTATTCCATCAAAAATTCTAAATGACAAGTTTATGAGTAGTATTTTTGATGTTACATTTAAAATCAGGGAAGGTCTTATTGAAAATCAGGAACTTATTTCTTTGCGTGATTTTTTATTACCGCTGTTAATGAATGGCCAAGTTAGTTTCAAAGAGAAATATATAATATAGTCATATTTAGGGGTACGCAGATGATGATGCTTGAATTGTTAAAAGAAATATCTAAATTAGGGTCTGCAGAAGTGGAGAATCTTTTGGTGGCCGTAGGAGAAAGTACTTTAAAAAACATAAAAAGTGCTCATGAGTGGAAGAAAATATTAGTAGACACCGGCGAGTTTTTTATTGAAAATGAAAAAACGGCGGCGCGCTTTTTTGATGATTTATCCCTTGTCCTTGCAAAGGAAAATATGGCGCAGATCGCCAAGGATCTACAAAAGACAGACGGATATGAATTGAAGAAACGCTTATATAGACTGCTGATGCAGCTTATGGCAAAGTATGAAATTCAGCATGAATTGGCGGAATCCTATTGCCTGAGAATCATGTACGTAATTTTGGAGCAGGTAAAAGTGATTGCTCCTGATAAATATGAGCATTACTTTTTGCAGGAGGGTAAAGATGAGCTGCAGGCGAGTTTAGAGGAATTACATCTAAAAATAGATAAAATGGAAAAAAACAATGCCTTATATCAAAATAAGGATATGAAAATCGAATCGTCCGGACAAATGGATATTGCTCTCAGGCGAAGTACAGCTTCACCATCTATTGGAATCGAGTTTTTTGAAGTGGATGACGAGCGCTTTCAGGAGGCGTTCGAGGAACATAAGTTTGACGAGTTGGTTTATGTAAGAGGACGGTGCCGGGAAGAAACGATTTATTGTGTACTGAATGAACTTTGGAGATTGAACGAAAAGCGGCCTGTTTATGTGGTGAAAAATCCGGAATCCTGGCAAGAGCTGCAGAATCTCTCCTGTGCGAATAACATTTATATTCCATGGTTTTATGCGGATGAAATTGTAGCGATTGAAAATAATACGAATATTTTTGTGTTGGATGAGGACACTCCGGCTTATACGCGGGATGTAATTAAATTACGGCCCAGAACACAGGATACTATCTCACGCTGTTTGCGGGAAGCAGGAATGGAATATGAACAGGCACACGCGTTGTTTACGGATACGCATGGTTTGTATGTTCCTATGAAAAAACGCTTATTAAGAGGGGCATATCTTAAGCAGCCGGAATGGATGGACGGGATCAGTGAAAAGGCGAAGAAAACCTGCCTGCTTTTGGGAAAATGGGAGGAAATCGAAGGGGACAAATTAGTTATAGAAGCCCTTTATGAAGGAAATTATGAGAATTTTCTTGGCGAGGTCTTACCTTACGTGAAGGGTGAAGATCCATTTCTCTATACGTTTAAAAGCAATTACGGAAATCATACGGTATCCTATTGTCTGGCCAGCACGGAGAATACATGGGACTGCCTGGACATTTCGTTAGAGGATCCACTGTGGAAAAGGTTTGTGGAGATTTTCATAGAAGTCTTGAATGAGGCGGAGAAGTTGTTTACCTGTTCGGAGCAGGAGAAGTTATTGGCTCAAATAAAAGGTGAAAAACTGTTCTGGTCTAAAACACTTAGAAGCGGCATGATCAGAACACTGATTATGAAGGGGTTTTACAGAAAGACGGAAAACTGTCAGCCTGCAATGGACGAAGTGGTAAGAAGAATTTTGAATTATATTAATACGGAAAATCAATGGTCCTATATTGCATCTTTTTGGACAGAGCTGTGTGAAATCTCTCCGAAGGCGGTCCTGGAACGGCTGGAAAAGGAATTCATTGAGTCTACAGGGCTTATGAGCTTGTTTGAAAAGCAAACAAGTGACTTTGTATTTGGAAGAAATGCGTATATTCATATTTTATGGGGAGTTGAACAGTTTCTTGTTCAGAAAGAGTTTGTCTGGGACGGTTTTCGTTGGTTATTGAAGCTGGATGCCCGCAACTATGAATATAAGTCTAATGCGCCCAAAGATATTTTCGCCAAGGTTTTCTGTGTATGGTACAATTTTTCGGCACTCAGAAAGCCGGAAGATAAAATAACAGCGGCTAAATTGGCAGTTGAATTAAGCAGCAATTCCTGGACATATCTATACGAGGCGATTCCTCAGCACAGCGGAAGTATGGTGGGATATTTATCGGAGCCTAAATACAGGGATCATATGACAGAGGATGAAGTGCCTGTTGAAGAGATGTGGACCGTGTCTGGAAGCTATCTTAAGATTCTTTTAGATCATATGGAGTTTTCCGTTGAACGATGGGCTAAAATGTTGAAAGTCTCGGAAAAATTTGATTCGGAGTTAAGAGGAACTGTATTTGATCGCCTTTTGTATGAAGTGACGCAAATGGATGATGATGAAATCATAAGTATTAAGAATAGTATTAGGGAGAGGATATACCGTCATAGGTACTTTGCTGATTCTTCCTGGTCAATGCCAGAGGAACAACTGCAGGCATATGAGCAGCTGCTGGAGGAGATTCATACCAGTCAAGTCGAATACGAGTATGGATATTTATTCTCCGGAAAAAGGGAATACCCCTTGCTTCATCCCGTACCTTATGAAACGGGAGGCGAGAGGGAAAGCAATGAGCGGGCAACGGAGGAACTGATTCGGGAGAAGGCAGGCGAATTTCAAAATAGAAATTATCGGTTAGAGGTATTGGCGAAGCTTGTCGGAAAAGAGCAGCATAATTCACTGGGGCGTTATTTGGCAAAGTACTGGAAGGGCGGTAAATGGGATTTTGAGACGTTTGAGATTTTGCTGAAAGCTCAAGTATCCGGTACAATGGCGATTGAGTATTTGCAATATGCTGTGAAAGGAAAGGTGGGGTTATATCCGGATATAATTTCAAAAGTAAGCGGAATGGGCTATTCAGAAGAAATTTTAGCGAAACTGTACCGTTCCGAAGCGTTTTGGACGGAAAATGTCCCTTTGGTTTCGATGGCTTCCAGGCAGATAAAAGAACTTTTTTGGAAGTCATCACTTTCCTGTAAAAAGGGTAATGGCCGTTGGGCTGTCAGCGAGAGTAAGAAGTATTCCAGTTTGGATGTTTTTTTACAGCAGATGTATTGTCTTCATGAGGAAAGTCCTTTGAGTGCAGGGGAAATCTTTTCTTATATGGATGGAATTGAAAAGATGCAAGTTCAGGGCGATCAGATGACAGACTACTATATGGAGCAATTTCTTGAAATCATGCAAAAGGAGTTCCTGTATGATGATGAGAAATGCCAGAGAATTGCCCAGCTGGAGATCTATTTTGTGAATCTTCTGGAATGGGATAACATGAAATGCTTTCATCACATGATGAAGAGATCTCCGGAATTGTTTGCCCAGTTGGTTGCAGGTCTTTATAAAAGAGATCATGAGTCCAGAGAAGCAGGTAAATTGGATGAACAATACCTGCACAACATGTATACTGTATATGAAAAAGCACATTTTTGTCCGGCAGAAGAAAACGGTGAAGTCAAAGAAGAAAAGCTGAAGCAATGGGTTGAGCAATTTAAAAAATTATTGGAGCAAAATGACCAGAGCAGTTTATTTGGCTCCTTGATGGGGCGGCTGTTTTCGTTTTCGCCGGTCGGAAAAGACGGGCATGAGCCCTGTGAGGCAGTGCGGATTCTAATCGAAACCTATTCGGATGAAAGAATGCTTCGAAGCTATGAAAGCTGTGTTTATAATCGACGCGGGGTATACAGCCCTACGGCCGGTAAAGAAGAAAGGCGGATGGCGGAAGCTTTTAAAGCCAATGCAGAGTATTTAAAGCCTAACTATCCAAAAACCGCAGCAATTTTCTATAGCCTTCACGACAGATATGTAAGGGAGGCTGATCGTGAAAGGATGGAGGCGGAAAATGGGCATTGGTGATGTAAATGGTCTCAAGTCCGGGATGGTGTTTAAGGGCAAGTTTGGAACGTACAAACTCTTGAACAAAATTGGTGGCGGAGGAAACGGCACAGTATTTTCCGTTCAAGTGATTTCTGCTGAAAAACAGCTGCCTGAGGGAGAAAAATTTGTAATTAAAGTATTAACAGCCAGTCATTATTCCAATGAAGAGCGGGAAAAACGAGAAAAACGATTTGAAAAGGAAATTCAAACAGTATATCGGATTCAAAATGAGATAGCGGGTATTGTTCCGATTTATGACTCATCTTATTTTCTGACAGAGGGAAGAGGGGATTTTTCCTGGTATGTAATGCCAGAAGCATTGAAATATAATTTTAAATCCATTCGTTCAATAGAAGAAAAATTAAATGACATGAGAATGCTTGGAGAATGTATTGCTCAGTTACATAAAAGAGGCTTTGTACATAGAGATATTAAGCATCAAAATTTATTGGTTTACAAAAACAGGGTATGCTTAGCGGATTTTGGTCTGGTCTGGAATATGAATGAAGAGGAAGAGCATATTACGGATATACATGACAGCATGGGGCCCGCGGCAATTCGGCCTCCTGAATTGCGAAATATAGAGATAGTGGATAAGGTTGATTATCGAAAATCCGATGTATATCTATTTGCGAAAACCGTATGGATTGTATTGACAGGGGTGAAAAGGGGATTCCCTGAGGAATACAGGCGTTTTGATAATAGTGTTTATTTAAGCAAAAAGAAATTGGGTGTAGAAACGGCAGAACCGCTGCATGAAATGCTGGAATTGGCAACCAGACATTGGTGGTGGGAGCGAATTGATATGAGTGCCTGTATACAACACATTGATGAGCAGTTGAGTATTATTACGAAAGAATCAGATGATATTGCGCTTGGCAAATGGAAGTATACGGAAACAGTAAAAGAAATATGTGATGCGGTTTTGCCTGATGTCAGGACATATCAAGGAGAGACTTCTGTTTTAGCGGTTTTGGAAAGAATGGCGGGAGCAGTAAATCTTGCCTTTGAGGAAGCAGGGAAAGTATATGAGTCGATGCCGTTAAAAGGTGCGAAGCTTTTGCCAGAGAATCTGTTTGAACTTGAGGTTAGAAACAATTATTATCGTAACAAAAGGAAAATGGTGGTTAAAATAGATAGTATATCAATAAACGAAGATTTATCTTGCAAGATGAATATAAACATAATAACTAACCCGCCCAATCATTTACCAGTATTTACAAAACTGACTGAAGCGTTACAATCTGTGGATAAACAGATTTGTATCAGTGGAAGGTATATTGCTCGGCTTATGTAAATTGGCTCATCTTTCCCGTATAACCTTTTGTGTTTTGACTGGAACGTATTACTGATTTTTTCTGGAGAATAGACAATGACGTTTTGGAGGATGCCTGGAAAAATGAGATTGTAACTATGGAAACACCATGGTAAAATGAAACAGGCTTGGAGTTTCATGAGGTGAAATTGGTATGAGGCAGTTAGAGCCTGAAATTATTGACTATTATAACAGCGAAGTCGTTATGATGATTACTGAAAAATATGGCTTGGACCAAATGGAGGCGCTGAAGCAGTTTGTGATGTCTAAAACGCATGAAATGCTGGAAAGTGAAGATTTTGGCATGACAGATTTCGGTGCAGGATGAGTGAAGAGATGAAATATTTTATGTATTTATTGGAATATTATGCCGCTTATAAAAACAGGAAAACGGGCGATGTCCTGCAGGAATGGGAGGCGTGCGGCATTACGCAGAAGATATATGATAATTACTGGATTTATCATACAGAGTGTATGGAAAACGCTTATTTAGACATAGATAGCCTGGTTAAGACAGGGAAGGCGGCTTGGTAATGATGCTTATTTTATAATAGAAATTGGATAAGTAATGTTTGCAATACTTTACAATTTATAGATAGAAAAGAGAAAGGCGAAATATATGCTTTTGTATCATGGAAGTAATACTGTGGTTGAAAGGCCGGAAATTCGTGAAAATCTTCGTGCTTTAGATTTTGGAGCTGGATTTTATTTGACTTCCAGCAGGGAACAGGCGGCGAAATGGGCAAAAACGGTAACAAAAAGGAGACGAAAAGGGGCTCCTGTTCTAAATGCTTATGAGTTGGACCAAGAGCTGATGAAAGAATTGAATATTTTGCAGTTTCAGTCTGCGGATGCCAGTTGGCTTGATTTTGTAGTGGCAAATAGAAAAGAGAGGCCTGTTAATAATATATATGATTTGGTTATCGGTCCTGTTGCGAATGATTCAACTCTTCCTGTGATTGATGATTACATGGATGGAAAATATACCAGAGAACAGGCGGTGGAGAGATTATTGCCTCAAAATTTAACAGACCAATATGCTTTTTTAACAAGAAAAGCTTTATCCTATTTACGTTTTAAAGGGGAGAAGACGTTATGACGCAGGTAAATGCGAGAAAATTGGATTTTTATGATCGGCAGGTTTCTCAACTTATCATTGACAAGTATGGAATGAATGACAAAGAGGCGGTGCGTAATTTTATTGAATCAGAAACGTACCAGATGCTGCTGGATACAGAGTTGGAGGTATACAAATTGAGCCCCTATGTTATTTTTGACATGTGGGAAAGTGAGAAAATTACGGGAGATCCCCGAAATTCAAGATATATAAGGGAGTGATAAGAATGTCGAAAGAAACTGTATTTTTCATATATCTGATAGAGCGATATGCGGAAAATAAAGGAAAGACAGCAAATGTGATTTTAAAGGAATGGGACAGACTTGGGATTACCGATTTGATATATGATATGTATGAAATATATCATGTCGAAAGATTACAGAATGCTTTTGACGATATTGACGAATTGATGCTGGAAAGGCAGGGCAGCCCGGTCACGGCGTAAAGAAGTGAAGCGGCGAAGCAGTCCCTACTTCGCCAGCGTTTCCTCCTGAAGCCTGTCAAATTCTGCCATGCACTCATCCACTGTGGCGCCGCCTAACAGCTTCCGCACGATGAGACAGGTATTTCCCCATTGTTCCAGATTCATATTTGCATTGGCTCCAAGAACGTACACATTTTCCTGGATCCGATCGTTCAGCGGCTTTAAGGCGGGAATACATTCTACTTCCACATTTTTGGACGGGGAAATAACCTTATTCGTTTCCGCATATACCTGAAGGGCTTCGTCGGAAAGAATTACGTCCATAATGTCCATGGCGTCCTCCGCGTGTTCTGCGGCAGCGCCGACGCCAAATCCCGTCATGGGCATTACAGGCATCTGTCCCCTGCTGCTGGGGAAACCAATGACAAGCATATTAAAATCCGGGTTTCCATAGGCGGTATTGGTATTGGCCGCGCCCCAATACGCCATGACGATGGGAGTTTTTCCTGCAAGGAAGTCCGCCCCTTCGCCCTCGATTGCTTCGCTGACCAGAGCCTTTTCGGCGTCGATATAGCCACGGTCAATCATTTCCTGAAGAAATTCAAATCCAGGGCGCATATAGTCGCTGTATTTGCTTTCTCCGCTGTTTAAGGCCGCAATTTCCGCTTCCGTGTTTCCGCCGTTATATAAATCTGCGTAGGCTAAAGCCAGGACAAAGGTTTCCAGCCACCAGCGATTTGCCCCCACCGGCGTTTCGATTCCGTTCTCCTTGAATACTCTGCAGCATTCCAGAAAATCTTCCGGAGTCTCCGGCAGCTCCAGCTGATACTGATCAAACATATCCTTGTTGATAAACAGCCCATAAGCCACTACCTCCTGGGGAATGGCCACCAGCTTTCCGTTGATGGTATTTGCGGTTTTTACAACGTCCCGCAGATTTTCCGCGCAGGCAAGTCCTGACAGGTCCATCAGCAGTCCTTCTTCGCCCAAAGCCTTGATCACATCAGGATTCAGCAGATAAATATCGTCCATATTGTTCCGCGCCCGGTCCAGGGCCACATCATCATAAGTTCTGTCCTGATAATTTTCTGCCGTGTATGTGACATAGTCAACGGACACGCCAAGCTTTTCCTCCGCCAGGACGATTGTTTTATCGCAGGCGCTTCTGGCCACGTTTTCCGCATCCGGATTTGTTTTTTCCATGGGGCTGAACAGCGTTACAAACCGTACATCGGCCTCATCGGACTCCGCCAGGTTAAAACCGTCGTTGTTCCCGCAGGCCGTTATGATAAGAACCGCCGTCCCCGTCAAAAGTGCCGCCACTGCCTTCCTGAAAGCATTTCTTTGCTCTTTTTTCATGGTTATTTTTTGTTTACTCCCTATTGAATCCTGTTTTATTTCTTTTTATCTTCGTGGGCCTTTTCATGCACACACTTCTTAATTACCTGCTTTAACTGCTCCATGTCGATTGGCTTTGCCAGGTGGACATTCATTCCGGCATTCAAGGCATCTCTTTCGTCTTCCGCAAAGGCATTTGCCGTCATGGCGATGATGGGGATTTCCACAGCATCCTTTCGCGCCATGGCCCGGATAGCCCTTGTGGCGTCGTAACCGTTCATCACCGGCATCTGAACATCCATGAGAATTGCGTCAAATTCACCTTCTTTTGAATTTGTAAAGCGCTCCAGAGCCAGTCTGCCGTTGGCGGCTATTTCACAGCTTGCGCCCTCCATTGCCAGAAGCTCCGATAAAATTTCCGCATTAATTTCATTATCCTCTGCCGCAAGGAAATGCAGCCCCTGAAGGCTTCCGGCTTCTTCAGCTTCCGGTGCCTTATTCGCCCCGGCTTCTTCTGCCTGTATTTCCATGATTTTTTCTTTCAGGGCGGATAGGAAAAACGGCTTTGCAAGGGTTCCCGTATATCCCGGCGGAAGCGTCTCATCCAGGTCATGGTCAGTCAGAAAAAGAAGAGGTGCGCCAGGGGCCAGAAGACTTTTGATTTGCCCTAAGGCTTGAATGTCGGCCATAACAGGTCCATCCACATCCAATAACGCCAGATGATAAGCCTTTTGCGTATCTCCGGAATCCTGTAACAGGGAGGAAGCGCTTTTTCCTGCAGGCAGGATGTCCACCGCAATGTCCATGTCCTCCATGAGTGTCCGGATGTTTTTGCCTTCCTGCTGATCATCACCCATAAAAAGAATCCGGGATATGCCGTTTTGCTTCCAAAACAGCTGATCCGCCTGTCCCTCAGGAATGCGGAATTCCAATTCCACCCGGAACAGGCTTCCCTGATCGACCTCGCTGGTAACCTCGATGGTTCCGCCCATGAGCTCAACGATATTTTTGGTAATCGCCATACCCAGGCCCGTTCCCTGGACCTTGTTCGTGGTACTGTTTTCCGCTCTTGTGAACGCATCAAAAATAGTTTTTAAGTATTCCTTTGTCATTCCATATCCGTCATCCTCCACTTCGATGAGAATATGTTCAAACTGGCTGGAGCGCTGTTTCAGACCGATGATCCGAAACCAGATATTTCCGCCCTCCGGCGTATACTTAACGGCATTGGAGAGAAGATTAATCAGAATCTGATTGATTCTTGTCTCGTCACCTAAGAGACGCTCATGCTTAATGTCCCTTACCTCCACATGAAATTCCTGTGCTTTAGCACTTGCCATGGGACGGATGATGGCATCAACGGAAGATACCAGGTCATTCAGCGTAAACTCTTCTACAGTCAGCACAACCTTACCGCTTTCTATCTTGGAAACATCCAGAATATCGTTAATCAGGCTGAGCAAATGCTGTCCGGAGGCCGTAATTTTTTTCGTATATTCCCGCACCTTATCCGGGTTTTCGGCATCCCTTGCAAGCAGTGTGGTAAAACCAAGCACTGCGTTCATCGGCGTGCGGATGTCATGGGACATGTTGGAGAGAAACATGGTTTTGGAATTGCTTGCAAGCTGTGCCGCATGCAGCGCTTCCGCCAGCTGTTTATTATGCAGCTCCCGTTCCGCTTCCCGATCCCGCATGATTTTTCTCTGCTGCCGCTGATTAAAATAATACAGAATACAGCACAGGAAAAATGCGATCAGCATAACCGCTACCACAAACAGAATATTCTGATTTACGGTCTTACCTTCCCGTTGAATGGCTTCGATCGGCACATAGCCGATTAAATAAATGGTGCCGCCGTTCACGGGCCATATATAGTTCAGGGCGCGTTTTCCCCGTATATCATGGCGAAACATCATGTTTTTCCCGTTTTGTATACAGTTCTTAACCTCCGCCTGAAGCTCCGGATCCTGAATGTCGTTTGCTCTGTAAAAATCTTCCAGATTCAGATGCCCTGCGCTGCGTTCACCCATTCCCTTTGGCTTCAGCACGAATCTTTCCGTCGTTGCATCCATAATATAGAGCATGGCCTGATTGCCATAGAATCTGTCGGGAAGCCATTTGTCAACGGAATCATAAGTATATTCCACATAAAGGGTTCCGATTTCCCGTCCATCCCTTACCACCGGAGACTTGAGAGAATACGCCCATGTTCCCATATAATTGATATAAGAATGAGAAACCGCCAGTCCTTCTATCATACCGCCTGAAAAGTCCAGCTCTTTTTCGGAAAAAACGTCCCCTGTATTGGAAATTCCTTCCGTATCGCCTTCCTTGATATATGAAACCTTTACCATTGTCTGATTGGGCTGATAAGAAGTAATATAGGCCTCCGGACCCTCTAACAAAGCAATTTCCTGCGCCATTAGCTTTTGAAACTCCGCTTCTTTATTGAGAACGGACTCTATGGTGCTTTTTATCAGATTCAGACTTTCATTCAGATTTTGGACGGCTGACTCGGACATTTCTTTCGATATTTTTTGAGAAACAGAGAATACAATAACTCCAAGAATACAAAAGACAAGCAAAATCGAAAGAAGCAGCGAAAATCCCTTGTCCGTTCCGCGTTCCTGTTTATTTCTTTTCATACACATTCACCAAAATTCTTTGTTGTTTCACAGCATTATTATGTTCAATCGAAAGCCGTCGCTTTCCCTTGAATTTTACCTGTATTATACATCATATGGGACTTCGCGGCAATTTGTTTTTATCTTGTTTGTACTTTTTTCCGCCTGTATAGATGTGGGAAAACAGGAAGCCGGAGGCCGGCTATGAAAGCTTCAAAAATCATGGAGTTGCAGTATAAGTACTCGCGGCCTGCTGCCTCTTGACAAATACAGGAAATTAGCTGATAATAGCGGTGTTGCAGTAAGGGAGAGGACCGCAGAGAGGCGATGAAAATATATCTTTTAAATATCGGGGAGCTGATTCGAGAAAGCCATGAGAGCAGGTTTTCGGAGCTGCTGCCTAAGCTGGATGAGACCAGGCGGGAAAAGATCCTGGCAGCAAAGACGCCGCAGGTAAGGGCGGCAGAGCTGGGAGCAGGTCTGCTGCTGCAAAAGGCAGTGCAGGACCGGCTGGTTCAGAAGGCAGATTGCGGCGCTGTCCGGGGATTCGCCCAGGAAATATCTCAGGGAAGCCCCCCGGACGGCGTTCTTTGCACGGTATCCGGTCTGGCATCACAGCTGGAGGCGCCCCTTGCCCTGACTTATCACTATGGGGAGAAGGGGAAGCCGTTTTTTAAGGAAATACCACTGTTTTTCAGTCTTTCCCATTCCGAGGATTATGTGCTTTGCGCAGTGTCCTGCCGGGAGCTTGGGGCAGACATTCAGAGGCTTCAGCCGGTGGACGTGTTGAAGCTGTCAAGGCGTTTTTATTCGGAGCCGGAATGCCTTGCTTTGGAGCGCTGTGCAGATGAGAAAGAGAGGCAGAGGCTCTTTTTTGAGCTATGGAGCAGGAAGGAAGCCTGGGGGAAGCTGACGGGGAAGGGAGTCGCCGCGGTGCTTGGTCAGGATCTGACAAGCGGAAAGGCGGCGCAGGACATAGAGTGGGCTGCAGCTTCGCCGCCGGAAGGGTATGCGTTGGCGGTATGTGTGCGGCGGAAACATTCAGTATAATAAACACGGTAGAAATGAGGGTGAATATGGGACGTTTGATGAAATATCTTAAAGATTATAAAAAGGAATCTGTGCTGGCGCCGCTGTTTAAGCTGCTGGAGGCCTTTTTTGAGCTGCTGGTGCCTCTGGTCATGGCAAGCATCATTGACAGGGGAATAGGAAGTCCGGAGACAGGATCAGACATGGGGCATATCGGCAGGATGGGAGCCTGCCTGCTTATTTTGGCTGTGGTGGGGCTGCTGTCCTCAGTGACGGCGCAGTTTTTCGCGGCCAGAGCAGCAGTGGGATTTTCCACGAAACTGCGGCAGGCCCTCTTTGACCATATTCAGTCTTTAAGCTTTACCAATATCGACAGGGTGGGAACCTCTACCATGATTACCCGTATGACCAGCGATATTAACCAGGTGCAGTCCGGTGTGAACATGGTGCTGCGGCTGTTCCTGCGCTCTCCGGTGATTGTGTTCGGCGCCATGATCATGGCGTTTACCATAGACGTAAAGAGCGCTTTCATCTTTGTGGTGGCCATTCCCCTTTTAACGATTGTAGTGATCGGCGTCATGGCCTGGACCATGCCCTTGTATAAAAAGGTACAGGCAGGGCTGGATAAGGTGCTGGGAATCACCAGGGAGAATCTCACCGGCGTTCGTGTGATTCGGGCCTTCCACAGGGAAGCGGCGGAAGAGAGGGAATTTCGGCAGCACACGGAGGCGCTGGCCCGAAGTCAGATCTTTGTGGGCAAGATCAGTGCCATCATGAATCCCTTTACCTATATTATTGTAAACGGCGCCATCATTGCCCTGATTTATACCGGGGCCCTGCAGGTCAACGTGGGCAGTCTGACCCAGGGTGAGGTCATTGCCATCATCAATTATATGTCTCAGATTCTGGTGGAGCTGGTAAAGCTGGCAAATCTGATCGTTACCATCACCAAGGCTTTGGCCTGTGCGGATCGGGTGGCTGGGGTGTTTGAGATACAAAACGGGGAGGAAGCGGCGCTTTTAGCCGGCGAGGACGGCAGAGAAATCCAAACGGCGCAGAGCAGGCAGGGCGGCAGAGAGCAAGGCGTCCGCGGCGGTATTCCGTTCCTGGCATTCGACCATGTTTCCTTCGGATATGCGGGTGCCGGTGCGGACACCCTGCATGATTTAAGCTTTACGGTGAATAAGGGAGAAACAGTGGGCGTCATCGGCGGTACAGGCTCCGGTAAGTCTTCGTTGGTGAATCTGATTCCTGGATTTTATCCTGTATTAAAGGGAGTCATCCGCATGGAAGGCAAGGATCTGAAAACTATTCCGGAGGAAGAGCTTAGAGGACGTGTGGGCGTGGTGCCCCAGAAAGCGGTATTGTTTAAGGGAACTGTCCGCAGTAATCTGCAGTGGGGGAAACCGGATGCAACGGAGGAAGAAATGTGGCAGGCCATCGAGACGGCTCAGGCAAAGGACGTAGTGGAGGGCAAGGAGGGCCGGCTGGAGGCAAAAATTGCCCAAGGCGGCAAGAATCTTTCCGGAGGCCAGAGGCAGCGGCTGACCATTGCCAGGGCACTGGTGAGGAAGCCGGAGATCCTGATTTTGGACGACAGCGCTTCCGCTCTTGACTATGCAACCGATGCAAAGCTGCGGACAGCGTTAAAAAACCTGGAAGGCAATACCACCACTTTTATTGTCTCCCAGAGAGCGTCCACCGTCCGCCATGCAGACAAAATACTTGTTTTGGACGATGGCGAGCTGGCCGGTGTGGGAACCCATGATGAATTGCTGGCAGGCTGTGCAGTGTATCGGGAGATTTATTTCTCCCAGTATCCCGAAGAGCGGCTGAAGGCAGCCAGGGAGCAGGAGGGGCTGCAGGGGCCGGGAACGGAAGAGGATAAGGAGCGGCAGGAAGAAGCAGAAAACAACGGAAAGGAGGGTGCAGAAAATGGCAGATAAGTCAAAGACCGATAAAAAGCAGGGGCAGATGGAGACGTTGGGTAAGGTCCTTAATTATATCAGAAAATACTGGTTTCTGGTGGGATTATCATTGATTCTGGCGGCAGTGACTGTTGCCCTTACTTTGTATGTACCCATCCTGACGGGGGACGCGGTGGACCTGCTTCTGGGAAAGGGAAGCGTGGACTTTGACGGGGTGTTCCGTATCATGATAAAGATCGGCATAGCGGTATTGATTACGGCGCTGGCCCAGTGGGTTATGAATACCTGTAATAATCATATCACTTATCATGTGGTGAAGGATATTCGCGAGGATGCCTTTCACAGGCTGGAGGAGCTGCCCTTAAAGTATCTGGATGCCCATGCTTATGGCGATATTGTGAGCCGGGTGGTGGCGGACGTGGATACCTTTGCGGACGGTCTGCTCATGGGCTTTACCCAGCTGTTCACAGGAGTGCTTACTATTTTCGGCACTTTGATCTTCATGCTGGTTACCAATGTACCCATTGCCCTGGTGGTGGTGTGCATTACCCCGGTATCCTTCCTGGTGGCAAAATTCATTGCTACCAGAACCTTTTCCATGTTCAAGCTGCAGTCGGAGACCAGGGGAGAGCAGACGGCACTGATTGAGGAAATGATCGGAAATCAGAAGATCGTAAAGACCTTTTCCAGGGAAGAGGCGGTAAAGGAGCAGTTTCGGGAAATTAACGGCAGGCTGGAGAAATGTTCTTTGAAGGCGATCTTTTTCTCGTCTCTGACCAATCCCTGCACCCGCTTTGTCAACAGCCTGGTGTATGCGGGAGTGGGAATCTTCGGCGCCTTTGTGGCGATCCGTGGTGGTATCAGTGTGGGAAGGCTGTCCTGCTTTTTAAGCTATGCAAATCAATACACAAAGCCCTTTAACGAAATATCCGGAGTGGTGACGGAGCTGCAGAATGCCCTGGCCTGTGCGGCCCGGATTTTTGAGCTGATTGACGAGCAGCCCCAGACCCCGGACGGAGAGGATGCAAAGGAGCTGACGGCTGCCAGGGGCAATGTAAAGCTGGAAAACGTATATTTCAGCTATGTGCCGGAGCAGAAGCTGATCGAGAATTTTAATCTGGAGGTGAAGCCGGGACAGCGGGTGGCCATTGTAGGGCCCACGGGCTGCGGTAAGACTACTTTAATTAACCTGCTGATGCGGTTTTATGATGTAAACAGTGGCAGAATCCTGGTAGACGGCACGGATATACGGGAGCTGACCAGGGGGAGCCTTCGCACCAGCTACGGTATGGTGCTGCAGGAGACCTGGCTGCGGGCAGGGACCATTCGGGATAATATTCGCATGGGTAAACCGGAGGCAGCGGATGAGGAAGTGACGGCAGCGGCAAAATCCGCCCACGCCCACAGCTTTATCAAGCGTCTGCCGAAAGGGTATGATACGGTGATTACGGAGGACGGGGGCAGCCTGTCTCAGGGCCAGAAGCAGCTGCTTTGCATTGCCAGGGTCATGCTCTGCCTTCCGCCCATGCTGATTCTGGATGAAGCTACTTCCTCCATTGATACCCGCACGGAGTTAAAGATTCAGAATGCCTTTGCCGCCATGATGGAGGGACGGACCAGCTTTATTGTGGCCCACAGGCTTTCCACCATTCAGGAAGCGGATATTATTCTGGTGATGAAGGATGGAAATATCATCGAGCAGGGCAGCCATGAGAGCCTGCTGGCGAAGGGCGGCTTTTATGCAAATCTGTATTATTCACAGTTTGCGGGCTAAGTGTGCAAGGTGAAAAGATTTTCTAAGGTTGAAAAGAACTCAACCTAAGAAAATCTAAGTTTCACCTGGAAGAATCTCAAGGCGAACAGGTTCGCCTTGAGATTCTTCCAAGCGCGACTTATGCGCTTTGGTTTCACGGATTGTTTGTGCCGCCGGAGGCGGTGTTTTTCACAGGTCAACTTGTTGGCCTTGTCAACTTGTTGGCCTTGGGATTGTGAGTCGCAGCAAAGCTGCAACACGGAGGTTATGAGAGGAAATATGGCGGAGAGAGCGCAGGAAAAAGACGACAGGGTCATTGAGTATCGTGATCTGGAAGAAGCAGAATTGAATATGGAGCTGTTTGGCAGCTTTAACCGCAGGCAGGTGGTAACGGACTGCTGGCGCAGGGAAAATGGACAATGGGTCATCCGACATGCGCCCTTTATAGATGATTGGTCCACGGAGGACTATCGGTTTTTGATTCAGTGCCTGAAGGATACGATTACCGCAGAAGGATTTGTGCATGGTGCTTTTGCAGAAGGCAGGCTAAAAGGCTTTGTGGCGGTCCTGCCTGAAATATTCGGCGGCGAAAACAGGTATGTGGATCTGGCGTCGATCCATGTTTCCCAAGATATGCGGGGAAAGGGGATTGGCACGGGCCTTTTTCTGAAGGCAAAGGAGTGGGCACGGCAGCGGGGAGCAGGCAAGCTGTATATATCCGCCCATTCCGCTGTGGAAAGCCAGGCCTTTTACCGGAAAATGGGCTGCGTGGAAGCAAAACAGTATCTCCAAAAGCATGTGGAAGAGGAACCCTTTGACGTTCAGCTGGAGCTGGAATTGTAGGAGTAAACATGTCAAATTTTACGAAAAAAGCGCTTGAAACTTCTCTTAAAAGGCTGCTTGTGCAGAAGCCGTTAAATAAGATAACCATTCAGGACATTGCTGACGACTGCGGAATCAGCAGAATGACTTTTTACTACCACTTTAAGGATATTTACGATTTGGTGGAGTGGGTGTGCGTCGAGGATGCGCAGGCCGCCTTAAAGGGACGAAAAACTTATGATACCTGGCAGCAGGGCTATCTGGAGCTGTTTCGTCTGGTTGCGGAAAACAGGGCGTTTATAAGCAATATTTACCGCTGTGTGGGCAGAGAGCAGGCGGAGCGCTATTTGACGCCGCTGGCGGACCATCTGCTCTGCAATGTGGTGGATGAGCTGGCGCGGGGCATGGTTTTGCGTGCGGAGGATAAGGCGTTTATTGCCAGAGTATATTCCTATGCCTTTGTGGGCGTGATGCTGGACTGGCTGAAGGATGACATGAAGGAGCCGCCGGAACAGCTGGTAGAGCGTTTTGCCCTGGTGATTCAGGACAGCATTTCAGGGGCGGTAAACAGGATGCGAAAGGACGGGCAGAGATCGGAAAAAAGTTGATCAAAAAGGCCGGAATGATAAAAATTTAGACAAAAGAGCGGTTGTGATAGATATTTTATCACAGCGGCTTTTTTGTTTATTGTGGGAAGAAAAGCATCCGGTTACAATGGGAGCATAAGAAAGAGCAGGGCTGCCGGACAGCACTGCGAAAGAGCTGTCCGCTGCTTGCGGTGGGCTTTTTGACTAAAAGAAAGAGAGGTTGTGTGTATGTATTATTCAGCGGGAACTTATGAAGCATTTGCAAGGCCGGAGAAGCCGGAGGGAGTGGATAAAAAGTCTGCGTATATCATTGGAACGGGCCTGGCGGGTTTGGCTGCAGCGTTTTACCTGGTGCGGGACGGCCAGATGAAAGGCGATCGCATTCATGTGCTGGAAAAGCTGGAGCTGGCAGGGGGCAGCTGCGATGGCTACAGAGATGTGACCAAGGGCTTCTTTATGCGGGGCGGCAGAGAGATGGATAACCATTTTGAGTGTATGTGGGATATGTTCCGGGACGTTCCTTCCATAGAAGATCCAGGGGTGTCCGTTTTGGACGAATATTATTGGCTGAATAAGCATGATCCCAATTATTCGCTGTGCAGAGCGTCCGTGAACCGGGGCGAGGACGCGCATACGGACAGAAAGTTTAATCTGGACAGGGATTCCGCTATGGCCTTGTCAAAGCTTTTTATAACACCGGAGAAACAGCTGGAGGGAAAGAAGATTTCCGAGGTGCTTCCGGACTCCTTCTGGCAGACAAATTTCTGGCTGTACTGGCAGACGATGTTTGCATTTCAGCGTTGGTCCAGCGCCCTGGAGATGAAGAGGTATCTTTGCAGATATGTGCATCATATAGACGGGCTGCCTGATTTCAGCGCGCTGCGCTTTACAAAGTATAATCAGTATGAGAGCATGATTCTTCCGTTGGTCAGGTATCTGGAAGCACATGATGTAAAGATTGAGTTTGGTGTGGATGTAAAAAATGTTATCATTGAGGCGGAGGGAGAAAAGCGCATTGCCAGGCAGATTCAGTTTGTCAAAGAGGGGAAGGAGCAGAGCATTGACCTTTTAGAGGACGACCTGGTGTTCATTACCAACGGCTGCTGCACGGACACTTCCTGCTATGGTGATCAGAATCATGCGCCGGATCTTGGCAATATTAAAAACGGTGCCGGAGAGTCCTGGGATATGTGGAAAAATATTGCCCGTCAGGCTGTCCATGGCGAATATGGGAATCCGGATGCGTTCTGCAGCGATTTCGAAGCAACCAACTGGATGAGTGCTACAGTTGCCACCTCCAATGAAGAGATTATCCAGCATATTATCAAGATCTGCAAACGGGATCCCAGAGAGGGCAAGGTGACTACCGGAGGCATTGTAACCGTAAAGGACAGCACGGACAACTGGTATTTATCATGGACGATCAACCGTCAGCCTCAGTTCAAGGCACAGGATAAGAATACGGTATTGATATGGCTGTATTCACTCAGCACCAACAAAGAGGGGAATTATGTCAGGAAGCCCATGCGGGAATGCACCGGAGAAGAGGTATGTCAGGAGTGGCTGTACCATATTGGCATCCCCGAAGAAGAAATTAAAACGCTGGCGCAGGAAGCATGTAATACTACGACCTGTTTTATGCCTTACATTAACGCCTTCTTCCAGCCCAGGAAAAAGGAAGATCGGCCGCTGGTAGTTCCTGAGGGCGCGGTAAACTTTGCTTTTCTGGGGCAGTTTGCCGAGACGCCGCGAGACACGATTTTCACCACGGAGTACTCTATCCGTACGGGGATGGAGGCCGTATATACGCTTTTGCAGGTAGACAGAGGGGTCCCGGAGGTCTGGGGCAGCAAGTATGACGTGAGAGAGCTTTTAAGAGCCTGCTATTACGCTGTAGATAAGCGTCCTCTTTTGCAGATGGATCTGACACTGCCGGAGAAAGAAGCGGTAAAGCTGATTATCCGCAAAATCAGAGACACCGATTTGGGAATTCTGCTGAAGGACAGCGGCCTTGTGGAGGAAAAGGAGCTGGAGGCTTCTGAGGACACCACGGCGAAAAAAGCTGCCAGAAGCGGACAGAAGGTAATTACAGAAGGCAAAAAGCTGGTGAGTGAACACAAGAATGTTGCCTCCGCCATTACCGTTGCAGCAATCGGCGCGGCGGCAATCGGCATTATCAAAGCAAAGAAGAAATAAGGTTTAAGGATCTGCTGCTAAAGGTTTGCGCGCCCGGTGCCGATATAAAAGGTAAGGAAAGAGGACAGGAGGTACCCTAATGAAGGTAGACAACAATATCACGCTGTACGCAGGCGCGCAGCCCGGCAGCAGTGCGGCCACAGAAGGCACGGAAAAGGATCGGGAGAACCGAAAAACTATTTTTGCGGGAGATTTAAATCGGAATCAGGAAAGCCCCCTGCGTGACAGAATTGCGGAGAAAAGAGCCGAAGCGCAGGAGAAGGCCATGAAGATTGTGGGAGAAGCGCTTCATGGCGACATGAAAATAGATGAGGGCATAGAGGAAAGCCGGCAGCACATAGAAGAGCTGAAAAAAGAACATACGGAGCTTCGGGACGGACTGGAGAATATTAATCAGCGTCAGGAAACCCTTGATGCCGCCAGAGAGAACGGCGAAATCGGAGAAGAAGCTTATCAGGAGGAGCTGGAGGCCCTGAATCAGGAGCGGGGAGTTCAGGCGCAGAAGCTGGGCAGATGCGAGGGTGAGATTCAGGGAGAGAATGCCTCTATCCGCAACACCCGCCTGGAGCGGCTGAAGCACAGTCCCATGGTGAAGGCCTGGGACGACGCGGACAATGTTATGAAGGCCGCAAACGACGAAATTGTCGGCATGGCCATGCAGGAAGGCCTGGATCATGTGGACGAGGAAGCAGAAAAGAGAGAAGATCAGGCAGAAGAGATCAAGGAGGAAAAGGAAGCAAAGGAGGAACTGCTGGAGAAGCAGAAGGAGAAACGGAAAGAGGAAGAGGCCTGGATCGAAGAGCTGAGTCCCGAAGATTTTTCCGATCTGACAAAGTCCTCTGATGACGTACAAAAGGAAGTGCAGGATATGCTCAGAAAGATGAATCTGCTGGACGAGGATCTAAAGGGTGCGGCAGTGGACGAAAGCCTGTAGTGTGAGAAGAACTAAGTTTTAAAAGAACAAATTTTTAAAAGAAAAAAGGCCGATGCGCAGGGGTGTATAACCTTCAGCGTATCGGCCTTTTGAAATATTGGTGTGCCTGTCGGCGCTTTATTTATGCTTTTTGTTGTTTCCCTTAGCGGATGCGGCATCGGTATAAGGGCCTTTTTCTGAGGGGGCGGCTTCGCGGGAGAGAGCCTCCTGTTGGGCATCCTTGCGATGCACATCCTCTCGAATCAGCCGGTAGAGACATGCACTTAGGGGTACGCCGGCCAGCATCCCGCCGATGCCGCTGATGCCGCCGCCAATGATCACTGCTGCCAGCACCCAGATCCCCGGCAGTCCTAGGGAGGTCCCTACCACCTTGGGGTAAATGATATTTCCCTCCAGCTGTTGGAGAATAACCAGGTATACTACAAACAGGATTGCCTTTAAAGGAGATGAGGTGAGGATCAGTAAAAAGCCCACGGCGCCTCCGATATAGGCCCCTGCGACGGGGATCAGAGCGGTAAAGCCCACGGTGACACCTACTACGGCAGCATAGGGAAAACGAAATAACAGCATTCCCGCCGTACAGAGTGCCCCCAGAATGACTGCTTCCGTACACTGCCCCACAATATAACGGTGAAAGCAATCGTTGGCAACGGACAATACATGAGAAATTCCTGTAAACCATTCGGATTTCAGATAATGTTTTTTTAAGGCTTTCAGCTGTCTGCCCAGGGTTTCCCTGCCGGCTAAAATATAGACGGAGAAGATAAAGGAAATCATGAGATTTGCGGTAGTGGTAACCGTCCTGGAGACAAGGGTCACTGCATAGTCCCCTGCACTTCCCAGTCCGCCTAAAACAGAATACACAATGTTAGTCAGGGACTTTTGCCAGTCCACCGAGTCAAAGAATTCCTGAATGGAGTCAGAAATCCAGGGCTGTTCCGCCAGGGATTCTCCGATTTCGGCCAGAGCTGCGGGTACGCTGGTGAGTAAAAGCGTAATGCAGCTGCTAAGCTCAGGGATCACGATGCGCAGCAGCAGTAATATGGCGGCAAGCACGCTCAAAAACGCCAGCAGCATACAGACTGGCCTGCGGCTTTTGATAATGCCTGCTTTTTTGCTTTTAGGGAAATAATGGCGCTCATAAAAGCTCATGGGAATGTTGAAAATGTAAGCAAAAACACATCCCATCAGGAGCGGCGTTCCGGCTGCCAGAAGCAGCTTCAGTAAATGAATCAGGCTGTCCCAGTAATGGATGCAAAGATAAAGAATAAACAGGCTGATTCCTGCCTGCAGGAAAATCTTCCAACGAGACTTCATTTGTGTTCTCCTTTTTGTATGCCCGCGGGCAGTAAATAGCTTCAATATGACATTTTACCCTATTCCGGAAGTATTTACAAGAGCGGACTGGCACCGATTTTTGATTTGAGCATATTATATACAAAATCCTTTTGTGAGGTACCGTATGGCATTGGTAGTTCTCGATGCAGGACATGGTGGCAGCAACCCAGGCGCCACCTATAACGGAAGACAGGAAAAAGACGATACCCTGGCGCTTGCCCTGGCAATCGGTCAGATTCTGGAAGCAAACGGGGTAGATGTTTATTATACCCGCACTACGGATATATACGAGGCGCCCCAGCGCAAGGCCATGGAGGGAAACGCCGTAAATGCGGATTATTTTGTCTCGCTTCATCGAAATTCCAGCCCCTATCCCAATCAGTATACGGGCGTGGAATCTCTGGTCTATAATCGCTACGGCGAGGCTGCAAGGCTGGCGGGAAATATTAATGCCCGGCTGGAGAATGTAGGCTTTATGAATCAAGGGGTCAATGAAAGAACGAATCTGGTGGTGCTGAATCAGACCGATATGCCGTCAGTTCTGGTGGAGGTAGGATTTATCAATACGGATGCGGATAACCGGCTTTTGGACCAGCGCTTTCAGGAAGTGGCACAGGCCATAGCAGACGGAATACTGGAGACGGTGAGAAGCGCATGAGAGAGATGCTCAAGGCAGTCTGCAAAGCAGGATTCCTTATCTTGGCCGGGGGGCTGCTTTTTGGCAGTGTGAATCGCGCCGGCAGGCGGGCAGAAGCTAGGGAATACGGGGAATCGGAAGGGAAGCCGTCCGGCTGTATCCGTATCGCAGGCAGCACCTCCATGGAAAAGATGTCGGAGGCTTTGGCGGAAAGCTTTATGGAAAGGTATCCGGAGGTGACGGTGACGGTGGAGTACGTAGGCTCTGCAGCGGGAATCACGGCGGTGCTTGCCGGTACTGCGGATATTGGGAATTCTTCAAGAAAGCTGAAAGACGGGGAAAAAGCATCAGGAGCGGTGGAAAATATTGTGGCGCTGGATGGAATTGCAGTCTGCACAGACCCAGGAAACAAAGTGCGGGGGCTGACCAGGCAGCAGCTTCAGGACATTTATTCAGGAAAGATCACAGACTGGAGCCAGGTGGGGGGAGAGCCGTTCCCCATTGTAGTAATCGGGCAGGAAGCAGGCAGCGGCACCAGAGAAGCCTTTGAAGCGTACCTTGGACTGACGAGGGCTTGTGTTTATGCCAACGAGCTGGGAAGCGCCGGCGCGGTGCTGGCCAGGATTGCCGTTACTCCGGGCGCCATCGGGTATGTATCCACCCAGGCAGCGGATAAAAATGCAGCCGTTTTGGCGCTGGAAGGAATAGTACCTACGGCGGAAACGATCAGAGCGGGAGATTATCCCTTGATCAGGCCCTTTATCATGGTCACCAACGGGGACAGCAGCGGGCAGGAAAGGCTGATTCGGACGTGGCTTGCGTATGTGCGGGGGGAAGAGGGATGGTCTGTGATTGAAAAAATGGGGCTGGTTCCGGCGGACTAAAGCTGCGCAGGAAGGAGGGCCTGTGGGAGAAATAAATATACATAGCATGGCTTTGGAACGGTATCCCGTAAGCATTATGAAGGATAGAAGGAGAAAAGAAGCAGTGGAGCAGGCAGCCCGCAGTATTTTTTCGTTCTGTGCCTTGATTGCTTTTCTGGGGGTTTTGTTTATTACTCTGTATATGATGATCAGCGGGGTGCCGGCCCTGCTTCAGGTAGGCTTAAAGGAGCTTTTGCTGGGCAGGGTCTGGGCGCCTGTGGGGCCGGATCCTGAATTCGGTATTTTTTATATCATCCTTACATCCCTGGCAGGAACGGGGCTGGCACTTGTGATCGGCGTTCCTGCAGGGATTTTGGCAGCGGTTTTTTTGGCGGAGGTGGCCGGCAGGCCCCTGGCGGAGATCATGCGGACGGCGGTGGAGCTGCTGGCCTGTATTCCTTCCGTAATCTATGGGTTATTGGGTATTTATCTGTTGAATCCGCTGATATACCGGCTGGAGCTTAAGCTGTTTGCGGGATCGGAAACTCACCGGTTTACGGGAGGGGCCAATCTGTTGTCTGCCTCCCTGGTGCTGGCCGTGATGATTCTGCCCACGGTGATCAATATCAGTGAGGCGGCCATTCGGGCGGTGGGGCCGGAGATCAGAGCGGCATCGTTTGCCTTGGGCGCTTCCAGGATGCAGACCGTTTTCAAGTCCGTTCTGCCGGCGGCAAAGCCGGGGATTGTGACGGCGGTGGTGCTGGGGATGGGGAGAGCCCTTGGGGAGGCTTTTGCCATCACATTGGTTTCGGGCGGCAGTGTTAATGTTCCGCTTCCCTTCCATTCGGTGCGCTTTCTGACTACGGCTATTGTCAGCGAGATGGGATATGCACAGGGGCTTCACAGGCAGGTATTGTTTACAATCGGGCTGGTTTTATTCCTGTTTGTTATGGGAGCCAATATGGCGCTGACCCGGATCCTGAAGAGGGGAGCTGATTTATATGGGTGATCTGATACCGGCTGTAAGAAGGAGGCGTCCCATGGAGGCTTTTCTGCTGGCGGCGGTATACGGGGCTGCCTGCCTTTCCGTGTTTCTTTTATTGGGGATCGTCGGCTATGTGTTTTTTCGAGGCTTCCGCTGTCTGAGCCTGGATTTCTTTACCACGGTGAGCAGTGTGCTGAAGGGAACTGTAGGGATTGCCGGAAATCTGGTAAACACCTTGTACATCACGCTGCTTACCCTGCTGATCGCCGTGCCCACAGGTGTGGGCGGCGCCATTTATCTGAGCGAGTATGCCCGGCCGGGGAAGCTGCGGCGGCTGATAGAGGCTGCCATGGAGATTCTGGCGGGAATTCCTTCGGTGGTGTTTGGCCTGTTCGGCCTGGTTTTTTTCGGGAATGCGCTGGGCCTTGGTTATTCCGTTTTAAACGGCGCATTGACCCTGACGCTGATGGTGCTGCCCCTGATCGTCAAAAATACGGAGGAAGCCCTGCGAAATATTCCGGACGGATACCGACAGGGGGCGTTGGGCATGGGAGCCGAAAAATGGTACATGATCCGGACAGTGCTGCTGCCGACCGCAAAACCGGGAATTTTGACGGGGATCGTTTTGGCAATGGGGCGTATCGTGGGAGAGTCTGCGGCGCTGCTATTCACTGCGGGAAGTGCCAGGCTTTTGCCCGGACTGATGGGTTCTCCGAGAGAAAATTTAGGAATATTGGGACGAAAGGCGCTGGAGCCCGGCGGGACGCTTGCTGTTGAGCTTTATCTGCAAATGGAGAAGGGGGAGTACGGGACGGCCTTTGGCATCGGCTGCGTACTGATTCTGATGGCGTTTTTGATGAATCTCCTGCTGAAGCTGCTGACGGCCGGCAGGCGGACCGAGGGCGGCAGAATGGGGTAGGATAACGGGATAAGAACAATGGGATAAGAATAACGGGGCGAGAAGGAAGGGGAGGCGCGTCTTACATGAGGCGGGAAATCGGAAGTGGCTGATCATAGCAAAATATCGGTGAGGGGACTGCATCTGTATTATGGCAGGAAGCATGTGTTGAAAAACGTGAGCATGGAAATCAAAAGCTGCAGCGTCACGGCATTGATTGGTCCCAGCGGCTGCGGGAAATCTACCTTCTTAAAATGTATCAACCGCATGAATGATTTGGCCGAGGATGTACGGATTTGTGGGAAAATCCTGTTGGACGGGGAGGATATTTATGACAGGCGGGTGGATACCACGCTGCTTCGAAAAAAGGTGGGTATGGTATTCCAGCAGCCCAATCCTTTTCCGATGAGTATTTATGATAATGTGGCTTATGGACCCAGGCTCCACGGTATCCGAAGCAGGCAGAGGCTGGATGAAATTGTGGAACGGTCCCTGCAGGGAGCAGCCGTTTATGAAGAGGTGAAGGATCGGCTGCAAAAGCCGGCTCTGGGGTTGTCAGGGGGGCAGCAGCAGCGTCTCTGCATTGCCAGAGCCCTGGCGGTGGAGCCGGAGGTGCTTTTGATGGATGAGCCAACCTCCGCCCTGGATCCGGGTTCTACGTTAAAAATCGAGGATTTGATCGGAGAGCTGAAGAAAAAATATACGGTGGTCATTGTGACTCACAATATGCAGCAGGCTGCCAGAGTTTCGGATGTTACGGCCTTTTTCCTGATGGGGGAAATGGTGGAAGCCGGTTCCACAAAAATATTGTTTTCCGGGCCTGCGGACCGGCGGACAAGGGATTATGTGGCAGGGCGTTTTGGATAAACGAAAGCTCCATCGGGAGCGTTACAGCTCCCGGTTTCCAAAGAAGATCACAGCCGCCATGCCGGGGCCGGTATGTGCGCCGATGATGGGGCAGAGCATCATTTTTGTAATTTCGGCCTGAGGATTTACGGTCTTTACCAGCCGCTCCAGCTCGTCTGCGTGTTCGGGGCAGTCTCCGTGGACAATATAGACCCGGTTTCTGCTCTCATCCCGTGCGGCCGCGTACTTTTCGGCCAGTCCCTTCAGAGCAAGCTTGTATCCCCGTTTTTTTTCAAGAGTAATCAGATGTCCTTCCCTGTCAATCTTTAAAAGGGGCTTGATGTTTAAGGCCGTTCCCAAAACGGCAGTGGCCGCAGGAATTCGTCCGCCCCGTTTTAAGTACATTAAATCATCCACCATAAACCAATGCACCACGTCCAGCCGGTGTTCGTTCAGCCAGGCGGCATTTTCGTCGATGGAAAGCCCGTCTTCACGGTTTTTTGCGGCAGCCTCCACGATCAGTCCCATGCCGCCGGTGGCGCAGAGCGTATCTACCGCCACTACCTTTGCCGCCGAATATGTTTCGGCAAGCTCCGCAGCTGCCAGGTTGACGGAGTCAAAGGTCTTGGTCAGGCCGCTGGAAAGGGACAGGTATAGAACGGACTTTCCCTCCGCCAGCAGGGGGGCAAAGGTTTCCATATAAAAGTTGGGCGTTATCTGGCTGGTATGGGTTTCCTTTCCGGCCCGCTGGGCATCATAAAAGGTTTTCAGAAACGCAGTTGTTTCCAGATTGGCACACAGCCGTTCTTCATCGCCCACCGTGTAATTCATGGCCACGAAGCGGATGTCAAATTTTTCAATGACTGCGGGGTCAATGTCCGCAGAAGCGTCGGTATAGATCAGATAATTATTCATTATGGCCTCCCTTTGTCTCCGAGCCTTCCTCGGTGTCTCCGTTTTCCGTTTCCTCCGGCCCGGCAGGTTCCTCCGGCAGGGTCAGCAGTACCTTTTTGATACGGTTCTGGTCAATCCCCTGTACCTTCAGATGGATCCCGTTTTCCAGAATAACCTCTTCCTCGTCTTCGGGAAGACGGTTTAAGCTTTCGATAATCAGACCGCTGATGGAGTCGTAATCCTCGCTGTCCAGTTCAGTGCCCAGCTCGTCGTTGATGTCGTCCAGCTTCATGCTGCCCTCCACCAGCCAGACCCGTTCTCCCTTTTCCTGAATCAGCTCATCCTCGTCTGCATCGTACTCGTCCCGGATCTCGCCCACGATCTCCTCCAAAAGGTCCTCCAGCGTGATCATGCCTACCGTGGCGCCGTATTCGTTCAGCACAAAGGTAACGCTGGTAGTCTTTTCGCGGACCTCGATCAGCAGGTCGGCCACTTTTTTATACTCATATGTATAATGGGCATCCCGCAGAATATTCTCTACCCGGAAATTTTCCCGGTCTCCAAGGATAAAATCCTTGATGTTGATAATGCCGATAATATTATCCGTATCGTCCCGGTATACGGGAAGGCGGGTGTACATGGACTCCCGGAACACCTGCAGGACCTGCTCGTAGGAATCGGTGACGTTTACGGTCACCATGTTGATTCTGGGCACCATGATGTCCTTGGCAAGGGCGTCGGAAAAATCAAATACGTTATAGATCATTTCCCTTTCTTCCGATTCGATGACGCCGTCCTCATGGCTTACATCCACGTAGGTCCGAAGCTCCGCCTCGGTCATGGTAGAGGACTTTTTGTTCGGGTCGATGCGAAAAAGCCGCAGGATAACGTTGGATAATTTGTCTAAAAGGAAAATAACCGGAGTCATCAGCTGCATGAGGCCATAGATGATTCCGCTGTAAGCTAAGGAAAGCTTTTCGGAGGAAAGCATGGCCCATGTTTTGGGAACGATTTCACCGAAGACCAGAATAATCAGGGTCAGGGCACCAGTGGCAATACCTACCGGCACACTGATGCGGGCTGCCAGGGTGGTTGCCAGAGAAGAAGCCGTAAGATTTACGATGTTATTGCCGATCAGGATGGCGCTGAGCATTTTACTGTAATTTTCCAGTATCTTGTTGACTCTCGCCGCACGCTTATTCCCTTCTTCCTCAAGAGTGCGGATCCGCACACGGGAAACTGTGGTCAGAGCAGTCTCCGCGGAAGAAAAAAAGCTTGACAGAAACACAAGAATGATAATAGTTACAAGTTGTATGGCGCCTGGGGTATCCAAAAAAACCACTCCTTTTTATGTTTTTTTATTTCTAACTATACATGATAAGGGAAGTGGTTGTCAAGTTTACCGTAAGGGCTGCATATTCTTTTATTAAAAAAGGAAATACAGCATGGAGGAAATCATGGAGCAGTCGTCTAAGGGAGGCGGGATACCGGCAGCATTCCTGCTGAAAAGTCTTTTGTTTTCTTACATATTAACAGGAATCTTTCTGGCAGTTTTATCTTTTTTGCTTTATAAGCTGGGCTTAGGGGAAAAGATCGTGACCATTGTCATCATCGGGATTTATGTGATTGCCACCTTTTTTGCGGGATTTATGGCAGGGAAGAAGATGAAGAGCCGGAAATTTCTCTGGGGGCTTCTGGAGGGAACAGCATATTTTCTGATTTTGACGATAATCTCTGTTTTTGCGGGAAAAGACGGGGTAACGTTCGGAACTTCCTTTTTTACCACCTTTGCGCTTTGCGCGGGAGGCGGGATGCTGGGAGGGATGCTGAGCTGAATTTATTAAAAAAAGTATTTTACAAAAGAAAAAAATTTTGTTATACTTACATGTGCTTATAAGTACGAGGAAGAAGGATAAGGAGGCAAGTATTATGAAGCATATTAAGACTTTGACCACCAGAAATCTGAAGGAGTCTGTGAAGAAGGGCGGCTGCGGCGAGTGTCAGACCTCCTGTCAGTCTGCATGTAAGACGTCCTGCACAGTGGGCAATCAGAGCTGTGAAAAGATTAAATAGTTGGCAGCAATGTCGGTTGACTTGAGGCAAGCAGCGATTTTAAGTCGCTGCTTGCCTTTTGTGGAAAGGAAATACAGCGGTGATACATCAGTACAAAAGTAACGGATACAATATTATAATGGACGTAAACAGTGGTTCCGTTCATGTGGTGGACGATATTGTCTATGACATGATTCCGCTGGTGGAGCCCCTTGTAAACGAGGGAATCAAGGATGCAGCCACCATCCGGGCGGCGGTTTTAAATCTTGCGGAGCTTCCTTACCCGGAAGAAGAAATTCTGGAGGCCGTGGATGAGGTCCTGGAGCTGGAGGCGGCAGGACAGCTGTTTGCGCCTGATATTTATGAAAATTATGTGTTTGATTTTAAGAACAGACAGACCGTGGTAAAGGCGCTGTGTCTGCATATTGCCCATGACTGCAACTTAGCTTGTCGGTACTGTTTTGCAGGGGAGGGCGAATATCACGGAAGAAGGGCGCTGATGAGCCTTGAAGTGGGGAAGAAGGCTTTGGACTTTCTGGTGGCAAACTCCGGCAGCAGGGTGAATCTGGAGGTGGACTTTTTCGGCGGCGAGCCCCTGATGAACTGGCAGGTGGTAAAGGAGCTGGTGGAGTACGGCAGGAGCCTGGAGGAGCCCTTTCACAAGAAATTCCGCTTTACCCTGACTACCAACGGCGTGCTGTTAAACGACGAGATCATGGAATTTGCCAACAGGGAAATGGCCAACATCGTCCTCAGTATTGACGGGCGCAAGGCGGTAAACGATAAAATGCGTCCCTTCCGGGGCGGTCAGGGCAGCTATGATCTGATTGTGCCGAAGTTTTTAAAGGTTGCGGAGAGCAGGGGACAGACGGCGTATTATGTGCGCGGCACCTATACTCACGAAAACCTGGATTTTGCGGAGGACGTTCTTCATCTGGCGGATTTGGGCTTTCAGCAGATTTCCGTGGAGCCGGTGGTAGCAGGACCGGAGGATGATTTTTGCATACGAGAGTCGGACGTGCCCGGACTGAAGGCGGAATACGACCGGCTGGCGGCGGAAATGATACGGAGAAAAAAAGAAGGAAGGGGTTTTCATTTCTTCCATTTTATGATAGATTTGGAGGGCGGGCCCTGCGTAGCAAAACGCCTGTCCGGCTGCGGCTCCGGTACGGAGTACCTTGCCGTGACCCCTTGGGGAGACCTTTATCCCTGCCACCAGTTCGTGGGAAATGAAAATTTTCTCATGGGCAATGTTTTTGAAGGCATCACCAGGGAGGATATTCGGGACGAGTTCAAGCACTGCAATGTTTACGCCAAGGAAAAATGCAGGAAATGCTTTGCAAAATTTTACTGCAGTGGCGGCTGTGCGGCAAACTCCTATCATTTCCACGGAAATATTAACGACGCCTATGATATAGGCTGCGAGCTTCAGCGCAAACGGATTGAATGTGCAATTATGCTGAAGGTCTCGGAAGCGGAGGCACAGGAAAAACCGGCTTCCGCTCCGGAAAATTAATGGAAAGGACGAAAGAATTATGAACAAAAACAAAGCTATTGTGATACTGCTTTGTATTCTGCTGCTTCTCATAGGCGTGACCTATGTTGACATTTTCGGCGTCAATGCGGCAGGAGACGGCAGCGCATCTACGATCAAGCTTGGTCTTGACCTGGCGGGAGGCGTCAGCATCACCTATCAGGTGGTGGGAGACGAGGCGCCCAGCGCCACCGATATGGCGGATACCCGTGAAAAGCTGCAGAAGCGTGTGGAGAAGTACAGCACGGAGGCGGTGGTATATCAGGAGGGCGCAGACCGCCTCAATATCGAGATTCCCGGAGTCAGCGATGCCAATGCCATCCTGCAGGAGCTGGGAAGGCCGGGAGCGTTGTACTTTATCTCTCAGACCGATCCACAGGGAAATACCAACTATGACAGAAGCACCTACGTGATGTACAAGACCATTGACGAGCTGCTGGCGGACGGTTCCATCCTGGTGACAGGCACCGATGTAAGGGACGCTCAGGCAGGCAGCATAAGAGATCAGCAGATGGGAAAGGTGGAGTATATTGTCAGCCTTTCCATGACGGAGGAGGGCAGGGAGAAATTTGCCCAGGCGACCCAAAATGCCAAGAGCAAGAATGAGTCGCTGGCCATCTACTATGACGGCGCAATCATCAGTGCGCCCAGTGTAAATGTGGTGATTACAGACGGAAACGCGCAGATTTCACCCATGGAATCCTTTGAAAAAGCGGAAAGCCTTGCTTCCACCATCCGCATCGGCGGTCTGAGGCTGGAGCTTGAAGAGCTGCACTCCAAGGTGGTGGGGGCTCAGCTGGGCGTGGATGCCATCTCCACCAGCTTAAAAGCAGGCTTCATAGGCTTATGTCTGGTAGTTTTTTTTATGATCCTTATGTACCGGATTCCGGGCCTTGCTTCCGCGATCGCCCTGTTAGCTTATACAGCCCTGGTGGTTCTGCTGTTAAAGGGCTTTGATATGACTCTGACCCTGTCAGGCATTGCAGGTATTATCTTGTCCATCGGTATGGCGGTGGATGCCAATGTGATTATCTTTGCCCGGATCAGGGAGGAACTGGCCGTGGGCAAGACGGTGCGGGCAGCCGTTAAGGTTGGATTTGACAAGGCATTGTCCGCGATCGTGGACGGCAATATCACCACCCTGCTGGCGGCAGGCGTATTGCTGCTGCTGGGGCCCGGTTCCGTGAAGGGCTTTGCGCAGACGCTTGCTTTGGGTATTGCGGTCTCCATGTTTACGGCGCTGGTGGTGACCAGATACATTTTGTATGCTTTTTATGCCATCGGCTTAAAGAGCGAAAAGTTCTACGGTGTGGGCAGGGAGCATAAGACCCTGGATGTTCTTTCCCAAAAGGGTATCTTTTTCGGAGTCTCTCTGGCATTGATTGTGGCAGGCTTTGTGGTCATGGGTGTGAACAAGGGAACTACGGGAGACGCTTTAAACTACAGTCTGGAATTTAAGGGCGGTACGCAGACCACAGTAATGTTTAACGAGAAGGTGACTCTGGAGACGGCCAATGAAAAGATTGTTCCGGAAATTGAGCGCATTACGGGAAGTGCAGTACAGATTCAGACAGTCCAGGATTCCAACGAGGTTATTTTTAAAACCAGTACCTTATCCGTGGAGCAGAGAGCGGAGCTGAATCAGATGCTTATGAGAGACTGGGGAATCGGGGAAAACGAGATTACCTCCGAAACCATCAGCTCCACCATCAGCAATGAGATGAAGTCCGATACCCTGATTGCCGTGGTGGTTGCCATTGTGTGTATGCTGATCTATATCAGAATCCGTTTCAAGGATCTGCGCTTTGGAATCAGCAGTATTGCAGCCCTGCTTCATGACGTGCTGGTGGTGCTGGCCTTTTATGCGGCGGCAAGGGTGTCCGTCAGCAATACCTTTGTGGCCTGTATGCTTACCATCGTTGGTTATTCCATCAATGCAACCATCGTTATCTTCGACCGGATCAGGGAGAATATGGCGGTCATGTCCTCTAAGGATGACTTAAAGGATGTGGTCAACAGGAGCATTACCCAGACCATGTCCAGAAGCATCTTTACCTCGCTGACAACCTTTATCATGGTGGCGGTGCTGTATATCCTTGGCGTGACCAGTATCCGTGATTTTGCGCTGCCTTTGATGGTGGGCATTGTCTGCGGCACTTATTCCTCCATCTGTCTGGCAGGCGGCCTCTGGTATCTGCTTCGCACGAAGATACAGCCGAAGAAGCAGCAATAAAGCCTTTTTCATATTTTTTAAAAGTTTTTAAGACTTAGATTAGAAAATGGACACACTTTAGACACATTTCCGGGGTAATATATTTTTCAGATAGTTGATGAACTCACTATCTCCCCCTCATAAGAAAGCAAAGGAGCCCCGGTGCAAGCCGAGGCTCCTTTGCCGTACTGGGACTTGTGAAACGTGGTGGTTTGTGGTAAACTTTGTTAATAAATATTACGGAGGAATCCCATGCGGACCAGGGAACGAAACAAAAGCAGGGAAAAAAATTTAAGCAGTTATATCTGCGCAGGCTGTGCTGTTTTGCTGTCCATTGTACTGTTTTTGTTTATTTTCGGATCAGTGCAGGGAAATCCCAAACAGCAGGAGGTAAAAATCCTGGTGTTCGGAGACAGTGTCCTTGGAGAAGTGCGGGACGGGACCGGAGTGCCGGCACAGCTTGAGGCATTGCTGGGAGAGAAGGTATACAATGGGGCCTTAGGCGGCACCTGCGCAGCCAGGGGAGTACAGGACCGGCAGCTGGACTATACCAGGGGGGCGTTTTCCCTGGTGGCGCTGGTCAAGGCAGTGGAGGCGGATGACTTCGGAGTACAGCGGGCCGCCGCCGTGCGTGAAATAAATACGGATTATTTTGCGGAAGTGATAGACGGTCTGAACGCCATAAAGCTTTCCGGGGTTGATATTTTCTTGATACAACAGGGAATCAATGATTATCAGCAGGGAATACCCATTGAGAATCCGGAGGATCCCTATGACGAGTATACGTATCTGGGGGCTTTGCGGACGGCAGTGGAGTCGCTGAAGAAAACCGCTCCCGGAGCCAGAATCATATTTGTGACGCCGCTTTTTACCTGGTATGTGGCAGAGCGAACTACCTGCGAGACCGAGAATTTTGGAGGCGGGTTTCTGGAGGATTATGTGAATGCGGAGATTGCCCTTGCAGGAGAGCTGGACCTGGAAGTCATAGATCTGTATCATGACTTTTTACCCCATGAGGATTGGGAGGACTGGCGCCTGTACAGTAAGGACGGAATGCACCCCAACGAAGCGGGCAGGGAAAAGATGGCCCTTAAGCTTGCAGAGTATTTGAAAGAATGAGTGAAATGATGAAAAAAGCGGCAGAGGCGGCAGGCCTTGTGGTCAAAAATATACTTTTCATAGGATATACCCTGCAGATTGGCCTGGGATTGATCTGGATGGGGGCAAATTTTTTAAAGGTTCAGGAGTTTCTGCCTGTTGATACGGGACTGTATACCTGTTTTTACCATTTACCCAGAGGAGCAAATGCAATCGTTTATCTGCTGCAGCTGGGAGCAGCCCTGTATGCGGGGTACCGGTTGATTTTTAAGCTGTGTTCCGTAAGGAGGGCTTTCTGCTTTTGGGGGAGTCTGGCATTGATGACGCTGCCCATGGCTATGCAGTGCCATCTGGCCCTGCTGCCCTATTCCTTTGTCTGTTCGCTGGAGCTTATGAAGCTTTCCTTTGTCTGCGGGCTTGCAGGAAAAGATGGGGGTCATGCTTCCCCTGTGAAAGCGTTGGCGGGGATTTTGGTCTGTTTTGGCTTACAGTGCCTGCTTTGGCCGAAATACAGCCTGCCGGGAGCGGTACTGCCTCTTTTGCTGCTCCTGTGGAAGCTGCCGGGGCTGTTTCGGAAGAAGGGACAGCTTTTAAAGGGGCTGCTGCTTGCCGTTTGTTTTCTGGCGGTTACGGCTGCAGGATGGGGCGTGGAGAGAGGCCGGGAAGACCTCCAGGGCAGCAGCCTGGGGTGGAGCTGGCCGTTCGTGAAAAGAGTCTGCTGGCCTACGCTGTGGGCAGACTGGGGAGAGAGGCCGGAGGAGATCGGACTGGAAAACGGGTCCGTGATCTGGCAGAGCGCGTATTATCCTTATTACATGGAACAATATTTTAAGCCTGCACTGGAAGAAGCAGTGACACCGGAAGAGGCCAGGGCCATCATGAAAAAGATGATAGATTATGCCTGGAGAGTTCATTATCCCATGGTGGTGCGGCAGATGGGCTGGGACGTGCTGGGATATGGCGTGACGCCCTTGATTCTGCCGCTGCAGCTTGCCGGTGAGGCATATGATTCCTGTTCCGGCAGAAACTATGAGGTTATGAGGAATGAAACGCCGGCGCTTACCAAATATTATGTGCGCACAGCCTGCACTTGGTTTGGGGTGTCGCTGGTGCTGACGGCGGCAGGGGCGGTTTTCGGGGTGATCGGAAGGTCGTGGAAGAGCAGGAAGGGCTCTGTTTCGGCGGCATCCCGGAATATATTTCGGAGGATGCCCTGGCTGTTTCCGGCGCTGGCCGTGCTTTTTTCCTTAAGTATGGTGATCCTTTTCTTTACCATGCAGGGCGCGGGGATTATGGATTACAAATATACGGTCTGGGTCAATCAATTATGGATTCTGGGAAGCATAAAGATAGTGTGTGGAGAGAAAAAGGAAGGGCAGGTAAAAGAACATGAAATTAAGGGAATTGCTGGAAGGATTGGAATATGATTTGCTGCAGGGCAGCCCGGACCTGGAGATCACGGAGGTGGTCAATGATTCCCGCAGGGATAAAATCGAGAAGGGCAGCCTTTTTATCTGTATAGAGGGGGCTAACTTTGACGGGCATGAATTTGCGGCGGATATGGTGAAAAAGGGGGCAGGAGCCCTTCTGGTCTCGAAGGAGCTTGACGAAACCGCGGCGGGGCCGGAGGTTACCGTTGTCAGGGTGAAGGATACCAGATACGCTATGGCGTTTGTGTCTGCCGCCTGGTTCGGCCATCCTGCAAAGAAGCTGAAAACCATTGGCATTACCGGTACGAAGGGAAAAACCACGACTACCTATCTTGTGAGATCTATTTTAGAGAATGCGGGCATCAAATGCGGACTGATCGGAACCATCGAGACCATCATCGGTGACGAGGCCCATCACGCGGACAATACCACGCCGGAATCTTATTCCCTGCAGGAGACCTTTGCCAGGATGGCGGAGGCCGGGATGGAAGCGGTGGTGATGGAGGTATCCTCACAGGCGCTGATGCTGCACAGAACGGCAGGGATTGTATTCGACTATGGGATTTTTACCAATCTGGAGGCAGACCATATCGGACCGGCGGAGCATGCCAGCTTTGAGGAATATATGGCATGTAAGTCCATGCTTTTTAAGCAGTGCAGGGTGGGGATTGTCAATGGGGACGATGCTCATGTGGAAGGGATTATCAAGGATCATACCTGTGAGCTGGAGACTTACGGTCTGGGTGAGGCCAATATGCTTCGGGCTGCCGGCATCAAGCGGGTTTACATGCCCGGCGCCCTGGGGGTAGATTTTCACACGGAAGGGCTGATTGAGCTGGACGTAAAGGTGCCCATGCCGGGAAAATTCAGCGTCTATAACGCACTTTGTGCTATCTCTATCTGCCGCCATTTTCAGGTGAATGAGGCGGTGATCTGCAGAGCGCTTTTAGGAGCAAAGGTGAAGGGGCGGATCGAGAAGGTGGAGGTATCCGACAAATTCATCGTGCTCATAGATTATGCGCATAACGCAATGGCGCTGGAGAGCCTTTTGACCACACTTAAGGAGTATCATCCGCATCGCCTGGTATGCCTGTTCGGCTGCGGAGGCAATCGGGCGAAAATGCGCAGGTTTGAGATGGGAGAGGTCAGCGGAAGACTGGCGGATCTTACGGTTATCACCTCGGACAATCCAAGATTTGAAGAGCCTCAGAGCATTATCGAGGACATTAAGACGGGAATCAGCAGGACGGACGGGGCTTATGTGGAAATCTGCGACAGGCGGGAGGCGGTGGCTTTCTGTATTTCCCATGCCGAAGAGGGGGACATTATTGTTCTGGCAGGTAAGGGCCATGAAGACTATCAGGAAATTCAGGGAAAAAAATATCCCATGGACGAAAGAGTGATGATCAGGGAGCTGCTGGAGGGCGGACTGCAGCATATCTGAAGCGGGGAGACAAAAGTGGCAGAGCGGTACGCAGACATCATTGTGGATGTCTCACAGGAAAAACTGGATAGGCCTTTTCAATACCGGGTGCCGGAGCGCCTGCAGGATACCCTTGAAATTGGGATGTGCGTGGCTGTGCCCTTCGGAAACGGCAACAGACAGCTTAAGGGATACGTCATTGACATCGGGGAAAAATGTAAGTTTGATCCGGCCCGGACAAAGGATATTCTGGGCATTGTGCAAAACGGTGTGGGCGTGGAGGATAAGATGATCGCCCTGGCAGGCTGGATCCGGAAAAATTACGGCTCCACCATGATTCAGGCATTAAAGACGGTACTGCCGGCAAGGCAGTCCGTGAAAAGGCTGGAGCGGCGGACGCTGCTGCGCAGCATGGACCGGGAAGGGATACTGTCTCTGCTGGGGGAAAGTATCCGGAAAAAGCAGGTGGCAAAGGAAAGGCTGCTGCGGGAGCTGGCGGAGCAGGAACGGATTCCTTATGAGTGGGTGACGGGAAAGCTGGGGGTTTCCGCGCAGACAGTGAAAAGCCTGGAAAAGGCAGGAGCGGTGCGGGTGGTGACCAAGACCAGCCTGCGGAATCCGGTCCATCCGGAGGACGGCGTATTCGGAGACAGGCAGGGAACGGCCGGGGGAGCAGACAGCGCTTCCGTGCCGGTTTTAAGTCCCGCCCAGCGTTATATTGCGGATGAGGTTATGCGGGACTTTGACGCGGGAAAGCCGGGAACTTATCTGATTCATGGGATTACGGGCAGCGGGAAGACGGAGGTTTACTTAAAAATCATTGAAGAAACGGTAAAACGGGGCAGGCAGGCGATTATGCTGATCCCGGAGATCGCGCTGACCTACCAGACTCTGCTGCGTTTTTACAGACGGTTTGGAGACAGGGTCAGCGTCATGAATTCCACCTTGTCAGCCGGGGAAAAATATGACCAGTGCGAGAGGGCGAAGAAAGGTGAGATCGACGTGATCATCGGCCCCAGATCCGCATTGTTTACGCCTTTTCCCAGCCTTGGCGTCATTGTGATGGACGAGGAACACGAGGGCAGCTATAAGAGCGAGCAGACGCCCAAATATCATGCCAGAGAGACGGCGGCCCAGGTCGCAGGGCTGCACGGCGCCGGTCTGGTGCTGGGGTCGGCCACACCCTCCATGGAGGCGTACTTTCGGGCGCAGAAGGGGGAATACCGGCTTTTTGAGCTGAAGGAAAGGCTGACCGGAGGGCAGCTGCCGGAGGTATACACGGTGGACCTGCGGCAGGAATTAATGGAAGGGAATCGCTCTATTTTCAGCAGGAAGCTGCAGGAGCTGTTGGCGGACAGACTTACGAAGAGGGAGCAGAGCATTCTGTTTTTGAACAGACGGGGCTATGCAGGGTTTATCTCCTGCAGGGCCTGCGGTCATGTGATGAAATGCCCTCATTGTGACGTGTCCCTTTCGGAGCATAAAAATGGAATGCTGATTTGCCACTATTGCGGTTACAGTGAGCAGAAGGTCAGCCTTTGCCCGAAATGCGGCTCTAAGTATATCAGCGGGTTCAGGGCAGGAACACAGCAGATCGAGGAAAAATTAAAGCTTATGTTTCCCGGTGTGCGCACGCTGCGGATGGACGGAGATACCACGAAAACAAAGGGCAGCTACGAAGAGATTTTATCCGCTTTTTCCAACAGGGAGGCGGATGTGCTGATCGGTACACAGATGATTGTCAAGGGTCATGACTTTCCGGGGGTGACTCTGGTGGGCGTGCTGGCGGCGGATCTGTCCTTAAGCGCAGGGGATTACCGGGCGGGGGAGCGGACCTTCCAGCTGCTGACGCAGGCTGTGGGCAGGGCAGGCAGAGGCAGTCTTCCGGGAGAAGCGGTGATTCAGACCTACCAGCCGGAGCATTATGCGGTGATCTATGCGGCCAGGCAGGACTATGAGGGATTTTATCGGGAAGAGATTCTTTACCGTGAGCTGGGGGACTATCCGCCGGCAGCGCATATGCTGGCGGTACAGATCTTTGACAGGGATGAAGAAAAAGCAGGCGGGCTGGCGGTGTCTTTAGCGGAAGCGGTGAAGGGCCGGTACGGCCCGGACCTGGCATGGAATGCAGGCGGGAAGAATGCAGGATGCGTAAGGGAGGACGAAAACGGCTCTGTGCGGCTGATCGGGCCGGCGCCTGCTGCCATCAGCAGAATTAATGATATTTTTAGATTTGTTTTCTATGTGAAATCGCCAAAATATGATAAACTGATAGAAATAAAGGATTTTTTGGAGGAATATATAAACGCAGGGCAGCTGCGGACGGAAACGGTGCAGTTTGACTTTGCGGTTTAAGTTTAGGGAAAGGCAGGGGAGTAAAGTGGCTATCAGAAACATACGTGAGATCGGAGATGAGGTGCTTACCAAAAAGTGTAAGGAGGTAACGGAGGTAACGCCCCGGATTAAGGAGCTGATCGAGGATATGCTGGAGACCATGTATGAGGCAAACGGCGTGGGTCTGGCAGCGCCTCAGGTGGGCATCTTAAAGAGAATCGTGGTCATAGACACCACGGGAGAGGATCCGCATATCCTGATTAATCCCAGGATTGTAGAAACCTCCGGAGAGCAGACCGGCCAGGAGGGGTGCTTAAGCGTGCCCGGAAAGTCGGGGCAGGTCACCAGGCCGAATTACGTGAAGGCGGTGGCGATGGACGTGAACATGAAGCCCTTTGAGCTGGAGGGAACGGAGCTTTTAGCCAGAGCGATCTGTCATGAGCTGGATCATCTGGACGGCCACCTTTATGTGGAAAAGGTGGAAGGGGAGCTTCAGGATGTAAAGCCCGGAGACGAGGATGAGGAGGAAGCATGAGGATTCTTTTTATGGGAACGCCGGATTTTGCGGCCGGAGCCCTGAAGGCGTTGATAAGGGCAGGGCATGAGGCTGCTGCCGTGGTGACGCAGCCGGATAAGGCGAAGGGACGAAGCAGGGAGCCTGTCCCCTCCCCCGTGAAGGTCTGCGCGTTGGAGCATGGCATTCCGGTTTTACAGCCGAAGCGGATTAAAACGGCGGAGGCGGTGGAGGAATTACGGTCATATGGGGCAGATGTTTTTATTGTTGCCGCTTACGGGCAGATTCTGTCACAGGAGATCCTGGATATACCTCCCTTCGGAAGCCTGAATATCCATGGGTCGCTGCTGCCGAAATACAGAGGCGCATCCCCTATTCAGCACGCGATCATTGACGGGGAAGAAAAAACGGGGATCACCATCATGCAGATGGATGCCGGGATTGACACGGGCGACATGCTCTATAAAAAGGAGACAGAAATCGGACCGGAGGATAATTTTGAAACGCTGCATGACAGATTGACGCTGCTGGGCGGAGAGGCCATAGTAGAGGCACTTGCGCTTCTGGAGCAGGGAAATTTAAAGCCCGAAAAGCAGGACGATAGTCAAAGCTGTTATGCGCCCCTGATCAGCAAGGAAATGGGGGCCATTGATTTTTCACAGCCGGCCGCCCGGATTGACAGGCTGATCAGAGGGCTGACGCCCTGGCCCAGTGCCTATACGGGCTTAAAGGGCAGGCAGCTTAAGATATGGAAAGCGGCTTCGGAGGCGGAGCGGGATGTATCGGGACACGCGCCGGGAGAAATTCTAAGCGTGGAAAAGGATTCTGTAACCGTGGCAACGGGACAGGGCGCCCTGCGGCTACTGGAGCTGCAGCTGGAAGGGAAAAAGCGGATGCCGGCCCACGACTTTTTACTTGGGGTAAGGCTGGAGCCGGGAGAGGTCCTGAAAGCGCCGGAGGCGGGCAGGCCGTAGTGCCAGGCATTATGCAGGCGCCTGTGAATTGCAGGAACGGGAAAGGAGATTTTTATGCCATACTATTATTATGATTTTACCTATATTCTTGTTATCATCGGCATGGTACTGTGTCTGGGAGCCAGCTTCCGGGTGAACAGTGTCATGAAAAAATACGGCAAGGTGGGAAATTCCACGGGTATTACCGGCGCGGAGGCGGCAAGGCGCATTTTAAACAATGAAGGTCTTTACAATGTGCAGATTGAATGCCTGCAGTCTGACCAGGGGGATCATTATGACCCCAGAACAAACACCGTGCGGCTTTCCTATCAGAATTTTAACGAGGCTACCGTTACGGCGGTGGGGGTGGCGGCCCATGAGTGCGGCCATGCCATTCAACATGCAAAGGGATATTCGCCGCTGAATTTCAGGACGGCTTTGGTTCCGGTGGTGAATATCGGCAGCAGGCTTGGTATGCCCATTATCATCCTGGGGATGCTGTTGAGCTGGAATAATGTGTTGATCCAGATTGGGATCTGGGCCTTTTCCCTTTCCGTTTTGTTCCAGCTGGTGACACTGCCGGTAGAGTTTAACGCTTCCTCCAGAGCCATTGCCAAGATTGACCAGTACGGCCTGGTGAGCATGGAAGAGAACAGGGGCTGTAAAAAGGTTTTAAGTGCGGCGGCCATGACCTATGTGGCGGCAGCGGCCTCATCCATTTTGCAGCTGCTGCGGCTGATTCTGCTGTTTGGCGGGAACAGGAGGCGCGACTGACCGTGGCGGAGGATGTACGGGAGATTACACTGGAGACCCTTCTGGCCCTGGAGCGGGAGGAACGGTTTTCCAGCCGGCTGATGAAGGATGTGCTGGATAAGTATAATTACCTTCCGTCCCGTGATAAGGGCTTTATCAAACGGGTGACGGAAGGAACGCTGGAAAGACGGCAGGAGCTGGACTATTATCTGGATCATTTTTCCTCCCATCCGGTGAAGAAAATGAAGCCCCTTGTGCGGAATCTTTTGCGGATGAGCGTTTATCAGCTGCTCTTTATGGATTCCGTGCCGGACAGCGCAGTCTGCAACGAAGCCTGCAAGCTGGCGGCAAGGCATGGCTTCGGCTCCCTGCGGGGGTTTGCCAACGGTATCCTGCGCAATCTTTCCAGAAATAAGGACAATCTGCCGCTGCCGGATGAAGCAAAGGAGCCGCTGTCATACCTGGCGGTGAAGTATTCTATGCCGGAATGGCTGGTGCGGCGCTTCCTGGAGGAATATGGGCAGGAGATTACAAAAACCATGCTGGAGGGGCTGATGAGGATTCAGCCGGTCTCTCTGCGCTTTTGTTCGGGACTGGACGGACGGGAGCAGGAGAAAATAGTGCAGGGGCTTAAGGAAAAGGGCGTGAGCTTAAGGGAAAGCCCTTATCTGCCTTCTGTCAGGCTTATGGAGCACAGTGAAAATATCGGTGAACTTCCCGGCTTTCAGGAAGGAAAATGGACGGTGCAGGATGTCAGCTCTGCCCTTGCCGTGGAGCTGGCGGGGATCAAGGGTACGGATTTTGTGATGGACGTGTGTGCGGCGCCCGGAGGCAAGAGCATCTTGGCGGCGGAAAAGGCGGGAAGGGTGTTAAGCAGGGACGTTTCGGAAGAGAAGACGGACCTGATCCGGGAGAACATAAGCCGCATGGGGGCAAAAAACATAGAGACAGAGGTATGGGATGCCGCCTGTTTTGATGAGGCTTGTGAGGCAAAGGCAGATGTGCTCCTTTTGGATGTGCCCTGCTCAGGACTGGGGGTTATGGGCAAAAAAAGGGATATAAAATACCACGTCACGCCGGAGGGCATGGAAAACTTAAGCGCCCTGCAAAGGGAGATCGTCAGGGTGTGCAGCAGGTATGTAAAGCCCGGAGGAATTCTTCTTTACAGTACCTGCACCGTCAGCATTGCGGAAAACGAGGAAATGGTCCGCTTCCTCACAGGCGAGCTGGGCTTTGCGCCCCTGCCCTTTGAAGCGGAGCTGCCGGAGCTGCTTTATCAGCAGAAGAAGGAAACGGAGGCCCTGCGGAGCAGGGAGGGAAAGGAGCCAAAGCTGACTGATGAGGAACGCAGGGCATGTATTCAGCTCTTTCCGGGATTTATGGAGGCGGACGGATTCTTTATCGCCAGGTTTAAAAGGTAACAAGGTGAAAAGATTTTCTAAGGTTGTAAGGAACTCAACCTAAGAAAATCTAAGTTTCACCTGAAAGAATGCCAAATACGGGCATTCTTCTCATTTGCGGATTGTTTGTGCCGCCTGAGGCGGCATATCGGGAAGATTGTGAAGAAAAAGATGGAAAGAAAAGACGGGAGAAAAAAAGATATAAAGTCCATGACGCTGCCCCGGCTTACGGAGGAACTGACGGCGCTGGGGGAAAAGCCTTTTCGGGCCAGACAGATTTATCGGTGGATTCATGTGAAGCTGGCGGAGGGGTTTGAGGCCATGACGGATCTTTCCGGGCAACTGCGGGAAAAGTGCGTCCAAACGTTTCTTTATACCGCACTGGAGCCGGTAAAGATCCAGGAGTCCAGGATTGACGGCACCCGGAAATTTTTATTCCGACTGTCGGACGGCAATACGGTGGAGAGCGTATGGATGAAATATAAGCATGGCAACAGCGTCTGCATCTCGTCTCAGGTGGGCTGCCGGATGGGCTGCCGCTTTTGCGCTTCTACCATAGGCGGGCTGGAACGCAGCCTCCTGCCCTCGGAAATGCTGGAGCAGGTTTATGCCATACAGAGAATAACGGGTGAGCGTGTTTCCAATGTGGTGGTGATGGGAATTGGAGAGCCGTTGGACAATTACGAAAATCTGCTGACTTTTTTAAGGATTCTCACGGATGAAAACGGCTTTCACATCAGCCAGAGGAATGTGACGGTGTCCACCTGCGGGATCGTGCCCCGGATGAGACAGCTGGCGGATGAAAAGCTGCAGATCACTTTGGCTTTGTCCCTCCATGGAACGACGGATGAAAAGCGGCGGAGGCTGATGCCCATTGCGGAAAAATACAGCATAGACCAGCTGATGCAGGCCTGCGCTTATTATTTTGAACAGACAGGCCGGCGGATTACCTTTGAGTATAGTCTGGTAGGCGGGGTAAATGATACGGAGGAGGACGCCGGGCAGCTGGCGCAGCTGGCCAGGCCCCTTGCCTGCCATGTAAATCTGATCCCTGTCAACCCTGTGAGAGAGCGGGATTATGTCAGCTCTGCGGGGGCAAGGGTGCAGGCGTTTAAGAGCAGGCTGGAAAAAGCAAGGGTCAATGTTACCGTCAGAAGAGAGCTGGGAAGGGACATCGACGGGGCCTGCGGGCAGCTGCGGAGGAATATGGAGTGAAGAGAGGATGCCCTCCCCATTCGACAATTATCCGACGGACCACTCAACGGTAGAAGTTCCTTTTTTCACCACATTGGATATGTGAATGTCGCCGCCGGTGTAATGCTTATAATAGGTGGTGCCGTCTGACGGGTAAGGCTCCCACTTGTTACAGTCTGCGGTTATATTACCTGACCCGGAAATCTGAAAGGAAGCCCTTCCATAACCGGGATAACCGGCATATTCCTCTATCCTGTAATCCAGGACCTCGTAAGCGGAGCTGCCGTATATGGGCTTACTCACAAAGCTTCTTCCTACAGTTCCGCCAACCCTTATGTTACAAAGTACATTTCCGGCCGTGTTGTTAAATATATCCGTAACCTTGTCAATAGATACTTCTGCGGTCCAATCCCCGCCGGGATTGTATGGCGTAAGCTTTTCCGCCGCACCATCGTATGTCCAGGAAAGAGTCTGGTCAGGAACATTATTTTCCCTGCGCCAGACGGCATATAATGCAATCGGATTTTCGCCCATTGTTAAATTTGTTTGTACAGAGTGGCCGGCAGCGCTTAAGCTCCATCCATAAAAAGTCCATCCGGGCTTGGCGGGCGTGAAGCTTGTCGGGGACAATACGGAAGCACCTTCTTCTACATCCTCATAATAATTTGCGCCGTTGACAACATAGGTAACGGTATTTCCGCATGTATAAAACAATTTGTCACCGCAGTAGCCTTTTTTAATTTTGTGATTTTCCAAGTAGATTTTCAATTTTGAATCTTTATAAAAGCTTGAGGGCATGTTTTCTACCACCTTCCTGTTTACGTGCAAAAATATAAGGTATTGGCATCCTTTGCAGGCAAAGCGTTATATTGTGCCAGGGGCATAACGCATATTTTATAGCCGCCGGTTTTTTCGACGATTGCATCAACCTGATTTGTTAAAGCGCCGAATTTGCTTTCCAGTGTAGCGCCGTCACTGAATTCTACATCTGAGGCGCTTGTCCAAAAGGATATTCTTTGCCATAATCTATTTGTTTTATCAATTAAGCTGCGAAATTTTTTGCCGGTTATGATTGTTTCATTTATTTCAGACATAATGCTTCTCCTTTGTGTTTATAGCAGGTTATTTTTGGATTGACAGGGGCTGACCTTTTTGTTACAGGACAATATATAAGGTATCCGGATGAGATGCCGCATCTGCCGGCAGGGCGGAAACGGTCACGATTTTTTTGATGCTGTCGGAGGTTATGTTGCCGCTGTCATTTGCAAGCTGGCTTACTCTTGTCGGTATTGCCGGTTTGTTTTTGATAAAAGCGTCGCTTGCGGTATCCGTGGCGCTCCAGTCGGCCTGTACGTTGACTTCTGCGCCGCCGGCAATCCCGGCCAGCTTATTTTTTTCCGCATCGGTATAATCATTTGCCGATAACCCTTTACCGGATATTTTATCTACCTTGTCTCCGACAATGGCGGTTAAATCCGTAAGCATATTTTTTAGCAGATTTCCCTGCCGAGCGGACAGGGGCTTGCCGGCAGAGGCAGTTGTCAGATTATCAATAATGTCGTAAACATTTACTTTGCTGGTAGTGATACCGTCAATTAATGACTTGTTGTTTTTAATGTAGGCAACAATCTCGCTTAGCTGGTCCAGGGTAGTATCGTCGCTGTCTGCCAGAGTATTTAATCTTGTGGTAAGACCGGCAATCAGGGTATCTATTCTTGCGCTTTCAGCGCTTAGGGCTTCCCTGGTGGCCAGCAGCTCATCCTGGCTTTGATTTTTCAGATCAAGCTTGTGCAGCTCCGAATCAATCGCCTGATTGTTTTTGTTAAATACCTGAACATTGTACTTTTCGGTAGAAAGCGGTAATTCTAATTTTTTATAGGTACTGAAATTTGCCATGTTAATTCACCTTCGTTCATTTTGCGTTATTAAATCCAGATGATCCCCTCGTTCAGGGAAACGGCATCGGGTTCGTTTTCCGAGTAAATGCAGGGAGTTTTCTTGTGTTTTGTCAGCAGATATTCCTGCAGGCGGAAAATACGGTTTTCGAGGGCATTCAGATAGTCGGCGGAAAAGCCGTAAAGTTCTTTGTGCTGTTTGAGATAATCGGCAGCCTCGCTGTATTTTCCCTGAGAAATCAAGCCGTTATAGGTGTTGAGCTTTTCGGCCTTTTCAATATCATTATCCTGAAAGAATATCATTTCATCTACGGCATTGGGATAAAGGGATACAGGGTTCATGAAACACGCCCTCCTATCCATACGTCTCCCTCCTGACAATCGTCAGGCTCGGCTTCGTCAAGGAATACGGACTGTTGTACCTGCCTTGCGTATTTCTGGGCATTATATATTTCTTCCTCCCAGGTGCGGAAGGTAACGGCATCAGCCACATACTGCGACAGGACGTCGCTGTTGTTGTGAATGATGCGTGCAGCCTGATCGTATAAGCCCTTCGAGCGGAGATCGTTGATCTGATTGATAACGGGGGCCAGAGTATCATCAACATTCTTAAAACCATGTAAAGTAATTTTTTTGTTTGGAAACTGGGAAAATTCGGTTTCGTATTCGGACATATTGCACCTCTCTTATTATTTTGTTATGAACTGGTATTGTAAAGCTTGCTTTGGCTTTTATCAGCGCGGCAGAAGCTTAATATAGTTGAACCACCAAAAGGGATTACCATGCACATAGGTTTTTGCACCATATGGAGATTTTTGTGTTCCTATATACAGATGAACGCTGCCACTGCTTTGAGCAAAAAGCAATGTAGTATCCGTACCATAGTTTACAAGACGTTCTGTGTGCTTGGTACCGCCAACGTAGGCCCATTCTCTGTAGATATGGCAAAGCGGCAGAAAATTTCCGCCGGTTTCATAAACGCCTATATATGCACCTGTTCCTTCATGGTTCGTGCTTGCTTCTATTTGCTTTAGATTAATAACGACACCCCGGTAAAGAGAACAGTCAATTAAGGAGGACGACAGTTGTTTAAGCGTCGGTTCAGGTACGGCTATTTGGTTTTCATATTGATACAGATAGATGCAGTTGTTAATTAAAGTCAGATTTTGGCTTACACCTGTCCAGATTGCGTACATGACAGCGCTTGCGGAAAGAGTTATACTTGCTGTTGGCGCATAACGTGTTCCGCTGATACTTCCAAGAGCCCAGTTGACGAATGAGGCCTCGCTGCGGCTAAAGCCGTTGGCACTGAGGGTAAATGTAGGATTTGCCACATTGCCGGAGTTCCAGTATCTGGTAGCAAACTGGGCCGCCACAGAGCCGCCGGAGGCGCCGTTGCCATTGTAAGATAAGGTGATGATCTGGCTGTAGCGGCCGTACAGGGTAAGGCTTGACGCAAGAGAAAGCCCCGATATACTGCTATAGGATATACCTGCCGTTGCCCCGGAAGAGGTACTCCAGCCGTCAAAGCTCCAGCCGCTAAGAGCGGCAGCGCTGACAGTAAATGTGGGATTGACCACGCTGCCGGATCCGGGGCAGTAGTATCTGGTCCCGTTGTGAGCGGCAGGGGAGCTGCTGCCGTTATAGGTGGTCAGGGTAATTGTCTGGTAATACATGCCGTACAGGGTGATATTGCTGTCGCGGGTAAAGGCGGCTCCGCTGTTGTAGGTGATTCCTGACGCTGCTCCCGTGCCGGTGCTCCACCCGCGTGCCGCCCAGCCGGAAATCCCAGCCTGTGTCAGGGTAAAGCTGGGGTTAATGCTGCCGGCCGGCGCCCAATATCTTGTCCCTGTCGTTGTGCTGGCCGTGGTAGAGTTGTTGTAATAAGTGACCGTGACGGTCTGCTGATACAAGCCATACAAAGTGATGTCCGAGTCCCTCGTAAATGTAGCCCCGTTGGCATAGGTGATCCCGGCATTACCTTGGTTGCTGGTGGACCAGCCTCTGGGCGTCCAGCTGGAGCTTGCCTGGGTCAGGGTAAACGACGGATTGGCCACGTTTCCATTGTTATAATATCGGTATCTGGAAGTGCTGCTTGCGGAAGTGCTGTTGTTATAGTATGTCACCGTAATCAGTTTGCGGAACACTGCGTACAGCGTGACCGGACTGCTGCCCATGGGTACACTGCTTTCCACGCTGCCGGCAGCAGGCGCAGCGGTATCCTGCCGCCAGCCTGCAAACTCCCAGCCGGATTTTGCAGGGGTAAAGGTCTTAGGAGACAGGCAGGATTCCCCTTCATTTATTTCCTCCCGGTAGGTAATGCCGGTGTCTACATGATAGGTGACGGAGCTTCCGGAAGAGTATACCAGGCCGGCTCCTTTATATGCTTTTTTGACATTTCTGCTGCCGATATTCAGTTTGGCTCTGATTTGTGCGGCATGGATTGACATGGACTTAACCTCCTGTAAAGTGATAGAAAGACATGAATTATAATTCCTCGCCGCCGGTTACGGCCGTCAGCCGGTCGTAGGCATATTTGCCTAAGACGCCGTGGCTGAAGGAAGACAGCGTCTTATGAGTTCCGCTTTCCTTAAGCATCGTCTCATACAGCGGATAAAAGCGGTACATGGTGATTGTGGTGGTATATCCGGCGAAATCATGGGAAACTGAAGTGATGATATATTGATGCTCTTTTTCGGAATCACAGGGCTTGTAGGATACCTTTTTGTTTACGTCCACAAAGGGCAGGAGAGCAGTAGTGATGGTAATGTTATCCGTGAGCCTGCAGTTTTTCCAGTTTTCCCATTTTGCCCTGTCTGCGGCCAGATCGTCGGAGGTAATGTTTTCAAATTCCCCGCTGACCTTGACGTCAAGTATTTCGCCCAGTTTTTCCACCGTAAAGGGTGAATTGGGGATAACGGTCATGTCAACACGCTCACAGTTCAAAACATGTTTAAAATACTCCTTTGAGTAGAGCTCATATTCCCTGCCGTCGGAACCGGTAACATACTGTCCGCTCCTTTTTCCGTTTGTAAGGACATTGGCGGCATGAACCTGCCACTGGCCCAGCAGATATGCACAGGTTACAGTCTGCTGATCGGCATATTTTTTGCTGATTCGGAAGGCGTATACCTCACCCTCCTTCAGGGCATCGGCCTTGAGCGGCTCGTTATTGGATTCTTTTAAAACGGGGATGGCGCCAAACTCGTTTATGTTTATTTGCGGAGTGTCCTGGTTTTTGCAGGGGATTTTCAGGGCAATCATATCGCCGTGGTGGTATTCGTCCTCATAACCGGCCAGGGAAGCGGCGTATACATTATTTGCACAGGAGCATTCCTCGCCGTAAAAATCCGTTTCGATCACTTTTCCCCAGATTTCGCAGATGTTTCTTACACCGGTCATGTCGGTGGAGATGTTTTCGGATATTAAGACTCTTTGCAGAAAACCGTTGTCCAGATAAATATCATCCTCATAGCACATAGGCTTCAGCTGGCAGATAAAGGCATTGGATTCCATATCGAAAAACATCTCATAATTGGGATATAAGTCCCGGAAGGTGGTGAGAATGGAAAGAATGCTGCATCCGGCGGAGAATTCCTGATCGAAAGGAATTGTATTCCAGGTGGTTTCATGCTCTTCCCTGTATTGCTGCCAGTTTTCGTTATATTCAGGCATGGCTTTATACTCGCCGATGTGGTCGATCCTGTGATTGGTGATTCCGGCGGACTGCTCTAAGGTCCGGATCACGGCGCCGCGGATCGTATTATATTTCAGGACTTCCCCGGTGGCTTCGTTTACCTGACAGGCAGGATAGGAGACGAGCAGGGCTCCTGACTGGCCGTTTTTGGTGCCGTCCAGCTTTTTCATGAAATCGGCGCACTGAATCGTGAGCTGATTCGTGACGGCATCATATGTGCCGGCGGTATCCGTATAGATATAGCATCCCAGCGGGTAATATTTGTACTGCTTTGCCGCCGGATTATATAAGCCAACGGACAGGCGGATGTCTCTGTTCAGCCAGAGCAGGCTGCTTTCCGTGAGCTTTATCTTTTCCGTCAGGGTTGGCTGTACCACAAAGCCTGCCGTTCGCCGGACATCGGATTCGCCGTTGATTGACATGCTGCCGCTGGTAATACTGCAGTTCAGGGTGCCGATGATCCTGCGGTTGGCATCTAATACTTCAATATTCAGTTTTATCATCGGATTTGCCGAGTGTTGGAGAACAATCAGCAGATCCTCCTGGGTCAATTTATCAGCCATGGCTCCACCACTCAGGCTCTACGGCCGAAAATCCAAGATAGTATAAATCTTCCTCTGAGTTGACATCTCCAACTTCAACCCAGGACCAGGATACATCACGGTCATTATACTGTTCATTTGCCGCATCGGCGGGATTGGGCGTAATCTGTACCAGCCATAGCCGGCCGTCCGGCAGCTTCAGAATCTTGGGAATGCCGTCGCAGATAAAATCCATAAATTCCCGCTGATATTTCGTGCGCTGGTAATCGCAGCGTGCGTCATAGGCCAGCTCGCAGCCTTCCTCATCCGCGAAGGGAACAAAGGAGCCGCGGCAGCTGCCGGTGTCGTAGTTGGCCAAAGTGTTCCTCACAAAGACGGGATATTTTCGGTTTAAAAGCTCTACGGTCGAAGAGGGAATATTGCGGGTGGTATCGCAAAAGCCGTCGGTCAGCTCTGTTCCCCAGACGGTATCGCCCTCGATTAAAAAGGTCTTGTCAAATCTGCAGGTGGTCCTTGTGCGTGCATAAGTGCCTTCCGCACCATACAGTACGGGAACGATGGCATATTCAACGGTTTCGCCGGAGGCAGTAAAGTAATCAGGATAATTGATAACAAAATCATCCGTACTTACGACTTCTTTTACGGCGATGGTTTTCCATTGAAAGCTGCCCTCGGATCTGCTTTTTAAAACAATGTGGGAGGTGGTTTCCAGGCTCCAGTCGATATTGCCGGCAATGGTGTTTCCGTTGAACTTTGCCCACAAAACTGTATCAAAGTCCCATTCCGCGGGACCGTTAATGCCTGGTTCTATTTCCGTGGATTTTGTGATATAAAGATCATCATAGATTCCGTTTTTTATTTCAACATAATTTATGTTTTCCATTCCGGCAGGCGTAGGCGTGCAGGCCAGTCCGCCGCCGACGAAGTTACTTCCGCATATAAACATATATTACCTGTCACCTCCGTTTCCTTGAAATACATCAAGCTGATAAATATGATTTTTTTGTTTCAGAGCAATGGTAAGCAGGTCCTCCTGAGAAAAGGTCAGGGGCTCCGAATATAGCAGATAATTGGCGGCACCGTCAGGTACAAGCAGACGAAACCGAAGAGTCCCGTCCGTATAAATGCGGGAACTCAAGGTAAGGCCCCGCTTTCCGTTGCTCATTTTTAACAGGTCCGCAGTCTGCCAAAGATGCGTTCCCCGCAGCAGCAATGTAAAATCGCCCTCAATGAGAAAACCTTCGTCGTAATAAAGAGTTTTATCCCTCAGGTCGATCATGCCGTTCTGATAATCAAATGCCTCGGTGCCGTTGTACTGGATAATAATCAGGTTGGAGGCTACTCGGACACAGCCCTGAGCGGGCAGCGGATCGGCATAGATGCGGGCATAACTGTTTGGATTGGAAAATTTCACCATGATTTTTATGAATCCCGTATCCAGCTCCATGCCGTTTACGGTAACGCCCTCACACCTTATATAATAGACCGTATCATTATCCAGTCCCTTAAAGGTATAACGGATGTCCTGATCGTCCGTCTGCTCGCTGCTCTTTAACAGCTGTTTTTTTGCGGCATCATAAAGATAAAATACACATTTGCTGATAGCTTCCCAGTCGGCCGAGTAATAATGAATCGTGGCGGTAAAGGATGAGTTTGCTATTACCGTGTCGTCAGTTATGCCATCAAAACTGAATTCCGGTGTGGCAAAGGTAAAGAAAAGGACCTTGTCGGATAAGGTGGAAGGAATATTTTCTTCGTCGAAGATCTGAGCCTGTATCACATATTTTTTCCCATTCGTGAGCGTATTTGGGGGTATGGTATGCTTTAAAGCATAGGTTGAGACAGTGTCGTCAAATACAATGGCATTTGTTTCGTTATCACTGATGATAATCCTGTTCGCACAGGCACGGCTGCCACTCCAGGAGAGGGTAATTTCCCTGGGCAGGGCAGCGTCAAAGGGATTGATGCGTCGAATAAATGGTTTTGCCAATGAATTCACCTCTTTCATATTTATTAAATCAGTCCGCAGATGTGGAGCCCCTTCAGGTCTCCCAGGGGCTCCTTGATCCACACTCTTTGGCCTGTTTTTAGCACGGCACCGGGTATGCAGCAGGGAACGGTTCTTTCCTTTCCGCCGCTATCCAGGACTACGCAGCCCTTGGGCGTGACGCCCAGGACTACGGATTTATAAGTGCGGTCGCAGTTGATTGCTTTTTTATCAACGGCGTATTTGATTGCCTTTAACAGCTCGTCCGATATGTTGCTCATTACTGTTTACCTCCGTTTTAGATGATCGGATTTTTACCAATTTACCTGGTACTTCTTTAACGCGATGGACTGCAGATCGTTCAGTAAGGCTTCCGCGGAAGTACTGTTGGTTACGTTGGGAAGTGAAATATGGAAATTCTGATTTACAAGGGGCTGAATATTTTTGCTGTTTGCTATGGTAATGCCTGTTACCCGGCTGATGTCCTCCTGCACCAGACTGCTCTGCTCCCGTATGGAGCCGGGCAGCATTTTTTCCAGGTTACCGTCAATGCTTTCCAGATAGGTGTTATATTTCTGTATGAGCTCGTACATCTCATCGCCGGGCTGTATGGGCGTGAGAATCAGGCCGTCGCGGGTGATGATAGTCTCTTCTGCGAGGGCGGCCTGATCTGCAGGGGCTTTTCCTTCCGTATGCTGCAGGCCCTCTGCAAGGTTTCTGATCAGGGCCTTCGCGGTTCCTTTTGTACCGTCTGTACCTTTGGCCGCTTCCTTTTGGGCTGCGATTTGTGCATTGGCGCTTTCCCAGGCGGCGTCGGCGATCTGCTGCTGCAGCTGGATATAGTTGTCCGTAAAGGCGGCAAGCACGTCGGTGCGCATACCAAGGATGTC
>CAJUIA010000019.1 GCA_910586485.1 uncultured Acetatifactor sp.
GATATACCTTTGTGTTGGATGGTGAACAGTATCAGAAATGCCGTTACATGGCGTTCCAGCCTGCATTGAGCGAAGAAAACAATCCGTACATAAAGCGGTTTTTAGAGCAGGAATTGCGGGCAGGCCGCCACAGCATTTGACAAAACTGCTTTCTGTTGTTACGATAGGACCAGTCTATTTGTATAAGGAGAATCTGATGAAGAAGTATTGTCCCTTTTGCGAATCGGAGCTGTCAGCATCACTTTGGTGTGAGCACTGCAAACGACAGGTCATATTGTATAACACTCACAGCTCTGCTGCCGTCAGGAATGCAGATGAGCACCATGAATCCGGTGCCCCCACAACCCGGAGCAGCTTAGTCAGCGACGATATTGCCACAGTAAATAACACTTTCTCAACTGACAATATCACTGACGAAAACAGTTCTACAGATGAAAAAGTGAACGCCGTCAAAAAGGCTTCCTCGTCTGACAATGTAAGCCCCGCAGGACAAAAGCCGAAAAGAGATACGCCCAAGCTGGTTCTGCTGGGCTCCATGCTGTTGGTATGCCTTATTTTATGCTTTATCGTGTGCGCACAGCTAATCCATAAAAGCGGCACGGAGCCGACAGGAAACGCTTACTCCGCCAGAGAAAATACTCCCGGCGAAAAAAACACGGAGCATCCATCTAAGGAGGTAACCTCCGATGATCCAACCGACGAAGAAACAATTAAGGCTTCCGATAATTACGACACAGATCCGTCAGACGATAAAGACAATATGGCTTCCGACAATCCCGACACAGACACGTCAGACGATAAAAGCAATGAAGCTTCCGACGCAGATCCGTCCGTAACACAGGAAAAAGCCGAATCCCCCGAAAAGACAACGACGGATTCAGCCGACTGGAAAAAGTTGGAGGCTCTTACGCCTCTGGATTTACAAATTTACGGAGACACAAAATATTATTACTATGCCGCGGAAGACATTGAAGCGCTCGGCCTGCAGTGTACCTACTACCACCTGGGAATTGCTTATGATCAGGCTGCAGCAGAAATAATCAGCTTCTTTGGCCAGGCTGCTTCGGAGGACAGTCCCCTTGACGATACCTATTTTAACTCCTATGTAGACAGCGGCAGCGAGTATTATACCTCATTTCAGCAGATTTTATCCTATGACTGCGGCGAAATGAGATGCTCCATCAATTACGACACCGGTTCCGGAACGGTCCACTTTGTCAGCTTCTCCGGAACAAATATCGAAAATTACGCCGAATTGATTCTTGCAATTTTAACCCCTGCCTCGCCGGATCACACCCTTTCTCCGGAAGCTTTGCAGGATCACATCCTGTCTGCCAAGGACGCCCTGCTGAATCTGGATCCTCCGGATACATGGCATGAAGAATATGTATATCAGGATTCCTGCATCAGTCTTTCCATGACTTATTCAGGAGATATTTACGAGCTTCAGCTCAACTCCAGACAGCTTGCCGATGATATGGCGCAAAACACCTTAAGCATCAGCAGACCCAAGTACTAATAAGCCTTTACATCCCGTTTAAGCTGCTCCCACTCATCCTCATGCTCCGTATAGTAAAGGGGGCACTTCTTGCCGTTGGAATCATAATGGCGCAGAATATGGCTGGTATCCAAATCATAGGCATCTGTCAGCCACGCAAGCAAAGCAATCAGAGAATCATAGGTTTCCTTGGAAAAAGCTCCGTCCTTCGCCGTATGACAGCATTCTATAGAAACGGAATCGTAATTTCTGCCTGCTACGGCATACGCTATCTCGTCTAAGGGTACACATTGGATAATCTCACCTTCACAGCCGATGATAAAATGTGCGCTGACACTGGCTTGATGAGTGTCCTTCTGCTGCTCGAAGTAACTGCGGTTCTGGGCAGCACTGGTTCCGGGATTTGCCGTATAATGTACAAATACATCCTTAACCTCCGTCAATGCCTCCCCAGGCCTGGAATATTCGTTAGGCGTCAGGAAATTTTCCGTCCAATCCGGATGTGCCGTAAATTTATCCGCAGGGAGTCCCTGTATCATGGCGGTGGAAGGATTTGTATTTTCCTTTATATCGCTCGTATCCTTTGATGTTCCGCCGCCTAACGCCGGCTCCGCTGCCGACACGTTGTTTCTGTTCAAAAGAAGCACGCCGCTGATCGCGATAATGCAGACCGCCCAGAGCCCTATTGCAATCCTCTGCCTGCGGCGCTGCCGTCTGCGTCTTTCCCTTAATACTGCTTCTCTGCTTTGCCGGCCGCCGGTGGGAATCATCTGCACCTGCCTGCCATTATCGGCTCTGCGCACCGGCTGCCTGCCGATCGGCTGCAGCTCGGACGTGCGTCGAGGCTGCTGCCGCATATCCTGGCGATATGCTGTCTGTCTCCCGGACGTACTGCGAGGCTGCTGCCGCATATCCTGACGATATGCTGTCTGTCTTTCAGACGTACTGCGAGGCTGCGGTACTCTCTCCTGACGATATGCCGCCTGCCTCTCAGACGCACTGCGAGGCTGCGGTACTCTCCGGGCTGCCCCCTCCATTTCCCTGCTCTGAGGGGCCCTCCTTGCTCCCTGAACGGCTCCCTGCCTTTGAGGCGTTCTCCGCCTTTGCTCTTCATAACCCCTTGGATAAGGATTTCGCCTGACATCAATTATATCCGGTTCATAGTCTCTCTGTACTGCCCTGTTATCCTGCATTTTCCCACCCCATTGTACTTCTTTGCAAGCCTTACCTTCTGTGGTCACGCATGCCATTTCATCTTTCTATCACACACTTTAAACTAAAATTGCATCATAGTTGTTTCCGTACCTGTAAAAAGTAAATTTTTTTCTTAAAAGCCTCACCTTGCTTCTACGGATACTACTACCTTAAAATTGGTGGTATATGTAACCCTATATAATTCCGCATTCTCTTCATTCCATTCAATACTCTTATTTTCGTTATACCATCTTCCCTCGTCAGGCATAAGTTCCAGACTGTCAAGCATATAAAAATCCTCCCATCTATGCCCGGTATCGTCCCCGATTCCACTGTATACGGAAAACAGAGCAGGTTCCCCCTCCACATAAATTCCGGACAGACCCGATCTATCCTCACTTTTTTTAAATCTGACTTCCTTCGACTCCAGCCTGGCGCCTTCAATCTGCTCCATATCCGCCTGAAGCATTGCCCGCTTTCCGGGAATGTCCTCAACCACACCCATAATCTGACTCACCAGCACGCCGATCAAAGAAAAAACAATAGCCAAAATGATTGCGATCGGCGACTTCCTTCCGATCAAAACTGCTGCCAGACAGCACACTGCCATAACCACCAGACCGGCCTTGCCGATAGCAGCCAAAGCTCCATACCACTGGTCATAAGCCGCCAGAACTGCATAAGGCGATTCCGCTCCATTTAAAAATTTTTCCAGCGCCGCAGATTTTAAGTTAAATGAAAATGCCAGCAATATCGCAATCATTCCTATTAAAGGGATCAAAATTGCAGGTATCACCCTTCTAAAAAACTCTCCAGGACGTTCCGACATCATTCCCACTGCTTTTCTGATGAATATTCCGCTCATTCAGGTCCTCCTCATACTTTTGTATGTATTTGTTAATATCAGCATTGTACCATAAAAATCCGTCTTCTGCTACTTTTGATCACAAATTATAGACTTAATTACAATCATCTATGGATTTTGCGTTTATATTTACAACCGGATATTTTATAGCCTGAACATCCAAAGAACTCACCATATGGTCCCGTCTTTTTCAACAGCCTTCCGCCACATAAGGGGCATTCCCATTGCTCTCGTTTAAGCTCTTCGCCATAACGATCTTTGAGTTCAACTGCAAATTCGGATTCCTGTTTGTTGACGGTAACAATAAATACTTTTTTCCTTGCCCTTGTCAAAGCAACATAAAATAATCGCCGCTCTTCTGCATATGGATATAAATCACAATTATCAAGCAGCAGGTTTAGTATTGCGGCGTCTTGTATTTTGCTCGGAAATCCCATTCTCGATTTCTTATTATTAATAATAAAAACGTAGTCCGCCTGCAAACCCTTGGATTTATGTGCCGTATAAAAGCTCATTTTTAAATCGGCACGCTTGCCGTATTTCACCTCGGTATATCCGCCGACATTGTTATACTTGCATTCAAACAATCCGCTGTCGCTTAATAGTTGGGCGTCAAAAGTATATCTGCCAATAAAATATACACTGCTGTCCCTCGGTAAATCTTCAAGGCGGACAGCCATAAATTCAATAGCAGCTTTTTCCGTATATCCACTGATTTCGCCCAAAGCATATCCGGCAATATCGGTTTTACTCTTTATAGATTTCTTAATTTGAGAGGGATTCTGCATGATAAAATTGCCACTGATTTCTATCAATTTCCGGGAAAAACGGTAAGTTGTTTCAATCTTGCTAATTTCAGCCGCCCCCCAATAATTCTCAAATCTAAGAATATAACTCATATCACTTCCTGCAAAGCGATATATACTTTGCCAATCATCACCCACACAAAACAGGTCGTAATCTTTAGACTTTCTCATACTGCTCAATAAAAAAAAGCGAGACTTGGAAATATCCTGATATTCGTCTACTATAATATATTTATATGGGTTAATATATTTCTTTTGCTCTATAAATTGCGTTGCCATAATAATCATATCGTTAAAGTCAATTTCATTCTGCTCGCTCAAATAAGCGCAATACGCATTAAAAATTGGTTCTATCAGCGATAAAATAATATTATTGTTTTTCTCATGGGCATTTCCAATGTTCATCTGCCTTACAGCAGCAATTGTATATCCGTTACTCTTTACAAGATTTATGATCGTTTCAAACAATTCAACAACACCGTCGATCACAGAATCTCCATCTGCCGATACCTGCTCCCACAATTCTTTTGTAGTATGGGGAGTTAACTTCACCTCTTTTGCCACAAGCTTTTCTTTTAATGATTCCAGTAAAATGCCCTCAAGCTTTTCATAGGCATAGCATTCTATCAAAACGGTCTCATTTGCCTTATGCGTTTCCCTCTTCCATTTCATGGACGCTTGATATTTTTGCGTAGCTGTCATTCCATTAGTGCCCTTAAAATATGAAGGCACTTCACCATCCCTGTTTATGCCAAAGTATTCAATATAAATATCATATTCGGGCAGGAAAAAATCGGGATGATATTGTGCATATTCACTTGTGCGGGTATCAATTTTATACGGATGCTCATAAACATATTGTACTCCGTTTTGAAATAAAAAATTTGCTATGTCCATTTCACCATAGCTTTTTACGACTTCATTATTTATTGTAGTAGGTGGATTCAATCGCAGATACTCTTCATATTCTGACTGCTTCTTAAAATCAAACTCTGATTTAGCAGCAACACGGTTATATAATAAGTATGTACTCAAAAGATTTAAATAAGAATCCGATTTCATATTTAGCAATAATTGCTCCCTGATAAATCTACGCAAGTTCAATTTCGTTATTTTCGGAGTAATACCGTTTACTCTGGTAATAATATTCATCCCCAATTTGTGAAATGTAGATGCTTCTATATTGCACCCAGTTTCCTGATGAATTCGTTGACTCATCTCAGCAGCGGAAGCATTTGTAAAAGACAACACCAAAATGTCTTCGGGCTTACATTTTTCTGATTTCAGAAGATATTTAATTTTTCCGACTACAGTTGTTGTTTTACCGGTTCCCGCTCCGGCAATGACAAGATGATTATGAAACTCTTTGACGATACAGGTCATCTGTTGTTTGTCTAATTTTCTTCCCTCAACGTCGCCGATCAACGTATAGGCTGTTTGAACTCTTGCATTTGCAGCCCTGTCGTTATGGTCATTTATCTTCTGTTTTAGTAAATCCGCATTACGATACAATTCCCTTTGCCTATCTAATAGTCGTTTATAGTGTATCGCCTTTTTCAACTTTTGAATATTCGTTATATTTACACTTGCAATCAGAGAAGCATTGTGATTGCGCCATTCATCTTCTTTGCCATGTTCTACAAAGGATTGAGAATCCTCGAATAATATATTTATTTCATTCAGCGCCTCATCAACTTGCGCGATTAGATTATCGCACGTATTATTGCGATCTTTTACTTTCTCCTTGTGCTTAGCAATTATTGTTTTAATAAGTCCCATAGTACTTATTCCTCCGTTTTACCGCTATTCACCCGCCGGCATATTATCATGTTCACATCCAAAAAAACGCAAACTCATTCATCAATAAAGCAAAAACCGGAATAGAAATATACCTTCTATCCGGTTTTTGCTTTGCTTTTTATAAGAATGGCATCCCTTTATACAGCTTATATAAATTCCTTCACGGACTTATAAACGCCCTCTGCGTCCAGGCCGTACTTTGCCACCAGCGCCGCTGCGGAGCCAGACTCGCCGAATACGTCCTGCATCCCGATCTTCTTCACCGGGGTGGGCAGCTTCGCGCACAGGCAGTCGCAGACTGCGCTGCCCAAACCGCCGATCACGCTGTGTTCTTCCACGGTCACTACCTTTCCGGTCTTCTTTGCGCTGTTGATGATAATGTCCTCATCCAGGGGCTTGATGGTGCAGATGCTCACCACCTCTGCCTCAACGCCGTCTGCAGCCAGCTTCTCCGCCGCACCCAGTGCGGAATCCACACAGATGCCGGTAGCCACGATGGTCACGTCCTTGCCTTCCCGAATAATGCTTCCCTTGCCGATCTCAAATTTATAATCCGGTCTGTCGTTGATCACGGGCACTGCCGCACGCCCAAAGCGGATATATACGGGCCCGTCATACTCCAGTGCCGCACGGACAGCCGCTTTGGCCTCCACATCGTCCGCAGGACACATCACCACCATACCGGGAATCGTCCGCATCAGGGCAATGTCCTCATTACACTGATGGGTAGCGCCGTCCTCGCCTACGGTGATGCCTGCATGGGTAGCGCCGATCTTTACATTCAGATGAGGATAACCGATGGAATTGCGGACCTGCTCGTAAGCACGCCCTGCGGCAAACATGGCAAAGGAGCTGACAAAGGGAATCTTGCCGGTCAGAGACAGACCTGCCGCAATGCCCATCATGTTACACTCCGCAATACCGCAGTCAATGTGGCGGTCCGGATATGCCTTCTTAAAAACGCCTGTCTTGGTGGCTGCTGCCAGATCGGCATCCAGCACCACCAGATTGGGGAATTCCTCCGCCAGCTCCTTCAGTGCGTTGCCGTAGCTTTCGCGGGTTGCGATCTTTTTTACCGTATTCTCTGCCATTATGCTTCACCTGCTTTCTCTAATTCTGCGGCGATCTTTTCCAGATCTGCCATCGCCACTGCATACTCCTCATCATTGGGAGCTTTGCCGTGCCAGTCCACGCTGTTTTCCATAAAGGAAACGCCCTTGCCCTTTAAGCTGTGGGCCACGATACAGGTGGGCATTCCCTTCGTCTCCCGCGCTTCTTTAAATGCTGCGCGGATCGCGTCAAAGTCATGAGCGTCTACATTAATTACATGGAAATTAAACGCCTCAAATTTCTTGTCAATGGGGTAAGGGGAGCAGACCTGGTCAATGGGACCGTCAATCTGCAGGTTGTTATTATCCACAATCACGCAGAGATTATCCAGCTTGCGATGGCCGGCGAACATAGCCGCTTCCCACACCTGGCCTTCTTCAATCTCACCGTCGCCTAACAGAGTATACACTCTGAAATCCTTACCGCCCATCCTGCCGCCGAGAGCCATACCCACAGCAGCGGAAATTCCCTGGCCCAGAGAACCGGAGGACATGTCCACGCCGGGAATATGGATGCAAGGATGTCCCTGCAGATAAGAGCCTAAGTGCCTCAAAGTCTTTAAGTCCTCCACCGGGAAAAATCCCCTGTTTGCCAGAGTGGAATACAGGCCGGGAGCCGTATGCCCCTTGGACAGCACAAAGCGGTCTCTGTCCTCCTTGTCGGGATCCTTCGGGTCAATATTCATCTCTTCAAAATACAGATAGGTATAAATGTCCGCTGCGGAAAGGGATCCGCCCGGATGTCCTGCCTTTGCACTGTGAACTGCCGTCACAATGCCCTTCCGCACGTCGTTCGCGTGCTTCTGCAGTTCTAAATTATTCATGCTCGTCCTCCATTTCTGCGCCGCCCAGCGGCAGATTTAATCTAGATTAGACTTAAAGTCATTTAGCTTATCATATCATACGATATTTGTGTACGTCCACTCATTTGTTGCGGTATTTACGACTCCTTTGTCTTCTGGCCGTAGTACGCATTCGCACCGTGCTTCCGATAATAATGCTTATCCTGAAGCTCCTGGGGCGCAGGCTGAATGCGGGGATTGATGGTCTCCGCGCGGTAAGCCATCTTCGCCACCTCTTCCAGCACTACCGCATTATGTACCGCCTCCTTGGCATCCTTTCCCCAGGCAAAGGGGCCGTGATTCTTGCAAAGCACCGCCGGCACCGCTGCCGGGTCCTTGCCCCGCCGCCGAAACTCATTTACGATCAGATGGCCGGTATTCTCTTCGTATGCTTCTTCGATTTCTTCCTTCGTCAGGCATCTCACGCAGGGGACCTCGCCGTAAATATAATCCGCATGGGTGGTGCCATAGCAGGGAATGCTTCGCCCTGCCTGCGCCCAACTGGTAGCATAGGAGGAATGGGTATGTACCACGCCGCCGATTTCCGGAAATGCCTTATACAGCTCCGCATGGGTAGCCGTATCCGAGGAAGGGTTGAAACGACCCTCCACCTTTTTCCCGTTTAAATCCACCACCACCATATCCTCCGGCGTCAGCTTGTCATATTCCACGCCGCTGGGTTTGATGACGAACAGCCCGCTCTCCCTGTCAATGGCGCTGACATTCCCCCAGGTAAAGGTTACCAGCCCATATTTAGGCAGGTCCATATTTGCTTCATAGACCAGCTTCTTTAATTCTTCTAACATGATGACCCTCCGCTTTCTCATATTGATTCTACACCAAGAATTGCCCATGGCAATTCTTGCGGGAATGAAGAATTTCTTGGACAGCGTACTCTGCTGTCTTAGAAATTCTTCATTCCCTGGACCGCCGCCTTCTCCGCCGGCAGCGCGCTCTTATATCTCTCCACAAAGGCATCAAAGCCTGCCACATCCTCCGATTTGGGCTCGATGGTGCTTCCGGTCTGCCCTGCGAAGATCCGGCTGCTCAAATAATCCGGCAGGGTCTCATCCGCTGCCTTTTCCACCATAAACGCCGCCAGGACCGCCATGCCCCAGGCGCCGCCCTCGCTGGCGGTATCCATCACAGTAACAGGCGAGTTGAAGGCTGCCGCCATCAGCTGCTGTCCTACCACGGGAGTCTTGAACAGTCCTCCGTGTCCCATCAGGGAGTCCACCTTTACATGCTCTTCCTTTAACAGAATATCATTACCGATCTTCAGCGTAGCCATGGCGCTGTAAAGATGGCTTCTCATAAAGTTTGCCAGCGTAAATTTAGCATCCGGCATCCGCACAAACATGGGTCTGCCCTCGTTTAAGCCCGTCACCGGCTCCCCTGAGAAATAATTATATGCCACCAGTCCTCCGCAATCCGGATCGGCAGCCAGCGCCTCCCTGTACAGGACACCGTACAGATCGTTTTTGTCAAGCTTCATACCGAATTTATCCGCAAATTCACCAAAGAGATTCACCCAGGCATTCAGGTCAGAGGTACAGTTGTTGCAGTGTACCATGGCCACGGGATTCCCGTCGGGAGTGGTCACCATGTCGATTTCCTCATGAACCTTTTCCAGGGCTTTCTCCGTAACCACCATGGAGAAAATGGAGGTCCCGGCGGAAATATTTCCCGTGCGCACCCTGACGCTGTTGGTGGCCACCATACCGGTGCCTGCATCTCCTTCGGGAGGGCACATGGGGCTGCCGGGCTGCAGCGTACCCGTAGGATCCAGCAGCTTTGCCCCTTCCGGGGTCAGGCTTCCGGCCTTCTCTCCCGCACAAAGTACCTTCGGTAAAATATCCTTCAGCTTCCAGGGAAAGCCCTTGGGTGCAATCAGTTCGTCAAACTGCGCAATCATCTTCCCGTCAAAGTCCTTTGCCTCGGAATCAATGGGAAACATACCTGATGCCTCACCGATGCCCAGCACCTTTTCTCCCGTCAGCTTCCAGTGTATGTAGCCGGCCAGAGTGGTGAAAAAGGCAATGTCCTTCACATGCTCTTCCCCGCTTAAAATCGCCTGATAAAGATGAGCAATGCTCCATCTCTGAGGAATATTAAACTGAAATAAGGGCGTCAGCTCCTTACAGGCTTCCTCCGTCATGGTATTCCGCCAGGTGCGGAAGGGAACCAGCAGCTCTCCCGCCTGATTAAACGCCATATACCCGTGCATCATCCCGGAAAACCCAATGCTGCCGATGGAAGTCAGGCTCTCTCCGTATTTCTTCTTTACGTCCTCCGCCAGGCTGCGGTAGCAGCCCTGCAGGCCGTTCCAGATGTCGTCCAGGCTGTAAGTCCAAATATTGTTTTCCAGCCTGTTTTCCCAGTCATGTGTCCCCATGGCAATGGGCTCATGGCTTTCGTCCACCAGCACTGCCTTAATACGGGTGGAGCCAAACTCGATTCCCAGAACGGTTTTCCCGTTCCTGATGGCATTTTTGATTGCCTCGCTCATACTATATTCCGCCTTTCTGCGCTTTGCGCTTTTATTTTGAGCCGCTTTCCTTTAACATGACAGCCGTGTCATTCTTAACTGTAATACACCATATTCCACCTCAGCTCATTCTTCAGAGACGGAATGGTGGTATCCTTATCAATCACAACGCTCTCGATCCCCATGGCATCCGCCCAGTCCACCATCTGCTGTACGGTCAGATCATAAGAAAATGCGGTATGGTGTGCGCCTCCGGCCAGAATCCATGCCTCTGCTCCCACCTCCAGAGAAGGCTGGGGCGTCCAGAAGGCCGTTGCCACAGGAAGCTTTGGCATCGGCTTCTCACACTTTTTACAATCCACTGCATTCACCAGCAGCCGGAAGCGATTTCCCAGATCCACCAGGGACGTGGCCACTGCCGGTCCGGTCTTGCTGGTGAATACCAGGCGGGCAGGATCCTCGCGATTTCCCATAGAAAGGGGCTGTACCTTGATACTGACAGGCCCGTCAGAAATCGTGGGGCATACCTCCAGCATATGCGCCTGCAAAATTCCCTCCTTGCCGGGCACAAAATTATAGGTATAATCCTCCATGAAGGAAGTTCCTTTGGCGTCCTTTTTGCCCTGGGTCATAATCTTCATCAGGCGCACCATGGCCGCCGTTTTCCAGTCGCCCTCCGCGCCAAAGCCATAACCTTTTTCCATCAGTCTTTGGATGGCAAGTCCGGGCAGCTGCTTCAAGCCTCCCAGCATACCGAAATGAGTTACAATCGCATGATAGTCCCCTGCTTCCAAAAACTTCTCCAGTCCAAGCTCAATCCGCGCCTGGACAGCCACATGCTCCCGAAACTCCTGGGGATCCCTGCCCTCAGGAAGAATCTCATATTTATGATAATATTCTTCCACCAGAGCCTCCACGTCCCCCGCAGGAACTCCGTCCACATATGCCACGGCATCATTTACATTATAATGGTCAATCTCCCAGCCGAATTTCACCTGAGCCTCCACCTTGTCTCCCTCGGTGACTGCCACATTGTTCATATTGTCGCCGATCCGGCAGACTCTCACATGGGAGGATTCCATAATGCCCACCGCCGTACGCATCCAGTCCGCCAGTTTTTTACTGACGGCAGGATTTTTCCAGTGTCCCACGATCACCTTTCTCTCAATGCCCATGCGGGTAACGATATGCCCGTACTCCCTGTCGCCGTGAGCGGACTGATTCTCATTCATGAAATCCATGTCGATGGTGTCATAGGGAATCTCTTCATTGTATTGCGTATGCAGATGGCACAGGGGCTTATGATACTCCTGCAGACCGATAATCCACATTTTCGCCGGGGAAAAGGTGTGCATCCAGGTAATTACCCCCGCGCAGTTTACATCATTATTGGCCTCGTTAAAGGTACGCCGGATGGATGCCTGATCAATCAGCGTCGGCTTCCAGACCAGCTCATAGGGCAGGTCCCCTGACGCATTCAAGCCCTCCACCATCTCTTTGGAATGAGCCGCCACCTTACGCAGACATTCGTCTCCATACAGATCCTGTGATCCCGTACAAAACCAGAATTGATACCTTTTTGTTTCCTTCATATTGTCCTCCATTCCTTTCTTCTGGCAGCATACTCCGCCACCGACTGCCGCTCTACCACCCTGGTGTCAAATTCCACGGTATAATCTTTTCCTCTTCCCTGCTTTCCGATCATATCAAGAAGAGTCTCCGCCGCCTTTTCCCCCAGCTTCTCCTTGGGGTGAGGCAGGGAAGTAATGGGAATCTCGCTGTGCAGCGCCAGATCCGAATCGTCCATGCCGATCACCGACACATCCTCCGGCACCCGAATGCCCCGCTCCGTGAGCATGCGGATCAGCTGGAACGCGATCTGATCATTGTAGCAGAACAAGGCGCTGCATTGCTCCACCCTGCTCAATATCTTATCCCGGCAGTAATTTAACTGCTTGGATTCGTCAGTATCAATCCACACCATCCTGGAATCCGTGACGGTCAGCCCTGCCGCCTCCATGGCTCTCAAGTACCCCAGATACCGCAGTCTGCCCTGCCCGTCGTCCAGCTTGAGGATCGCCCCAATATCCTTGTGCCCCTTGCCGATCAGATAATTTACCGCCTTCTCAGCCGCCTTCACATCATTTAAGGAAACATGAGGTACATCCAGCTCCGGATAAAAGGTATTGATAAAAAGAATCGGGATTTTCCTGTTCAAAAGCTGCCCGTACAGGGAAAGATTGGGATTGGGCAGGCCGCTCTTGGTCCCCTCCACAATAATCCCCGCCACGTCATCCCTGCTGATCAAATCCGTCAGCACGTTTCTTTCCCGGTCCGGCATATTGTCGGTAAAGGAAATCTGAACGGAATATCCTCTCTCGAAAAGAACTCTCTCGATTCCCTGGATGGTCTTGGGAAAAATATAGCTGTCCACGTAAGTAGTAACCACTGCAATGCGATTACGCCCTTCCAGATTCTCCCTGCGGTCAAAGCTCACATAGGTGCCGCTGCCCCTGACTCTGCGGACTGTGCCTTCTTCCTCCAGCCGCCCGATGGCTTTCCGCACGGTCTGTCTGCTGATGCCGAATTTTTCCGTCAGTTCATTCTCCGAGGGCAGCTTATCCCCCGGCTTCAGCTCTTCGGACTCCATTAAGTTTTCCAGATAGTGCAAAATGTCACCGTACTTCGTCCGTCTATCTTCCATGTATCCAGTATATTCTTACAAGGTCAGCAAGTCAATACATCTTTTTCTTTTTTTGCAGACATATCGCCAAGTTGTATGCAATACAACTTTAAAGATGCCAATGCCGCTCTATTTAATATCAATTATTTCAAGCTGCAGACAGCTGCTTTCTCAGCAGTGGTTCCTCTGTTAAAGATACATCTGAAAACGCGGAATAGAAACGATTTGCATTTTCATTTTCCGCCCTGATCAGGTAATACTGATTGATTCCAAAAGCTAAGCATTCTTTTTCAAACTGCTTGAAAAGGCCCTGTGCAATTCCCTGATGCCGCCACTTTGGCAGTACATAAACCCAATCCACATAAGCCATTATAGAGCCATCCTGAATACAGCCGTAAAAATGGTACTCAATACGGCCAACCACCATCCCATCCAAAACAGCTAAAATAGAATAAGTCTTTTGGTAAAACGGATCGTCTATACGAAGCCTTATCCCCTTTTCGTCCAAAATGTCAGCTGTCATTTTTTCCGGTTCTTCTTTCATAGCATTTCGTAAATAAGCTATATAACCATCTACGTTTTCTTTACATAATTTCTGATATATCACCATGTCTACCTCCGACGCTTCAGCGCTCATTTTCCTTTTACATCAATCATCTGATAATTATTTCCACATCTTTCCGTTTTCAGATATGGCCGGTGCTAAGCCGCTCCGGCAGCTTATCCCTGTCAACAACTGCTTCCATGTATCCGCAGGTAAAAGGAAAAAAGTCAAACTTTTTGGTGCCGGTATGCCTTGCACCCAGTCGCTCATACCAGGCGCGCAGCTTTTTATTTTCCTCCACAATGCCTATATTCATCTTCCTGCAGTCTTTGGCGGCCGCTGTACGCAGTGCATGACAATATAAAATTTCTCCGATTTTTCCGTGCCGAGATTCCGGCAGAACACACAGATTATTCAGCTCACATTCACCGTTTTCCTGGAGCTGCAGCGAATAATATCCCCGCATCTGCCCGTTTTCGTCAAAATATCCATACATGGGCCTGCCTTCCTCATACTGGTATGCCAGCCTTTCTGCCGTTGTCGCAAACGCCGTAAAGCGGGGCGCGTTTTCCCTGGTAAAGCCGAACTCCCTGGCCACCGTCAGGAAACTGCTTTGTATCAGTTCCACGCATTTCTCAATTTCACTTTTTTTGATATGACGAATCATGTGAATCCTCCTTCGCATATATATTGTAACAACGCACATTGTAACAGGTGGTTTCTCTTGAAAAAACGTTCTTCCCTGGCCAAACGGCAGATCCTGCTCATAGCTGCCCTGATCCTGGCTTTCGGAGCCATGACCCTGCTTCTCTTTACATATCATAAGGACGAAAAGCGTTTTACCAATATCACGTCCCGCCTCTTTATCGGCGAAATGGCAGGAAATACTCTGAATATGCACTACTCACTTGCTCATCCCGAAGACTTTGGCATTTATGATTATGATCCCTGCCTGCCGGGCTACAGCGCGGAGGGCTCCCTGCAGGGAAAGCTTGCCACCGAAAACACCCTGGCCGCTCTGCGTTCTATCCGGCCGGGCAGACTTAACGATTCCGATGCTTACCTTGACAGGCTGCTGATCCGCTATTTGGAAAATTCCCTGAGCCTAAGCGGCTTTCCTTATTACAGCGAACCCCTCTCCCCCGCTTCCGGCATGCAGACACAGCTTCCCATCCTGCTGGCGGAATATACCTTCCGGGACAGACGGGATGTAGAAGATTATCTGGCGCTTCTGGATCAGACGGATGAATATTTTGCTTCCCTTTTGACTTATGAGCAGGAAAAGGCGGAAGCCGGACTTTTAATGTCCGCCGCAGGCTTAAAAAGCGTCCGCGAACAATGTGACACCATTGTCACAAAACAGGCTTTAAACGGAGGAACTCACTTTTTACAGACTACCTTCGACGAACGGATACAAGCCCTTCTGAAAAACGGTGAAATCACCGAGGCCGATGCCCGTAAATATCTGGCCGCCAATGACCGCCTGCTGAAAACGGTTTTACTGCCTGCCTATACAGCCTTGGGCGACGGGCTGCTGGTGCTGGAGGACGAATCTATTTCTTTAAGCGGGCTTGGCGCATACCCTCAGGGAAAGGAATATTATGAGGCCCTGTTAATCTCCGAGACCGGCTCCTACCGCCCCATAGACGAAATTCAGGAGCTTTTGACCGCCCGGTTTTCCGCAGAGTATGAGGAAATCCGGCGCCTGCTTGACGAACATCCTTCCGCGGCCCTTCGCTACGGGAAAAACGACGGGATTTCTTTCCCCTACTCCAATGCCGCTCAGATGCTGGCGGACCTGCAGGAACGCATGAAGGAAAGCTTCCCGGCTGTTTCGGGAGAGGCCGTATCCGTGACCGTCAAGCCTGTCTCCGACAGCTTAAATGATTACACTGCTCCTGCCTTCTATCTAACCGCGCCCCTGGACGATACCGCCAACAATGTAATCTACATCAATACAGAGAAGACCCCCGCAGGCTTGGAATTATACACTACTCTTGCCCATGAAGGGTATCCCGGCCATCTGTACCAAAACGTATACCACAGCCGGCGCTGCCTGGCCGAAAACAGCCGGGCTGCGGGAGAGCTGATCTGGTATGGAGGCTATCTGGAGGGCTGGGCAGTATATGTGGAATTTCTGTCCTACGATTATGCCTCTGCCTTATTAAAGGAAAACCTGCTGGATGAGGATGCCGTTTTAGTACAAATAGAAAAACATAACCGCAGTCTGCAGCTATGCCTTTACTCCCTTTTGGATATTATGATACATTACGAGAACGCTTCTTTTCACAAGATCGCCAGGGTGCTGGAAAATTTCGGTATAGAGGACAGTTCCTCCGCAGCGGCAATTTATTCCTACATTGCCCAGGAACCCTGCAATTACCTGAAATACTATCTCGGCTACCTGGAAATCCTTTCCTTAAAGGAAGAAGCAAAGGCGGCTTGGGCAGACACTTACACCGATTATGACTTTCACTGTTTTTATCTGGATAACGGTCCTGCAGACTTTCTGTCCCTGCAGGAGCAGCTAAAGCACCGAAAGCCATGAGCTTTTATTCCCAGGGAAGGCATTTATTCCCTTTGTATCTCTTCCAGATACCCTCTGTCCCACAGCAGGATCTTCAGCTTTTTGGCCGCTTCCACCGCGGGCTGGGTAAAATACTGGTTTGTCAGCACTGCCCCTACCATCCGGTCATAATAGTCCCGGCCGGCATACGCCTCCTGAATGGCCTTCACACCCACAGGGGCAGTATAGCGCTTACACTGAATGGCATAAGTAACGCCGTCCTTTTCCGCAAGAATATCTATGCCGTAATCGCCGCTGCCCCTGGTGACCTCAACCTCCAGAAAACCCTGTCTGCGCAGCAGCTCCGCACAGTAATATTCAAAGTCATGCCCCTCCATGAAATCTATGTCCGAAGAGTAATTTCGACTTTTTCTTCGTCTAATTACAGCGGCGGCAATGAGGATTCCCAAAACTGCCGCCGCCAGGATGATCGCTATATACACAGGCGCCTCCCTATTTTGCAAACATAACCTTTTCGCTGTTAAACAGCTTCGTCAGCCCAAAGGCTAACAGGAACGCGCATACCAGGTTTACTGCCATGGTCACCGCCATCTGCGCCGGCGTATACTGGAAGGAAAAGATACCATACATGCAGTGTACGCTGTTGTAAAGAGGGATGCAGAAAATTCCCAGACTCTTCTCCCCTGTTCCGCCAAACATGGTCGTCAGGCTGAGGCCCATCGTCAGGATCATCAGAGGTGCATTGGCCGCACTGGCTTCCTTGATGCTCTTGGCAAAGGCGGAAATCACGGAAATCAATGATACCAGCACCAGCACCGTGGTGAAAATGACGCCGAGAAGCAGCACATAATCCATCACCCCATAAAACGAGGCATCCAGCTCCGCACCTGACCCAGCCATCAAATTCGGCAGGGACAGCATAGTTCCCAGAAAGCTGGAAAGTCCTGCCAGCAGGGCAATGGCACTGAGGCTGATGATTTTTCCCAAAGCCAGAGAGCTGCGCTTCATGGGCGTTACCAGCAAGGTAGCAATCGTCCCTCTCTCCTTCTCCCCTGCGATGGCTTCCGGCGCTATAGACATACAGCCGCTGAAAAGGAAGGTCATCAGCAACAGCGGCAGCATCATGGAAAAAAGCTGACCCGTAGCATCCTTCTGAGACGCAAGATCGTAAGCAGCCTCTCCTGCATTCACATCGAACTTGTTAGCCATGCTTTCCTCATAGCTGTCCAGCACACCGCCTATAACCTTGTAAAGATTCGCCGATTCTACCTCCGTGGAATTATAGTAAATCTCCACATTGGGCGCCGCGCCGTCGGCAACCTCATACTCCGCCACCGCCGCGGAAAAATCTGCAGGAAATACCAGCAGCAGATCCGCTTCCTTGGCTGTAATTTTATCTCTGGCGGCGTTTACTTCGCCCTCGGAAAGCTCCGTCCACTCCACAGGCAGCCCCTTAAGCGCAGGCGCCAGCTCCTCCGGCATATTCTGCACATAAGCCTTACCCACATAGGCATCATCCGTGGTAAACTGCCCCATCATGCCCTTGCCCATAAACGTGTAAAGTATGTAAATCATCAGTCCCGGCATCAGAATCGTGGTTACTACCATTCTCCGGTCCCCGAAAAACCGGGCAAATTCCTTTTTGATAATTGTCAGCATATCACTTTTCATACAATCTTACCCACCTTTTCCTCGTAAAGTTCAAAGAATCTCTCTTCCAGACTCTTGCCCGCACATACCGCCTCCAGGGAATCGCACATTACCATGCCTCCGTCAATGATAATGCCCACCCTGTCACAAATCTTTTCAATCAGGCTGAAAATATGAGTGGAAACGATAATCGTTTTGCCCTGAGCCTTTAAATCCAGTAAAAAGTCCGTTACCACCTTGGCCGTCAGCACATCCAGGCCGTTTGTGGGCTCGTCAAAAATGATCACGTCCGGATTATGTACCAGCGAAATCACCAAAGATACCTTCTGCTTCATACCTGTGGACAGGTTGCCCACCTTGACCTCCGCAAACTTATCAATGCCGAAACGGGCAAAAAGCTCTTCCTTGCGCTGTTTCTTTTCCTCTCCCGGAACACCGTGCAGATCGGCAAAAAAGTCAAACAGATAATTGGGGGTAAAAAACTCTTCCAGCTTCAGCTCGCTTGTCAGAAATCCGATCTTACTTCTCACCGCCTCCGGCTCCTTTACCACGCTGGAGCCGTCCATCAAAGCGTCCCCCTCATCCGGCTTAATCAATGTAGCCAGCATCCGCAGAGTCGTGGTTTTTCCCGCTCCATTGGGCCCCAGCAGTCCGAACACCTCGCCCCGGTACGCGGTAAAGGTAAGATTGTTTACCGCCACCTTGAGCTTATCGTTTGTCTTTTCAATTTTTTGTTGTTTTGCAGAAAGCTTGAAGGTCTTTTTCAGCCCCTGCACTTCCAATATTTTTTCCATTTATTTTCCTTTCTGCCGCTAATCCGGCTTGTTTTGTTTCACCTGCTTCGCAGCCGCCTGGTTTTCTTTTGCAAGCTTTTTCTATATGAGTTTTTACGCAAGCCTCAGTGCTTTGACTCATAATATTTTCTGAACAGCACAAAGCTTAACAAATATATAAGGATTAGTCCCCAGCTGAGCCACATCAGCATGTCGTTCGCCAGAACACCACCCAAAACCAGCAGTACATACACAACTCCCAGCAAGGTCCTGGCAGTCCCGCGCAGCGCCAGACTATCCAGCTCAAGCTCACGCTCGTCTGTCTCCTTTAAGCGGAGCTCCTTAAGCTTTTCTTCGTCCTTCAGATGCCTGCAGTTCTTCAGAATCCCCACCACGCTTCCTAGCGCCAGTCCGCCGCCAAGCCCCAGCAGAAAACCCAGATGATATTCCGAAATCTCGATTCCGGTACAAAAATGCACATACAGGACGACAGCCTCTGTTGCCAAGCCGGCCATAATAAACAAACAGAAACGGAACCGGCGCTTCTTCAGTACCTCTCGATATTCCTCATTATTCTTAGCCCTGCACATCGGACAAAACATGCTTCTCATATTCTCTCCTCTCCCTCCGCAGAAGACATCCTCATCTCCGAATGTCTCTGTTCTCCAACACAGCTTCATTCGTCCGTATCGTCAAACAAAAACAGCTCCTCGATGGCCACGTCGAAATACTTCGCAATCTTGTGTGCCAGTATCAGGGAAGCGTTGTATCTGCCGTTTTCAAGAGAAATAATGGTCTGCCGGCTCACGTTGACCGCATCCGCCAGCTCACTCTGAGTAACCCCCCCCATGGCCTTCCGCAGCTCCTGAATACGATTCTGCACAACACCACCTGCCTTTTCCCATATGATCCAAGCGCAAAAGTAAAGCATACTTTACTCTCAAAGTATAGTATGCTTTACATTCTGTGTCAAGCAGTTTTATAAAAAAGCTGAAATTTTCTGGAATGAAATTTATCCTTTGCCAAGCGCCTGCTCGAATACCTTAAGCAGCTTTTCCTGATGAAAGGGCTTATCCACAAAACCCTTTACGCCTATGGCCCTGGCCTTGTCAAAGGTATCATCATACGCCAGAGAGGAAATAATGACAATCCTTGCATCCGGATGTTCCTTTAAAATAAGCTCCGCCGCATCCAGACCATCCATCCCCTGCATGATGATGTCCATTGTTACCAGATCCGGCTTTACCTCATTATATCGCACGACTGCGTCCTCGCCGCTTCTGCAGTGTTCCACGATCTCGTAATCCGTCCCCTCCAAAATGTCCCCCAGCTGAACCCGCACTAACCGGGAATCGTCTACTACCATAATTCGCTTCTTCATTTTCTATGCTCCTTCCTTCCGGAACATGGCCTCGGTTATTCTGCTGCCTGCTTTTCCGCCTCCAGGCGCTTTTGCCTTTCCTTTTCAAAAACCCGGAAGACCCTTTTATCCAATTCCCCGGAAGAAAAGGGTTTCAATATATAATCGCAGATTCCCAGCTTTGCGCTCTCCATGACCGTTTCCTTATCCTCCACGCCGGTAAGCATAATCACGGGTATATCCTCCAGATCTCTTCTGCCCCGTATCGCCTGCAGCGTCTCGATCCCGTTCATTGGCGACATCTTAATGTCAAGCAGAATGAGATCCGGCTTTCTCTCCTTAAGGAATTTCATAGCCCGCGCTCCTGAGTTAGCGGTAACCACTTCATAATCATTGCCCAAAACCTCCATAATTCTTGTCAATATAACCGCTGTATCATCCACCGCCAAAATACACTTTTTTGTACTTCCACTCATTTATCCCCTTCCTCCTTATTGAAAGCATCCAGCAGACGGCCAAGCAGCTCTTCCGCATTGTCATCCTCATATAAACGCAGCTGCTCCTGTATCTGCAATAGCTGCTCTGCCGCTTCCTCCGGCAGTTCATGCTCCAGTATTGCCTTTACCCTTTCCGCACATTTCTGAGAGTAAAAATGCTTCAGCTCCTCCAGCGCCGCCGCAACCTGTTCCTTCAGCTCCTGCATCGGCAGACCGGGAAGCTTTTCCTTTTTGTCATTCTGCTGCCTGTACTGCTCCAAAAACAATCTGATATTCGCCAAAAGCGTTTCGTATTCCGCCATCAGCTGTGAAAAATGCGCTTGGATAAACTCTCCGTCGCCCCGTGCCGCAGCGTTTTCATGCTCACGGGCCATGGCAGAAATATCCATGGCGCCGATATTGGCCGAGGCGCTCTTTAAACCGTGTACCTCTATCTGATAACGCGGCAGATCCGATTCCGCAAGCTCCTGCAAAAGCTTAGGTTTGCGTTTCCCGTCCATGCAGTAAACCTCCAGCAGCTCCAAAAAGCTCTTTTCGTCTCCGGAGCAATATTGTGCCGCGGTATTCATATCCAGTCCGTCGATGTGGATTGCCGTCAGGTCCGGCGGCCTGCATTCCTCTTCTCTGTTTTTAGCCTGCCTGTACTTCTCCGGCACCCAGCGCAGTAAAAGCTGATGCAGTTCCTTACGGTCAAGAGGCTTGGCAATAAAATCCTGAAAACCATGCTCCAGAAACTGCTCCCGCATGCCCTCCATGGCATTGGCGGTCAGTGCAACCATTACCGGCGCAGCTCCCCTTTCGCCGCAATCCTTAAGTATGATCTCCGCCGCCTCTATACCGTCCATGCCGGGCATCATATGGTCCATAAAAATAATGTCAAACCGGGAGACACGCGCCAGTTCAATGGCCTCCGGCCCGCTTTCCGCCTCGGTAAGATCAAAATCATAGCCCTTCAAAAAGTTCCGGGCCACCTTGCGGTTAATCATATTATCATCCACAATCAGCACCTTCACTCCGGGCGCAGTAAACAGATCGGCAGCCTTTTGTTCCGTCCGGGACATCTCCGGTGTTTCCGAGACCGGCCTCCTATCTGTAATTTTCTGCGGAATCGTGACGGTCACCGTCGTTCCTTTCCCATAGACGCTGCTTACATTGACGGTCCCGTCCATCAGCTCCACCAGCTGCTTTACAATCGCAAGCCCCAGTCCGGCGCCCTCCACGCTTCGATTCCGCCGGGCATCCACCTGACAGAAATCCTCAAAAATCCTGTCAAGGTCTTCCTCCCGAATGCCGCATCCGGTGTCCTCCACACAAAAGGTGAGCAGCTCCTCGTCCCCGCTCCTTCCAGGCTCCCCGGTAATATAAACATGTACATAGCCTTTGTTTGTAAAATTTACCGCATTGCTGAGTATATTCAGCAAGATCTGCCGGATCCTGCCGTCATCACCGTTGTATCCGCAGGGTATTGCTTCGTCACACTCATACTTTAAGGTCAGACCATGCTGAGAAGCCGCCATATCCATCATTCCTACGACTTCATCCGCCATGTATTTCAAATAATAATTCCTGTTCGCCAATTCCATTTTGCCGGCTTCCACCTTGGACAAATCCAAAATGTCATTGATGATTGTCAGCAGGTTTTTTGCCGCAGACTGCACATCCTTGGAATAAGCGTAAATCTCCGTATTTTCACACTCCTCCATGATTACGTCATTCAGCCCGATAATGGCGTTCATCGGCGTCCGGATCTCATGAGACATGTTTGCCAGGAACTCGCTTTTTGCAATATTGGCCTTCTCGGCCTGCCGGCGCACCCGCTTGATTTCATTGATATAAGCCTTTGTATCCGTCATATCCAGAATCAGGATAACGCGGCCCTGAATCCTGCCGTTTTCACCTATGATGTGCTTACTGTGACTCTCATAATGCTGCCCGTTCAGGGAAAAGCTTTGAGGAATATCCGCATTGAGCATTTCTTCGCGAAAATCCGCCACTGCCCGGATATTTTCACCCGGCCGGTGAGCAGACAGATCAGGGAAAATATCTGCCGCCGCTCTGTTATAGTTTACCAGCCGGTCATGGTCATCCAGCGCAATTACCCCATCCCCCATGCTTTTCAAAACCTGATCCGCCGCCAGATTCCGGAAATCATAGTTTCTGGGGCTCCAGACCACAATAGCTACCAGCGCCATGGATACACTCAATGCCACCGGCGTGAAATCATAAGCCTCCACAAATTTGCAGGCATCGAAAATCAACGCGGCAGCAGGCAGAATCGAAAGCAAAAGAATCGTCCGGTATTGACGATCAAGCTGCCGGTCCGCATGCTCATAAATAGCTTTTGCCAGTACATAAATACTAAGAACATACGGAATGATAATCAGGCCGATTATAAAGACCATATACAAAGGACCGTTCCCCTTAAGAATCACCGCCGGCAGGGACAACAAACCGATTACGCCAAGGATTCTCAACAGCACCTTCGGCGGAGCAGTATTGCAGTAGATATAAATAAACCAGCAATAACACAAGGGGAGAAAGGCCGCCCCTGCCTTCTCCACGGTCACCGCCGTCATGGCCGCCTCCGGCACAGGCGCAGTCAGCTCCAACAGATAGCCCACATTCTGAACCAGTAAACAACACATCATGATAATCAACAGCTTCTGCTCTCTGGCGCCGTCTCCATTCAGCAAAAGAAACAGCGCTGTAACCGTCAGTCCTATCCCTAAAAGCTCCAATACGATAACAAGATTTAACATATGATCTGTCCATCCACATCCATCCTGATTTGCGCCGCAATGACACGGCTGTTTCGGCGCCTGTCCGCCCGAATTAATTCATATCGACCATACAGCCCCGGCGGCCCTTTTTCTTTACCGCGTACAGCATATCATCTGCCCGTTTGTACACCGCCTCAAAAGAATCTCCCTCGCGGCTGAAGGCCCCGCCCACGCTTAATGTAACCGGCGGCAGATCATCTTGTGTCCGCAAAAGCTGTCGGTTAATATCCCCAATCCTCTGCTCGATAAAGCTGCCATATTCCCTGTCCAGATTCGTAAGCCACACGGCAAACTCGTCTCCGCCGAACCTGGCAATAATATCCCTGTCTTTAAAATTGTCTACCAGGACCTCCGCCACTCTCTTTAAGACAGCATCTCCCACCGCATGACCATAACTGTCATTGATCTCCTTAAAAATGTCCACATCCACCAGCAGAAATGCCCCTGCATCTTTACCCCTGCTCTCTATTTTGTTTTTCAGCAGCATTTCAAAGGTCCCCCGGTTTACCAGCTCCGTCAGCGCGTCGTGCTCTGCCTTTTCCCGCAGCCGCTGCTCTTCCTCTGTCCTGGACTTATCCCTGGCATTATAAGTACGCGCCAGATACCGAAGCTCATAAACCCCATCCTCCTCCATCTGCATATTATCCGTAATTGCCTTCACATACCTTTGCAGCGCCACGGCAATCTGGCGATAAGTCAGCGCCCCAAACAACAGGATCACCACGATCACAGCCCCAATCCCTGCCCGCTGCATCCAGATCAGACGCTCCAGGCGCTCCGCCGTCTCCTGCACTTCCCTGCTCTCCCGCGCCAGAACCGCATCGGAAAAGGCAGCAAGGTCATTGTCTATACTGTCTTTCAGCAGCTGATACTCCTGCCCGAACATCAGCAGCAAAGCCTGCTGAAAAAGCTGCTCCGATGCCAGGCCTGCTTCGGCTTCCGTCAGAGAGTAATCCTGAAGCCGCCGGGGCAGATCCTCCTGCGCGGTATCCTGTGCTGCCAACACCAGCCTGGCCGCATGATACTCCATATCCATCAGCTGATCGGATTCTTTCTTCGCCTGGATAAAAATCGCCGTCTCGTCTTCGGTGGCATGCAGATTCTCCTGCGCCTGCTCCCTTCTTCCCGAATCAGCTTCCGCAAAATAAGAGTCAAGATAAGCCCCATCCCCCGTCACGGCAAAATGGCGCATGTACGCCGTCAGCGCATCCGACCCATCCTGCATCTGACCCGCATTTTTTTCACATTCTCTGTAATCTGCCTCCGCCCGCATAAAATCCTCGTAGCATCCGCTCAGGCAATTCCCCGTATACAGAATAAAGCCTCCCACGATCAGCACAATTCCGACAATAAAAAGCACCAGTGAGCCGATATGTATTCCCCCGTTTTTAAGACGCCGCATTTTAATATCATCCCTTCAGGCAAACAAGCTTTTACTGCTCCGTTAAAAGGGAAACGAGGCCCTTTACCGCCTCATTTCCCTTTTGACTGCACCGTTCGGACCGGCCGCCGGCAGCATAGCTATTCTTAATTGTATCCTCACATGAAAGCTATTGCCGAATTACATTAATTTACGGAACAGCTCCTTCAGATCTGCCACACTGGTATCCTTTGGATTACCCGGACAGCACGCATCCGCATAAGCCGATTCCGCCAGGAAATCCAGATCCTCCTCCTTCAGCGCCTCCAGCTTCGCCGGGATGCCTACATCCTCAGACAGCTTTCTCACTGCCGCCACAGCCGCCTTACGATATTCCTCCTGGGACATCCCTGCAGTATCCACTCCCATGGCCTCCGCAATATCCTTAAATTTCTCTCCGGTCGTCTCCGCATTATATTCCATGACAATGGGAAGCATCATGGCGCAGGCCACACCGTGAGGCGTATCATAAACCGCTCCCAGCGTATGTGCCATGGAATGTGCAATCCCCAGACCCACATTGGAAAACGCCATGCCGGTCACAAACTGCCCCAGCGCCATGCTCTCACGGCCTTCTGCAGTATTGGCAACGGCTCCCCTCAGATTCTGCGCTATCAGCCGGATCGCCTCCAGATTCAGGCAGTCCGCCAGCCTCCATGCCGCTTTCGTTGTATAACCCTCAATCGCATGGGTCAACGCATCCATTCCCGTTGCCGCCGTCAGCCCCTTGGGCATGCTGGACATCATCTCCGGGTCCACAATGGCAATATCCGGAATATCATTCACGTCTACACATACGAACTTTCTCTTCTTTTCCACATCCGTAATCACATAATTGATGGTAGCCTCCGCCGCCGTGCCTGCAGTGGTGGGAACGGCAATGGTATACACCGTCTTATTCTTCGTGGGCGCCACACCTTCCAGAGAACGCACATCCTCAAACTCCGGATTGTTGATAATGATACCGATGGCCTTGCCGGTATCCATGGAGGATCCGCCGCCAATCGTAATCATATAGTCCGCTCCCGAAGCCTTGTAAGCCGCCACACCGTCCTTCACGTTCTCGATAGTGGGATTGGGCTTGATGTCGGAATAAATCTCATATGCCAGATTCTCCGCATCCAAAAGCGCCGTCACCTTAGCCGTAACCCCCAGCCTGACCAGATCCGGATCCGAGGCAATAAATGCCTTCTGAAAGCCCTTGCTCTTGATAATCCCCGGAATTTCTTTGATCGCTCCCGCGCCGTGATAAGAAATTCCGTTCAGTACAAAACGATTTACCATGGCTATACCTCCTTTTTGTGATTTCATTGTAACATGAAATTTCGGCAGCCGTCAATCACCTTCCGGTGCGGCGCGATCACTGCCGCAAAGGTCTTCCTGACCAACAGGCCAAAAAAATCCTGCTGCTCCCACCCAATGGAGCGAATCAAAATCCTCCTTCTGGCCCTTGCGCAGCTGCTTATAAGTCTCAACTAATGCCTTTTCCAGATTTTCTCTGTCGGAGACACTTAAAAATTGTCTCAGCTCCTGTACCTTCATAATCTCTTCCTGTTCCCTTTTTAAGCATTTATTTGGATCACTTTGGATCACATAAATAATGCACCCGGCGCATCAATCGGCGGAAATTTTAGGGCTAAGATTTGCTCATTTCGAGTATAACAGATTGTGATGGATTATGGCAAATTTTTCTTTCGCTTTTTCCCGTCTACAACACCTTCTATTTCCTTTATTTTGCCGCTAGGTATCTCTGGCAGACACTCAAAAAGAACTGATTTATGAATTGATAAAGGAAATGCAATAGATATTGTGCAAACTACTCTTGCACATTCTTTGATATTTTATTGTTTTGTGCAAAGCGCCTTGCATAATTTCCATCAAGTCCTTTTCTCTGCCCTATTGTGTACCTATGGATTCCGAAATGTCTTCCCTTTCTTCTATGTCGTTTACCGGGGCCTTTAAGCCTTCGATTTGCAAATTGTTCTTTTGGGCATAATCCCACAATGCAGCGTGAACAGCTTCCTCCGCCAGAAGGGAACAATGCACTTTTACGGCAGGAAGCCCTCCCAGTGCTTCCTGCACAGCTTTATTGGTAAGCTTCAGCGCATCTTCCACCGATTTGCCTTTGATCATTTCCGTTGCCATGCTGCTGGCTGCCACAGCCGCGCCGCAGCCAAAGGTCTTAAATTTACAGTCCTGGATCACCCTGTTTTCATCAATGTCAAGATAAATCCTCATAATATCGCCGCATTTTGCATTTCCAACCGTCCCGACACCGCTGGCGTTTTCTATCTCCCCCACATTCCTTGGGTTACTAAAATGATCCATAACCTTTTCACTGTATTCTATAATCTGACTCATGCTGCTCTCCTTTCTTTACAAAATCTTCATAAAGCGGCGACATGCTGCGAAGCCTCTCTACGATTTTTTTCAGTTCGTCAATCACATAGTCCAGCTCTTCCTTTGTAGTTTCATCAGAAAGCGTCAGCCTGAGAGACCCATGGGCAATTTCATGGGGAAGCCCGATTGCAAGCAGTACATGGGACGGGTCAAGGGAACCGGAGGTGCAGGCAGAACCGCTGGATGCCGCTATATCCTTCTGATCCAGCATGATAAGCAGCGATTCTCCCTCAATAAGCCGAAAAGAAAAATTTGCATTATTAGAAAGCCGTTTGTCCCTGTGCCCGTTCAGCCTCGTATACGGTATCTCTGTCAGCACCCTGTCTATCAGATAATCCCTTAATCTGCGTTCCTGTTCACACCTTTTCGCAAGCTCCCTCTTGGCTATTTCAGTTGCTTTCGCAAATCCGATAATTCCCGGTGTGTTATAGGTTCCTGCCCTTCTTCCCCTCTCCTGTGCACCTCCGTGGATAAAAGAGCCAATTTTCACAGTGTTACGGATATACAGGATGCCTGTACCCTTTGGACCGTTCATTTTGTGGCCGCTTGCACTTAACAGATCAATATTTAATTCCTCTACATCAATCTGCTCATGCCCATAAGCCTGCACAGCATCCGTGTGAAACAGGATGCCGCTTCTGTGAGCAAGCTCCCCTATTTCCATAATCGGCTGGATCGTCCCGATCTCATTATTCGCAAACATGACCGTAATAAGTATTGTGTCTTCTCTGATGGCCGCCTTTAACTCATCCAGCTTAATGACGCCGTTTTCATCCACACCCACATAGGTAATCTCAAAACCAAGCTTTTCCAGATATTCACAGGAATGCAGGACTGCATGATGCTCTATCGTGGAGGTTATGATATGTTTTCCCTTTTCGCGGTTTGCGAATGCTGTCGCCTTCAGCGCCCAGTTATCTGATTCGCTGCCGCCTCCCGCAAAATAGATTTCTTCCGGTTTCGCATTCAGAAAATCTGCAACCGCAGCTCTTGCGTTCTCAATCGCTTTTCTGCTTTCTCCTGCAAAGCGGTATATACTTGATGGGTTACCATATAATTCTTTTAAATAAGGCTGCATTGCTTCGTACACCTCATCCGTTACCCTCGTTGTTGCCGCGTTATCCAAATAAATCAAACTACTCACCTCTATATCCTCCAAAATTCGTCTTATGTTATATTACTCCGGACCTCAAAGTATCTTTTCCATGTACACACAGATAAATCTCGGATCCCCTGCCGCCTCAGCCTCTCCTTCTTTTTTCGGCTCAAGGGTTCGGGAATTCATGTCGTATTTTGTCTTATATCCTAGCTTTTCATAAAAGGGAATTGCTTCCTCACGGCTCGTAATGACTATCTTTTTATATCCTCTCTCCCTGATCCATTCCTCGGCCGCCTCTATCCCAAGTCTTCCGGCTCCCAGCTTCCTTGCCGTACTTATCGTTGCCACTCTCTCAATCTTTGCAAATCCCTTTTCGGGCATCAGGTGAATCCTATTGGTGCTCAGCGGTCTGCCCTCATCATCCACTACCAGAACATATTCTGATTCCCGGCTGTCTTCTGCAAATTCGCCTTCCAAAGAAAGGTGAAATCCCAGGACCATAGCTTCCGTGCGTACATAATACACTCCGGCCCTTGCCCATTCTGAATCTACCCTGATTGCCCTCATCCCTATGCCTCCCATCTGATTATCATTCTTTCAATCTTGTTTACAATAATATCTATTAACGTGGTAATGACACCCACTGCCACAATACCTGCAAGCACACATCTATAGTCGGCAAAACTCTTATATTTTTCAATAAAATATCCAATTCCAAGGTTCATGCCAAGCATTTCCGCACCCGACAGGCACATGAATGCCCCCCGCAGGCTCTTCGAAATACTCCTGATGATTCCGGGCAGGCAATATGGAAATATCACCTTTACCAGCATTCCCAGGGTTCCGACTCCCATCGTCCTCGCCGCCTCAATAATGGATTTATCAATCTGCCCGACCCTTGCAATCGTCCCTTGGAAGGTGGGCCAGAACACCGCGAAGAAAATGACCGCGATTGCAGCCTGCCGAAACGTGGAAAGCAGCATAATCATATATGCTGAAAACATCAGCGGCGGAAGCAATGTAATTGCATTGGAAATCGGAAGCAACACCTCCCTTACCCTGGGAATCCAGCCTGCCAAAAGGCCAAGCAGGGTTCCGAGGATGACCGCCAGTAAAAATCCCCAGAACAGAAGCTGCAGCGATCCCAGTATATCCGCACCGATCTCTTTCGGTTTATCCACAAAGACATGAAACAATCCTTCGGGCGAGGGAATCAGCAGATCGTTCTTCACCGCCCCAGTCTTATAAGCCACCTCCCAAAAAGCAAAAAAGGAATACACGGCTACTGCTATATCTGATGTGCTCTTCTTTTTATTTATATGGACGCTCAGCGCGTAGATCACAAAGATCAAGATCAGGGCCGCAATATATGCTGTGCTGTCATAGTACGCCTTATGTACGGTAAAGTAAGGAAGGAAGAGGGTCAACACGATATTCGTGGCAAAAAGCAATGTGGCGATTCCAAATTCAATATACATTCCCGGCGCAAGCAAAAGCTTTTTCATAACGCCACCTCCGAATCAATGTTATCCTCCACATGGGCATAAAAGCTTGCTATCAACTTTCTGTGAAGATTTTCATACTCAGCGGTTCCGATCAGATCATCCCTTTTTCTGGGATGGGGAAGCATTACGTTTAAAATCGTCCGTATCCTTCCCGGTTCCATTACCACAATTCTGTCAGAAAGCAAAATGGCCTCGTCAATATCATGGGTCACAAATACCACCGTCTTATGGTGTTCCGTGCAGAGCCTTGAGACGAGTTCCTGAAGCTCAAGGCGAAGCTTGGGATCCACCGCCCCAAATGGCTCATCCAAAAGAAGAACGTCCGCTTCCAGCGCAAGAGCCCTTGCAACCGCAACTCTCTGTTTCATCCCACCCGAAAGCTGACCGGGGTACTTATCTGCTGCCCCTGCCAGACCCACATTCGCCAGATACTCCTTCGCCTTCGCATCCCGCTGCTTCCTGGTATATTTCTTCCCGCTCTGCCGGATTCCAAAGTTCACATTTCCCTTTGCCGTAAGCCATGGAAACAGGGAATATTGCTGGAATACCACCGCCCTGTCAGGACCGGGTCCCGCAATCCTTTTCCCATCCAAAAGGATCTCCCCGGACTTCACCCTGTTCAGTCCGTTCAGCAGTCCGAGCAAGGTTGATTTGCCACACCCGGATGATCCCAGGATACATACGAACTCACCTTCTTTGATATCAAGACTCACATGCTCCAAAGCAGAAAATCTGCTTTTCTTGTCCATGTAGTCAAAGGACACATCTCTGATTTCCAGTTTATTGGGATAATCCGTTAAATCCCTGATCATACTTTCACCCATGTTTCCCTCTCACCTAAGTAAGCAGCCCCGCCGCAGACAGCGGGGCATCAGTCGAAGAGCGGCCCGGATAAGTATTTTTCGCCGCTGTCCGGTATAATTACCACGATGTTCTTTTCTCTGTTTTCTATCCTTTTCGCCGCAATTTCAGCTGCATACAGAGCGGCTCCGGAGGAAATGCCCACGAGCACGCCATCCTCTCTTGCAAGAATCTTTGCAGTTTCAAAAGCATCCTCGGTTGTAACGGTGATTACCTCATCGTAAACATTCAGATCCAAAGTATACGGCAAAAAGCCGGCGCCGATACCCTGCAGCTTGTGGGTACCCGGCCTCCCCCCGGAGAGAACAGGGGAATCCGCAGGCTCGACCGCAATCACACGAATATTCGGATTCTGCTCCTTCAAATACCTGCCAGCGCCGGAAAGGGTTCCGCCTGTACCCACCCCGGCAACCAGAATATCTACCGCCCCATCCGTATCCCGCCAGATTTCCGGCCCCGTTGTTCTGTAGTGCGCACAGGGATTGGCCTCGTTCGTAAACTGGCCTGGAATAAAGCTGTGCGGTATCTCCTCCGCCAGTTCATTTGCCCTTGCAATGGCGCCCTTCATGCCCTTCGCCCCCTCTGTGAGCACAAGCTCAGCCCCATAGGCCTTCAAAATGTTCCTTCTTTCGATGCTCATGGTGTCAGGCATGGTAAGGATCGTCCGATACCCCTTTGCCGCCGAGGCCGCAGCGATACTGATTCCAGTGTTGCCGCTTGTGGGTTCAATGATCACCGAATCCCTGGTGAGAAGCCCCTTCTCTTCCGCCTCTTCCAGCATCGCGAGCCCGATCCTGTCCTTGATGCTGCCTGCAGGATTAAAGTATTCCAGCTTCCCCAGAATATTGGCATTTAAGCCTTTCTTCTCCCGATAGCCCGTCAGCCTGACAAGCGGTGTGTTCCCCACTAAATCCGCCACATTTTCATATACCTTCATGGTAGTCACCTCGTTCTTTACCGGTCAATCCCTGAGTTTTGACTCAACTGCATTGATTGCTGCATCCTTGGACAAGGTTCTCTCCATAGGATTTCTGTCTGCCCAGTCTTTTGAATTCCACTTTGTGGTGGAAATAACCGACTGATAATCTTCCGCGCTCTCTCCCTCCGGATGCTTCTTATATACATTTTCAGGGTCCACCGAAAGTGCTTTTCTGGAACCGTCTGCCGCCCACAGTTTCTCATAGGGGACCTGCGCGGCAATCCTCTTTGGATAGCTTGCAAAAATGCCCGGAGCGTCATTCTTGGGAAATTCAAAGAAAGTGTATTTCTTAAAGACATCCAGGCTGTACAAATCCTTCACATAGCCCCAGAGGTTCCTGTATTCCGTAATGCGCTTCTTCATCGGCCCTATGTTGTGATAGTAGCTGGTTTCCCAACGGACCAGAGTAACGTAAAGCCGGATGTCCGAATCCGTTATGTAATCGCCAAACAAAAACCGGTTCGTCTCAAGTCTCTTGTCAAGCTTCTCAACCGACTCAAAGAAGTCATTATAGGCTTCGTCATAGGCTTCCCAAGACTGACAGAAGGCCATCCGATAATGTCCATTGTTTACGGTGGGGAACAGCCAGTCGTTAAACTCGTCAATTTCCCTTCTGTACTTCACCGGATAAAGATCAGGGGCATCCTTCGGCTGAAACTTTCGGAACTGCACTTCAATATAGTTCGTCAGCCGATGGTAATCATTATTTACCGCCTTCTTCTCCTTTATGTCCACAAGAGTAGGCGTCGTAGCCCTCCCCGTAAAAGTGGGATCCGCGTTTTTATAAAATTCACTCAGGAAATATGCACCGCAAAGGGGATCCTTGTGATCCTTCTGATCTGCAAAGCCATGTCCGTATACATTCGTCTCGCCGGAATGCGTCGTCGCCACATCGCGGATCACGTCAGTGAGTCCCAAAATGTCCCGTACAATCACAGGCCGGTTCGACCAATGACAGCCGTGCGCCCAATAAATGGCAAAGCGGCCTGCCTCCGCCCTGTTGTCCTCTTCCCCGTCTCCAAAGGGTCTGATGAACGCATTGGGCTGTCTGATAAAAGCTCCTCTGTCATCAATTTCTGATCTCGTTTCCTTCGGTCTTGGATTTACGCCCACCTCCTCGGCGTGCTGTCTTGCCTCCTCGTCTGTATAGGGTGCTTTTGCCGGTGCGTTAAGTATGCTGCATGTGTCTGCCATTTTATGTCTCCTCCTCAAACAATAGAATCCACACTTCGCGAGTCTTCTATTGTCATGAATAAATCACTGGATAAGTACTTATTCCCGCCGTCTGGGAAAAGCACAACAATGTTCTTTCCTTTGTTCTCAGGTCTTTTTGCAAGGGTAACTGCTGCCCATAGAGCTGCGCCTGCAGATATGCCGATCAGCAGCCCCTCCTTCTTAGGGCAGAGCCTTGTATAGCGATAGGCATCTTCATCCGTACAGAGCAGGATTTCCCTGTACAGCGCAAGATCCGTGATGGGGCAGACGGCGCCGCCCCCGATTCCCTGAATCTTATGGGGGCCGGGCTCGCCTCCGTTCAGCACAGGACATCCTGCCGGTTCTACTCCATAAACTTCAATATTTGGATTCCGGCTTTTTAAATAATGACCGATTCCGCCGGAAGTGCCGCTGGTTCCCACTGCAGCCACAAAGATGTCCACCTTACCGTCCAAATCATTCCATATCTCCGGCCCGGTATGCTTTTCGTGAGCCTCCGGGTGATGGAGGTTTTCGCCCTGGGCGGGCCTGAAAGCTCCCTCTTTTTCTTCCAGCTCCTTTGCCCTGGAGCCCGCCCTGGCAAAGCCGGAATCTTTCGGCGTAAGCTCTACCTCCGCTCCAAAAGCCTTTAGAATTTTGATTTTCTCCCTGCTTGCCCCTTCCTGCATACAGATAACGGCACGGTACTTTTTCACCGCTGCGACCAGCGCAATCCCGATTCCGGTATTGCCGGAGGTACCCTCGACAATCGTTCCGCCGGCTTTCAGCCTTCCCTCAGCCTCTGCGGCCTCAATCATATTCAGCGCCGCCCTGTCTTTTACGCTCCCGCCAGGGTTAAGCCCCTCGATCTTTGCGTAAATATTTGCCTCAAGCTTTTCCGTCTCTTCGATTTTGTTCAAATGCAGCAGCGGCGTATTGCCGATCAACTGTAATACGTTTTCGTATATCTTTCCCATGCCTTTTGCCTCTACAAAAATTAATTGTCCGAATGGAACTGCTCCAAAAGCGCTGCGTAGAATTCATTGCCGGGCTCTCTCGCCACCAGGTTGTTAAGCGCCTGCTCGTACGCCGATACATCAATGTTCTGTTTCATGTCATAGGTTGTGAAATCTATTCCTGCGCTTGAAAGGAGACCCGAATTCGTCGCCGCCTCCACATACTTAATAATTCCTTTCGTGTTGGGATCCGTGGCATACTTCGTGATCCCGCCGTAGAGATACGTTTCAACATAGTCGGCCTCTTTACCGGAATATTCCGCCACCGTCTTTATGACATCCGCCCTGATTTCCTCATTTGTCTCGCCCTGCCTGTAATACTCAAAGGCTCTGATCCTCGCTGTCTCATATGCCACGAACGCATCCTTCTTCTCAGTCAGCCTGGCCGTTGACGTAACCTCCCGGCAGCACACATAGTTTTCCTGCAGCGCGCCCGCCGCCGTAACCACCTCCAGATCGTAGGCTTCTCCGTAGAGAAGCGCATATTCCATGGGAAGGAAGCCAAGCTCTACCGTACCCTTCTGAACTGCCTGGGCCAGGGCCGTCTCATCCTCAAAATACAAAACATTTCCCTCGGACTCGTCTTCAATGGCTGCTATTGTCTGCGCATCCACGCCGTTATCCAGCAGATATTGGCGGGTGATGACCCAAGCTGATTCGTTTCTCTGGAATCCCAGCTTTGCGGATGTAACCGCATCAATGTCAAGGATCGTGGAAGTATTCTGATACTTTTCCGCATTTCCCTTTTGCGTGATCAACGCGCCGCCTTCAACCGCTGTACCGGCAATTACCGTTATATCGTAACCCGAACCGATTGCCTGAAGATCAGGTACAAAACCCGTGCATAAAATATCAAGCTGGTCATTTTCCCCATTGATTGCCGTCAGTGCATTCTGTCCGCCAATGTTAACAGGTTCAACCGTCACCCCTTCTTCCGCAAAGTAACCCTTTCCCAGAGCCAGGATATTGATTGCAATTCGGATATTTCCCGTGGGATAGGATACCCTTAAGATTCCGCTGTCCTTCGCCTCCTTGTTGTCTGCCGGGGCATCCGTCGAAGTTCCAGATACCTCTTCTCCTGTAGAATCCTGGACTGTGGCAGCCGTCTGCCCGCAGCCCGCAAGAGTGGACGCTGTAAGGACTGCCGTTACCAATAAGCTTAAAAGTTTCTTTTTCATAATCTCCTCCATATTTACTTTTATACTGTCATGAGAGCCAGTGCAAGCTCTGCCGCTCGCTCCAATTCTTTTACGTCTGCGCATTCCCTGGTCGTATGTACGTTTTCCATTGCACAGGCCAAAACTATTGCCTTGATGCCGTTCTCCTGAAGCCTGCTGCCATCGCTTCCTCCCATAGTCACAATGAACTCCGGTCTGCTGATGCCAATGCTTTTTGCCGCCTTCAAAAACCTGTCTGTGACCAGAGCATTTTCATCTGTTTTGAACGCCCTGATGTGGTCGTTCCTGCGACAGTGTGCAAGCCCTCCGGCCTTCCTTGCATTTTGTTGAAACCTGTCCAAAATCCTTTCCACCTCATCCGACGCCTTTTGATGGTTCAGGCTTCTCACTTCCCCTGTGATCTTAATGTTTTCGGGGACTATGTTTTTTCCAGTCCCTCCGGCAATGGTCCCGAAATTGACCGTAGTCTCTTCATCTATGTGACCGGTCTTAAAATCCACCAGAGTTTCCACCGCAATGTTTAGAGCATTGATCCCTTCCTCCGGAACGAAGCCTGCGTGGGCTCCCTTTCCCTCAATGCCGATTTCAAATGAAATAATGGTCGGCGCCGCTATGGCAGCCCGCCCTACCGGCCCGTTCAGATCAAAAACATACGCACTCCTGGATTTTAAAATACGATAATCAAAGTATCTTGATCCCTCGCAAAATGGCTCCTCTGCAACAGTAAAAAGGATTTCTATGTCAGGATGCTTCAGGTTTCCTTCTTTCAGCCTCTCCAGTCCCTCAAGAATGGAAATAATTCCTGATATGTCATCTGCCCCAAGCACAGTATTCCCTTCTGATATAATTTTTCCCTCTTCCGTTACATACGCCTTTTTTCCGTTTCCGGGAGACACCGTATCCAGATGAGCCGAAAACAAAATCGGTTCTCCCTCTCTGTTCCCCGGCAGGAAACCGTATATGTTAGGAAAGCTGTCGGGATGAGCCTCCAGGTACTTTTCATCCGTTGTATCCGTTCTGACTTCGGCTCCCGCTGAAACCAGCCTGCCAATGACATACTCAGCTATCTCTCTTTCATGGAAAGATTCGCTGTCAAAACGTGAAAGCTTTATGAAATTTTCCACGATTCTATTTGATTCTGTGCCTGATCCTGTGCCACCCATTCCTACATCTTCTTTCCTTTAATCTATAACCTATTATTTTTATAGGTATTATATGTTTTAGACAATTATAGTGCCTTACAATATACCTGTCAATCGTTTTTTCTTTTTACGCTTTTTGTTTTGCTTATAGCCTCCTATAATCCGAGGTTATAACTGCTCTATTTCTGCCTCTTCATTCTGGATTGCCCTTTTTAGCTGTTCCAGCGCTTTTTCCAAAATTACCCTTGGACAGGCAACATTAAATCTCTCAAACCCCTCCCCTGCTTTTCCAAATATGCTGCCGGAATCCAGCCACAAGTTCGCCTTTTTTACAATCAGCCTTTCCAATTCCAGCCCAGATAACCCAAGACCTCTGAAATCCACCCAGACCAGGTAAGTTCCCTCCGGCTCTGTCGTGATAAGCTGCGGCAGCTCTTTTTCCAGATACGACTTCATAAACCGGATATTGCCTGCCACATATTCCATCATCGCCTCATACCAGTCGTCCCCATAACGGTACGCTGCTTCACATGCCGCTAGCCCTAAAGTGTTTAACTGGCTGTATCCCGCTGCCGCGATCTGCTTTTTGAACTGCCTGCAGAGCTCCTTGTCGGGAATAAAAATATTGGATACCTGCAGCCCTGCAAGATTAAATGTCTTTGCCGGGGATGTACAGGTGACGGATATGCTTTCAAACTCCTTCTTCAAACCAGCAAAAGCGATATGCTTCCTTTTTCCCCATACAAAATCCTGATGGATCTCATCGCTCACAACAACGACATGATGCTTCAGGCATATTTCCCCTATCTTCAACAGCTCTTCCTCTGTCCACACCCTGCCTACCGGATTGTGGGGACTGCACAGCAGAAAAAGTGTTGTATTCTCCTCCGCAGCCTTTCTTTCAAAATCCTCAAAATCAATATGGTACTTCCCATCCTGCCCAAGGATCAAATCACTGCTGACTACTTTCCTATCGTTATCTTCTATGACCTCCGTAAACGGGTAATAAACCGGCTGCTGGAGCAGCACTCCGCCACCCGCTTTCGTGTATGCCTTTACTGCCATAGCCAGCGCAAATACCACGCCCGGCGTTTTTACAAGCCATTCCTCTTTGATCTCCCAGCCATGCCTCCTGCACATCCAGCCTGCAACAGCATCAAAATAGCTGCCGCCGCTTTCAGTATAACCAAAGATTCCATGCTCTGTCCTTTTATGGATGGCGTCAAGTATCTTTTCCGATGTTGTAAAATCCATATCCGCCACCCAAAGGGGCAGGACATTCTCCGGCCTTCCCCGCCTTGAAGCAAAGTCATATTTCAGGCAGTCAGTGCCCTTTCTTTCTACCAATGTATCAAAATCATATTTTTCTTCCCGCATGCCAATACCCTCTTTATACAAACGAACTGATTGCCTGCCTTAGATCCGCGATCAGATCATTCTTATCTTCAATACCTGCAGAAAGCCTCAGTATCCGGTCCGTAAGCCCATTTTTTATCCGTACCTCTTCCGGCACATCCGCATGGGTCTGTGTCACCGGATAGGTGAGAAGTGTTTCCGTCCCGCCCAGGCTCTCAGCAAAAGGGATCAATTTGGTAGACTTTAGAATATGAAGCGCCAGCTCCCTGCTCTCCACTTCAAACGTCAGCATACTGCCAAACCCGCTCGCCTGGGCCTTACATACTTCATGCCCTTTGCTGCCCGGTATCCCCGGATAGTAGACTTTTTTCACTCTCGGCTCGCTTAATAGATATTCCACCAGAGCCTTTGCATTCTCCTGCGCTTTTTCCATACGGATCGGCAATGTTTTTATCCCCCTGATGATCAGCCAGCTGTCAAAAGGTGAGAGTCCCGAACCCACCGTCTTTATGAGAAACCTGAGTTTATCCGATATTTGCCGGGAATTGGTCACAATAAATCCTGCAAGCGTATCATTATGCCCGCCCAGGAATTTTGTGCCGCTGTGGATTACAATATCCGCACCAAGTTCAAGCGGTTTTTGGAAATAAGGGGACATAAACGTATTGTCCACGATCAAAAGAATATCCTGTGCTTTTGCAATTTTTGAGACCTTACGTATATCCACCACATTCATCATGGGGTTTGTCGGCGTTTCAATGAAAATAGCTTTTGTATTCTCCTGTATGTAATCCTCCAGCTTTTCTGTGGAGCAATCTATATGGCTGAATAAAATGCCATTCTTCTTATTCACATGATCAAACAGACGCCTGCTGCCGCCATACAGATCTGCATCCGTAATCAGATGATCCCCCGGCCGGAACAGTTCCATCATTGCAGTGATTGCCGCCATTCCCGTAGAAAATGCCAGGGCGTCGATCCCGCCCTCAAGGGAAGCTACTATTTTTTCAGCCTGCTGTCTTGTGGGATTCTGCAGCCTGCTGTAATCAAACCCTGTACTTTTTCCTACTTCCGGGTGTGCATAGGTTGCCGTCTGATAAATAGGGAAACTGATTGCCCCTGTTTTATCCTTGTCATAATCTTTTCCATTTCCATAAATACATTTTGTCGCAAAACCATAATCCATTGCTTTTCTCCCTTTCTTTGTTCAAATGAATTCCTATGAGCATTTGGTTTTTCTTTTCCTTTTTCTTGATTACCTACCATTCCTATGGTAAGATAAGCCTTAGCACCCGTTCCTCAATCTGTCTGAACAGACAGGTTTTGAAAAATCAAACCATATCCCGGAGGTAATCACTTTGAAAATTTCCACTCGCGGAAGGTACGCTTTTCGTATGATGATAGATTTAGCGCAGCACTACAACGAAGGTTTTATTGCCCTCAAAGATATATCTGCAAGACAGAATATTTCCAAAAAGTACCTGGAACAGATCATTCCGTTTTTCAACCGCAGTAATCTGCTCTTCGCTAATAAAGGGCACATGGGCGGCTATCAGTTGGCAAAACACCCCGAAAAAATTACTGTCAGGGAAATCCTCGAAATCGCAGAAGGCAGCCTGGCCCCTGTCAGCTGTATGGACAATGTTCCCAATTTTTGTGAAAATGCAGATCGTTGTTTCACTCTGCCCGTCTACCAGGGCCTATATAAAGTCATCCTTGACTACCTGGACAGCATCACACTTTCTGATGTTATCAGCAACAAAAAAGACAACTGTGAATACTATATCTAAACTGATTCCTTTATTGTCTGGTTTTCATATCTCTTTAATATCTGCACATATTCCTTCCCTATGATGCTTAAGGGCATGTTCTTTCTTTTGGTATATCCGATTGTCATATAATCAGATGTGTCAAAAGGAACAGAAACAAAATTCCCCCCGTTCAAATCTCCGCAGATAATACCGGAACACAGAGTATACCCATTCAGCCCCACCATAAGGTTCAGCATTGTTGCCCTGTCATTCGCCTTGATAATCTGCTTGTAATCCAGCGTACTAAGTACTTCCTCTGCAAAATAAAAAGCATTCTTATCTCCCTGTTCAAAAGACAGGCATGGGTAAGGCTCCAATTCCGCAAAACTTATTTTTGCCCTGGCCGCCAAAGGATGCTTTCTGGAAAGATATACAGAAATGCCGCAGTCAAACAATGGAACGAATTCCAGCCCATTCTCTGAAATAATCTTGTTTAACACCTTCCTGTTAAAATCACTCAGATACAATACCCCGATTTCGCTGCGGCTGTTCCTGACATTCTCTATTACTTCAAAAGTCTTTGTCTCATATACTGCCAGTTCAAATTCATTCATGGAAAACTTCTTTCCAAGCTCTATAAACGCTTCAACTGCAAAAGAATAATGCTGCATGGACACGGAAAATTTCTTCTTCCGGCTCTTATCCTCTGTATAGCGTTCATTGATCATTTGATTGATCTGAACCATCTGCCTTGCATAACTTAAAAATTCCTCACCTTCTGTCGTTACCACAATGCCTTTATTGGAACGGGAAAATATCTGCGTATGGATCTCCTCTTCCAAATCCCGGATTGCGCTGGATAAAGCAGGCTGGGAAACAAACAACTCGGCCGACGCCCTGTTCATGGACTTTTTTTCTGCGACTGTTACTACATATACCAACTGTGATAAAGTCATACCTTCACCTCCATCCATTTAGTATGTCTATCATTTTAGTAGGTTTAATCGGTTTATTATAGCACAAAAACCCTGATTTATAAAGTACAATATCTGTTTCATTTTCTCACCTTTTGCTTAAATTTGTAATAACACTACTATAGCCATTATTTTTTCCTTTGCATAATACCTAAATCTTTCGATTTGTTATAAGTAAAATTTATAGCTAGACATGCCGCCGGCGCCGGCACAAATAATCTATGTATACGCTTCATGGTAATCTCCCAGATGGAGGCTGTACTATAAAATATTTGGTTTTCTGTATTTTCATCTATTACACCCCAAACATATCCGCAATTTCACCATTACACTCATCTATATCATAATCCGCATCAATCAAATCCTGCCCCTCTACCTTTCTCCACATACACTCATATTCCTCCAATTTTGCATAGTTCTGCATGATCCTGTAATTCATTGCCTGTATTGCCGCCCGGAACTGTCTGCTGGCATCACCGCCGAACTGATGAAGAAGCTCGTGCATATATACGGTCATGGCCTCTGGGAAAGCATCTTTTTCAAACAGCCTCTTCCGAAGATTGATCTCCGTGATGTGAGAAACCACCTTTAGCCCCATCCCATTCCGGGCAGCCCCCGCCAATCTCTCCGTCATGGCAAAACCCTCATTCGGTGTTCTTTCATTCGCAATTACCCTGCATTTGGGCAGCGTTTCATAACATAACAAATCAGGGAAAATATTCCCCGCCAGCATTTCCAATATCCGGATCCGCTCCTGCTGCAGCGCATCCGGTTCATATATCACATGAAAACCATCGTGCTTTTCACACAGGCTGTAAATTGTTTCAATCCCCAAAGCAGAAAAATAACAAGGCAAAAGCTTGAGCCTTCCATGAAATTCCGACATGTGAAACCACTCCATTGCCGTCCGGTACTTATTTTTATCCCTTTTTACAGCGTAGGCATCTATATCCGCAATGTAACGATCCTTCAAATATCCATATACCTTTTGACATATTTTGCAGTCATTACTGATCATCCGGACTATTCTTTGAATCAGCCTGCGCCAGTCCGGCCCTTCCGTCTTCTTTCCTGCTGTACGCCAGTATGGGGAAAAGTCCATGAACACTCTTCTCAACGCCTCCCCTTCCAATCGGAATACAATTTCCGCAACCGCCTCTTCTATATCACGATAGCGAAACCTCTCTCTGTCTCTGTCATCTTCTCTATCCGGCTCATATCCATGATTACAGAAAATCAGGGGCACTCCGCGAATTTGCGCCCGCTCCTGCATGGATGCAAACACCTTCCCAAACTTACCCGCCGTATGCCGTACTCTTCTATCCCCTTTTGTAGACGCGCCGATATATTGAAGCCAATCGACATGGAACCCCTTCTTCCCTTCCAGCCGAAGCTCCTGTCTGCTTTCATCATAATGATAGACAAATTCACGGGCAAATTTTTCTGAACCTAAGACATCATAAAAATTTTGAATATAGTCCTCCATAATGTGGCTTAAGCTCCAGCGAACGGGATAAGTCATGACCAGATTAAGTTTTTCCCTTCCACCTCTCTTCATATTCCTCCACCGCATCCCTGAAGCAATACAGCAGTGTGCCGACATAAGTAAGTGCCGCATTGGGCCGCTCGCTTCTCTCGGTACCATACACATGTACACATGCTCCAAGATATTTTAAAAGAACCTGCTGGAAATCTGCCTCCGCTGATAAGTCTTCCTCATCCATTACGACTTCGCTGATCTGATATTTGATATGACGTTTTTTTCTGTTACCGGAAAATACACGCACGGCCCTTGTCTCTGCATAGGGCAGAAGCCCATACTGCAGGTAGGACTGAATCTTCTTTCGCCTTCTCTCTGTGCGGATCAGGATTCCCGGTGGAGACAGTTTACTGTCCAGCCCTGAAAGAATCAGCTTTGCACAACCCTTCAGCAGCTTCTCCCGCTCTGCTTCCGCTCCGTTCAACTTGCGATACATCACGCCCTTTTGCTCTTGATACTCCTGAAGAACCGATGAAACCCCCAAAAGCCGAAAAACCGGGTTGATCAGCCTGCGTCTGTTTTTCCCTCTGTCCTCCTGCTCGAACCATCCCCGCGCTTCCCGCAGCAAACGATTTCTTCCGTTATCGCCCCCTGGCCGCTCTATATATGCGAATCTCTCCGGCGGATACTCCTGTGCAAACCTTTTTACCAGCTCAGGCTCTGTAATTATATTACGCACCAGCTGGCATACCACATAATACCATGTTCTTAAATCCGCAGGCCTGTCCCTCTCAAATACCGGAAAATCCTGCCACTTCTCCCTCATTTGTGTGAGCATCCAAAAAGATGCCTCCGGGCTTAGCCGTTCCGCTATTTTATATACTGCCCCCACAACCGCCGCCTCTGTCAAAATATCTCTGGAGCGGTCATTATCCATATGACGCTGCTTTTCTGACAAATGGATCACTATGGGAAAGGGCAGGCGGCCGCGGGCAATATACTTATAATAAAATACTCCTTGTATATCGGCATCCTCGGCGCACGGTATCCTCACAGCGGAACGGGCATACAGTTCATATCCGTCCCCCGCTTCAATTTTTTGTGCCAGCAGCCTGTTCCCCGGATAAAAAAATTCAAGCAGTATCTCCTTTACATAACGGATATTCTCATCAGAAGCAGGGATTCCGTATAGCTCCAGCGTGGTAAAGCCGTCATCCTCTCGTTTCTTCATACGGTATCCGAACATCGGAATCTCTCGCCCATCTATTTTCTCCGCATACTCACACGGACGCAGTTCCCAGCCACCGGAGGACATCACCGCGTCTCCCCCCAGCTTTACCAGGCAGAGCAGCGCGATTTTAAAACCTTCCCCATACTCTCCGGCATATCCTTCCTTTCCCGTCTTTGTACTGCCACCGATAAAATGAAGCCATTCATACGAAAAGGAATGACCCAAAGTCCTCATTTTGATGCAAAGCTGTCTCCCTTCCTGCAGACCGTGCCCACAAATTCGATCTCCTTCCACAATCTCCCATTCATACTGAAATTCATCTGCAAAATGTTCCATTCCGATACTGTCATAAAAATTCTGCACAAAGTCCCGGAGAATGCGGTGCATATTCCATCTTACACGGTAATCCATCGCAATCCCCAGCGGAATCAGGGACGGAATATCTTTGCTGTCTTTTTCATATGTATTTATACTCACTCTCTCTGAGAATCCTCCTTGCCAGCGCTCCCGGCGTAAGCCCCGGATATTTCTTCACAAAGACACACAAATCCTCCCAACTCCCCTTCGGAAATCCCATGCAGTTCATGATGGTCTTCTGATCTTCTACCCATTTCTCCTTTATCAAGCATCCCTGATCATCATAACATCTGCCGTAGTTTTCCGGGCAGTCCAAATGTTCCTTTCTGTATTTCCTGTATCTTTCTTCTTCAGATTTCTTATAGCGTTTCCATCTTTCTTCCGACACAAACATTCCGGCATGCTTCACCATAACTGCCAGCATATCCAACGCGACCTCAGATATGCCTATCTCATAGCCTTCCTGATACGCCTGATCATGCAAATCCATAGAACCGGCTTCCAGCATATCTGTATTCCCTCCCTCAAAAACAATTTCGGCCTCTTCTTCACTTTCTGCAAACACAAATATCTCATCTACCCCTGCATGAAGCTCCTCCGCGATGTCTACAGCAAGCTTCAACGACGGATTATACTTTCCCTGTTCCAGCCTCACAATCGTCTCCCTGCTTACATTAACCTTTTCAGCCAGCTTTTTCTGACTCAGATTCAGTTTCTCCCGATATGCCTTCATTCTTGTGTAAAAATCAGACATAAAATCCTCCATCTAAATACGGGCATGTGATAAATATATCACATGCCCGTATTTATGTCAATTATATATATTGAGAATCACCTTCCGTTTCCTCTACTTGTTTATTTTCCAATAGCCTTTTCTATCAGAACCGATACGTATAATCTTCCCCGATTCCCGTAATTTCTTTATGAGACGGCTGATCTTTCTGGCACTGAATCCGGTTTCCTTACTTAACTTCTTGGCTGTAATGTCAGGCTGATTTTCCAGCATTTTCAAAATTTTTATTTCATCGCCATTATCATCGCCATTATCATCGCCATTTTCATCGCCACTCAATTTATCAATAGGAACATTTTCCTTCCCCGCCGGAAACTTCCAGTGCCAAGCTGTTCCACCAGCCCTACATCCTTAAATACGTGCATTAACTCCCTATATTATTCAAAAAAATAACAGGAATATGATACAAAATTTTTTAATGTACTTTTGAATCAGAACGGGATAAAATAAATAATAAGAATCTATACCCAAAGGAAGGGAGCGGCCCCTATGGAAAAAGCAGACAGCAAGCTCACAATAAACGACCTGTACATCGGCATGGAGATCAAAGACAAGAGCCAACTCAGCAATATATATGATATATGGATACTACTTGTAAAAAACAGGGATTCTGATGGATATACAGTGCAGTTTATCGGTTCAGAGACAAATGCCGAATCTGATAAATTATATGCCCAGGGAAATGTAGTGTGCCCAGTATATAACGACAGCCTCGAACTGGATGGAGACATGTACTATGAAGAATAAATTCATCCTGCTTGAGTTGAGCCAGCGCAACGAGATACGGGCTCGGCATGGATCTTCTGTCCCAGATGGATATACATATCGGGCAGAGCAGGCTTCTCAGAAAAACCATATTCCTCGCTTGTCCCTATGACAGGATGGATTCTGATTATCTGAAAATGCTGGATGAACACTTTGGCCTCCAGAAAATATCTTTCCCTGAAATATGATTTCAAAATACAGCTTGCGGAGTACTGCCTATGGCAGTCACTCTACAAGCTGTATATTTTTGCAAACATCGACCCGCTTTACCGGGTATCCTGAAATAGCCCTTTACCCCATCCATCCCGCCAGCACCACGCTGGCCACGGTCCCCGCAAGGGTGGCCAGCAGGGCTCCCGTCAGAGTGTACCGGGTCTTCGTCACCTTGGCCGCCAGGAAATAGACGCTCATGGTGTAGAACACCGTCTCCGTACAACTCATCAGAATGGAGGTCAGCATCCCTGCATAAGAATCCGGCCCGGAGGTTTTAAAAATATCCAGCACCAGTCCCGTGGCGGCAGAAGAAGAAAACATTTTCACGATCAACAGCGGCATAAGCTGGGCGGGAAGACCCACCTTTTCCGTCAGAGGGCCCAGCAATCCGCCCAGCATGTCAAAAAAGCCGGAAGCCCGCAGCATACCCACCGCCATCATCAGCCCGATCAGCGTAGGAACAATATCCACCACAATCTTAAGCCCGCTCTTCGCTCCTTCCAGAAAGCTTTCATACACCTTCACTCTGGAAACATAGCCATAGCCTACAATAAAGAAAATCAGCATGGGAATGATAATATCCGAAAGATGTGACATTACGCTCATACCGGCCTGCCCCCCTTACGTCCGCTCCTGTCCTTGATCTTACAGTACACCACCGCTGTCAGGGTACTGATCAGGGTAGCCGCAATAGCAGGGGCAATCACCGCCGCCGGCCTGGCGCTGCCATACTGGCTCCGGTAGGCAATCATATTCACCGGAATCAGCTGCAGGGAAGAAATATTTAAAATGAGAAAACCGCACATTTCATTGCTGGCCCGGCGCTGAATTCTTTCCTTCTTTTCGTTTTTTCTATGTCCTGCCGGCTCTGCCCTTCGGATGGCAGGCTCATCCACGGCATAGCCCTCCGTCCCTCTTTCCGCCTCCAGCTTTGCCAGCTCTTCCATGGCTTTTAAGCCTGCCGGCGTACACGCCCAGCCAAGGCCCAGCACATTGGCAATAATATTTGTAGCTATGTATTCCCTGGCAGGGTGCTTTTTAGGGATTCTGGGAAACAAAAAGGTAAGGAACGGGGATATTCCCCTGGTCAGCTTTTCAATCAGCCCCGCTTCTCTGGCAATCTCCATCAGCCCCGTCCACAGGGCCACCACTCCCGCCATGGTTATACACAGAGACACTGCTTCTCCCGCACTGTCCAGGGCTGCGTCCGTCACCGCACTCATCTGTCCCGTACATGCGGCAAAGACCACTGCCAGCAGTATCATCAGGGCCCAGATCATATTTAACATATCGTCACCGTCCCGGCTTTGTTACTCTATATTTATTCAGCCGGCCCCGATAACTTTCCTTTTACTTTCCGCTACTGCTCGTCAAGATAAAGCTGAACGCGATTCTGCAGCAGGGCGACAGCCTCTTCGGCGCTTTTATCCCCCTTAAAATAGGGCGCCAGCTCTTCTTCTAAAATCTGCTCGATCCGCGGCGGCCATTTGGGGGCTGCCCTGCAGCCGTCTAAAAACTCCAGGAATTCCTCCATGTACGTGCTTCCGTCCGGCTTTAAATATTGTGGATCCGCCAGAACCGTCTGTCCTGTTATCGTTCTGATTTCCTTGGGCACCCCGTCAACCATAACAATGGAATCCCGGACCGCATCCCGCCTGATGCTGATATGCAGGGGATCGTCGTGCAGCTGCCGGTTGTAATCTAATAGAACGGCCAAAAAGTCTTTGACCTCTTCCTTATGCTCCGTTTTGGCATTTACCACAACATAATGAAAATGATTCCACGCAAAATTTCCTCCTCCCTCCGTCGGATAGCCTACCAGGTGCGCCTTCCCGCCGTATTCCGTTAAAATACCGGCAAAGTCGCTCATATTCATAATCCAGGTCAGACGGCTGATATATTCCCCGTCTATCAGCCGCTGAAAGGTATTGACGCCGCGTTCAGGGTCCTCCCTCTCCCATTCCTCAGCCCGGCCCTCATATTGTTTGCAGATCTCCAAAATCCGCATAAATTCCTCACTGTCAAACCGGGCGGTTCCCTCGTCTATATTCAGAAATCGGGAATGACAAAGATCCGGAAGGATCGCCTTTAAGCATCTCATGGGATCAATATAAACAATATATTCTCCGATGGGGCGATTCCAATCTTCTCCTGCATCCAGCAGCTGCAGAAACTCGTCCAGATTCCAGGAGTTGCCCGGCCAGGTACCGTCCGCAGTGATCATGGTATCGACCCAAAGCCGCATGGTCATCCCCACCAGCTTTCCGTCCACGGTTCCGTCCTCAATGACGCGGGGAAAAAGCTGTTCCATGGTCTCTTCCGAAATCAGCTCCGTAAGATCCATCAGCGCGCCCTTTTCCGCCAAAATCTGCATATCCTCTGCAGATACCAGCATCAGGTCCGGCCCTTCCCCGGCTGCAATCTGTGCCATGACCCTGTTTCGAAAAGCTTCCTCTTCACCCTCTTCCGCTCTTTCCGTACTGATGGGGCAGCTCCAGTGGGCATAGCTGTACTCCACGGCAGCATCCAGCGTATAATCTACACTGCTTGCATACAAAACTGCCATGCGAATTTCATCCTCCGGCTGATATTCTTCCTCCGAAAGACAGAATACCTGAAACATGTCCGTTCCCAGCGCGCAGAGAAGAAGCTTTCCCTGTCCTCCGGGCAGAAGGAAAGCATACTCCGGCCCCACGGGAAAATTAATCTCTCCCAGGGACATCATATCCGTCAGCTTCTTCGCCTTTTGATCCCATCTGAACAGATGCCTGTTGTCCACATAATAAAGATTATTTCCCTCCGGGTACAGCGCCCGGACCTGAGAAATCTCGGCGGACACCTTTATTTCCTTCCTCTTTCCGCTTTCCGGATCATAGCTGTAAAATGACGTTTTCCCTTCCTTCCTCATACAGGCAGCCAAACTGCCGTCTGCGCCCCTGGCAACATGGTCGCCGGAGGGGGCATCTTCGGAATTCCACGGATATTCCTTCTCATCCGGGAAGGTTTCCGTCAGGGACAACTGAGTTCCCTGCAAATCCGTGACCACCAAAAAATCTCGAAACTCCCCGTTCTCATCCTTATCAGTCATCCTGAATGAAAGCTTTCCCTCTTCAGGCATGGCCATGGAGCGGATAAACCAGTCTTCTCTCTCCGGGAAGTCCAAATAAAAGGGCTCCCACACAAACTCCGTCCTTCCACCGGCATATGTAGTAAGAAAAAACTGTCTGGACATTTCCTCTTCTGCCTCACTCCGATATTCTGCCAAAATGTATATAATACCGTCATAAGCATCGGCGTACAGCCGCCTGACCTCATACTCCCACGCGGGAATGGCATCCTTTAAGGACAGCCTGATATATTCCCCCATATAAAGCTGATCCGCTTCTATCCGGGTAAGACTGTCATCCGCGAAATCCGCCGTAACATTCTTCGAATCCTTCTCTTTCCCGGCGCTTCCGGAGCAGCCCACTGCCAAAACCGCCAATAAGAGAACTGCCAGAAAGACCACCATCTGCTTTTTTATTTTCATAAATCCCCACCCCCCTTAAAGTTTACACCCTTCCAGACATGCCTGCGGCGCCGGCGCAAACAATCTGTGAAACTTATAGACTTATCATAACATTTGTTTGTTATGTGCGCAAGCGTGGGGTACCGCTGCGTCGAGCCTCAAGTGAAAGCGTGTCCGCATGAGAATAATGGGCGCCTGGCACCGTCAGGTTATTGGGGGCTGAACTGTTGCCGCAAAAGGGCCCCGAAGCCCTGTGAAAAAACAGGGGATTCGGCGCCCTTCGATGATTGATATTTCCGACCGTGTTCAGCTCCCCAGAGTATAACGCTTACAAGGTTCCCTGGGTAAACAGACTCTTTACATGCTGAACCTCTTCCGCCGTAGCCTTGCTGGCGGGAACATAATAGGACTTCTCCCTTGCCAGATTGTAAAGCTCCTCCTGCGACTGCTCGCAGGCATTGCGGAACTGCTTCAGGGTCTGCTTCAATTCCTTGTTTTCAGACTGGGCGATCATTTCCGCGTAACGGATCAGTTCGCCATTGATGCCGGCCAAGGTATCTGCTACCATGGTTTTTTCCTGTAATTCCATATCTGCACTCCTCTCGTTTCAACTTGCTGCTTTCATAGCTTAACATTACTTGTCATAACGTTTCAAATGATTTCTGACAGACTTGTCAGTTTAAAAATTTCATAAGCTGCTGCTTATTTTCCATGGCGGACTTTGCGCCTTTCTCAAAAAACTGCTTAATCTGGGTGTCAGACGCAGCCTTGGAGTACTCCTGCATTTTGCAATGTGTCGTATCAAAGCCGCCGATCAAATGGCGCAGATTCTGAAGATCCAGTTCTGAAATATTAGTCATAGCCTAGCCTCCTTATAATTTTTTACGAGGTTAGTCTTTGCATTTGAGACAAAAGATATGCAAGCCTATTTCTATTATTTTGTTTTTATGTTATACTGAATTTGGCTGTCTGGCACATAGGGATTTTTATTTATAAATGAAATAAATTCACGTGCCGGACTTTTATAAGAAAAGTAATAAAAATGTCGTCAGTACGGCGGAATGCGAGGGAAATGAAAATGGCAAACGAATCAGAAAATCAGGATCTGGAGAACTTAACTGCTCCCCAGAACGATGTGGAGCGGTGGATCATCGCTACCTACGCCATGTGGTCGGAGTATTATTCCGAGGGAGACTGGCAGTATATTGCAGGCTCTCCTGTGAAAGCGGAAAATGCTTCCAACATGCAGGTGATGCTGAGCAGGGACTGGGGGATTAACACCAAGGATGAGCTGCTGGATATGGTTATGTATTTAACCGCACTTTATGAGGATGAAGAGGATGTGGACCCGGAGGACATTGCTACTGGCGGCTGGGATCTTTGCCGCGCCTGCCAGATTCTGGGCATGGCCTTCATTGCAGGCATAATCGACCGTGACGAAATGTTGGCCGTTTCTCTGATGGTGTGCAGTCTGATCCAGTATTACTATCCCTCCTGGCTGCATCTTTATTCCAGCTATCTTAACGGCTATCGTGAATGGCGGCTGGGAGATGAAGATGATGAGGACGACGATGACGAGCTTGATGAGGATGACTTTGACGAGGACGAAGACGACGAAGATGATGACGACGAGGACGAATATGACGAGGATGAAGACGAGGACGATGATGACGAAGACGATGAAGATTACGATGAAGCTTTAGAGGATGTGGAAGCCAGAGAAGAAATCTGCAGACGGCTGCTGACCATGCCAAACGGCCCCTGCTCGGTGCCCTGGGATTTGGAACTGCCGTTTGAATTTGATGAGGAAGACGAGGATTAAGAATATGCAGTTAGACGATTTATTTTTAAAAGCCTGCCAGAACGGGCAGAAAAGTGTTGTGATCACCTTTTTAAAAAAGGGCGGCATTAATGTGGACAAAAGGGATGCCAACGGCTTTACCCCTCTTCACCATGCGTGCAAAAAGGGCGCACGGGATATTATAAAGCTTTTAATTGAAAATGATGCGGACGTGAACATGGCATCAAACACCAGCATCACTCCCCTTCATTTCGCTGCCTCCACCGGCAATCAGGAAATTTTGACCTGTCTGCTGGACGCAGGCGCGGACATCAATGCCACGGATAAAGAGGGAAAAAGTGTCCTCATCTACAGTGTACTGGCTAAAAAAGTAGAGGCCGCAAAGTTCCTGATTTCAAAGGGCGCGGATGCCACGATCCGGGATAACGACAACCGCACGGCAGTAGACTATGCCAATGCCCTGGGGCTGCCCTATTTCATTGCGGAAATGTCTCCTGATAATATGGGCGAAACCGATTCCTACGGAAACACCCCACTCCATCAATCTTGCTTTAACGGGCAGAGCGAGGTGGTCAAGGTTATGCTTGCCCAGAAAAATTCAGACGTAAATGCAATTAATAACGACGGAGAAACCCCTTTGTTCATCGCTGTGTTGAAAAATAACATTTATGTCTCCGAGCTTTTGCTGGATGCCGGTGCCCTGCCGGACAAGGGGACCAACGACGGCTGCTGCCCCATTCATGCAGCGGCCGAAAACGGGAACGAGCATATGGTGGATGTACTGATCCGCCATGGTGCCAATATTAACTGCAGAAATCAGGACGGAGAAACCGCGTTGATTATCGGAGCACGGAACGGCCTGAACAATGTGGTCTCCATGCTGCTGGAAAAAGGCGCGGATGTTACCTGTGCGGATGAGGCTGCTCATACGGCTCTTTATTATGCAACGGAACGAGGCTTTAATGAAATCGTTGAGCTGCTGCTGATGGCAGGCGCGGAGAATTAACCGGGGCCTGATATGGCGGACCTTCTTACAGAATTAAAAGGCGCATATGCCGATAGAATGATTTGACCAGCAGAAAGGGAATAAAAGATGTTACTTGATTATGATAAATGTCGTGAACAATTACCGAAAGTACTATCAGGGGAGCTGGAGCTTCCTCTGGAGGAATTATGGCCTTTGCTCTATTACGAAACCAATATGGTCCGCGGAAATACAGGCACAGAAGACCAGCAACACATAGAAAACTGTACTGTGCTCATGGAGCGCCTGCTGAAAAAAGCAGACCCGGACGATGATATGGATACGGTCTTTGAGGCGTTGGATCAGGTACTGCGCAGATATGTCTCCGTAGACAAGGTGCTGGATATGCTTACGGAAAACGGATACAGCTTCTCCGAGCCTCAGTATGCCAGCGGCAACCTGACGAACCTCAGGGATTTCCTTCTGGAAGAGTGTTTCAGCCCGGAGCTGGTTGACAAAATGGTCCAACTGGATATTGATGTGAACGAGCCCCTGATCAAGGGCCGGACTCCCGCTTATATACTGCTTAAGGAAAATCGGATCACATCCTGGGGAACGAACAAAAACGAATATGAAGAAGCTCTTGCCAAAACCGTGACAGATCATTTCAGCGTGGAATCTCTGGAAGCCCTTAATGCCGAAGGCACTTCCGCAGCTCATACCGCCGTCCGTAAAAACCATTTTGAAGTAGTGGAGGCCATGCTGAAAAAGGGAGTGAACGTAAACCTCACGGAGGATACCCCCAGTGTTGCCGGCACCACTTTTCTGCATATTGCCTGTGAGCATGGTTACCCCCAGCTGGTAAAAATGCTGATGGACGCAGGGGCAGACGATACCTTGAAAAATGCGGCAGAAGAAACTGCTGCCCATATTGCCGCTTCCGTAAAAGTTCGTTATAAAGAGATTCGGAACGAAGATCGGGTGGAAATGCTTAAGGCCCTGGAGCATGTAGACATACCGGGTAAGAACGGCACTACCGCTCTGATGCTGGCTCAGGATCCGCAGTCCTCCCTCACCTTCGCCCTCACTCCCGTGCTGATTGAAAAGGGAGCCGACGTGAACCGTACGGATAATGATGGAAATACCGCTCTGATGCTCCACACCTTTTGGTATTGCTTCAAGGATGTGGTCAAAGCCATGGTGAAAGCCGGATATGACATTAATGCCAGAAACCGGCACGGCGATACGGTACTCCATTATGTGATGAAAAACGGAAACAGTGAAATGGCCGTCTACCTGATTAAAAAGGGCGCGGACGTGAACATCGCCAATGACAAGCAGGTTACTCCTGCGCAGATCGCTGTGGAAAAGGGCCTGGACGAAATATTGGCCTTCCTGTAATTTACATCTGGTGCCTTACCACACCATATTCGTCATCCGGCCGGAAGTAAGGACATTCCTGCCGGGTGGCGGACAGGAAACGGTACATTTCATCCTCATCCAGATTTACCATGCAGGTGTAACATTCATAGTCTTCATCATATACGTAATTGACACACATGTCGCAATTCGAAACTGCCATATTTCCCTCCGATTTTCACGCTAGTCAACGTTCAGGCGGGCATAAATTTCCCGCTTGGGACATCCTCTGTCCTTCGCCACCTGCTTCATGGCCGCCTTACGTTCCATGCCCTGATTTTCATAATAAGCCATGTGTTCCTCAATGCTCAAATCCTCCCAGGCAGCAATCTCTTCCCTGCGCTTTTCTTCCCGGCTTTTCCCCTCCAGCACAAGAACATATTCCCCCCTGGGCTCCTGACCTTCATAATAGGCTAATGCCTGTTCCAGCGTAGTAGGCATCACCGTCTCAAATTTTTTGGTAAGCTCCCTGCAGAGGGTGACTCTCCTCTCCCCAAGGGCTTCTCTTAATTCCGCCAACGTCCGTACCAGATGATGAGGCGCTTCATAAAGGATGACTGTGCGGCTTTCCTCCGCCAGCTCCTCCAAAATCTCCTGCCGCTCCTTCTTTTCCCCCGGCAGAAAGCCCTCAAAGCAAAAGCGTCTGGTGGACAGGCCGGAAAGAGTCAGAGCCGTAATACATGCGGACGGTCCCGGCAGCGAGGTAACAGGAATGCCTTCCTGCTGACACAGCTTTACCAGTACCTCGCCCGGATCGGAAATTGCCGGCGTTCCCGCATCGGTAATCAGGGCAATATTTTTCCCCGCCTGCAGCTGCTCCGCCAGCTGTCCGGCCTTTTCCACCTTATTATACTCATGATAGCTGGTCATGGGTGTGTGAATGTCAAAATGATTCAGCAGCTTTATACTGTTTCGAGTATCCTCCGCCGCAATCACATCCACCATTCGCAGGGTTTCCACCACCCGGAGCGTCATGTCCTGCAGATTGCCTATTGGCGTTGCACATAAATACAAGGTTCCCGGCATGTTACCATAATCATCCTTCCCAAAATAATTGTAACAGCCCAGCCATCGCAGTACGACCAGGCTGTTACACATTATATATCAATTCTTCTACACGCGCAATCCGCTTTGACTGATTACACGTCCTTCACTCCGTCCGGAAGGAAACCTTCACAATAAACAGATCCGCGTTGAATTCCAGTTCAAACTGACCGCCGCAGGCCTCCGTAAAGCTCTGGGCAATGGAAAGCCCCAGGCCGCTCCCGCCGTCGGTACGGCTCTTATCCCCTCTGTAAAAGCGTTCCGTAAAGTTTTTATCCTCGTTCAGCTCCATATGAGAGGTATTCTTAACGCTTGCCACGGCTGCCTTTCCTTCTACTTTTAAGGCCACATACACTCTGGAGCCCTCCAGGGAATACTTCAGGGCGTTTTGAAATAAATTCTGAAATACGCGGTACATTCTCTGCCCGTCGGCAAAAATCATCACTGGCGTCTCCGGAAGCTCCGTGCGGAAGGATACGCCGCTGCCCTGAATTTCCTCGTCCATATCCGCCAGGGTCTGCCGCAGCAGCTTACCAAAATCCAGCCTTTCCATATTCATGGGGAGCTCTCCGGAAGCGGCCTTGCTCACCGAAAACACATCCTGCACCATGTTTTTCAGCCTCTGGGACTTCTCGTCCAGTATCCTTACATAATCCTTCACATGCTCCGGCAGCCCTTCTTCTTCCTTCAAAAACTGCACATAACTGATAATCGAGGTCAGCGGCGTCTTCAGATCATGGGACACATTGGCGATCAGCTCCACCTTCATGCGTTCGCTCTTCATCTGCTCGTCCACGGCGCCGGCCATCCCCTGCCGGATATTCTCCAGCTGCTCCATAGCCGTTCCCAGATCCTTACCCGCCGTCCTTTCCGTACCGTTCTGTCCGTCCCCGGAATTTTCAGGATTCTTTCCTTCCTCCGTATTGATCCTGCTGCTGCCATTACTGTCTGATTTATCGGCATAATCTCCGTTACAGATTTCCCCGATCCGCACCGACAGCGCATCCACCTCTCTGGCTGCCTTCACGTTCTTTATTCCCACCAGCCAGGCCGCCAATATCATAGCCAGCGCTGCCAAAAGCCAGGGCACAAAAATCACTTCTGCCTCGCAATACCTCCACAGCTCATTTCCGTAAACAGTTCCGGCGGCTGCCACAAGCGTCAAAATACTGCAAAAAATTACCACCCCCAGTAAAATTGCGCTGCGGTGCACCATTCTCCTGCTTAAAGGCTCCTTCATCTCTCTGGCGGAATAGGCCCTGCAGCATTTGGCAATCAGGCCATGCCTCCACACCTTCCTGTTGTGCTTTATGTCATTCACTGTCAGGTAAATCGTCCAAAACAGCACCACCCAGAAGATACCGGACAGATAACACAGATCGGACAAAAACCATTTTGCATATTCAACGCCTGCTTCCGCGCTGCCGTCATAGGCCTGCTGCAATTCCCACCATACATCGACGCTGCCTGCATTCCGAAAAAAATCTCGCATCCCGCCAAGCAGTATATCAAGAGCGCCCCACAAAAGCAAAATCTTGCATTCCACCCAGATCCTTCCCTGGAACGCCGCAAGCCTTCCTGCCGCCTCCCGTCTGCTTCCCCTGCAGAAGCAGGAAAGGACAAGCAGCACCAGTCCTGTAATACAGCATGCCAGATTCCGCCGTAGAAGCCTTTTATCTTCCTGCATACGATACTGCATCCAGTAAAGCCCATTTTCCTGCTGACGGTATCCGCCGTTTTTATCCAGCCCCACGGTATAAAGCACCGGCTCTCTTGCGGCGGCGATACAAATCACTGTCTTTTTCATTTCATCGCTCACCGGGAAATTGCGGTAACCGGGAACATACCAGTCATTTCCCTCCCGATAATAACCGTCACCGTATACGTCTGCTTCCTTCCCGTCCTTTGTGATCCTAACCTTTTCCCCGTCAAAATACAAAAGAAAATTATAACCCTCTGGGGCCTGCATACTGCCGTCCTTCAAGGACAAATCCGCATTGGAATACAGCAGCTTTCCGTCATGGGAAATACTGTAGAGCAGGTTTTTATCCTCCTGCATGCCGTCGAAATACGCTTCGGTAATCCGCTGCTTCCACTTTGCAATGCGCTCTTCCCGTTCTCTGATTTGTTCCTCCGTAAGCGGCTGATCGGCCTCCTGCTTCGAATCCTCCGAAGAAGGAAGCGGAACAGGAACAAATTCGCCGTACTCATTATAATACCATTCCTCCCAGTCCGCCCAGTCTTCCTCCGTCACCCCGTAATCTGTGACAGCTCCATCCGCGCCCTGCTGGATAACCAAATTCTCCGCCATGGCAATCCCTCCCGCACTTTGCGTCAGGTACGTCTCTTCGACCAAAGGGTTATTGTAATAGCTTCCATATGCCGGGCAGCCGTTTATCGCAATGGACAAAAAGTTTTCCAGACGGTTTGATATATACCATCTGAATTCCCTGCTTTGCTGGTAATCCTCCGTCCGCGCTTCCGGTGTCCACGGCTTGCTGCGAAGCAGCCCCGGCAAGCTTCCAAGAGTCAGACTGACCCCCAGAAAAAAGATAAGAAAACTTAAAAACCTGCTAATGCTTTTCCATTTTGTATCCAATTCCCCACACCACCTTTAAGTATTCTGGCTCTTTCGGATTCAGCTCCAGCTTTTCACGGATGCGTCGGATATGCACCATCACCGTATTTTCCGAGGCGTATGCTTCCTCGTCCCAGACACGGCGATAGATTTCCTCCGCCGGAAAAATCCGGCCGGGATTGCGCATGAGCAGCTCGATGATGCCGGTCTCTTTGGCGGTCAGCCTCACAGGCTCACCGTCTGCATACAGAAGCTTTTCATCCGTACGGTACAGCAGCCTGCCGTTTCTGATCTCGCCGATCCTGCTTCCCGCATGAATGTCTCCCAGACAGGTATATCTGCGGAGCTGGCTTTTCACCCTGGCTGCCAGCTCCTGGGGATTGTAGGGCTTACATACATAATCATCCGCCCCCATGGACAATCCCAACACCTTATCGGTATCCTCGCTTTTGGCGCTGAGGACGATGACCGGAATATTCTGTTTTTCCCGGATGCGCATCAGGGCCGACAAACCGTCCAGCCTGGGCATCATCACGTCGATCAGCACCAGCCTCACCTGCCTGGAAGCCAAAATATCCAATGCCTGCAGGCCGTCATAGGCCTTCAGCACCTCATATCCTTCGCCCTCCAGCAGAATGCTGATTGCCTTCACAATCTCCCTGTCATCATCCACCACCAGTATACAGTCGCTCATACTTTCCTCCATGCCGCCTCCGGCGGCACAAACCAATCCCATGGAACTAAAGTTTCATGAAGAACGCTGATTTTGCGTTCTTCGAGGCGAAACATAGATTTTCTTAGGTTGAGCCTTTTCAACTTTAGAAAATCTTTTCGCCTTTCTTGCCTCATCCGAAGGCTGTAATCAGAATACCCCGGATTTTTTACAAATTGCTGGCAGGTTTTCTTACATATTTCTTACAAGTTCTGTAACGGCACTAATATCCGTAGGTGTCGCGGATCTCCGGCATATACTCCCCCGGAGACCGAAAAACGATCAGGGGCCGCTCTACCTTCATGCGGGGTTTTCCGCCCCGAACCGCTTCGATCAGCACCATGTTAGGCTCCCTGTCCACATAGGGATGGACCATCTGCATTCTTTTAGGCTCCAGCTTATACTTAACCAATGTTGTCATAATCTCCGTCAGCCGAAAGGGACGATGCACCAGGAAAAAATGCCCGCCGGGCTTTAACAGCCTGGCCGTCTGTCCGGCCACGTCCTCAAAAGTGCATAATATTTCGTGACGGGCTATGGCCTTGGGCCCGTCCGGGTTGGTAAGTCCATGGTTTCCGATCATATAAGGCGGATTACAGGTTATACAATCAAAAGAAGCAGACGGGAAAAATAAGTCTGCTTCTTTTATGTCACCTGTTACAATATCTATTTTGTCCGACAGGCCGTTCAATGCCACGCTTCTGGCTGCCATGTCGGCACTCTCCGCCTGAATCTCCAGCCCCGTCAAATGGGAACAGCCGTATTTGGCTTCCATCAAAAGGGGAATAATACCGGTCCCCGTCCCCAGATCCAGCAGCTTATCCTCTTTTCCTGCATGAGCAAAGCCTGTCAGAAGAACCGCATCCATTCCGAAGCAAAATCTGTCAGGACTCTGGATAATCCGATACCCGTTCCGCTGCAGATCGTCCAATCTCTCATTATCCTTCAAAGCTATCGTCATTTTGCCTTACCTGTTCCCCCTGCTGGCTGTTCTGCCGATACTTATGACGGCTTCTGTTTCCCTGCCGCTGTTCCTCACCGAACCTTTGTCCGGCCTGACGGCTCCGGTTATCACGATGTTGACCGTCCTCCTGACGGCTTCGGTTATCACGATACTGCCCGTCCCTCTGGCGGCTCCGGCTGTCGCGGCGCTGACCGTCCTCCTGGCGGCTCCGATTGTCACGACGCTGACCATCCTCCTGACGGCTCCGATTATCGCGGCGCTGACCGTCCTCCTGGCCGCTGCGGTTGTCCCGATGCTGTTCCCGTTCCTGGCCGCCGCGGTTGTCCCGATGCTGTTCCCATTCCTGGCCGCTGTGATTCTCCCAATGCTGCTCCCGCTCCTGGCGGCTCCGGCCTCTCCCGGCCTGACGTTTGCTGCCATCCTCCTGCTCCATCGCCTCGGCGCCCTGCTGTTCTTCCTTCTCCAGCTTCTCCAGCTCCTGCAGCTCTTCCCTGGACAGGTCCATCTTTTCCTTTTTTCCGTGCCTGCGTCGGAATTGGAGCTCTTCCACAGGGTATTCTTTGATTTCTTTCTCGTCGCCCTCATCCACCACAATTTTCACAAGCTGGCGCAGCACATTAACGCTCTGCACCTCGCCCTTAAGGCCGTCGGCAGTGGTCACATAATCACCCACGCCCGGCAGCTTCCGATTCAGCTCAACATATGTTTCCTCTTCATTTTTCAGGCAGCACATTAATCTGCCGCAGACACCGGAAATTTTTGTAGGATTCAGAGAAAGATTCTGTTCCTTTGCCATCTTGATCGAAACCGGAATAAAGTCCGAAAGATAGCTGTGGCAGCAAAGGGGACGTCCGCAGATACCGATACCGCCTACAATCTTGGTTTCATCCCTGACACCAATCTGACGAAGCTCGATCCTGGTCTTAAACACACTGGCCAGATCCTTTACCAGCTCTCTGAAGTCAATGCGCCCGTCCGCCGTAAAATAAAACAGAACCTTATTATTATCAAAGGTATATTCCGCGTCAATGAGCTTCATCTCCAGCTCGTGCTTGCGGATCTTTTCCAGACAAATCCGAAAGGCTTCCTTCTCCTTGATCTTATTATTGGCCTCCTGCTCCATATCCCTTTCGTTTGCAATGCGAAGCACCGGCTTTAAGGGCTGGACAACCTTGTCATCCTCCACCTCCCTGATGCCCGCCATCACCGTTCCAAATTCAATACCTCTGGCGGTCTCTACGATAACGTGATCCCCCCGCTTTATTTCAAAATTTACAGGGTCAAAAAAATAAATTTTGCCTGCCGTCCGAAATCTTACGCCTATTACCTTTGTCATCTATCTACCTCACTGGCTTTACGCCTTCCCTTTATCGGCACTATACCATAAATGCTTCGCATTTACGGTATGGATGGCCATTCGGCCGTTTCCTGACATGAATATGGTTATTATACCATGTCCGCATTTCAATTACCACTGTTATATTCTTACAGCCTTCTCACCTGGGCATGCTTCGCCGGATCCTCATAGCGGTCCAAAAAGTCCGGCCCCAGCATAACCGTTTCATCGGCAAATTGTATTGCTTTTACTTCAGTTAATACGGAAATTACCTTTTTCACATGAAAATCCGGGAAAAGATTCAGCACCTCCATGGGAACCTCACCGTCGAACTGCTCATATTCCGCAAATAAGGTCCGGTAGTCCAGCTCATCCCTGGGATGGGGTTTTATATAAATCTCCCCCTCCGTCCTGTATTCTTTAATTAAATCCCGAAAAATTCTCTCTCTGGTCTGCAGGTCGCAAAGCGGCTCTGTCAAGATCAAAATCTTCTCTGTGCCCACACTTTTTTGTATTTTTCGCTTCATGGCCTCCAGATCTCTGACAAAGGCTTTTAAAATTATATCCTTTCCTTCCGCTGTCAGGTTATCCGCCAGCGTCTGCCTGCTGACCTCCACATACTTTTTGCAGGGATATTCGATTGCACTTATATCATTTACTTCCATGTCAATGCAATATTTTCCGTATCCGTTCTGCACAAAAATCAGATTCAGCTTAGAAGACATAAAAGCCTTCAGCTTAAAAAATCCTCTGTTTTCATATCTGGCCCCGTCAATATACTTCAGTGTGTTCAGTCCGTCCTCCACTGCATGATAGGGGATATGCTTCCAATTTAAGTAATACCCGATAGGATCAATATCGCAGAACACATAAATATCTTCGTATTGGAAAAAATCTACGGGAATTTGCTGCTCACACAGTTTGCCGAACTTTTTTGTCATCCGGATCCGGCGCAGCATATTTCCTACAATATTCCCCCCCTCCGTCATGTACCTGGCCAGCTCCGGATAGGCACTTTGCCGCTTTTCGTCATATTCCAGTACCTCCTTAAAAAAAGCGCATTTCCTGACCCTTTCCGGAAAGTCGCCGAAGTCCGTGGACATTTTGCTCAGCACAAGCGTTGCCCGGCCCTGTTCTTCCTTAAGCTTATTTAATTCCTTCAAAAATGTAACATATACATGATAATACGTATGACACACATAAATTGCGCCATTTTTCTTTTCCTGTTCACTCATCGGCTGTCTCCAATAAATCGGCTTCCGTCAATTTGTTAATAATGGGAATCAGCTGGTCAATGGGTACGCGAATCAAATCGCTGACGGCAATCAAATCCCGTTTTCCGTCTGCATACGCAATGAAATCAACCATGCTTTTCACCACATCATAAGCGCCCTTCCTGCTTACAGTGGGATACATTCCCCTTTTTCCAAGCTGGGGCTCACACAGACATTTGATTCGATAAAAATCGTTATATTCCAGTGCATTCAAAATTCTCTCATACACCTCATATGCACCCTGCAGCCCCTCCGGTGAGATAAAATTCATATCATCCAGAGAGGTATGATATTCCGGATACTCACCGTATTTGCTTCTGCATACCACGCAAACCGGAAGATCTATACCGGGCGCATTGTATTGCCGCTCATCCGATCCTCGGTCCAAATAAGTATATCTCTTATATTCCGGGTAATAAAAGGATAATACGTTTCTCGCCGCTCTGTCTGCCAGCGTATTGCCATCCCTGCTGGGGACGTAGGAAAAAGTTCTGTCATCGCCCACACAGGAAAGCACAAAGCCGGCAGCGGTATTCTTTTTCATATATTCAAAATGCTCTGACAAATAAGTTATAGAGCCGATGGTTTCCGGTATCCAGATAAAACGGTATGTGTACTTTCTGTTTGTCTGCGCGGCTATTTTTTTGGCAAGCGCCACTGCCAGCACCGGGCCGGACAATTCGTTGTTGGCCATAGACGGATGGCAGACATACGTGGAAATCAAAATTTCTTTTTCTTCCTTTCCCGGAATCATCAGTTCTCCGTAGGTCAGACTTCCGTCAAAAAGCTCGCTGTCGATCACCATGTGATACCTGCCGGGAAGCAGCGCATCCTTTTGCTTCTCCGACATGCAGAATCCGTACCGCTGCACATAATAAGACGTTACATAGGGAACCGCGTCCGGCTGCCCCTTCTGCACATAAATATACTTCTTTAATTCCTCCAGATCTACCCAGCGGTCCACCGGCGTAGAATACCCCATAACATGAAGATTTAAATCCTTGTAATCTATGATACGGTTACCCTTTTCGTCCTCAATATACGCCTGCCGGACAGCCCACTCCTTTGGCACCGTCCAGTCAAAAACCTCTGTTCCGGAGGGCACCTCATGCACAGTCATTTCAGGCAGCTCCCTTTTTAAGACCGCCAGAGTACGTCTCACACCATCTCCTGTCAGACTTCTGTCAAGTGGGAACAGCTCCCTTGCCAGTTCATACATCTCATTGCCAACATTCATACTTCGTCTCCATGTATCTGCATATTTTTTCTGCCGTTACTTCTCGTTATTTTCCTTTTTTCGCCCGTACCGCAGCCTGCGGTATCCATGCAAAAGCTTATAATATATCAGGAAAAGGACAGGACTTTTCACATGAAGGGCAATCAGCTTTCTGCTTTCCGCATCCGTATACTGCCTGTAATACACATTGCTTTCATAATCAGGGGCCTGCGTCAGAAGAAAATTTTTAAGCCTGCGCAAAAAGGCAAGTGACGGGCGGGGCGCCGCCTGTAAATAAGAAAACAGGGTGATCTTATAGCCCATTTCTACGATTTTATACAGGATCTCTTCTCTGTATTTTTCAAAAAAACCCCTTTGCAAATATTCCTCTTTATAAATTTTCATTGCCGTCATGCGGTCCTCACACCTGGCAATGCTTACCGTATGAACTGTTGAGCCGCTGTGCTGATAGTAAAAATACAAAGGCTCGTCCACCCGTTCAAAGCGCGAAGCGTATAACAGCGGCAGTGCGCCAATGGTATTGTCTTCGTAAAAAATACCTTCCGGAAAGCGAATTTTCTGCTTTTCAAACAGCTCCCTGCGGTATATTTTTATTACCATGCTGCCGGGATGCAGGAGCAGCCTCTTATACTGTTCCTCCCCCAGCGGGCCCGTCTGATCATCCGTATTATTCTGCATGGCAGCGCCTGTTTCCCTGCCGATTTCATCTGTGAGCAGATAATTACAGCCCACTACATCCGCCCCTGTATCCTCCGCCTTTTTTATGAGCCTGGCATACATGTCAGCCGCAACCCAGTCATCGCTGTCCACAAAGCCGACCCACTTTCCACAGGCCCTTTGCAGTCCCAGATTTTTTGCGCCTCCCTGTCGTCGGTTGACCGGAGAAGCAATCGTCACAAAACGGCTGCCGTACTTTTTGCTCAAAGCCTCCAAAAATTCAAGCGACCCATCCGTGGATTTATCATCCACGGCAATAATCTCCATATCCTCTATATTCTGGCGCAGCAGGGAGTTCAGACAGTTTTCCAATTTCCCTTCCGCCATCATATTATAGACAGGCACGATAACGCTTAATTTCATCTGTCAATATTCCTCATGATCCGGTATATTTGCTTAAATTCCGCATATTCTTTCTAGCTTTTTTCATATTTTATACACAAAGTAATTATAGCCGATTCACCGATAAAGTAAAGGCTTTTCCACGAATTTTAAGAAACGGTGTGCATTTTCATCTCTATATGGTATAATGATTCTGCTGACGCAGAATTCAAGCCAGCTAAAGCTGTCTTGCCGGCACTTTGTGCCGCATTATACTCAGCCATGGCTTGAAAAGTAAATGCCTCTTCGAGGCGCTTCCTTTTCTGCGCTCATGGTATAATGATCTTGTTCATGGCAGAAAATGGCCGAATGGCCATCAAGGCAGGTGCAAATATATGAGAACGCTGGATGATATTTTGAAGCAAATAGAAGCCTTTCCTTTGGAGCAGGTCTTTGTGACAGATGCCGTAACCGGAACGGAGTATACCTATGGGGACATTTACCGGCAGGCAGACCGCATCGGCTTGTGGCTGCAGGCCCAAGGGTATTCGGAGCTGATTGTATGTATGGAAAACGGTGTGGAGCTGCTGACGGTGTATTTCGCCGCTTTGCTGTATCAAATCGTCGTAATTCCGGTGGACCCTGCCAAAAGCAGGGACGAAATAGGCGCAATCCGTGAAATCCATTCCCAGGCGTTCTATATGGACGGGACGCTTCCCTCACAGCCTCTCAGCGATTGTGAGGAAGGCATGAAACACAATTTCAGCAATGCCGCTTATGACAAACCGTTCTTGATCACTTACACCTCCGGAAGTACGGGAACGCCCAAGGGCGTAAAGCATTCCGCCAAAAATCTGTTCCTTGCCGCCGCCTCCTTCGGAGAAGCCATGCACTATGGCAGGCATACGGTTTTGGCCCATGTCATGCCGATGACTTATATGGCCGGCATTTTAAACAGTATTTTCCTGCCGTTTGTGATGGGCGGACAAATTGTGGTCTTTCCCGGTTTTAACATGAAATCAGCCATGGGCTTTTGGAAAACCGCCGTAAAATATCAGGTAAATACCTTCTGGCTGTCTCCCACCATGTTAAGAATTCTGGATATTATAGATGCAAAGGGCGCATATCGGGATTACCTTCATGCGGTACATGCAGTGATCAGCGTGGGAACTGCCCCTCTGTACCCGGATTTACGCGAAAAATTTGAAAATAAATACGCAATTCGCATCTACCAGAGCTATGGATTATCGGAAACGCTGTTTCTGACATCCGAGCCGCCGGAGGATGAGAAAAGCCGTAATTCCGTGGGCAAGCTGCTGTCCGGCGTCCGTCTGGCACTGGCGGATGACGGCGAAATCCAGGTGGCCGTACCCTGGATGTTTTCCGGGTATGCGGACAAGCAGATACCGGACAATATATCAAACCATTATTACCTGACAGGTGACCTTGGCTATCTGCAGGACGAATATCTGTTTATAAACGGGCGGAAGAAAGATCTGATCATCCGGGGCGGCTTTAACATTAATCCATGTGATATTGAAAAACGCCTGCAGGGCCTTGACGAAATAGATGAAAACGTAGTACTTTCCTGCGTACTCCATGGCGAAGAGCAGATTGTGTGCTGCTATACGGGAAAACAGCAGGACATCCATCTGTTAAACGGGCTGTTGGAAAAAGAATTGGGCAGGCATTATAAGCTTGATCACTTGATCCGTTTAAAGGAAATCCCTAAAAATTTAAACGGAAAAGCAGACAAGCCAAAGATACGGGAGATGTTAAAAGAAAATGATTATAAAGCTTGACCATATATCCTTTTCCTGCGGGAAATCTCAGATTTCTTCCCTGCCGCCTGCAGCCGGGTACGAATTGCAGTTTCGTGAATTGTCGCTGAAAAACCTGCGCTGTAAGGAATCCTTTTTTCGGCGGCCGCAGCCGGATCATGATATTTATCTTTACGAACGAAAGGGCGGGCTGCCCGTTGAAATAACAGCCTATGATACATGCTTTTGCGGTACGGACAGCCTGGCCCTTAAAGAAGATACTATTATGGTTTATTCGCCGGAGCCTTACAAAACCGCCGAATTCCTGATGATGTTTGGCTTGAAAAAGGAGCGCGCCGATGCTGACGGCCTGTTACTGATCGGTGGTTTTGTGATCGGCGGGCCGCTCACTGTCAGGGTCAGTCAGGCGGACTCTGCCGAATGGATGCTGGATAAAACAGGCTGGTCGTCCTTAGGGTTTTTATCCAACGATTCACAAAGAGAGCTGGCGCGGCTGTCTGCTGCGGGATATGAAACCACCGATGCGGAAGAGCTGGAGGTAAATCAAAAACCGATGAATATAGGATTTTGCAGGGGACCCTTTGGGGAGATCATCGAAATTATCAGTATAAAAAGGAGCAGTGCAAAATGAATATCGTGGACTTGTCTTTGACAATAGATAATGACTGTATGACATGCGGAACGCCATGGCACCAAAAGGTACAGATCCAGCAAATGGGCAAATTAGATGAGGTAGGAAGAAACACCCACAGCATCTTAATGGGAAGCCATTCAGGAACCCACATGGACGCACCGTTACATTTTTATAACGGCACCGCCGGCATCGACAAGGCGGATTTAGCCCAAATATGCGGTGAAATCACGATTGTAGATTTTTCACATATGGGAGCCGGCAGTATTGTCCGGTATGAAGATATTCAAAAGCTTCGTGTAACGGCCAGAATGCTGTTCCGCTTTGATTGGTGGAAAAAATGGAAAACGCCGGCTTATTATCAGGATTTTCCTTATTTTTCAGAGAAAGCCGTCTCCAGCTTAATAGAACAGGGGATGCTTGTTATGGCATTGGATACCCCCTCTCCCGATACGGGAAATGCAATTACGGATAAAAACGACTCTCCCAATCACAAAAAGCTATTGGAAAGCGGAGTTACAATTATTGAATATCTGACGGCTACAGACCGCCTGTTTATGGATAAAAAGTACAGCCTGTTTGCTCTGCCTTTGAAAATAAAGGACTGTGATGGGTCGCCGGCACGGGTCATTGCTGTGGAAAGTGAGGATTGATAATGGAAGCAAAAACATGGATTATTCAATGGATGTCAAACAACTGCGGTGTAAGCCAGGAAGAGATTTCAAAAAATACTGCCGCTAATTTTTTCGATCAGGAATATATTGATTCCTTCGCGTTTATCATGTTCATCGGCGAAATAGAAGAGGTTTTCGGCGTGACCTTTGACAACGAACAATTCGAGGACAGAGCCTTTTCAACCATTGACGGCTTAGCCCAATGTATCGAAAAAAACAGAAAGGACCGGACATGATTTATCATTATACGCGCGAGGACGTTATTGACGCCTTACAAAAAACGGGAATTGCACCCGGAGACAGCGTTTTCATTCACAGCAATCTGGGATTCCTGGGAATGATGAAGGACTGCGGAACAAAGGAAAAGCTGTGTGAAGCGTTTCTTGATGCGCTGAAAACGGCAGTGGGCGACGAGGGAACGATTATATTGCCTGCCTATTCTTATTCCTTCTGCCACGGAGAACTATTTGACCCGCTTACGACAGGTACAACATGCGGAATGCTCTCGGAATATGTCATTCGTAACTATGGCTTTAACCGAAGCCTGGACCCCAATTTTTCCGTCTGTGGTTTGGGTCAAAATATGGACTATTACAAGAACTGTAATGTGCATGAAGCATTTGGCGAAGATTCTTTCTGGGAGCGGCTGATCAAAAAAAATGGCAAGATTCTGTGCATTAATTTTGACGCAGGCTCCACGCTGATTCATTATATTGAACACCTGAATCATGTGGATTATCGCTATAATAAGGCATTTAACGGCATTAAGCTCGTAGATGGCAGACAGCTTCGGGATTATGCGGTACATTTTGTTTATGACTATGAGAAACCAGGAGATGCCTATTATCCCTGCAGAATAGATGCCCTGTGTAAAGCAGACGGCATTGCAAAAACGGCCTGTTTGGGCAAGGGAAGCATACTGGCTTTTTCCGCTGAGGAATATGTTGATTATATTAGCAGGTTATTGAAAACGCGCCCGCGGATACTGGTTAAGAACGAGTAAAAGCCGCACAACAGGAGAGCATATGAAAAAGAAGCAGACCTTTGAAATCATGGATGTCACATTAAGGGATGGCAGCTACGCCATTAACTTTCAGTTTTCTACCAATGATGAAAAGCATATCTGTACCAGCTTGGAAAGGCTGGGCCTTAAATATATTGAGATCGGACATGGAATGGGGGTGGGCGCAAGCTGCCTGAAAAACGGACTTGCCCTGCACACGGATCAGGAATATCTCGAATGCGCCCAGACTTATCTGAAATCCGCAAAATACGGGATGTTCTGCATTCCCGGAACGGCCTCCCTTGAGGACATTGACCTAATGGCGGAATACGGATGCTCCTTTATCCGTGTCGGCACAAACGTGGAAAATATCGCTCAGTCAGAGGAATATATTAAGCGCGCAAAAAAACATCATATGCTGGTGATGGCAAATTATATGAAATCTTACGCTGCAACCCCCGAAGAGTTTTCCGAGGCCGTGAAGCATTCGGAAAGCTGGGGCGCCGACCTGATCTATATTGTTGATTCAGCCGGCAATATGATACCGGCCGACATCGAAAAATATTACCATGCCATTCGTAATTGCAGCAGCACCATCAAGACCGGCTTCCATGGGCATAATAATATCGGTCTTGCCCTGTCTAACAGCCTCTTTGCGGCAGAACTGGGCATAGATTTTATAGATTGCTCCCTTCAGGGATTGGGTCGCAGCTCCGGAAACACCTCACTGGAGCATTTCATCATTTGTCTGATGCGGCTGGGCTATGACATTTCCACGGATATTATTTCCATGCTGCTTGACAGCAAAAAGTATATTCATCCTTTCATGAAGAAGGCCGGCATTAATCCAATAGATACCATTTGCGGCATTTCCGGCTTCCATACAAGTTACCTGAAGGAAATCCAAAAATGCTCCGTCAGGCATGCCGTAAATCCTCTGCTGCTGATCGACGCATACAGTAAGCGGGACAAGGTAAATATGGACACCCACTTATTGGACGAAATTGCAAGGCAGCTGCCAAAGGACGAGCAAAGCGTGGAAACCGTTGATTTTATGGACTATTTTGGTGCGGAGCAATGCAGATAAATCTGCTGCTCCCTACCCGTTCTCCTGGATGGTCAGCATCAAAAGCTCCATCGTAAGCTCAAAATTCACATTTGCATCCAGCCGCCTCTTTGCCTTTTCCAGCGCCTCAATAACCGTCTCTATGCCCTCATAGCTGCTGCGCTGGGCAGTTTTGCGGATGGTCTGTATTTCCTCCCTGAAAATCAGGTGATTTACATCGTTGGTGGCCTTGAACAGCAGCACATCCCTGTACCATATGGCAAAGATGTCCAGATAATCGCTGATCTCCAGCTTGTACTCCATAACCTTCTTAATGGCCGCAATGATTTCATTCAGCTCCATATCCCGAATATATTTCAGCAGGGAAAGCGCCTCCGCCTTCACATTCTCAAATTCCTCACTGGAAGCCAGTGCCTTGGCCTTGCCTATATTGCCTCTGGCAAATGCCACGCAGACCTCCGCCTTATAATCGGGAATCTGCAGCTGCTCCATAAGGTACTTCTTTACCAGCTCATCTGGCACGGGCTTCATGTTCAGCACCACGCAGCGGCTGAGAATGGTAGCAAGCAGAGAATCCACGTTGGCGGTAAGCAGCAGAATAACCGCATAGGCAGGCGGTTCCTCCAGGGTTTTTAAAAGTGCATTCTGAGCCTGTGGCGTCATCTTCTCCGCCTCGTTAATAATATACACCTTGTGCGAGCTGCTGTAGGGCTTAATGATTACATCATTGTTCACCTGGGCACGAATGTCATCCACGCTGATGGTATTGGGTTTTTCATGACTCACATTGATAATATCCGGGTGATTGCGGGACAGCGCCTGTTTGCAGGAATGACATTCCTGACAGGGATCTTCTCCCCCCTTCTCACACTGCAGCGCCATGGCAAAGACCCTGGCAATAAACTCCTTGCCGGAGGACTTTTCTCCATTAATAATATACGCATGAGAGACCTTTCCCGAAGAAAGCGCATTCCGCAAATGCTCCTTAATCTGCTCCTGTCCTATAATATCCTGAAATCCTGCCATTGTACCCTCATCCCCCTTCTTTCGTACCCTTATTTTCTTCTGCTGATATACATCCGCCTCCGGCGGCAGTGCCGACTTCCTCGGCACAAACAATCCGTGAAACTCTATGAAGAATTGCCGAAAGGCAATTCTTCGAGGCGAAACTTAGATTTTCTTAGGTTGAGTTCTTTTCAACCTTAGAATATCTTTTCGCCTTTCACACTTTACATAAAAATATCCAGCAGCAGCCCTCGGATTTCCCCTATTTTATTTAAGATCGCCAGGTTATCCTTCTCATCCTTCATCAGCTCCTGCGCAAGCTGATCCAGATTTTCATCCACCAGCCGGATAATCCCGTATACTCTGTGCCGCCCTCTCCTATCCAGAAAGTTCTCTCTGGAAAAAGAGTGAGAATGGGTTACCACCTCATTTAAAAACTCTTTCACCAGTCCCCGATAATGCCTCATATCCTTTACATCCCGGCGCTTGGCCAGCTTATTCCCCTGCATGGTAATTTCTTCCATAAGACTTTGCAGCTTTGTCTGCAGCTCCGCCTCTTCAATATGGCTGGCAAGCATAAATTTAAAAGTGCCGTCTGTGGGCTGCGCCTCCCTTGTCTGCTCCACCGGGGCAGCCTGACTGACCTGATTCACCTTGATCTCCATGTGCCTGCCCTCCCTTCTGCATTCTCTTCAAACAGCACAAATATTATCAGGCATCCTTCATTTCTTATTCTTTTAATGAAAGCTCTATATAATTTCTGATCTGACACAGGCACTGCTTTAAATCGCTGTTTACAAAACGCTTGGTAATGCCCGCACTCAATATCTTTTCCTCGGAAAAATCCTCGCTGTCCGCCAGAAATCTGCGGCACATTTCCTCGTACTTAGGGCTCTCCTGCCTCCGCTCCCTGTTCAATGCCCGCTGAAGCCTGTCCCCGTCGTCTAATTCTATCATCACCGGCAGGACTCTTTCCGTTCCAAAATAATCCTGAAGGTGCCGATATGCTTCCAATGTGCCAATCATAATATAATTACCAGAATCTTCGATCTGCCCGTCATCCGCCACAAAATACCGCCATAATCCATGGAAAGTATGATACTCTCTGTCTTCAATAATCCTGCCCCTGGCTTTCAGCTGCAGAAAATCCTCTTCACTCCTGAAAAAGTATTCCACGCCGTTCCTTTCTCCGGCCCGGATCGGTCTGGTAGTATAAGGCACAATCTTCTTAAGCCCCAGATCTTTGTCAGACAGTAAACTCTTAAATATGGTGTCCTTTCCGGTGGAGCTTTTTCCCATCAGGCAAATGATCTTTCCCATGCTCTCAATGTACCTCTGCTACGTGAATCATATTTGTAGTACCGGCTACGCCCAGCGGCACTCCTGCAGTAATGACCACCACGTCGCCGCTTTTTACATATCCTGCCCTTTGAGCTTCCGCCACGGCTTCAGCAAACAGCTCATCCGTACTGCTCTCCTGCTTTATCAAAAGAGGCTTCACCCCCCACAGCAGATTCAACTGACTGCAGACTCTTTCCTTTACGGTACAGCCGATAATGGGACATCCGGGTTTAAATCTGGAAATGGCCTCCGCCGTATATCCTGACATGGTTACGGTAATAATCGCTGCTGCATCCAAGTCCATGGCTGCGGAGCAGGTAGCGTAAGCAATGGCATCCGTGATTTCCGCCTTGTTACCGTTTCCCGTCCGTCTCATTCTGGAATGGTAATCAATATCTTTTTCGGCACATTCGGCAATTCTCGCCATAGTTTTCACCGCTTCAACAGGATATTTCCCGGCTGCACTCTCTCCGGAAAGCATAATGGCCGTAGTCCCGTCGTAAATGGCATTGGCAATATCCGTAGCCTCCGCTCTGGTAGGCCTCGGATTATGAATCATGGATTCCAGCATCTGCGTAGCCGTAATAACATGCTTCCCCTGGCTATTTGCCATCTTAATCATCTTCTTCTGCAGCACCGGCACCTCTTCTAAGGCAATTTCCACTCCCATATCGCCTCTCGCCACCATGACGCCGTCAGAAGCCTCCAGTATTTCCTCCATATTCCGGATACCCTGCATATTTTCAATCTTGGCAATAATCTTCATATCACTGCCATGATCCGTTAAAATCTTACGCAGCTCCAGAATGTCTTCCTTACTGCGTGCAAAGGAAGCTGCAATAAATTCATATCCCATCTCGATTCCGAAAAGAATATCTTCCATGTCAACCTGGCTGATATAAGGCATGGAAAGAACTACTCCCGGCACATTGACCCCCTTATGGTTGGACACAAACCCACCGTTAACCACGTTACAAATGATTTCCTCGCCTGAAATTTCCTCTACCTGCAGCTCGATCAACCCGTCATCAATCAATATGGTAGTTCCGACGGATATGTCATTTTTTAGATTCTTATAGGAAATAGCGGCTTTCTCGGCCGTTCCCAGCATTTCCTCCGTAGTCAGAATAAATTTACTGCCTGCCACAAGCTCTGCCCTTCCGCCTTCAAAATCGCGAAGGCGAATCTCCGGGCCTTTGGTATCCATCATGGTTGCCACCGAAAGTCCAAGCTCTTTTCTCACCTTCAGCACGCGCTGCAGCTTTTCCTTCTGCTCCCGCTGCGTGCCATGGGAAAAATTAAATCTTGCCACATCCATTCCTGCCAGCATCATCTGACGCAGCCCTTCCTCTGATTCACATGCCGGTCCGATTGTACATACAATTTTTGTTTTTCTCATTTTGATATCCATACCCTTCCGTAACCTGCTATAATGCTTTTTTTAATCCCTGTTTCTCAACACTTTCACGAACTGCTTTCCGTTCCTGAAATTTACCCCCTGAACTGTCAGTCCCTGCCGCAGCCAGTTACAAATTTGCTGACACATCTCACTCGTAATTCTTTCGCCTGGGACAAGAAGCGGAACTCCCGGCGGGTACAGATTTACAAACTCTCCGGCCAGTCTCCCCGCACTATCCTGCAAACAGACTTCCTCCCTGCTCCCGTCCCAGGCTTCCGCCAGGCCGACGGCCTCCATACCTATGCTCTCCGGGCAGGCAGCACTCTCTGTACCTACGCTCTCCGGGCAGACAGCATCCTTGCACGAGGCATCCGGACAGATTTCAAGGGGCGGGCACTCGGTCTGTAACAGGCGGCTGTCTGTCTCCAAAAGAGCCTCCACCATCCTGTCATAACCCTCCTGCCTGTCGTTTACGGTAAACATGGCAAGCACATAACTCTCCGCCGCCATTTCAGGCTGTATCCTGTATCTATTTAACAGTATATCATATAATTGTCTGCCCGTCATTTCCGTATTTTTCACGGAGATCAAAAGTTTTCCTATATCCTGCCGTTTTTCATCTGCAGGCAGAAATCTCAATGCCTTGCACCGGGACAAGCTTTCCCGCATCCCGTCATACCGCCTTCGAAACTCCGCAAAGGCTTTTTCTCCATCCTGTTCCAGATATTGCAGGGCGTTATCAATACTGGCCATCAACAGATAAGAAGGGCTGCTGGACTGGTAAATGCGCAGGAAACGTTTTAACAGCTCTCTGTCTATCCATTCTCCGTTTACATGCAGTAACGCCGTCTGCGTCAATGCCGGCAGCGTCTTATGCACACTCTGGATCACCAGATCGGCTCCCTGCCGGCTGCTGTTTTCATGCACCAAGCCGCTGAATCCCAAGTGGGCTCCGTGAGCTTCATCCACGATCAAGGGAATTCCTTTTTCATGCACCGACTCCGCAATACCTGCAATATCCGCAATCCGCCCTTCATAGGTAGGCGATACCACCAGCACGGCGCCTGCATCCGGCGTCGCCTCCAGCGCTCTTCTTACCTGCGCGGGTGTTATCGCCTCAAAAATATCATACTCCCTCAAAATTTGGGGATATAAATAAGAAACTTTTAAATTTCTGAGATATGCGGCATGGTATGCGGACCTGTGACAGTTTCTTGCCATCAAGATATGTCCCCCCGCAGGCAGCGCAGCACTGACCGCACTCAAGATTCCGCCTGTACTTCCGTTTACCAGATAAAAGCTCTCTTCCGCACCGCAAAGCCTTGCCGCTTTTTTTTGCAGCTCAAGCAAAATCCCCTCCGGCTGATGCAGATCGTCAAATCCGTCTATCTCCGTAATGTCCATCCTGTACAGCTGTGACGGAAGCTTTCCCCAGCCGGTCCGTTTATGCCCCGGCATATGGCAGGGATAAAGATCGCTATCCGCATTGCGGAGCAGCTTGTCAAATAAATGTTCCAATCCTATTCCTTCCTAAGCGCCTGTCAAATAAATGTTCCAACCCTATTCCTTCCTGAGCTTTTGCAGAATAATACCATGCCCCCTGCGCATATGCAGCGTCTCCATCAAAGAACACCATTTATCCGCTGTTGTAACGATCCAGGCTTCCCTGCATCTTGGAGGCACCACGGTAAGCGGCCACATGTGCTTCTTAATAATATCCCTTTCCCTCTTAGTCAGCCTATACTCCCTTGAGGCATTTCTTAACGCCGTTCCCGGATGATAAAAACCGTGAAGTGTATGGGGATTCTCCTTATCCGGCACGTGCCAGTCATAGAGAAAATAGTCATGCAAAAGTGCGCCTCTCACCAGCTCCCTGCGGCTGCAGGGGATATGCAGCCTGCTGCTTAAAGCAAGACTGCACCTTGCTACACTCAGCACATGCTCGTTTACTGTCATGTTCCCATGCTGGATATATTGCCTGGTCCTTCGAAAATTCCCGGAAGCCAGAATATCCGGCGCGTCCTCTTTAATCTGCCGCTGGATCATGCGAAAGCGATCCAATTCTCTTTTCCACTTTTCTGCCTGCCGCTTCGTGCGCGGCCTGCGTCCTTTACCGCCCATAGATCATCCTTCCTGATTCTAAAGCCTTCACTGTACCGGGGTCTCCCCTGCGCCCTGGTCTTCCGTGCCCTGCGCCGGTGCTTCCCCTGCGCCCTGACCTTCCGTGCCCTGCGCCGGTGCTTCCCCTGCTCCCTGGCCTATGCCAGGCTCTTCCTGCGCCAAAAGTTCTTCTTCCGACGGCATTTGAGATTCTGCAGGCGGTCCTAAGGGGTCCACCTCATAATAATAACATATGACGGGAAATCCGGTTGATACATAGTCATAAATAACTGCCGCCGCATCCAAAGGCAGATTGATACATCCATGAGAACCATGATCCTGAAAAATGGTGCCTCCAAAATCCCGCCTCCAGGTTGCATCGTGCATCCCGTAATTTCCAAAGAACGGCATCCAATAATTGACAAAGGATTCATAATCCGATCCACGCAGGGTAGCGTTTCTTGTCTTATAGGTCAAGCCAAAAATTCCTGGCGGTGTGGCACGGCTGGGAACAATATTTGTCTTGCCGGATACAAAGTCCGTCTCAAACGCAATCTGTCCATCCTGATAAACATACAGGTGCTGATGCGTCAGGTCCGCCTCCACATAGTCGCCGCCAATATCCTTATTACCCTTTTGTTTCGCTGTTACACTATAAGCCGGCTCCCGTTCCGTTACGGCTCCTTCATAAATCAATCCGATCAGCGCTTCCGTCTCCGTATCCGTATCCGTTTTCCAGCCGTAATTGGGACTGTCCAAAGTCAGCTCTATGCCAAGAGCGGTCATAAACCTTTTCTTTTTCCCAATAGTATTATACTTTTTTGCCTGGGCCTTCACATAGGACCGGACCGCTTCCTCATCCAGCACCGGACCGTCCTGCTCCATGGTGATCCAATCCTTCAGCGTCTCTATGTCCAGTATTACCTCGTTACCGTTCCAGTCATAAGTGATTTTTGTTCCCAGCCAGGTATTTGCCTTTTCCACAAATTCCGTCAGCCTTGCATTCTCCTGGGTTACCTCAGCCTCCAGATAACACAGCTCCTGTTCCAGATCAATGGCTGTCTGATTTTTATAGATTGCATCAGAAACACAGCTTATGACTTTATCCATATCCAGAGTAGTACTTAGAGTCTCCGGAACCACCTGGTATCCGCCGGCCTCTTCATTGTAATCACTTATATAAGCGTCCTGGGGTTCCAGCATATTTCCCGCCTGACAAACGGTCCATCCCCTTACCGCGGCCTCCAGCATATTCTCATCAAACCGAACACCCTGCACCAGAGAATACCCGTTACTGATCCTGCCCATATAGGCCATAAGCCAGCTCCACTCATCCTGCTCGGCCAGCATGCTCATGACGCCGCCAAGCGAATCAATATAAGAAAGGGAAATATCCTCCGGCAGCACCTCGCCGATCAACGTGTTCGATTCCCCCGTAGCATGCTGGCGCCCCCAAACCTGCAGACAATATGTATTGATTTGGCCATCCACTAATGCGGCAATCTCTTCTGCCGTCATATTGCTGCATTCAATTCCGTTTACGCTGCTTCCCGGCAGAAAATGAGATTTATAATAGACCGCCATCCCCGCATAGCCTGCAGATAATAATAGCACAATAGCCAAGGCAGCTCCAAGAAGCACCCATTTTGCCCTGCCGCCGGAGCGTCTCCCCTTTTTCTTCGCATCCTCTTTGGGGTCCTCTGCAGCCTCCGGCTTCGTATCCGTGGTGGTTTCTCTTTCCTTCTTCTTAACCGACACTTTTTCTGTATTCCCGGCAGCTTCCTCATTTGTTTCCTTAACGGTTGCTCTTTCCGTATTCCCGGCGGTTTCCTTAACGGTTGCTTTCTCTGTATCTTTGCCAGCCTCTTTATTTGTATTCACCGCCTGTTCATTCACCGGTGATATTTTTTCCATATTTATCTGCTTTTTTTGTTTCTTGCTCATTAAACCTTCTCCGTTCGTAATATCTACCTTTTTAAGCATATCTATTATAGCATGACTTTTACAAAAAAACAGTATCTAAACAATTAAGAATTTCATAATCACTCCACATTGAGCTGCTATTTTGCTTCCAAAAAACGGCCGTCACCCCGTTTATGGAAATGACTGCCGCCTTCGCCTGTCCGTTTTATTTGCTTAAAGAACTGCATAACCTATTACCAATATTATTGAAATCAAAATCCGTATAACATGATGCTGTAGATGAAAGCTGCCACTCCTTTTTCCGTTCCATACAGCCGCCGTACAAATCATCCCTGTACCAAGCAGCGCCAAAAGCCAGTCAGCGCTTTGCTTAGCCAGATTACAAGCTATCGCTGCCAGCAGTATCAAAGATCCAAGCGCCATCAAAATATGAGAAGAAGAACGCTTCTCCGCTTTCATCTGACTGAGGGCTGCCGCCAGTGACAATCCACCGGCCGCTGCACTAAGAATATATAACGCAATCTTCATCTTCATCTCCTCATCATATTGTCTGCTTATTATCACATTAAATATATTGAAATAATGTGTATAAAATTACCACCTATGTCAACATCTCATCTATACTTGTCAACTGTATAACTTACATCAAGATGATCAAAATCGACAGGTGGTTATCACTAATTTTTATAAGCTTGTCCGAAAACAATTTAAAATGCCCAGAACCGGAATCGAACCAGTGACACGAGGATTTTCAGTCCTCTGCTCTACCAACTGAGCTATCTGGGCATAAAGACTTATAAAGGATTCTCCTTTATAAGCCCCTAGTAGCGGGGACAGGATTTGAACCTGTGACCTTCGGGTTATGAGCCCGACGAGCTTCCAGACTGCTCCACCCCGCGTTATT
>CAJUIA010000020.1 GCA_910586485.1 uncultured Acetatifactor sp.
TGATTGAATAAATCTTCTATCTGTTCGTAAGATGCTTCTTTTGCCACATCAAAAATAACATCTCGCATCTGCTCACCTGTTTTTTCCAGTATTCTCTTAATATCAGTGATTTCCGGAATATCAATTACTTTGTTTAAATAAATATACTCTATTACATTATTTAGCATATTAATTGTTTCACTCACAATATTAATTACTTGATTCTGGTATTCATAATATGCTTCCTTTACGATAAATTTCCCGGACTTATCAAATAATTCTTGTTCTATTTCAGCTGTATACCTAAACATCTTTTTTAATGAGGTTATTGAAGCCATACCCTGCACTACTGCTTGGTAAGAATTAATAATTTTTATTTCCATTCCTTTTTCATTTGGCAATAATGTATTACAAAACTTCTCATATTCCTGATATATAAGCATATTTTTCACTGGAATACTAATTCGCCTAAAAATGCATTCCTCATCGCATATAATATTCACATTTAAATTGCTAAAATTCTTATGCAATAAGTATCCCGGAAAAGAAACATTATCCATATTTTGGGCTAATCTTTTTATTGAATGATAAAATTGCGAAAGAAATTCCTCATATTCATAAATATTCACATAGATTTCTACCATTTTTTCTTTTCGTGTTACCTTTTTTACTCCCGGCAATCCTTTTGTCCCATTTTCCATAAACTGTTTTATCTTACATTCTGTTACGCGCATACTTTCTCTTGCTTTATAATTAATTGATTTTTCCCGCACAAAGTGATTAAAAAAAGCAATTGTAAATGTTGCAGTTGCTTTTTCCAAAAGTTCGGTTTCTAACTCCTTTTTTTGATAGTGACCGAACTTTTTAAAATAATCATCAAATTTTTTTTGAAACACCTCTAATTTCATCAATGCCTGAACTAAGTTATAATATGCAATCCTGGATTGTTGTCCCTGCTGCTTTTTTAATTTAGCATCTATTAATATATTTTCACCATTCTCGCAAAAGGCATGAATACATGAAAAATATTTTCGACATGAATATGATATATGCTCTTTATCACTTTCTATTCTGCTTCTATTTGAATATTTTTCACTATTGTCTTCCACCACATAATTATTATCACGAATTCCGTATTTGTCTACTGCACATTTAGGCTCAATATACGGCGTTAATTTTGTAAGTTTTAATGCATGTTCTTTCTTTTGGTTGTAAGTATCCCTTTTAAAAACCTCAACATTTTCATTGCGATAAAATTTTTCTACCCCCTTAAGCAAAATTTCTAAATATTCCAAAACAGCATTCCTCGCATCAACTATGTTTTTATAAACATCCTCCCAATTTTCAGGAAGAGTATTATATTTATGCATATTACCAAAGCAATTATTTAATTGAGTAATCCAAACATATGGTAGATGTTCCTTTGAAATATTCTTTTGAGTATCCGGAACTTCTATTCCCTTCAACAACTGATACCCACTGATTTTAACACGGTACTTTTTCTTTTCCGGGAATAAACGTTGACAAATACTTACCATTTTCATAACTCGTGAATGTGGTTCCCCTTGCTCATTCCCTAAAAGTACATTAATCAAAACAAAGACTTCATTATCTGTAACCTCAAAATATATAACTCCATTTTCCTGCAAAACAGCAGGCAATATGTTTTCAGCAATTCTATTCCGGGCATTAAGCCATCCTTGCTTACTAATGCCCAGCACATAATTCAATGTTCCTTCTATGTTTAAATTCCAATCAAGATCATTTGCAGAAAACTCGTTTAAATAAATCTTTCTGTAAGACATCCAAAATAATATATACCCCCAAGCAGTCAGAGCATTTTCTCTAATCTGAAACCATGTATTCAATTCCTTATATGTGTTAATTAAATATGCATCTAAAAATTTGTATTCCAGCTTCAGCAGAGGAAGCTTTTTCAATTGATCTGTCATTTGTTCTTCAAAATGTGGATTTACCTCATTAAAAACTCTAGATATATCATGCAATAAATCCATTTGCAATAATCCTGTAATATCTGTATTCCCTAAAAACATAAATTGTTTATTAAACAGTATATCTCCTTCCTCAATAACCTTTCGATTTATCTCAAAATAATAATAGATTTCACACCACAGCAGAGCTTTCAATATATCTGCATATATTTCAACACTTAAACATCTTATCTTTGCGATCCGACCAACTAATTCTTGTGTTATTCCTACCTCGTACACATATTCTATAAGCATTTGTGTTGCGTTATGTTCTATTATCCCTAATGTATTTATCAGAATATCTTCTTTATTGAAAATCCCCACTTCCATTAGTATATTATATATAATCCTTGCCCTTAACACATGCAAGCTTTCAACATATGTAGAATTTTGCGTAATTTTAACAAAGTATTCCTTTTCAAAATGTTTAATCATTTTAAGTTTTTGCTTACATTGCACTTTCTGAAACAAACCGTTAACAGAAACACTGTTGTTATGAATTCCTGCCAAAGAAATAATCATCAAACTTTCAAGCCAGGAATCCGCTTCCTTTTCATGATTTATTATATTCTCAATTTGAGCCTTAATCCTATCAGCTAAAGTCCTGGATTCATTAAGCATAAAAATGTATTCCATCAATGGCCCATTTTCGCCAAAAGATTTCCAAGCATTATCAAATGACAAATATGTAGTATTTGGATACATTTCGTATAATTCTATAGCCTCATCCTTTGAAAACTCAATCGATATTTCTTCAAAATTATGTTTTGAATAATCTATAGGACTTCGTTGAAAATCCTCTTCTCTAATAGAAATAAGTATTTTTATATCTTTTGCCAGTTCCAATGCTTTTTCGCAAATCCACAGCCATTGAATATCATAAGGCTCCACATCTATATATACAACAATATCTTTCCTGGCATTCAAGCCTCTAAGAACGCTTAATATATCTATTGCCTGATCTTCTGAAGTAACTCTTTGAATACACATAATATTCAGTTCCGGATAATTATCAATAAGATATCGATAAGCTAAAGTAGTTTTTCCTTGGCCTGATGCTCCTTTTATCAAAACAATATTATTTTTCAAGAATCTATCTTTAATTTCGTTAAGCCATCTTCCTCTTCGCAAATCGCAACCACTTCTAATATGATCTGGCCTGGCATTAACCCCCATCCTATAATCATTTAATAACTCTTCATTTGTTTTATTTGATTTATAGTCATAAAGCGGAATAATTGTTCTTTGATATTGTCTTTGCATCGAATCTATTGCCATAAGATCCTTTGCTATATTACTTACTTTTTCTTCCCAACATTTTTTTGATGTATATCCTTTTTCCCTTGAAAGTTTGTATATATAATAAATCAGATTATCTTTCACCAAGTTATATGCCACTATTTCAACATATTTCTTCATAGTTTCTTTGATAATTTTTTCAATTTCAGGCTCGCTTATCTCTTCTATCTCTAAATGATTTAGCAACCATAATGTGTCATTTTCATTATAGCCACACGATAATAACTTATTATAAATACTGCTTTCTTCTTTTTCCTTTTCTATTTGCATGTTTTGTAATTCAGGACCAATATTTCCAAATGACACGATCTTCAAACATATTTTTTCACTCTTTTTAAACTCCAAACATCTTCTAAAGAAAGAATCGTTCTTTTTCGGAGATAAATCTGAAAGAGATAAATCATTAGACAAATTTTTAACTTGAACAAGTTCTGTAATCTTCCCTTTTCTCATAATCATTAAGTCTTCAACTTGTTCCGGATATAGCTGTTCATCATCTTCTGCTGTCAATAGCCGTTTTGCTATATATAATGTCTGTGTCGAAAAACCTCTCCAAGCAGCTTCTGACCCTATTTCAGACTTAACAATCCCATTCTTTTCCATTTCAGTAAATCTCCCCGTGTACTAAAATTTTATCTCGACTTTTTGTTCCAACTGCATCTTCCAAATAGCCATTGGATGTTCTACAATATTTTCTAAAATCTGATTATCAGAAAATAGAAGCGAAGGCATATATTCACCTTTCTCGAACATATCCAAATACTCTTTTTCCTCTTCTGTCAAAACCATTAGTTCCTTAATAAACTTTTTTGCCTCTTCCTTGCGTTCATCCAAATTAAAATTATCTTTTTTCCGAAGCACCGGAAATAAATCACGCCTGATCTTCGAAAACTCCAGATCGTCAATCGCAGATGTACTAAAAGTCTTATTGATCTTATCTGCCGATATGGAAGCATAAAAAATAATACATTTACGGAATAATTCATATTCCGATTCATCAAACAGCCCAAAGTAAATCATATTATTGAAATCATATAAATCTCTGGCCGCCGCCCGACTCAAAAGCGCATTTGCTTTTGCGGCAAAGATCTCCATAGGTTCTAAAGTCCGTACTATTACATCTTCCTCAAAAATATCCGTTACCATCTTTCTCTCTACTGGAGCAAAAATATGAGATCGCAAAGAGTAATTCAACTCCAATTTTATATTATCCCTGTTACCGCCAGCATTTTGATATTGGAACAGCATAGAATCCAGGCTATGACTATACCTGGAAGATCCTGAAAGAAAATATCCTTCCCCTGCCATATAGCTTTCCAGTATTTTTGTAATTTTCTTTCTGGCTTTTTCCATATCTTCCAATGGCAAATTTGGTGTAAAATCCAGGTCTAAGTCAACAGACAGCCTTGGCAGATTGAAAATAGTCATGTTGATCGCTGTTCCGCCTTTTAAAGCCAAATGTTCATGCAGATATTCATCTGTATTCAAATAGGTCAATATTTCTTTCAGCCTCAGCACTTTTTCAAATGTATCCCGAACAAATCCATATTGCTTTGCCATTTGTCCAAGTTGTCCCTTATTATAGTTCATGCCTGCCTCCTTCATTTTTCAAATTATACATCTGTTCCGGAACTACAAGCCGCCATATAGCATCATATTTTCCTTTCTTGTAATCTTTCGTCAAATAACGTTTACTGCGCCCAATCCTATCTTGGCATATCTGAAAGAACTCATTTGATAATCCAATACGTTCCTGTTGACTTTTCAACAAAAACCCCACTTTTTGATATAAAAACTGATTATTATAACGTTCTAAATATGCAAGCATACGTTTTTCTCTAAGAAGAGATACCGCCTGAATATTATCGGTCACTTCTTCTAATCCTGCAATTTTATCCAAATCCTTAATACTGTCAATCACAGTCCGTTCCTTATCTGTTATTCGCACACCCCCGCTGTATTTCACTGTTTCAACTCCCTCATTACATTTAGAACATACATAATGAAATGTGTATCCATCAAACTCAAAATCCCGAAACATCGTATTTGAAGATACATAAACCTCATAAAAAACCTGATCGCTAATTCCATAATATTCCATTGCCGAATGATGAGAAAGATAAGAGGTAGGTGTGATCGCTCCTGCAATTTGATAACGGTTCGCCAATGGAGCATCTATTTCTCCACTAATGCATGTGTAAAGATTATTTCGTATTTTTACTACAAGACCACTCTTTATTAAACGTTTTACCGCCGAACGCGCACTTTCAATGTTATCATAATACTGACTTACATGTTCCATTTTGAATACTGGATATTTTAGTAATTCAAAATATAATTTCATATCACTTCACCGTTTATTTTTCATTCAAAATAGCTTGTTTTTAAACTGTTTAGCCACATTCTTAATTTATACTATAATAATTTTTTCTTTCTGTCAAGTTTAAAATTTTATCAAAACAGTTTGTTTTTGAACTATTTTTGTAGACATATACATATTCTGCAATCCAAATCTCCAACTCCATAAAAGAAAAAGAGCCTCAGATTTCTCTGAAGCCCTCTAACTTTTCCCATTAAATTTTATTTGGCTATATTACATAGCCCCCATCTGTGCAGCAACCTCTGCCGCAAAATCTTCCTGCTTCTTTTCGATGCCCTCGCCGGTTTCAAAACGCACGAACTTCCGGATGCTCACGGAAGCACCGTTCTCTTTTGCAACCTGAGCCAGGTACTGCGCTACGGTCTGCTTTCCGTCCTCAGCCTTTACATATACCTGCTCCAGCAGGCAGACCTCCTTCAGCTCCTTATTCAGACGGCCCACGATTGCGCCCTCGATCACCTTTTCAGGCTTACCTGCCATCTTGGGATCCTGCTCAATCTGAGCGGCAATAATCTCCTTCTCGTGCGCCTTGTATTCCTCGGATACATCGGATGTAGCAACATACTTAGGATACAGCGCGGCAACCTGCATGGCAATGTTTGTCAGCGCCTCCTTAATTGCGTCGTTCACCACATTCGTCTCGGCATCCACAATGACGCCGATCCTTCCGCCGCCATGTACGTAAGAAACCACACAGCCCTGTTGCTCTTCTACCTTCTCAAATCTTCTGATGCTCAGCTTTTCGCCGATTACTGCAATCTTATCTACCAAAGCATCCTGAACGGTCTTGGAGCTGTCCTCCTTCCAGGGCTCTGCAAGAAAAGCGTCCAAGTCTGCCGCAGAAGAATTCACTGCCTGCTCTGCAACAGCCTCCACAAACTGCTGGAAGGTTTCATTCTTTGCCACAAAGTCCGTCTCGGAATTTACCTCCACCACTGCTGCGGTATTGTCCCCCTTCATGGCAATGCGGCAAAGGCCCTCCGCAGCAATTCTGCCTTCCTTTTTAACTGCCTTGGCCTGCCCGCTCTTTCTTAAGAACTCTATTGCCTCTTCCATATTTCCGTTGGTCTCATTAAGAGCCTTTTTACAATCCATCATTCCTGCGCCGGTTACCTCGCGCAGCTCCTTTACCATGGATGCAGTAATTTCTGCCATTTTCATTTCCTCTCTTTCTCTATACCTGACAATATCGGCTTATTCCTCGCTCTGCGCGATTTCTTCAATATCCTCGGCTGCTGCTTCTGCCGCTTCCGACTCGGTGTAAACGGCCTCGCCCTGATTTGCTTCGATCACGGCATCCGCCATTTTTGCCACGATCAGCTTAACTGCTCTGATGGCATCGTCATTGCCGGGAATGATATAATCCAGTTCTTCAGGGTCGCAGTTGGTATCGCCAATACCAATCAGGGTAATTCCAAGAGAATGAGCCTCCTGCACGCAGATTCTCTCCTTCTTGGGATCAACCACAAAAATGGCGTCCGGAATTCTGGTCATATTCTTGATTCCGCCAAGATTCTTTTCCAGCTTATCCCATTCCTTTCTCAGCTGAATGACTTCCTTCTTGGGGAGTACATCAAAGGTTCCGTCCTCGGACATCTTCTCGATTGCATGAAGCCTTGTGATACGGGACTGAATGGTCTTGAAGTTGGTCAGCATGCCGCCCAGCCATCTCTCGTTCACATAATACATACCGCAGCGCTCTGCCTCAACCTTAACCGCATCCTGCGCCTGCTTCTTGGTGCCCACAAACAAAATGGTGCCGCCCTGAGCCGCAATTTCGGATACCGCCCGATATGCCTCATCTACCTTCACTACGGATTTCTGCAGGTCAATGATATGGATACCATTTCTCTCGGTGAAGATATAGGGAGCCATTTTAGGGTTCCATCTTCTGGTCTGATGTCCAAAATGAACACCTGCTTCAAGTAACTGTTTCATGGAAATAACGCTCATTTTTCTACCTCCGTCTGGTTGATTCTTCCCCGCGATTTTTCTGCCGGATCGCGTTAAAACCCGGTTAGCTCCGGTTCTGACCCATTCCGGGCACCATTGCCGAATGATCGCGCGTGTTTTTTAACAACTTATAAAGCATAGCATAAAACCCCTTGTCTTGCAAGGGGGTTTATCTGCTTTTACTGATAATTTTGGCAATTTCTTCATCCGAGGCACCCTTAGGAATCTCAAAGGTTCCTGCACTGATCCGCTTGGAATATCCGCTGTCAATCAAATATTGGTCAAAGGCCGCCGCATCCTCTATCAAACCTGCCTCTGCAAGCTGATTACAAACCGATCGTGAGCCGGTTCCTCTGCTGACGATGATTTTGACCGTTTCTTCCTCGCCCGACGCGCTTTCCGTGCCGCCTGGATTCTCATCCTCACCCGATGGGTTTTCAATGCCGCCTGGATTCTCATCCTCACCTGATGGGTCTTCTGCACTGTCCGGAGTTTCTTCCCCGTCCGAATTTTCTGCCTCACCGCCGGTATTTCCTTCCTCACCCGACGGCTCTTCTCCGCTGCCCGAATTCGTTCCCCCGTCCGGAGCTTCGTCTGACCCAACAGGCTGTGAGCCTTTACTCCCGTTCTCCTGCGGCAGATCCGTCAGCTTCAACGCATTACTGTCAACCATCCCCAGCTTTGCCGCTGCCGCCTTAATCTCTGCATCTGTGAGAGGCCGTCCGTCCTTGGTGGCTATTCCCATAATCAGGGCTGTCACCATGATACCGATGCCCAGCCCTCTCAAATACATCTTTAATTTCACGTATACACCTCTTGTATATAACAATTATCTCTGCTGGTTCTGAAACAGATCAATTACCAGCTTTACCTCTCCTACCCCAAGACCCAGCTCCTTTGCAATCGCAACCTTGGATTTCCCCTGACGGTAAAGCTTAAGAATACGCTCATTGTTATTCTGCCCGCCCGAAGGATTCTCATCCAGAAAACTGACCCTGCCTGCAGCGGAAGGCCGGTTGTTTAAAGCTTCTGCAGAAAACGCCGTATCTGCACCGGTTACCGGCAGTACCGCCGCTGCCGTTCCTTCTCCAAGCTGTCTGGGCGCCCGGACAGCCTGTCCGCCTGTCCGGGGCTGCGCCGCGGAAGTCCCGGAGGAATCCTGGGGTACAGAAGCTCCCTTTCCTGCACCGGGCAGTACGGTCCCCGCCACCCCCGGACGAAACTCCCGTCCTTCCTTGGTCTGTGCCATATTATGCTCCATCAGCCGCTCCACCGCCGTTTTTATCCGGGGAGCTGCAGGTACGGGTACAGGTGCAGGCTGCATTGGCGGTGCCGCCTGCACTGCCTGTGCCGGTTCACCGGTCATCTCCTTTAAGCTGTTTACCTTTTCCTCCACTTCCTTTACGGTACGGTTCACCTCCGAAACCGTTTCCTTCAGATTTGCATGCTTGCTGTTCAGCATATCATAAAGAAACACAGCCTCATCATGATTTTTGTGTATCTCGGACAGCACGGTGTCGGAATATTCATTCACCGCCATGATCTTCTCATTGGACAGGCGCTCCAGAGAACGCTCCGTCTTTTCCATGGCATAGGTAACGGCTTCTTCCACAACCTCATCCACATGCCCTCTGACGTTCTCGATCTCGCGGTTCACCAAATCCGCAATTTCATCCTTCACGATTTCCCTGGACTGTGCAGAGACTTCGCCCTTCTTGTCCGGGATCAAAAAGCTCAATATAAATATGATTCCGCCCGCAGCCAACAGCACGATCTCTGTAATTTCCATTTTGTCTTTCCTTTTCAGATCTTAATGTCAAATCCCTTTTTCTCTTTCACGACCATCTGCTCCACAGACTTCTGCCTGCGCCGCTTTCCTCCGTCTCCCTGATACTTTCCGTTTCCTTTTTGACGGGCGTCCGGCTGCTTTTCAGACCACTGGGCATTATCGCCGCTATGTACCTCCTTGGTCATTCGCTGCTCGTTTTTCTGCACCTGAAACTGACTGTTGCTCTGATCCACAAAAGCCTTATTGTCCTCGTTCTGCTTGATCGTGGAATAATCCTGTGCCCTTGATACCGTAGTTAATTCTATCGAACTGAATGCCATACTGCCTCCTGTTCTCCTGATCGGCGCCCGGAAAATTTTTTCTTCCCTTACAGCGCCACCATTTTTACCTCGCCCTGATCCCGCACAAACTTACAGTAATGATAACTGGTATGAATGGTCTTGGTTGCGTCTCCGATAATGATGGTCGTTCCCGGATACATTTCATTGTTGACCAGAATCTCTGCCTGCTTTTGGGTCTCCATCATCTTGCGCAGCTTTTCCAGCCTTACATCCAGCTCCTTCAGCTCCGCCGTCTTTTCCTCTACCAAAGCCGCCACACTCTTCATATATTTCAGCTGACTTTCGTTAAACTGCACTCCCTTGCTCAGCTTTTCCTTAAAGGTAGTCAGAATCACTTCCGCATTCTGAAGCGTTTTCACCATATCCGCCTGACTCTTCTGCAGCCTGGTAAACTGCGTTTTTATCAAAGGATTAACACCCACCTCCAAAATGGTTGTTGCCCCCATGCTGGCGCCGATGGACTTGGCCTCGATCCGCTTGGCAGCCTGTACATAGCCGCCTACGATCAGCCCTCTCTTTCCCTCCACAATAACCTCTGTTCCCGCTGATACGCGGCTGTGAAGAATTGCGCCGGAATGTATAAATCCTCCTGCCACTACCCGCGCATTCTCCAGGAATTTAACCATCACGTCGCCGCCTGCCTTCAGCATTCCGCCTGCTGCACCGTTCATGCCCTTGCCGATTGTTATGCTGCCGCCGGCAATGATCTTTGCGCCTTCCACCAGGCCCTCTATGATCACGTTTCCCCCGGCCTTCACCTCAAAATTTGTACTCACATTTCCTTCGATCTGTATACTTCCCTGATAATCCAGATTTCCGGTAGATACATCCACATCCTTCACCGCATAAACATCGGACACAAAAACCTTATCCTCCAGCAGGGTCACATGTCCGTCCACCATGGTATAAATGGTTCTTTTGTCTTCGGAAAGACCGATATTCTGCCCGAACTTTAAGGTGATCCGCTTGGGCTCCTTTGCTCTGATGCGATTACCGTATATATCGCTGCCGTCTATTCCCGGCACCTCCGGAATAATGCGGGCCAGCGCATCGCCCTTTTTACATTGGTTGATCGTGGTCAACGTAAAATAATCCACACTGCCGTCCTCACAAACCTTCGGACGTCTGTGTGTTTCCGTATTAAAATAATATTCAATGCTGGCATCCACTCCCGGCGTGGGCTCCTTTCCCCTGGCCAGGACAATGTCCGTACCGTAAAGACCTGCAGACTGAAAATGCCCCTGCAGCTCCCCGGTCTGTATGCCATACACAATATTCCGCAGTCTTAAATCCCGCAGGAAATCATCAAAGGTCAGTCTGCTGCCGATCTCGGTGGGCGGAATAAATCTTACCGTGGCATACATACTGTCTTCCGATATGTCCAGCATATAGGATTCCGGATAATTCGGGCATGGTTCGCTTCCGAGATAATAGACCGTCTCTTCGCCTTCCATGACAAGCATCTCCAGTTTATTCCTATCGTATGCAATGCCGTATCCGTCCAGATATTCGGTGATTTCACTCACCCGCAGTTCATCTCCCATATCCTGCGCAGGATACAGCTTCAGGCCATAGCCGCTCTCATAATTTACCAGTCGAAAGTAACCGTTCCGCATAGTCTTCTCCCATGAATCTCGCAATGGCCATCCGGCCGCCTTCCGTTTTAAGAATTGTCAATTATCGGTCAAAATTCCCATGTAGCTTCCCATTTTTGTTTTCATTTTCTGCAGGGCTCTGGTATGAAGCTGCGATACCCTGGACTCCGAAACCTCAAGAATACTGCTGATTTCCTTCAGCGTCAGCTCTTCATAGTAATAAAGAGTAATCACCTTCTGCTCCTTTTCCGTCAGCAGCTGCAGCGCCTCACCCAAAACCTTGGTCAGCTCTTCTTTTTCGATACTCTCTTCCGGAGATTCAAACCGTGAAGTAGTATGCCTGCCATAATCCTGGGAGACATCACTCCCCTGTTCCATGTATTCATTTAAAGAAACCACGCCGGTAATTTTCATCTGAGACTGCCATTCCAGATATTCGTCATCTGAAATTCCCAGGCCGGCTGCAATCTCTTCGTCGGTAGCGGCACGTCCTGCCGCCTGCTCTACTTCCCGGATCACCGCCTCAATCCGCTTCTGCTTCTGCCTGATTGTTCTGGGAATCCAGTCCATCTTACGAATCTGGTCCAGGATTGCTCCCCGAATCCGCAGACTGGCGTAGGTTTCAAATTTCACTTCCTTAAAACAATCAAATTTATCAATAGCGTCGATCAATCCGAAAATACCGTAGCTTACAAGATCGTCATACTCCACGTTGTAACCCAGATACATGCTGAGACGTCCTGCCACAACCTTTACGAGCGGAGCGAATTCCAGAATCAGTTTTTCCCTGGCTTCCGGCGATTTTGTCTTTGCATACTCTTCTAACAGCTTTCTTCTGCCTGCCTCATCCATGAAACCTGCCGCCCCTTTCGTTTAATTTATTCCTCTTCCTCCGAAACCTCTCCGTCTTCCTGTTCTGTACGGCCCTCTTCGGTTTCCTCCGCTTCCTTCTCTATTACTTCTCCCTCTTCCTTCCGTTTTTTCTCATTCTGCTGATCGAAGAAGTTGAGGGTCCATACCAGAATACTGCCCAGTAAATAAAACAGCAGCAAAACGCCAAGCAGTATTCCAAGCCTTTCCACCATGGCATAGTCGTTTGTGAAGGTAATGATACATGTAATGGCTCCTGCCAGAAGCATCAGCACCAACGGTAAATTTTTTCTGTTCATGTCAAGATAACGCCTTCCGTTAAATTATGGACTCAGCCCTGCCAACCGCACGGATATGATACTCCCCTGTCTCCGGGTAAAATATCACGGTTCTTCCATAATTTTTCCCCGTATCCTGCGCAATAATCGGTATCTTCAGTTCCTTTAATTTTGCCTTGGTAGCTTCAACATTTCTGTCGCCCACCTGACCCACATTCATATTGCTCCCCTGTCCCTGAAAAGGAAACATGGTAGCGCCGCCGGCAATCTTTGCCACCATCCGCGAACGCAATGCTCCCAGCCTCTCCATCTGCCGGACAAGCTCCACAATGCCGGTATCGGCAAATTTTGCAATATTCATCTGGCCGTTCCTCATAGCTGTACTGTCAGGCAGCATAATATGAGCCAGTCCACCGATTTTTGTCTGAGGATCTCTGATTGCGATCCCCACACAAGAGCCAAGTCCCAGAGTGGTCACTCCGTTGGGGCTTACGCAAGTCTTTAAGTCCGCCATTCCAACTTTAATTATTTCACTCATGTTTCATTCTCGTTTCTCTTGTTTCTCTTTGCTCTTCAAATCAAATGTTCCCTATACTACCGGCAGCCCCAGCGAGGTCAGTATCTTCGCATAAGACTCCATATCCGGGATCAGGATAAAGTACCCGTCCAGCTGTATCTCATCATGGAACTGCGACTGAATCAAAAGAATCTTGTCGCCGAAAATGCCGAACTGGATCGCAGGTACACTAAGAATAGCTCCTGCCATATCCACAGTCAGCGCCGGGGGAGTAGGGAATATTTTTAAGTTTGTCAGTGTGGACAGGGAATTCAGGTACGCACCAGTAATGATGTTCCCCACTTCCTTCATGGCCGACAGTCCCATCTCTTCAAATTCACTTCCGCTTGGCAGCATGCCCATGGTGATCTTTTGAATCAGGTGTCTGGCCGTCTGCTCTTCCACCATGAACATCATACTGCCCGTGATGTCTCCCTCCACCCCCAGAAACACTCCTACCATGATCAGCTCTTCGCCGCCCATCATTTCGCCCACTTCGGAAAATTCAAGCAGCCTGACCTGAGGCACCTTCATATCCACCTTGGTCTGCAACATTTGTGACAATGCTGTCATTGCATTTCCGGCACCTATATTTCCCAGCTCCTTCAGAACGTCATAATATGTTTCAGTAACCTGCTCTAAGCTCATGTTCCCCATGAAACCTGTTCTCCTTATCTTATACTAAACTAACAAATAAGCATCCGACGTTCCTGCAGCATTTACCGGCTGCAGGCAATGCGTTAATTTCCCTCCAGACTGAACGCGCTTAAGTCAAACAGAGAGATCAGTTCTCCGTTATGCTTGCCAACCGCATTGATCAGACTCGATTTTTCTTCCTGTGCATTATATGTTATCTTCTCGATCTCGTTGACGGAAAGTGTTACCACCTCTTTCACCTCGTCAACCAAAAAGCCTACATTACCCTCCTGCTCCAGCTTCAAGACGAGAATCCTGGTAGCTTTGGTGATCACGTCATCCTCCAGGTCCATTTTCAGCCGCATACTGATAACGGGAATCACCTCGCCCCGCAGGTTGATTACTCCCTTCAGGAAGGCGGGCATCTTGGGAATCCGCGTGATGGACTGCATCCGCACAATATTGTCAATACTGCGGATGTCGATTCCATACTGCTCCTCACCCAGCCTGATTACAATAAACTGAATGGTTTCCGAAGCAGCCTTTCCCTCTTCTACGAGCAGTTCCTGTACCGTACTTTTATTAAGCTCCATTTTCGTCTGCTCCTCCTTCCTAAATCAGCGCATTTGCGTCCAGAATCAGGGCGATCTCGCCGTCACCCAGGATCGTGGCACCGCTGATAAACTTGCACTGCTTAATATATTTGCCCAGAGATTTAATAACGATTTCCTGCTGACCGATCAATTCGTCAATCACAAGACCCGCCATCTTATCTCCCTTCTTGACAATCACCACGATCAGATTTTCGTCCGCCGTTTTCTTACTTTCTATATCAAGCACTTCATTCAGGCGGATCAGGGGAATCACCTGCCCTCTTAAGTGGATGACCTCTTTATTCTGCACCAGCTTTACATCGCCGGGAACAATATCCTCCAGGGTCTGGATGGAGCCTAACGAAATCGCATACTTTTCATCCCCCACCACTACCATTAACGCCTGTATGATCGCCAGAGTCAGCGGCAGCCGGATCGTCCAGGTGCTTCCCTCTCCCAGCTTGGTCTTTACTTCCACCTCGCCGCTTAAGGACTCGATCTTGGAGCGCACCACATCAAGCCCCACGCCTCTGCCGGAAACGTCCGTAACCTTCTTTGCTGTAGAAAAGCTGGGCAGGAACAGCAGATTTACAATCTCCTTATCCGTCATGTTCGCCGCCTGTTCGGGCGTAATGCTTCCCCGCTCGATTGCTTTCTCCTTTACCGCCTCCGTGTCAATACCGTTTCCGTCATCCCTGACCTCGATGACCACGTTGTTTCCGTCCTGATAAGCATCCAGGAAGATGGAACCCACCGAGGGCTTGCCCCTCTGTGCCCGGATCTCTGCAGATTCAATACCATGGTCCGCGGAGTTTCGCAGCAGGTGCATCAGCGGATCCCCGATCTCATCCACCACGGTACGGTCCAGCTCCGTCTCTTCACCGCTCATATACAGCTCCAGCTTCTTATCCAGCTTCTTGGAGAGATCCCGAATCATTCTGGGGAACTTGTTCACCACGCTCTCAATGGGAACCATTCGCACCTTCATAACCGATTCGTGAAGATTTGTAGTAACCTGCTCCAGGTATTCGATCTGCTCATTAAATGCTGTGTTGGTATTGGTCTGCTCCTGACTGGACACCGATACCAGGGAATTCTTTGCGATGATCAGCTCACTGACCAGATTCATCAGGGAATCCAGCTTCTCAATATCCACTCGAACCGTGCGGTTTACCACCGGCTTTGTATTATTCTTCTTTACCTCCTGCTTGGCCGGTGCCGCCTTTTCCGGCGCCGTTTCCTCATGAACCTCCGCCGGAGACGCTGTCGTTTCTGCCGGTGCCGCTGCTTCCGCCTCGGCAGCTTCCGCTTTTGCCTCTTCCTCCGCCTTCTTATAGGACTGATTTTCCTCCAACATAACAGGCGCGCCAGTGGCCTTCTCGATTTCGGACACACTCTCTGCCGCCTGAATAATCTTTTCGATTTCTACATCGGAAAGCAGAATCAGCGTAAAATCCCTGTCAAATTTCTCGTCCTCAACATCCTGGGCGCTGGGCACGGAGATAATGATCTCTGCCATTTCCTCTACTGCCTTAAATACCAGAAATGCTCTTGCCGCCTTCAAGATACAGTTTTCCTGAACCACCACGTTCAGTCCGTAGACCTTCTTGCCCTGATTCTGCGCTTCCTTAATCACGGAAATCTGTGAATCATCCAATGCAATATCCTTCCACTTTTCTCCGCCCACAGGCTCCCCGGAGGCTCCCGCGTCTGAAGATGCCGCCTTCTCAGGAGCAGCGCTGCCGTTATCATTTAAAATATCATTCAGCTGCCGAATCAGCGCCTCATTATCATTTGTCCCCTCGTCCGCATTGTTCTGAATATTATCCGTATATTCCTCCAGTGCATCCAGGCATTGAAAAAGGACATCAATAAGCTTGGGCTGCACCTTAATATTGCCGTTGCGCACTTCAGAGAATACGTTCTCCATGTCATGGGTCAGATTCTGCATCCTCTTATAGCCCATGGTGCCTGCCATACCCTTCAGCGAATGTGCCGCACGAAAAATTTCATTGACCGTATCCTCTCCCTCCGGATCGGATTCCAATTCCAAAATCTGTGTGTTCAGATTCTGCAGATGCTCCTTGGTCTCGTCAAGGAAAATCTCAAGATACTGATTTACGTCCATACTGCTTTACCCCATCCCTTTCTTTTGTTGCTATGCTTTCACACCAACATTTAAGATGATTTCCTGTGCAATCTGATTCAACGGCACCTCCTGGTCCGACAGCCCTGCTGCCATCACCGCCTTTGGCATACCGTATACCGTACAGGTGGCCTGATTCTGAGATATGACATGAACCGGCCTTTTAGCTTCCAGATTCCTGATTCCTTCCGTTCCGTCAGCACCCATGCCCGTCATGACAACACAGACGATCTTGTCAAAACGACTGTCCGCCAGCGATTCGTACATATAGTTTGCACAGGGCTTAACCCCTTCTCTGGTCGGCTCGTCCGAGTAGTGGATCACATACTTGCCGCCCATACGCCTGACGTTCATGTGCATACCGCCCATGGCCACGTAAACCACCCCCGACTGCAGCTCATCCCCCTCTTCTGCCTCTTTCACACGGATCGCGCTCAATTCGTTTAAGCGCTCAGCCAAAGACGCCGTAAAGCCCTTGGGCATATGCTGCACCAAAAGCACCGGCGCATCCAGCTCCGCGGGGAGCCTGGGAATCACCTCATGCAGAGCCTTCGGCCCTCCGGTGGAGCTGGCAATCGCCACCACCTTTGTGCCCGGAGATTTGGCGGAATATCTTCTGGCAATATCCACCATCTTTGCAGTGATCTGTCTGCTCTCCTGAACCTTCTCCTTAGACTCAATCTCCGGCGGCTGACTGTTGACTACCACCTCCAGCACCTTTAAAAACCTGGTCTTAAAGGAATCCACGCGGCAGTCCACCGCACTGTCCGGCTTATGTATAAAGTCAAGGGCTCCCAGCTCCAGCGCATCCAGCGTCAGCTTGGCGCCTTCTCTGGTATCCGTGCTGGCCATCATAATTCTGGCGCGGATCTTGTTCTCCCGCAGCTTCTCCAAAAGCTGGATGCCGTTCATCTTCGGCATGTTTACATCCAGAACCACTGCGTCATACTGGTTTCTGCTAAGCAGATCAAGGGCCTCCAGGCCGTTGGTTGCTCTGGCAACAACGCGGAATCTTTCATCCGATTCAATTATATCACAGAGGACTCTTCTCATGAGTGCAGAATCATCAACGATAAGAATTTTTTTCTGTATCATGAATCATTTTCCTTTCTACGGCTCTTTCTCTCTTCCTCAAATATGTATTTGATAATTTCCTCTCTTGTTTTCTGATCCATATCATAGTACTGCACCCGGTGTTCCCAGGTCCCCGGACGATTTTCCAGCTCTCTTGCACTTAAAACCTTGCCTACTACCTCATACTTTTTCTGTTCGTTGTTCTTCAGCAGGTTATAGCTGATATAAAGAAAGCTTTCCGCATCATATTTTTGGGTGGAAATAAATCTTAAGCCTCCGCCGCTGATGTCCACGATCACACTCTGGCGCAGGGGAAGCCCCGGCGTCAGTATATAATTTTCACTTTCCTCAATGGCCTGGATCTCTTCCTCCTGCAGGTTTCTGGCGCACATTTCCAAGGCGCAGCTGAACCGATAGTATTCCCGCCGCTGATACTTTCTTAAGTTACTGGTCATTTCCACCACCAGCAGATACACATTATTACTTTTGTACCTGTCGATGATTCTGGCGAAGCACTGATAAAGACCGCTGGTGCCGTAAAATACCAGATCAAACTCACTGTCCACCGGAAGCAGGATCAGCTTTGTCTGCTCCATGGGCATGGTGATCTCCAGCGTATCCTCCGACAGGAAATCATACAGGGCGCTGTAAAAGGTCCTCTTCTTGCCGTCCCGCTGTATCTGCTTTTCACCGGCGCGCCCCACTGCCTGTAATTCAATTTTGTCACCGATCGAAACAAATTTTGAAAGCATTGAAACCATCTTAACCACCTATCCTGTTCTTTACTTTTTCCCAATCATAATATGCGAAAAAAACGCTGCCATTCCTCTTTTCGGCTGTCTCTCTTCCTCTTCTCTGCCAAGGAGCTTCTGTGCTATTCTTTCATACGCCACCGCGGACCGGGCCCCCGGATTTTGAATGGAAACCGGCATCTGCTGCATCACGGCCCGAAGCAGCTGCACATCCTCCGGTATACTCCCCAGATAAGTCATGGGAATCTTTAAGTATCTTGACACCACTGCATTCAGCTTGTCAAAAAGCACCAGACCCTCGCTCTCCTTCTCCACCCTGTTTGCAATCATCTTTACCTTGGTGGCCTCTTCACTGAATCTGGGATGCCGGTACAAGGCCTTCAGCAGAGAATAGGAATCCGTGATAGATGTGGGCTCCGGTGTAGTCACCAGCAGAATCTCCCCGCTGGCTACCAGAAATTCCAGCACCGCATCGGATATTCCCGCTCCGGTATCCACAATAATAATATCCGCCATGGTATCCAGCTGATCCAGATTCTGTATAATATAACTCAGATAGTCGCGGCTTAAATTAGACATTCCGGCAATTCCGCTGCCGCCTGAGATAAAACCCACATCCATGGGGCCCCAGGTAATAATCTCCGTAATGCTTTTTCCCTGATAAATCAGATCACAGAAATTGTGCTTGGGGACCGTGCCAAACATAATCTCGATATTGGCAAGCCCAAAATCCGCGTCCAATATAATAATTTTCTTATCCATCTTCCGAAACTGAATGGCCAGATTGATGGATGTATTTGACTTTCCCACGCCCCCCTTGCCGCTGGTGACAGTAATCACGCGGGCCAGAGGCTTCGCTGACTGCTGCTGATTCGCTTTTAATATTCTTAATTGCTCCGCCTGATCCATACTGCCCTCCTTTGCAAAATGAAACCCTGCAGAATGCAAAGCATTCCATATCATTTTAGAGTATCCCGCCGTCCTGTGCTAAGCAGGCTCTTCACCGTTTTCTGCGGATTAAACAATTCAATATCATCCGGCACATTCTGGCCGAAGGTCACATAAGCTATGGGCGCCTCCACACAAAGCCGCAGATTCATCAAATTTCCCAAGGACGAGGTTTCGTCCAGTTTTGTAAATATCATTTGATAATCCGTAATTTCCTTATAGCTTGCGGCAATCCGCTGCAGGTCCCTGTATTTTGTGGTGGCGGACAATACAAGAAAGGTCTGGCTTTCTCCGACTTCATTCACCGCCTTTAACAGCTGCTTCATTTTCTCCAGCAGCTCTTCATTTTGATGGGAATGACCTGCCGTATCCACAAAGATATAGTCATATCCCCTAAAATCCTCGATTGCCGTCTTTACCTCGTCCTCCGAATAGATTACCCGGAAGGGAGCCTCTAAAATATTGGCATAAGTGCGCAGCTGCTCCGCCGCCGCAATACGATAAGTATCAGCCGTAAGAAGAACTACCTTCTTCTTCTGATCCACGGAAAAATGACTGGCGATTTTGGCAATGGTGGTTGTCTTGCCAATTCCCGTAGGCCCCATAAAAAGCAGGGTTTTCGGACCCTTTGACGCCGGAGTGATCCCCTCGGCCTTTCCGAATTTCAGAATCATTTTCTGATATACATTTGCAAGAATATAGTCAAAGGGCACATTGGGCTTCCTGTTCTTTTCCAGATCGTCCATGATCTGATTGGCATACTTCTCGTCCACCTCATTTTCCATCATGGTATTGTAAAGCAGACGAATAAACTTATCCTGCTCTCTGCTGCCGTCGTCAGGGGCTTTCTCTCCTTCATTCTCTGCAGGAGCCGCCGGCTCGTCCTCGGAAAGCTCCCCCTTTGCCTCCTCCTGTTGAAATCTGGTCACCAGCATCGTCTGCAGGCTGTCCAGCTTTTTTTCAATGTTCTGAGAGCTTTCACTCATAACGCTCACGGCATTTTGCGCGGCACGCACGCCTTCCTCCAGCTTGGCCGTATCCGGATCCGCCATTTTGGCAGCCTCCCTGCGTACCGCCTTTAAGGAATCGCTGTCTTCCTCCAGCGCTACCGTCACTTCCACCTGCTTGCTGCCAAAAACCCCTGAAAATCCCTTTTTCTTTACGGTTTTTACATTCATGACAACAAGACCGCTGCCCAGTTCTTTTCTGGCGGCTTCTGTGGCCTCTTCCTCTGTCTTACCCACAAATTTTTTGATTATCATTATGCCGTCACCATCCCAACTGACTGTAATTCTACATTAGACTCCACTTCATTATATGAGACTACAACAAGCTCCTTGAAGTAATCCTCTGTCAGGCGTTTAAAATACATACGCACAATAGGCGATGTGATAACGATAGGACTTTTTCCCAGATTTTCCAGCTTCTGAACCTCTTTTCCCACGGAGTCGATAATTGCTCTGGAGCGTCCCGGATCCAGATTCAGGAAAGCACCGCTTTCCGTCTGTTTGACGCTTCCCATGATCTCCTGCTCCACCTTCGGATCCAGCGTCACCACGCTGGTGGTCTCATGGGACGGGAAATACTTGGTGGAAATTGCACGCTTTAAGCTCTGGCGGACATATTCCGTAAGAATATCCGTATCTCTTGTGGTAGGCGCATAATCGGCAAGCGTCTCCATAATCGTCAGCAGATCCCGGATGGAAATTCCCTCCTTTAAGAGATTCTGCAAAACCTTCTGCACCTCGCCCAGCCCCAGAAGCTTGGGCACCAGCTCCTCCACCAGGGAAGGATTGGTTTCCTTCATATTGTTGACAAGATTCTGCACGTCCTGCCGGGTCAGCAGCTCGTCAATATACTGCCTGATCACTTCCGTCAGATGGGTGGCAATAATAGAAGGCGGATCCACTACCGTATACCCCAGGCTCTCCGCCCGCTCTCTCTGGCTCTCGGTAATCCAGATGGCAGGAAGATGGAAAGAAGGCTCAAAGGTGGGAATACCTGTGATCTCTTCCTCCACATAGCCGGGATTCATGGCCATGTAATGATCAAACAAGATCTCGCCTTCGCTGACCTGAATGCCCTTGATCTTGATAATATACTGATTGGGATTCAGCTGGATATTATCACGCAGACGGATAATGGGAACCACTGTACCAAGCTCCAGTGCAATCTGCCTCCTGATCATGACCACACGGTCCAAAAGATCTCCGCCCTGATTGACATCGGCCAGGGGGATAATTCCATAACCAAACTCCAGCTCGATGGGGTCCACCTGAAGCAGGCTGTTTACGTTCTCCGGCTGTCTGATTTCCTCCGCAGCCGCCTCTTCCTCGTCTACCGCCTGTTCGATGCCTGCCGTTTCCAGATTGCCGGCAATCAAGCGGCCGCCCACAATAAAGAGCATTCCCATGCCTACAAAGAGGATGGTATTCAGCTCCGTGACAACACCCAAAAACGCAAGCGTAGCGCCCACTAGATACATAACCTTGGGCACGCCAAAAAGCTGTTTGACAATGGCAGGACCGAAATCCGCCTCCTTGCTTCCCTTCGTCACAAGGATACCTGTGGAAAGAGAGATTAACAGCGAAGGGATCTGGCTTACCAGGCCGTCACCGATGGTCAGGATGCCATAGGTGTCCAAAGCGGTGCCGATGTCAGCTCCGCCCCGCAGTACGCCCATGGCAATACCACCCACCAAGTTGATCACCGTCAACAGAAGACCAGCAATCGCATCTCCTTTTACATACTTCACGGCACCGTCCATGGAGCCGAAGAAGCTGGACTCCTGCTGTATCTTGTCACGCCGCAGCTTTGCTTCCTTATCGTCAATGGCTCCCGTGTTTAAGTCTGCGTCAATGGCCATCTGCTTACCGGGCATAGCATCCAGAGTAAACCTTGCAGTTACCTCCGCCACACGCTCAGAACCTTTGTTGATAACCAGGAACTGAATTAAGATCAAAATAATGAAAATAATGGCACCCACAATCAGGTCGCCGCCGCCTACGAATTGTCCGAAGGTCTTTACCACGTTTCCGGAATCACCGGTGGTAAGAATCAGTCTGGTGGAGGAAACGTTCAGGGCAATACGAAATATGGTAGTAAACAACAGAATCGTCGGGAAATAAGATACATCCAGCACTTCCTCCGTAAACATACACACAAAGAGGATGGTAAAGCCCATGGCAATATTGAGCGCCATAAACACGTCGATCAGAGTGGCAGGAAGGGGCACGATAAACATAATAAATGCAACCAGAATATAAATCGCAACGATCGCATCTGTCTTAGCCATTTTAAAATTCATATGTTCTTCCTCCCTTCTGTTTTTGTTTTATATTTTTCCTTTTAAATGATATACAAACGCCAGTACATCCGCCACCGCCTGATACAGCTCCGGCGGGATCATCTGGCCGATGTCCACGTTGGCGTAAAGCATACGGGCCAAGGGCTTATTCTCCACAATCTCAATATGATTTTCTTTTGCCACTTCCTTGATACGGGCTGCCATGTAATCCTCACCCTTTGCAATGACCACAGGCGCATCCGCCACTTCCGGATCATACTTGATGGCCACGGCATAATGGGTAGGGTTGGTTACCACCACGTCCGCCTGGGGCAGATCCTGCATCATCCGGCGTCTGGAGGCCTCTCTCATCTTCTGCCTGATCTGGCCCTTGATCTGAGGATCTCCTTCCTGCTGCTTATACTCTTCCTTGATCTCCTGCTTGGTCATCTTCATGTCGTTTTTGAATTTCACTCTTTGATAAGCAAAATCCGCCAGGGCAATAATCATATACACTGCTGCAATCCGAATACCCAAATCAATCACGATTTCGGCCGCAAGATTGATGGCCTCCATCAGTCCCTTATCATAAAGATTCAGCAGCAGCATTTCCTTACCCTTTAAGTAATTATAACAGATAAGTATAATCAAGCCAATCTTTGCAAGAGATTTAATCAGCTCAACCACCGAATTCACGGAAAAAATCTTCTGAAAGCCTTTCAGGGGATTCAGCTTGCTGAACTTTGGCTGCAGCGGCTTGGCCGTCGGATGCCACTTGACCTGAACCAGGTCACTGATAAACGCCACCAGAAAACCAATCAGCAAAAGCGGTGCTATAATAAGCAGTGTTTCCATGAGCATCATGGAAAATACCGCTCTGGTGTCCGCTTCGGGCATCCTGCCCTCATAGTAAACAGCAATCTCCGGAATCCTGCCATAGGCATTGGGGAATACCTCCAGCAGCTGGGTCCCGATGTGCCCCACAAACAGCTTCAGACAAAGAAACAATGCCATCAGCCCCAGTCCGTTGGCAATTTCGCGGCTCTTGGCCACCTGCCCTTCCTTGCGGGCATCGTCCAGTTTTTTCTGGGTGGCCGGCTCTGTCTTTTCGCCGCCCATTCCCTCCTTTGCAAAAAATTGCAGGTTATATCGAATCATTGTAACGCTCCTGTTAAGGAATTCATCACACGCTTCATCTCTCCAAAAATAAAATCCGCAGCTCCCGGCAGCATATTTGCCGTTAAAAAGAATACTCCCAGTCCCACCAGAATCTTAAGCTGCATACCTACTGCAAACATGTTCATCTGCGGCGAGACCTTTGCCAGCACGCCTAATATGGCATTCAACAGCAGAGTAGTACAAAATATGGGCAGCACAATCCGAAAACCGATAATTACATAATCTCCCAGGAACTGCAGCATGGCGTCCACCAGTCTGTCTCCATGAAATATGGCGCCGTTGACCGGAATCAGGGTAAAGGTATCCGCCAGTGCGGCAAACAGATAGCGGTACATCCCGGTAGCAATCATCAGCAGCATCAGCACATACTGGTAAAACACACCCGTGATACTGCTCTGCTCACGGGAGGAAGGATCCATCAGGGTCACCATGGACAGTCCCGTTTCCATATCCGCAATGGCTCCCGCAAAATTCATGATCGAAGTACAAATGGATGCACCCAGGCCCACAAGAAGCCCTGTAACAGCCTCCTTGATCACAATAACGGCATACTCCAGCACGGTATCATACTCTACATACTCCGACGGTGTCAGCGACTGATACAAAAGCACGGCGGTAAACACGCTGATTCCCACCCTGATCCGCATGGGTGTGTTCCGCATACTGAAGAAGGGAGCCACAAACACAAAGCAGGAGATTCTTGTAAGAATCAGCAGGAAATATTCTAAATCGTAAATGGAAAAGGAAAAACTTACCATATATGCTTCTTCCCGCTATTGATGCACATAAAAACTAAAGCTGCTCCAAAGCTCCGTCATAAATTCCACCATGCTGTTCATCATCCAGGGGCCAAACAGAATCAATGCCACAAAAACACAGATAATCTTGGGTACAAAGGTCAGCGTCTGTTCCTGAATGGAGGTCACCGTCTGGAAAATACTGATAATCAGACCGATGATCAGGGACACCAGCAAAACGGGCAGCGACGTCTTAATAATCAAATAAAGCGCATTCTGGGCCATATCGGCAATCGCATCAGTTGTCATTTATCCGCCTCCCTTTCCGCTAGTAAAACGTCTGTACAAGATTTCCAATCACCAGCCCCCAGCCATCTGCCAGAGTAAACAGCAAGATTTTAAAGGGCATGGAAATTGTGGTAGGCGGCAGCATCATCATACCCATGCTCATCAGCGTAGACGCCACCACCATATCTATCACAATAAAGGGTATATAAATCATAAACCCTATCCAAAAGGCAATTCTCAGCTCACTCAGTATAAAGCTGGGCAGCAGCACCGACAGGGGAATGGAAGCATTCCTTCCGTCCCACTCTCTGCCTGCAATGTCCATAAACAGCTGTACATCCTTTACCTGAGTCTGTGGATACATAAACTCCCTTAAGGGCTGAATACCCGCCTCAAAAGCCTCCTCCTGGGTGATCTCCCCTGCCTCAAAGGGCTGAATGGCCTGTTCGTTGATCTGTACAATGGTTGGCTCCATAATAAAAAAGGTAAGTATCAACGCCAGACCGATCAACACCTGATTCGGCGGAGCAGTTTGCGTATTTAAGGCCGCACGGGTAAAATGAAGCACGATAATGATCCTCGTAAAAGAGGTCATCATAATGATAATGGTGGGAGCGATGGCAATCAGCGTCAGCGTCAAAAATATCCTCAGCGCGCCGTTTAACTCTCCATTTCCCTCATTAAGGGTAAGCGTAAACATATTGCCCGTGTTCAGGCTGTTTAAATCCTCCGGCGTATTGCTGGTGCCGGGAGGGTTTAAAACGGTGGACTGCTGCGAATCCCCCGTGAGATTTCCCGAAGCCTGTACGATCATGGAATTTTGAATACACAATATGCCTACCGTGACCAGCAGGCATATTACTGTTAATATTTGCTTAACTTTCGGCTTAATCCTCATCATCTGACTGACTATCCTCTGCTTTCGCCGAATCAGCGACATTCTTTCTGGCGGCCTTGTCCAGCAGCTCCTTAAAGCCTGCAGACTTTAAAAAGCTTCCCTGGGCAGGCTTATCGCTTCTCAACTGCTCCTTCGGTATCTGACACAGTTGCGTTACCGTATCCTTGCAGACCGCAATGGCCACATAGATTTCCCCGATCCGCAGAACCTGAACATACTTATTGCCTGCTATGCGCGTGGTCTCAATAACTTCCACGTTGACATTTACATTCTGCTGCTTCTGATAATTGGCGATCCATCTGGTAACCAGCGCCGTAACGCCCAGTACCAGCACAAATACCGCCAACACGGTAATAAGCTGTAGGTAGCTGTCCGCTCTCCCTGTCAGAAGGACCATCATCAGCCTACGACCTTCTTCACTGCCTCAAGAACGCGCTCTGCCTGGAAGGGCTTTACAATAAAGTCCTTTGCGCCTGCCTGAATGGATTCGATCACCATGGCCTGCTGACCCATTGCCGAACACATGATTACCTTTGCACCGGCGTCGATCTTCTTGATCTCCTTTAATGCGGCAATACCGTCCATCTCAGGCATGGTAATATCCATCAATACAAGATCGGGTGTAACTTCCTTAAACTTCTCCACAGCCTTCATGCCGTTCTCGGCCTCACCTGCAACATTATAGCCGTTCTTGCTCAGAATGTCCTTTATCATCATCCTCATGAATGCTGCATCATCACATATTAAAATATTCTTTGCCATTAAAACATCCTCCTACTATTTAATAATCTCTGTGACTCTGACGCTAAAGCTTTCTTCAATTACTACAACTTCACCTCTGGCAACAAATTTACCGTTTACCAATACGTCTATAGGTTCTCCGGCAATCCGATCCAGCTCGATGATCGTGCCAGGTGCAAAATTAAGAATTTCAGATATTGACTTGGACGTCCTGCCAAGCTCCACGGTGACCTCCAAGGGTACATCCATGATCAATCCGATATTTTCCTGTCCCTGAATGGGTCTTCCGTCGCCGCCGAAGCTCTGGAACTGTGCCGGCTGAACGTTGACATTCTGCATGGGCTGAACTGCGCCCATTGGCTGAACTGCGCCCATTGGCTGCATAGGCTGCATCATACCCATTTGCTGCGGCGCCATCCCCATCTGGGGGTACATGCCCTGAGGGTACATGCCCTGAGGATACATTCCCATCTGTGGTGCCATCTGGGGATTCATCCCCTGGGGATTCATCCCCATGCTCATATCCATCTGAGGCGCCATTCCCATTTGCGGATTCATGCCCTGAGCAGGCATTCCCTGAGGACTGCCGCCCATTCCCATATCCGCCGGAGCTGCTGCAGGTGCTGAAGGCTCCGGTGCTGCCGCCTGCGGCGTGGGACCGGAGCTGTCGCCTTCCTGAGTCCCCATAAATGTGGACACGATCCTGCGTGCAAATTCCACGGGATACAGCTGCATGATCGTACTGTCCACCAGTTCGTCAATCTGCATTCTGAATGCAATCTTTATAAAGGTCCCCCCCAGGAAGGGCGATATTTCTTCTCCGTTCTTTACCTGCGTCAAATCCAGCAGTGATGCCTCTGGGGGACTGATGTCAATCGTGGTCTTCAGCATGGTAGAGAGCGATGTGGCTGCGGAACCCATCATCTGATTCATGGCTTCGGAAATTGCGCTTAAGTGCAGCTCGCCCAATTCTCCGTCCGTATTGGTGCCGTCCCCTCCCATCATCAGATCCGTAATAACCTTTACATCATGCTCCTTAAGGACCAGAATGTTCGTTCCGTCCAGCCCCATGGTATACTTGATCTGAATAAACACACAAGGCTTCTCGTAGTCTCCAAGCAATGTACTCCAGGTAGCTGAGCTTACAACAGGCGTTGTAATATTTACCTTCCTGTTCACCAGCGAGTACAACGTGGTTGCCGATGAACCCATACTGATATTGGCCACTTCCCCGATGGCGTCCTTTTCTATTTCTGTCAGGACCTCCTCCGGCACCTGTATGTCTGCATTTGCCTCACTGCTGGGAATTTCCGTGACCTCTTCATTGCTTCCGATGCCTTCCGGCGTCCCCTCATCAGACAGATCCATGCCGTTTAAGAGGGCTTCTATTTCGTCCTGCGACAGCATTCCATCCATTGTCTACTCCTCCTCTTTGATGACTGACGTAATCCTGACTGCGTAGGAATCTTTTTCAGTGCCAGGCAACGCGGTAAATTTCTTGATATTACCCACGTATATATTCATATCTTCATCCACCTTGGAATCAAGACGGATGCAGTCTCCCACCTGCAATCCCATAAAATCGCTGACAGACACTATCGTCTTGCCAAGCACCGCCCTGATGGGAATATCCACCTTGCGGATGAGCGTTTCGATGTATTCCTCGTAATTCTCATCATGATTCTCCTGCATCGTGGAGAACCAATACTTGGTATTCAGCTTATCCATAACGTCTTCCAGGGTAAAGAACGGAAGACATATATTCATAAACCCTTCCACATCCCCGATCTTCATGTTCAGCGTTACAATGGCGATCATGTCATTAGGGGCAATCACCTGCGCAAACTGGGGATTGGTCTCCAATCTCTGCAGGACTGGGTTCACGTCGATTACATTCTTCCAGGGGTCTCGCAAAAGCTGGGTAAACATAATCAGTATCTTTTGTATGATTGTCAGCTCAATCTCCGAAAAGTCCCTGCTTTTTTCCAGCGGGATCCCGCTTCCCCCTAACATACGGTCCAGCATCGCATATCCTAAATTGGTAGCCAGATCCACGATAATCTGTCCGTTCAGGGGTGCAAAATTAATAATTCCCAAAATAACGGGGTTAGACAGCGCGTTCGTAAATTCGTTAAAAGTAACCGTTTCCGAGCTTGCCACGGAAACCTGTACGTTCTTTCTTAAATATACCGGAAGATTTGTGGAAATCAGCCGGCTGTAATGCTCAAAAATAATCTCAAGAGTCCTCAGGTGTTCCTTGGAGAACTTCGTCGGGCGCCTGAAGTCATAATCCTTTACCTGTTTTTCTTCGTTCTCCTGCATCTGGTCAACGTCAAGCTCACCCGCAGACAGAGCCGCCAGCAGATTATCTATTTCGTTTTGGGACAGTACCTCGCCCACGCATGTTCACCTCCTGTCGATGCCTTAAATTTCCGTCTGCGTCAGCTTCCGAACTTTATGTCGCTGATACCGATCTTAAAGATAAGATTGGAGTCGAACATCTTCTGTATCTCTGCAAGGACCTCTTCATTTATGCTGTCCAGATCACTCTGACATTCCTCCAGAGTATGCGTGCGGACTACTTCGGTAACAGTATCCTTAATGGAACTTTCCAGCGTCGCCAGCTTTTCCGCTCCGCCGTAGCTCTTATAATCCTCATGCTTGGTATTCAGATAGAGTGTCAGGGTAAACAGAAAATACTCCGTTTTTTTGCTGGTCTCTGTGGTTCCGTCCTCGTTCACTATAACGGAACGATTCAAGGGTACCATAAAACCTTCAATGCTGTAGGTTTCCGTCTCGGACAGGGGCACCTCCGCCAGCGGAATTCCTCCCGGATTATACAGCTCCAGGTTTAAGACCGTCGCAATATTGGTAACCAGCTCGCCGGTCTTCTTGTTGGTTCCGGTGACGCTGATCATCATCACCGCAGTCAGGGCAATATTTACGAGCAGAAGTACCAGGATAAGTATACTAAGCAAATTCTTCTTCATAATATTTACGTCCTTTTGTCTGTTTTCATTCTTTTTTTAATTTGATGCCTGTGATTACAATTTAATTCTGCGAAGGGCTGTAGATTCTGATTTCAACCCTGCGGTTTAAGCTTCTGCCCTCAGGCGTGGAATTATCCGCTACCGGCTCTCTCTCCCCCATGCCTGAATGCTTTATATTGGCAGGATCCAGCAGGGAATGCTCCTGCAGATAATAAAACACGGAAAGAGCCCTGGCGTTGCTCAATTCTTCATTGTCAGCATATCTGGCCCCCGACTGGGGAACATTGTCCGTGTGCCCCACAATTTCTATGGTGCCCGTGCTGTACCGCTCCAAAATCACACTGACCTTCTCCAGCACCTGAGCCGCTTCCTCCTTCAGCTGTGCGCTTCCGGAATCAAAAAGCAATGCGCCGTTCATGGAAAGTCGTACATACTGAGCCGTAAAGCTGACATCCACTTCATCTCCTATACGGTTTTCCTGAAGAATCTCGTCAATTTCCTCCGAAAATTCCTCGTTCTGCTGAAGCTGCTGCTCTTCCAGGTATTGCTCCAGGGATTCCTGTGCTTCAGGGGACAGCTCAAACTCCTGAAAATCATCCCCGTCGGTCTCGCTGTCAGCCGTCTTACCCGTACTGTTAATGTACTCATCCAGCTCATTCAGCTGGCTGACTCCGTTACTGATCAGGATTCCGTCTCCGATTGCCGTAGCGCCTCCGTTAAAAATACTGAAGGTATTGTTCATGGCCGCCACAAACTCGGCCAGCTTTGCCTCCTCCGGGGTGGACATGGCAAACAGCATGACAAAAAAGCAAAGCAGCAGATTCATCAGGTCGCTGAAGGTTGACATCCACGCCGGTGAACCTGGCGGCGGAGCATCCTCTTTGCGCTTTGCCATTACTCTTCACCTCCCGCATTATTGTCCTCGGAACTGGTCCTGTCTGCAGGAGCCAGGAAGGATTTCAGTTTTTCTTCTATGACTCTGGGGTTTTCTCCTGCCTGAATGGACAAAAGGCCCTCGATCATAACCTCTTTTAACATCATCTCGCTGGCGTTGTCTGCCGTCAGCTTATTGGAAATGGGGATACAGAGCCAGTTTGCCAGCAGGGAGCCGTACAGGGTGGTAATCAAAGCCACCGCCATGGAAGGCCCCAGCGCATCCATATCCGACATATTATAAAGCATGTTTACCAAACCTACCAGCGTACCGATCATACCCCAGGCAGGACCCATGGCTCCCAGCTTATCCCAGAAGCCGATACGAACCTTGTGTCTTCCCTCAATACTCACCAGCTCCGTCTCCATAATAGCCCGGACCAGATCCGGATCCGTACCGTCAACGATCAGCAGAATCCCTTTCTTCAAAAAAGGCTCATCCATGTCTCCCGCCGCTTCCTCCAGTGAAAGCAAGCCTTCCTTTCTGGCCACGTTGGACAAGTCAATAATCTTTTGAATCATCTCACTGGTATTGATTGTCTGTGCTTTAAAAATCAGCAAAAAGCTCTTTAAACCGCCGATAAAGTCCGCCAGACTATGAGACAGCAGTGTTGCCGAAAAGGCGCCGCCGAAGGTAATAATTGCCGAAGAGAGATCCAGATATTCCTTCGCCACTACCGCAAAATTATAATCCACCGCGTCCAGAATACCGAAAATAAGCATTCCCAAACCAAGAATCAGTCCCAACAAAGATGCAATGTCCATACCGACCACCTACCATTATGTATTTCTGCTGGCTATTCCGCAAAAATATCCTTTCTGTACAATTTTACAAGATTTTTTATCTCTTGTCTACTTTCTTTTACAATTATTTTTTTCCCTGTTGTCAAACTAAGCACCGTATCCGGCGTTTCTTCCACTGTTTCAAGCAAATGCGGGTTTACTAGTATTTTCGTACCATTCAGCTTCGTCACCTCGATCATGCGCCGTCTCTCCTTCATCATCCCTGTGCCAAAGGCAAATACCCCTTAAAATGTGGGAATAACTATCATTAGCATAGGGACGGAAAACAATCCGTCCCTATTATAACATATCTTTTTTAATTTGAGTAGAAAAATTTAACGTTTCAGGTTAGTTAATTCTTCCAAGAGCGTATCGGACACGGTTATGATACGGCTGTTGGCCTGGAAACCACGCTGTGTGGTAATCATTTCCGTAAACTCCGAGGACAGATCCACATTACTCATCTCCAGCTGGCCGGTGGACATATATCCGCCGCCGGCGGTAATATCCTCGCCAATCCCGTCAAACTCGCCGGAGTTTAAGGTAGCGGAATACAAGTTGTCGCCCTTTTTCTCCAAACCGGAAGCATTGGCAAATGCCGCCGTGGCAATCTGGCCCAAAAGTCTGGTCATGCCGTTATCATAGCTGGCATAAATCAGGCCCGCCTGGTCAATGGATACACCGATCATATCGCCCAGACGGCGGCCAGCGCCCATGCCCTTGGTCTGATCGTCATTGCTGCCGCTGGTAGCGCTGGCAGTAGAGGTTCCCTTATTATCAAACATGCTGAGTTCGGAAAGGTCAATCACAATATTGGAGAAATTGCCCCTGGGGTTATTCTCGTCGGTGATCTGCACCGGATTTCCGTCGTCGCCGGTAAGCGTACCCACCAAACCTGCAGAATTCAGATTCAGCCTTACGTTAAAGTCCGTGGTAGAACCGTCCACGGAAGCCAGCAGACCGGTCTTATGATCAAAGGTCACAGTGTGGCCGTAAAAGACCCTGGAATCCGAGGTAAAGGCCGATCCGTCTCCCTTTTCGCCCAGCTTTGTAAAGGTCTGTGCCGGTGCGGTGCCGGCAGCCCCCACCACAGGGTTGCCCACGGTGCCGCCTATCTCTGCCAGCAGCAGCTGCTTGACTGTGAAGGTAGCGCTTGTAGGCGGAGTTGCCGTAGCATCCGTAAAGGTCACGCACAGATTTAAGAAATCGTCTGCCGCTCCCTCGTGTCCATAAGCCGCCGCCAGCGCTTCTAACTCCTGCTGAGCCCTTTCAGCCTCCGTCACCTCCGGGGTAACGCCTGCAGCCGAAACAATATTTGTTCCCGATTTAATGGTTCCATCATTATTAAAGATATTGGCAAGGGTCGCAACCGCTCCGTCTGCATTATTGAGTACGCCGCCCGTTCCCCAGGTATAGCCCTTCTTTAAGCTGACCTTGGTATTTACCTTCTGGATGGCCTGGGTGCCGCTGGAATCCCCGAACAGGGTCTGCATTTCCGCTTCCGACAGCTCCAGCTCCGCGCCGGTGGAATCAATGATCTTATCCAGCTCCATGCTGTACTCTTCCTTGACGGAGGACTGTCTGAACTTAAACTTGGCGGTATAGCTGTAGCCCAAAGAGTCATAGATCTTTAAGTTTACTACTTTTCCGTTCTCACTGGTCACGTCCGTGTCGTTTTTGTCAATGATACCGGACAAGTACGCCTGAGAGGTAGCCTCAGGGGGATAGGTCAGGTTTGCTGCGCTCATGATCCGCAGGGCAGAAACGGTATCCTTCCTGATATTGCCGGTATCCGGATCCACCTGCCAGCCCATAACATTATAGCCTAAGCTGGTCATGGCAAGGTTACCTGCTGCATCCACATAAAAGGAGCCGTCTCTGGTAAAGAAGTTCTCCTGACCGTTGTTGACCACGAAGAAATTGTTGCCGTTGATCATTACGTCAAAAGGATTACCCGTAGACTGGGTAGAACCCTGGCCCGTAATATTGATATTGATAGCACCGCTCTTTACGCCCAGACCAATCTGCCTGGCGTTGATGCCGCCTGCGCCTGTGGTGGCATTGGGGCCGCTGGCCCGCTGGGTGGTCTGGCTCATCAGGTCGCTGAACACGATCGAGCTGGCCTTGTATGCCGTTGTGTTTACGTTTGCAATGTTGTTACCGATAACGTCCATCTTGGTCTGGTGGGTCTTCAATCCTGCCACGCCAGAGTAAAGTGATCTCATCATAGTGCTTATTCCTCCTGTTGAAAGCGGAGCGCTCCCCGCACGTCTCTCGGAAAGCTATAGCCTCCTTGCAAAAGGTCCGGCTATGCGATAACTGCCCCGTTAATATTTGTGAAAATGTTTTCGTCTGTTGCGGTACTATCCATGGCCGTGACTACCGTCCGATTGGGCACATTAACGATAAACGCCAGCTGATCCACAATCACCAGCGAATCCCTGATGCCCTTTTCTCCTGCCTTCTCGGCCCCTGCCTGCAGTCTTTCCAGCTGCACGGTATCCAGCTCGATCTTACGGTCGCTTAAGCGGTTTAAAGCATGCTTGGAAAACTTTAAATCACCCGGCTCCCCTGTCTCCCGGCTTCTCTGCTGCAGGACCTCCCGAAAGGACAGACCGGATGTATTCTCCCGGCTCTCCGTTCCGGCTGCCTTGCTCCTGTACTGGTCTGCCAGCTGCTCTATGGACAAATACCCGTTATTTTGAATCTTCATCCTGTAAGCTCCTTCTTACACTTCAAATCACACCGCCTCCGGCGGTACCCAATCAGTCCCCGGAATCTCCGCCTTCCGTGGAGCCGCCTTCCTCATTCTTTTCAAGAGTCTTGATTTTCTCCACATAGGCCTGCAGCTTTTCCACGATCTCCGCGGCCACTTCCTTTTTGCCGTCCTCACTTAAGCCCTCGTAAATTTTGGACAGCTCTTCGATTTCTTCCACATGCTCTTCGGTCACATTTTCCAGTTCGGGAAGGCTTGCCACCCGCTTCATAATATCCGCCGCTGCAGATTTCTCCGCCGCCTGTCTGACCTCCTTGAGCCGCTCCGTGTATTTCTTTAAGGTCTTTACGGTATCCTGAGCAATGAAGCTCTTTTCGTAATCGTTCATTTCGTTGTAGATCTTCTCCAGCGCGTCGATTTCCTTGGCATCGGTCAAATCCACGGCCTTTACCGCAGGAAGCTTATTCATCCGCGTACTGAAGTCATAAGCCTTATCGTAAGCATTCTTGTATTCCAGATCCACTACGGTGTCCAGATCATCCAGCGAATACAGGGATTCTTCGATGGAAAGATACGCTTTATTGTTCTCATACACTACATAATCAACCTTACCGTAAACCAGATCTTCCACCCCTGCCTTATTTCTGGTCTTAATATAAACATGCTCGCCCACCAGAGAGCTTGCTCTGGACAAATCCGTACTGGCCGCCATGTTCTGAATCTGCTCTACCTGAGAAAACTGTGCATACTGAGAAATATACTCCGTGTTGGAGGTAGGCTCCAAAGGATCCTGATACTGCATCTGCGCTACCAAAAGCTGCAGGAACGCATCCTTATCCATGCCGTCCGTACTCTTTTTGGACTGATTTTTTAAGGAATTCTGGGAAGTGGTTTCAACGATCTTACCGTCCTCCACCGGTGCAAATAATGCCATTTATGTTCTCCTCTCTTTACCTTAACTAACTTATCTGGAACTTACATGGCCTCAACTTACGCGGTATAATCCACCGTGTTTCCGTTATCCGCCATGATCTTCCTGGTCAGCGCCTCTTCCTCTTCCATCTCTTCGACGGGAACGGTGTCTTCCAGACTGATTCTTCTGACACGTCCCTTCCGGGCCGGCTCCTGCTCCTGGCTGCTGCCCCTTCTGCCCTGCTCTAAGTTCTGCTCAAACTGATGAGTCTGCACGGTAACCTCTATGGCCTCTACCTTAACTCCCTGGGCTTCAAACTGTTCCTGAAGCTGGACCATCTGGCTTTCTAAGGCCGCCTTTACCGCCTCGTTCTGCGTGATAAAGCTGGCTGTCACAGCGCCGCCTCTGGATGCAATCTGAACCTGCACCGTCCCCAAGCTTGCGGGGTGAAGCTGCATCTCCATGGTGGATAAATCCGCCTTCAGATTCACCTTCATGTAATCCATAATCTGGCGCATGATATTCTGGGTATCCGCATCCCAGACACTTTCCGAAGCGTAGGTTTGCTGAATCTGGGGCTCGAACTGTCCGGCCTTCAGATTCTGGGTAAACAGATTAACTCCCTGTTCATTGCCGCTCTCCTGCCGCCCTTCCCTGCGGTCATGATCCCTGCCGGTATTCCCGTTATCCTTTGTCTGCTCCGTTACAGGCTTCTGCTCCGGCAGCCGAACCGGCTCAAAATCCGTCTCCGGCGTTTCCTCCGTGGATTCCTCCGGCTTTTCAGGCTTCTCCACAGACACGGCGGCAGCCGCCTCTGTATTCGGTTGAATGGTAATGCTTACGCTGGTATCCTCTTTTCCGTTCGTCTCCGGCAGGCTCTCCGGCTTTAATACAGGCTTTCCTGTCAGGTCCTCCGTCAGCTGTTCAAGCTGCTCCGGGCTTATCTCCAGAGCTTCGCCGCATTCCTGAAGCACTCCCTCCAGCTTACCCATCAGCTCCTGATAATTGGTATAAAGACCCTCGTCGATCAGCAGCGCCTTAGGGTCCTCCGCCCCGGAAACGGCAAGGATCAGGCTGCCAAGCCCCTGGGGCGTTAAAATATCCGCCTGCTCCAGTCCCAGCTCCGCCATCATTTCCTGAATCTCTCCGGGCTCCATTCCGAAGGTGTCCGCCACCTCCTGAACGATCTGAACCGCTGCGGTCTCCAAAACCTCCGCCGCCTCTTCCAGCTTTTCCTCCGGGATGTCCGTACGCTCTTCCACGTTCCGGCTGGGCTCCCGCTTTTCCGTCCGAGCCCTGTGTTCATCCCTGGCCTTCAATGAGTCCCCCGGTGCCTTTTTCACCGCCTGACTGTCCTGCTGCTCCGCCCCCGCCGCCTGTTTTCCTGCCTGATTGTTCCAAACCGCCTGAAAACCTGCATCTGGGAAAGCCTTTGTACCCGCTGCCGCCTGTGTGGGTGTATTTTGACCAAAACCCACGCCTTTTACAGGTGTACTTGTCATTTCTGACCTCCTTCCTTAAAGTTATCAAAGTTCAAAGTCAGGGCATATAAATACCCTGACTTATCTATCGGCACAAATACCCAAATACTTAAGAGTCCGGATCCATAATTTTTGTGAGCCTTGCCGCCACCTCCGCATCCATGGCCCCCAGAATGGACCCTCTGGAATCCACGTCCATGGCATTTAAGATTTTAGCCACCAGCTCCAGGTTATCTGTCATTGTATTAAAGATTGCCGCTGCTTCCTTTGGCTTCATGGCCGAGTAAGCGCTTGCATAATCCTGCACCTGCTGACTCTCTTCCATCTGGACCACTACCTGCTTATAAAGAGCTTCCGCGGTGGCAGGGTCCATTTCCTCATACCATTTCCGGTATTCCTCCGCCCCCGGCCCGTTCTCCGCATAAATCACCTCTTCATAAAATTCCTGCATGATCCGCTGGAATTCCACCTGCTTCTGTTCAAAAGCGCTGAGTCTTGTGTTTTCCGCCCTTAGCTTTTCCAGATCCGCATCCTTGGCATTGGACGCCGTGCGTACCTGCTCCAGCTCCAGCTCCAGCTGCCTGATATAATCCACCGCATCCTGTAAGCTGGAATAGCCGCCGTAGCTGCCGGGATCCGTGGTTTCCGTCTGACCGGAATCCGGCAGGATCATGTTTAACACCGGCACGTCCTTTAAGATCGGCGTCAGCACGGAGCTGCCGAAGCCGCCTATATCCAGCTTTACGATCACGCAGACCACTGCAATCCACAAAGCCACGATCAGCACCGTTGCGCCAAAGGTTACCAGACCGTTGCCCTCGTCCAGTCCCAGATCCTCTTCCTGCTTTGCAATTTCCTTTGCCCGGCGCTTTGCTTCCTTCTTCTGATCCTGCTGCTGCTTTTTCAGCTGCTTTTTCTCGTCCTGTATTCTCTTTTTCTCGTCTTCCGGAGAACCAACTCCCTGACTTACTTCTCTTGCCATATTGCCTCCATGTTAAAGCTATATCTGCCTTTCCTTACGTTTCTGTCCGTAGGTATAGCTGGTCAGCTCATCTATCTCCTTGCCCTCCTGCCGCTTTTCATCCATCAGGAACTGCTGAAAGGCCTTTTCCTTCAAAGTCTCATGGGTCTTGCGCTCCATCATTACCTCTGTCAGGTGCTCTCTGGCCTGCTCCAGATTCTTTTCGGCCTTTGCCACCTGCAGGCGCTGCTCTTCAATGTAGCGGTCCATACAGAGAACTGCCATCTTGTTTTCGTTAATATCCCGCACATTCAACGTTCCCGAAAGCAGCTCCGCCGCCCTTTCCTCATAGCCTGCCTTGCGGTCAAAAAGCTTCTGCAGGCGCTCCTCTTCTTCATCCAGCGCCGCCCTGGCCGCTGAAAATTCCTGTTTTGCCTGGGTTTCCATCTTTAATTTAATATTCAGAATACTCTGCATGGAGTAACGGAAACGGGCCATGATATTCCCTCCGGGGGCCAAACGGCTCCCTAATCAAAAAGATGCCCCAGCATGTCTATACTGGTCTCAAAGTCAAATTTCTCGTCGGTGGCCTGACATAAAAAGTCATTCACCGCATCAATCTTTGCAATGGCATAATCAATATTGGGGTTGCTGCCGCTCTTGTAGGCGCCGATATTGATCAAGTCCTCCGCCTCGTTATAGGTAGCCAGCACGTTTTTAAGCTTTCCTGCCATCTGCTTATGCTCTCTGGTGGCAATCTGGCTCATGCAGCGGGATATACTCTGCAGAACATCAATGGCGGGATAGTGATTCTTATGCCCCAGCTTCCTGTCCAGCATAATATGACCGTCCAGGATGCTTCGCGCCGTATCCGTGATGGGCTCGTTGAAATCGTCGCCGTCCACCAGCACCGTGTACAGCCCCGTAATGGAGCCCTTATCCGATCTGCCTGCCCGCTCCAAAAGCCTGGGCATCTCCGCATACACGCTGGGCGGGTATCCGCGGCTCACCGGAGGCTCGCCGCTGGCCAGGCCAATCTCCCTCTGGGCCATGGAAAAACGAGTCAGGGAATCCATCATCAGCAATACGTCCCTGCCCTGGTCCCTGAAATATTCGGCAATGGCCGTGGCCGTCTTGGCCGCCTTATTTCTCTCCAGGGCCGGCTTATCCGAAGTGGCCACCACCACCACCGAGCGGCGCATACCTTCCTCTCCCAAGTCCCTCTCTATAAACTCACGCACCTCACGCCCCCGCTCTCCGATCAGCGCAATCACGTTAATATCCGCTTTTGTATTTCTTGCAAACATTCCCATCAGGGTGGATTTTCCTACGCCGGAGCCGGCAAAAATACCGATTCTCTGACCCTTACCCACCGTGATCAGACCGTCCACAGCCTTCACCCCCAGGGGCAGGACCTCGTCAATGATCTCTCGGCTCATGGGATCAGGCGGAGATGCCTCCACCGGATATGCGGTGCCATTCACTAGGGCACCTCCTGCGGTCCTTCCAAGACCGTCCAGGGTCTTGCCCAAAAGCTCGTCACTGACCGTCACTCGTAAAGGCTCCCCTGTATTCTCCACAATACAGCCCAGGCCGATGCCGTCTGTGGCATCATAAGGCATCAGCAGCGTCTTTTTATCCTTAAAGCCTACCACCTCTGCCATGATGGGCGTCTGCTCTCCCTCCCCTTCGGGATGGATCATGCACAGATCTCCCAGCCTTGCGTCCGGCCCGGCGGACTCGATGGTCAGCCCCACCACATTCACTACCTTGCCCAGCCTTTTGAAAAAAGACTGCTCCGTTATTTTATTGTACTTTCCGAAATCCACCACCGGTACGTACACACTAACCTCCGCTATCTCTGAAAAGCCAAAAGCATCAGCTTTTTCTTTACCTCTTCCAACTGGGTCCCCAGACCACAGTCATAAATGCCGCTGTCCGTCTCGATCAGACACTCGTTCTTGGCCAGGGTCAGATCCTCCACTACCTCCACGCTGCAGTTTGCAGCCACGGCTCCCGCCAGAATCTGCTTTTTCTGCATACTTACATAGGGATAATCCTCCTTGGAGACATGAACCATAAAATCATGTCCCCCCTCCAGCTTCCTTAAGGTATCAGAAATCAGATGTCCCAGAAGCTCCCGGTAAGACCCCAGCTCCACATGAAATATATGCTCATAAATTGCCGAGATGGTATCTACCATCTGCGGCTCCAGTTCCTCGATCTGCTGTTGATAAAACAGATCCAGCTGCTCTTCCTTTTCCTGATACTCCCGTCTGAGGGCGTCACCCTCTGCCTGCGCCTTTGCATATCCTTCGGAATAGCCCTGCTGCTGCGCTTCTGTAAAAATCCTGTTTCTCTCCGCCAGCGCCTGGGCCCTTGCTTCCTCCGTAATCCTCGCGGCCTCCGCCTGTGCCGCTTCCAAAGCGGCCTGGGCTTCCGCCTGTGCATTTCCCAGAATCTGCTCCGCGCTTTCCCGTGACTTTATGATATTGCTTTCTCCGTCGTCCTCCCCAATCTCCAGCTCTTCTGCAGCCAGCCCGGACACAAAGCCTGCTTCATCCGCCTCCCGCTGCCATCTGGCAAGCTCCTCCTCACGAGCTTTCAGCAGCTCATCGGCATCAATCACCCGCTTTTCCTCGGATTGAACCACCATAAACATTTGTTTTACCAAACCCTTAGACAACGATCTCGTCACCTCCGCCTCTGGAGATTACGATCTCACCGGTATCCTCCAGCTTTCTGATAATATTTACAATCTTCTGCTGTGCCTCTTCCACGTCCTTCATACGGACAGGACCCATAAACTCCATATCCTCCTTGATCATCACGGCCAGACGCTTGGACAGGTTATTAAAGATAGCATTCTGCACCTGCTCGTTTGCACTCTTCATTGCCATCTCCAGATCGCTGTTATCCACGTCACGCAGCACACGCTGAATCGCTCTGTCGTCCAGAAGCAGAATATCCTCGAACACGAACATTTTCTTTCTGATCTCGTCCGCCAGTTCGGGCTCTTCGATTTCCAGAGTCTCCATGATATGACGCTCCGTTCCTCTGTCTACCGTATTTAAGATCTCTACCACGGCATCCACACCGCCGATCACGGTGTAATCCTGATTTACCAGACTTGCCAGCTTGGATTCCAGCACCTTCTCCACCTCCTTGATCACATCGGGACTGGTGCGGTCCATCACTGCGATACGCCTTGCCACATCCGCCTGTCTGTCCGGCGCCAGAGCCGAAATCACCAGTGCCGCCTGACCCGGCGCCAGATAGGAGAGAATCAGGGCAATGGTCTGAGGATGTTCGTCCTGAATAAAGTTGATCAGCTGGGAAGCATCCGTCTTGCGCACAAATTCGAAGGGCTTCACCTGCAGGGATGCGGTCAGCTTGCCGATGACATCCATGGCCTTCTCTGTTCCCAGCGCCTTTTCCAGCAGATCCTTGGCATAATTGATGCCGCCCTCTGCAATATACTGCTGCGCCAGGCAGACCTCATAAAACTCGTTAATTACACTCTCCTTCACCTGAGGGGTCACGCTTCTGGTATTGGCGATTTCCAGCGTCAGCTCTTCTATCTCTTCTTCCTTCAAATGCTTAAAAATTCCCGCCGAACGCTCCGGTCCCAGGGCGATCAGCAAAATCGCCGCTTTCTGTATACCCTTCAGTTCATCTTCTTTCCCTGACTTTGCCATAAGCTCATCCTTTCGTCAACCCCAGTCTTCGTTCAGCCAGTTCCGCAGCAGGTTGGCTGCCGCTTCAGGATTATCGTCAACAAACTTTTCTATCATCATCCTTGTATCGGACTTGGTCTCCACTTCAATATCGTTCACCTCTTCCGGCGTAGACTGCAGCATGGATTCCACGGAAAGCTCTTCCTCGCCTTCCTGTGCCTTTCTGCTGCGCATACTCCGCAGTACTACAAAGGCCAGCAGGGCCAGAATCAGCACGATCATCACAATACTGACAATATCGCTGCCCGTAACACTGGTTTCCTTATCAATAAACACAGGAGACTCATAAGCAATGATGGTGATACGTTCTTTGTCGATTCCGGTGGCGTTTGCCGCCATATCATAGTACTCGTCCCTTACCTCCAGCCAGACGTCTTCCCTGTTTTCTTCCTGAAATTCCTCCCAGGAAATACCATCCAGCAGGCCCTGGGCCCGCACCGCTTCCTCACGGTACTCCCTGTACTTAATCATGGAGATGGACAGGCGGGAATTGCCATAATTAATTACACCTGGAGACGTAGTCACCTGCTTTGCGTATTCGTTTACCAGGTAATCGGTTGAGGTCTCCGTCTGCGTGGCTTCGCTGCTGCCGTAGTCCGGATACATATAACCCGTCAGATTCTCCCCGTCATTGGCATCCGTTCCGGGAATTCCGCCTCCCTCATTCACATTGCTGGAGTCAAATTCGTCCCGGTGGGCCCAAAAGCCCTGATCACGGCCGTCAGGCACGGAATATTTTTTCCAGGTCTCCTGATACTGAGCATAATCCACATCCAGATAGCTGCCAACGGTAATCTGGGAAAACTGCTGGGTACCGTATAACACCTGCTTTAACTGGCTGGCAAGGAAGGTCTGGGCCTGGGCCTGCAGCTCCTGCACGGAAGAAGCCATGCTCACAAGAGAAGTGGAATCGTTACCCATAAACAAGGGATTGGCGTCGGTATCCACAATCGTGATATTGGCAGTGGTAGTATTCCCTAAGCCGGTAGCCGCACATCTGGCCAAAGCCGCCGCCTGAGAAGAAGAAATATTCCCGTCCAGCTCCAGCGTGATATAGGCTGAGGTTTCCTCCTGCATGGAAGCCAGCGTACCGTTCTGCGGCGGTATGGTCAAAAACACCGTTGCCTTCCTGACATTGTTCTGCACCTCCAGAGTCTTCTCCAGATAGGCCTCCAAATAAATCTTCCACTGCCGTTCCCGGTCCGTAGAGGTGGTGGACATACTGCTGTTCACCCAGTCCTCGTACTTCATTCTTGACGTGGTATAACCTGCAGAGCCCAGGGCCAGGTTTGCCATATATTGCTGCTCCGCCAGGACCTCTATGGTCAGAGCGTCTGCAGATTCCTTGTGCGTCACCCCTGCGCTTTCCAGAATGGAAACCACCTCAGCCGCTTCGGCCGAGGTTGCATAGGTATCCAGTTTTATGTATTTGGGTCTGGAAACTGCATAAATAATAATGACAAATGCAAAGATGACAACCGCGGCAATGGCAATAATAATTGTCCGCTGCCGGGCAGTGAATTTTCCCCACCACTCTTTTATTTTTTCCAGTATCTCTTTCAGCTTCTCAGGCATTTCAAGTCTCCTAAAGTATTATGTTAAATCGCAACGGCTCAGTGACCTGTCCAAACCGTTACGTTTAGATCTGCATCTGCATAATTTCTTTATAAGCGTCCAACAGTCTGTCACGAATAGCGACAGTATACTGCAGTGCGGTAGACGCCTTCTGCAGCGCGATCATCAGGTCGTGGGTATTCTCCGTCTCGCCCAAAGAAAATTTAATTTCTTCATCCTCGGCATCGGAAAGGTAACTGTTCGTAGTCTTGATATTGTCGATTGCCGTATTGAGAACGGCGTCAAAAAGCGTCCCTGTGGTTTCCTTGGTCTGATCCAGATCCAGCAGAGTCCCCCGCAGAGATTCCGCAGGTGATATTTCGTTGATCTTCGTAACTCCATTCATTGCATATAAATCCATGATATGTACTCCCTCTTAATCTTCTTGGGAAGAATTGCCGAAAGGCAATTCTTCAAGGCGAAACATAGATTTTCTTAGGTTGAGTCCTTTTTAACCTTAGAAAATCTTTTCGCCTTTTATTGCCCTAACTGCAGCCCCTGCTGGGCCATGGATTTGCTTGCATTAAAGGCAGTCGCATTGGCCTCGTACGCACGGCTGGCATCTATCATATTGGTCATCTCCGTGATAATATTCACATTGGGGTAGGTTACATACCCGTTTTCGTCCGCATCGGGATGGGAGGGATCATATACCATGTTCATCTCCGTATCATAATCCTTCAGTACGCTGCGAACCTTCACACCCTGGCCGGAATAGCCATGATTATAAGACGCCTCACCCAGGACCCGGCTGAATGCCGTCTGGCCGCCCTTCTCTTCAAAGTAAACTACCTTCCTGCGGTATGGGGTGCCGTCTGCCGTCCTGGTGGTATTGGCATTGGCCACATTCTCCGAAATTATATCCATACGGTATCTCTGCGCCGTCATTCCCGATGCGTTGATATTAAATGCCGAAAACATACTCATGCTTCTTCTCTCCCTTTTCTATTCGTTATTTCATGTAATTATTTCATGGCCGTCTGCAGATTCTGGAATTCCTGGTTGATGCCCGCAAGCAGACCCTGATATTTTAACTGATTTTCCGCCAGCATAACATTCTCGTTCTCAATATCCACGTTGTTGCCATCCAGGCGGTAAGAAAAGGTATCATAATCCGTATAGGTCCTGACGGAAAGATTTTTGGATTTAGCCGCCGCTACCTTTGAATCCATGGACTGATAGCGATTATGCCCCAGCGCCTTTCCGAGAACGGACTCAAATGCCACGTCCTGCCTCTTATAACCAGGAGTATCCACATTGGAAATATTGTTGCCAATGGCCTCATTGCGCAGCCAGCTGGCATCCGCCGCTTTGTCCAGAATCCTTACATAGTCGAATACGTTTGTCTGAATCATTTTAAGTCTCCTTTCCTGTCATACCGCATCCCAAGGAATTAAAGCTCCGTGAAGAACGCCGCTCTTGCGTTCTTCGAGGCGAAACTTAGATTTTCTTTGGCGGCGATCTTTGACGCCTTAGAAAATCTTTTCGCCTTTCACACTTTTTTATTATAGTAAATTTACGTAAAAAAACAATAGATATTGCACGATTTTATCAAAAAAAGGGAAAAGGGACTTATTATATTTTGTAATAAATCCCTTTATACCACCTTTCAATCCGTTGTCTATGTAATTTATTTTCACCTTCTCTGATTCTGATGCTTCAACTCTTCGATCTCGTCAAATACCACGTCGTTAAGGACCTTGATATAAGTCCCCTTCATGCCGGAGGACCTGGATTCAATCACCCCTGCGCTTTCAAACTTCCGCAGGGCGTTTACGATCACTGAACGGGTAATTCCCACTCTGTCTGCAATTTTGCTTGCTACCAAAATCCCTTCCATGCCGTTCAGCTCGTCAAAAATATGGGTAATGGCCTCCATCTCGGAAAAGGACAAGGTACTGATGGCCGATCTGACTACGGCAATCTTACGCTTTTCCTCGGCGCTTTCTTCGTTCACCGCCCGAAGCATCTCCAGCCCCACCACCGTGGAGCCGTATTCGCAGAGGATAATGTCGTCAATTTCATAGGGTACGTCACACTTGTAAATAAACAGCGTTCCCAGCCGTTCCCCGGCGATCTCTATGGGCGCTATGGTAGCCTGAAACTTTTTGATGCCGGAATCCTCAAAGCCTAAGGTTTCCAGATTCACATTCTCCTTTGTGGAAAGCACCCCCAGCAGACGCTCGTTCAGCATGGGATCAATAAATCCCCCAACCTCTTCGCAGATCAGCTCCGTAATGGATTCAATCCCCTCGGATTTTCCGATTCCAAGCACCTTACCCTTGCGGCTGATGACCAAAACGTTGGAGCTTAAAATCTCGCGCATTACCTTGCATATGTCGTTAAACACCACCTTGCTGGAATTGTTGTTATGCAGCAATTTCCCGATCTTTCTGGTTTTGTCTAACAACTGTACACTACTCATACCTCTATCCTCCGTTTTGCAGCTTGCCATGAATAGTGTAACACATAAAAAATAAGATTTCAATGTGTAATTCTGGAATTTTAGGCCTGCAGGGCCGCCTGGGTATTATATCCGCACTGCTCATTTGCACATACCAGTTTATTCCCCTTGGCCAGCAAAACAGAACCGCATCTTGGACATTTTTCTGCCGTAGGTCTCTGCCACACCATAAAATCACAGTTCGGATTGTCGATGCAGCCGTAATATTTCCTGCCTTTTTTCGTTTTCTTCAGCGCCACATCCTTGCCGCATTTGGGACAGGCGACGCCGATCTTCTCAAAATAGGGTTTGGTATTCCGGCAGTCCGGAAATCCGGGGCAGGCCAGAAAACGGCCGTGAGGCCCGTACTTAATGACCATCTGTCTGCCGCAAAGCTCGCAGACCTCATCGCTGACCTCGTCAGCTATGGTCACCTCCTCCAGCTCCTTCTCTGCCTGCTTTACCGCCTCGTCCAAGTCCGGATAAAAGTTGGAAATAATGGTTTTCCACTTAACCTCCCCTTCTTCCACTCCGTCGAGAAGCGCCTCCATATTGGCGGTAAAGTTTACGTCTACAATGGAGGGGAACGCCTCCTTCATCATATTGTTCACTACCTCGCCCAGCTCCGTCACATAGAGATTCCTGTTTTCTTTCACAATGTAACGTCTGGCCAAAATGGTGGTAATCGTGGGGGCATAGGTGCTGGGACGTCCGATCCCCAGCTCTTCTAAGGCCTTCACCAGGGATGCCTCGTTGTAATGGGCCGGCGGCTGTGTGAAATGCTGCTGGGCATCAACTGCCTTCAGAGACAGGCGGCTTTCTTCGTTCAGCTCCCCGCTCAGGGTATTTTCCCCTTCCTTTTCGTCCTCCGAAACATAAACGCTCATAAAACCGTCAAATTTCCGCTGGGAAGCCGCCACCGTGAAAATATGCTGCCCGGCCTGTATTTTTACGTTTGTAGTCGCATACACTGCCGGACTCATTCTGCTGGCCGTAAATCTTTTCCAAATCAGCTGATAAAGCCGGAACAAATCTCTGGGCAATTCATCCTTCATTTCCAGAGGGAGCCTGTTTAAATCCGTGGGACGTATGGCTTCATGGGCATCCTGGATCTTCTGGCCGTTCTTTTTCCGGACGGTCTCGCCATTTAAATAATCCTTCCCGTAATGGGCGCCGATAAATTCCGCCGCTGCCTTCTCCGCATCCTCGGAGACTCTGGTGGAATCGGTACGAAGATAAGTGATCAGGCCCACCGTCCCCTCGCCTTTGATGTCAACGCCCTCGTAAAGCTGCTGTGCCAGGCGCATAGTCTTTTGCGTGGAAAAATTCAGGGCCTTGCTGGCTTCCTGCTGGAGGGTGGACGTGGTAAAGGGCAGCGGCGGCTTTTTCAGCCGTTCTCCCTTTTTCACCTCCACCACTTTAAACTCCGCGTCTTTAATATCTGCCGAAATCCCATCGGCCTGCTCCTTACAGGTAATGGCCTGCTTTTGTAAGCCGGCACCGTAATATCTGGCGCTTACGGGATTTTTTTCTCCCTCTACGTTTAAGTTTACGTCAAGGCTCCAATATTCCTCCGGCACAAAGGCATTGATCTCGTCCTCTCTGTCGCAGATGATCCGCAGAGCCACGGACTGTACCCGCCCTGCGCTTAAGCCCCGCTTAATCTTCTTCCACAAAAGCGGAGAAATACGGTAGCCCACCATTCTGTCCAGCGCCCTGCGGGCCTGCTGCGCGTCCACCAGGCTCATATTGATCTCCCTTGCATTTTTCAGGGAATCCTTCACCGCATTCTTTGTAATCTCGTTAAAGGTGATCCGGTAAACCTTCTTATTCTCCAGCTTCAACGCATGATAAAGATGCCAGGAGATTGCTTCCCCTTCTCTGTCAGGGTCGGTAGCCAGATATATTTTTTCTGCTTTTTTTACCTCCCTGCGCAGATTGGCAAGGATGTCGCCCTTTCCTCTGATGGTAATATACCTTGGTTCATAATCATGCTCCACATCTATTCCCAGAGTGCTTTTAGGCAGGTCGCGTACATGCCCGTTGCTGGCCGCCACTTCATAGTTGGCCCCCAGGAATTTTTTGATGGTCTTTACCTTTGCCGGTGATTCTACGATTACCAGATATTTTGCCATACTGCTCTTCCCTTCGTTTTTCTTAAAAGCGCGTCAATCGTGAATCACTATACACCAAAATTTTTCGATGTGCAAGTTTTTTATCAATATTTAAGGAATGAAAAATATGAAAAAAAGCCCCTGAAATCCGTTTGTGACTTCAGGGGCCGTCCGATTCTTATGATCGGTGTTTATTTGATTTCATCACGGTAAATCTCTGTGCCGTCTGCCTTGAATACTGCGCAGCGTACTGCATCCAGCTTAAGGCCGTATCCTTCCTTGAACATGCCCAGGAAATCTCCCGTCTCAAGAGCTCCCAGAAAAGCATCCGTAATCGTAGCACATTCCGTATCTCCAAACGCGTTAAAAGCCTCGTCATCCGGCAGATGATACTCAAACACAAGGGTGTTTCCGTCAGCGGAGGTTTTAATGCTCATTCCCGTTGACGCAACACTGTCGTTCCAGGTTTTCTCTTCCTGCTTCCACTCATCGGAGGATAAAATTTCATCCAGCGTAGGTGTGCCCCCACAGGCTGCCAGTGCAAATACCATGATCACGGCCGTAAGCAGAGCAAAAATTCTCTTCTTCATAAATATGTACCTCTCCTTTAAAATAAAATTATTTGACATGTAATGTTTATTTTAGCACACTGCCCAAAAAAGTAAAGCAAAAAAGTGCCGAAAATTATTTTCTAAAAACTAATGAATTTAAGCACTTTTTATGAATACAGTGTTATCCGCTTTGCCGGCACACCACATAAAAAAACCTTGAAACCCGTATAATCACCGGCATTTCAAGGCTTTAACCACCAGCTGATAGGGGAATCGAACCCCTGTTTCCGCCGTGAGAGGGCGGCGTCTTAACCGCTTGACCAATCAGCCATGTCAAGTACCGCAGATCAATATCAACGAGCGGTACTTGCTAATGATAATACATCTTTCCAAAAAAAGCAAGCACTTTTTTTAAAAAATATCAAAATCCCGAATGACAGCTGTTCAGACACCCACAATCTGACAGGGTGCCTGAACTGTTGCTAAAAGTCAAACAGGCTCAGCTGATTGGATTCCGGCAGGTCTCCCAAAAGCCCCAGCTCCGCCATCATATCCACAATGGTTTTCGACACCTTCGTCCGATCCCGGAAATCATCCTTTGACAGGAACGGACCGTCCTTTGCTGCCTCCACAATGGCGTCGGCCGCTTTTTCTCCCAGCCCGTCGATGCTGTTTAAAGAAGGCATAAGCTTATCCCCGACGATCTGGAAGGATCGGGATTGGGCCGTAAATATATCAATGGGCATAAATTCATAGCCTCTCTCATACATCTCCTGCACAATCCGCATGTCGCCATAGATTTGCTCTTCCTTATTGGTAAGAGGCTCCGCTCCCGGCTCCTTGGCTGCCGCCCCCTCAATCCTGCGCCGAAACTCCTTCATCACTGCTTCCATATGAGCCCTTCCCTGACACATCACAGCATAGGAAAAGGCTTTTGCACGGATACTGAAGAATGCACCGTAATACGCCAGCGGATAATGAATCTTACAATAAGCAATGCGCCATGCCATCATCACATATGCCGCCGCATGGGCCTTGGGGAACATGTACTCTATTTTTTCACAGGATTTGATATACCATTCCGGTACATCATGAGTCTCCATGTCCTCCTTCCATTCCTGCCACTGCTCCGGACTGGTCTTTCCCTTGGCCACCATCCCCTTTCTGACTGCTTCCATGATCTTGAAGGATTTTTCCGGCTCCACCCCTTTATTAATCAGATAGGTCATAATGTCGTCACGGGTGCAGACGCAGGTGGAGATGGTAGCCGTGCCGGAACGGATCAAATCCTGCGCATTTCCCAGCCATACGTTTGTACCGTGGGAAAGGCCGGATATTCTCACCAGGTCCGAAAAGCATTGGGGCTGGGCCTCCAGCACCATCCCCATGGCAAAGTCCGTACCAAACTCCGGTATCCCCAGGCAGCCAAGCTTCGTACCGCCGATCTGCTCCGGCGTAATCCCTAAAGCATCCGTGTTCTGAAACAGGCTCATGACCTCCTTCCCGTCTAAGGGGATGGTCAGGGGATCCCTCCCCGTCATATCCTGAAGCATACGAATCATGGTGGGATCATCATGCCCCAGTATATCCAGCTTCAAAAGATTATGATCTATGGAATGGTAGTCAAAATGTGTGGTTACGGTGTCCGTGGTCATATCATTTGCCGGATGCTGGACCGGAGTGAAGGAATTAATATCCTGGCCGATAGGCAGCACCACAATTCCTCCGGGATGCTGCCCCGTACTCCGGCGCACTCCCACGCAGCCCTGAAGCAGACGCTCGATCTCGCTGTTCCGCTTATGCTTATCCCGCTCTTCAAAATAGGTCTTTACATATCCGTAAGCCGTCTTATCCGCCAAAGTCGCAATGGTGCCCGCCCGGAAGGTCTGGCCTGCACCAAAGATTACCTCCGTATATTTATGAGCCTTGGACTGATACTCCCCCGAAAAATTCAGGTCAATATCCGGCTCCTTGTCCCCCTTAAAGCCTAAGAAGGTCTCAAAGGGAATGTCAAAGCCTTCCTTATGTAAAGGCTCTCCGCAGACAGGACACGCCTTATCCGGCATGTCGATCCCTGCCGTCCCCGCATAGGCCTTTACCTCATCGCTGTCAAAATCCACATAATGGCATTTACTGCAGTAATAATGCGGACTTAAGGGATTGATCTCCGTGATGCCGGACATGGTAGCCACGAAGGAGCTTCCCACGGAGCCCCTCGACCCCACCAGATAGCCGTCCTCTACGGACTTCCACACCAGCTTCTGAGCAATGATATACATCACCGCAAAGCCGTTTTTAATAATGGAATTCAGCTCCCGCTCCAGCCGCTCTTCCACGATTTTCGGCAGCGTGGGCCCATAGATTTCATGAGCCTTGTCATAGCAGATCTTGGTCAGGGTCTTGTCGCTGTCCGCAATCACGGGCGGGCACTTGTCCGGCCGTACCGGGGAGATGGTCTCACACATGTCCGCAATCATGTTGGTATTTTTTACCACCACCTCATAAGCCTTTTCACTGCCCAAATAGGAAAATTCCTCCAGCATTTCCTCCGTGGTATGCAGATACAGGGGCGGCTGATTGTCCGCATCGTCAAAGCCCTTGTAGCCCATGATAATCCGCCGGTATACCTCATCCTCCGGATCCAGAAAATGCACGTCACAGGTAGCCACCACCGGCTTATGAAACTGCTCCCCCAGCTTCACGATCCTGCGGTTGATATTCTGAATATCCTCCACGGAATTTACATCCCGGATCTTCTCCGAGGCAATCATAAACTGATTGTTTCCCACCGGCTGAATTTCCAGATAATCGTAAAACCTTACCAGCCTTGCAATCTGCATGTCGCTCTGGCCGTCCAACAGGGCACGGTACAGCTCTCCGGCCTCGCAGGCACTGCCTAAAATCAGTCCCTCCCTGTACTTTTCCACCAGGCTCTTGGGAATCCTGGGATGACGACTGAAATAGGTCAAATGGGATTCCGATACCAGTCTGTACAGGTTAATGCGCCCCATATCGTTTTTGGCCAGAATGATGGCATGATGAGTGGGCAGCTTCTTAACAACACTCTCATTGTCCGCCCCCAGGGCATTGACCTGGCTTAAGGTGGTCACTCCCTGCTCCGCCAGCATTTTTACAAATTTTACAAAGATCCAGGCGGTGCATTCCGCATCGTCCACTGCCCGATGGTGATTCTCCAGAGAAATATTCAGCGTTTTTGCCACCGCGTCCAAAGTGTGCTTGGACTGATTGGGCAGCAGCACTCTGGCAATCCCCACCGTATCCACATAAGTAAACTCCGAGGGCAGCCCCTGGCGCCTGGCATTTTCCATAATAAAGCTCATGTCAAAGCCCGCATTGTGCGCTACCGGTATGCAGCCGCTGCAGAATTCCAGAAACCGGGGCAGCACCTCGTCAATCAGGGGCGCATCCATCACCATTTCGTCCCGAATGCCCGTAAGCTTTTCAATTTCAAAGGGAATGGGCACCTGTGGATTGACAAAGGTAGAAAACCGCTCCGTCACCTGACCGCCGTTTAACTTTACCGCGCCGATTTCAATGATACGGTTATTCACCGGCGAAAAGCCCGTGGTCTCAATATCAAAAACCACAAAGTCTCCCTCCAGAGGCTGATCCGTCGTACCGGTGACGATCTCCCGCAGGTCATCCACCAGATACGCCTCCACTCCGTACAAAATCTTAAAGAAATCCTGTTTATCCGGGTTTTCCTCTCCTGCCTCCTGCCGCTTTTTTTTCTCTCCTTTCCAAAGATCCTCCCACACGTGGTTGGCATCGGTAAAGCTCTGCACCACCCCGTGATCCGTGATGGCAATCGCCCTGTGTCCCCACTTATAGGCGCGTTTTACGATGTCCTTCGCTTCGGAAACCCCGTCCATATCGCTCATTTTCGTATGGCAGTGAAGCTCCACCCGCTTATAGGCAGCCGTGTCTGACCGGCTTATGGTAAAATCCTTAATTCCCTTAATTCCCGCGACGCTGCCGATGGTCAGGTCATGGTCAAACTTATCCAGGCTCACCACTCCCTTAACCTTCACAAAGCTGCCGGGCTTTAAACGGTCTCCAATCTCCTTTGCATATTCGTTTCTGAGAAACAGCTTGACGCCGATGGTATCCGTAAAATCCGTGACATCAAAGGAAAGGATGGTCTTCTCGTTCTTGATGGGCTTCGGATCCGCCTTCAGAATCTTTCCGCGGATCACCACCTCGCCGATTTCCCCGATAATATCCTCAATATGCAGGGCATCCTCATCAAAATCCCGCCCGAAAATCACATCCGGATTTTCAGACTGCCTGGGGCTCTTCGTATAATCGCCGCCCCTGCGGAATTCACCCCTGTTTTTCCTGAAATCGCCCTTTCCGGCCCCTGTCCGAAAGCGGTCTCCGCCGGATATTACGCTGCCCTTCTGCCGATCCTGCTGCCCGCCTTCCCGGCCGCCTGGGCCTGCTGCTTTCCTGCCCGCTTCCCCGCCGGCTCCGGAATGCCCTTCTGCCCGTTCTCCCGCTGCGCCTGCTCCGAAAGCTGCATTCCTGACGCCGCTTCCGCCTGCAGGCCCATCTCCTGCCGCTTCCCTGGTCTGCCCCGCTCTCCCGGCAATCTCCGCTACCCGCAGCTGCAGCTTTAACGCATCCTCTTTGGCAAACTTACCTTCCACGGCTTCCCGATAAAGAACGGTAATGCTGCACTGTATGCCGCAGCGCTCCGTCAGAATCTTCTCCAGCACCCGGATCAGCTCACCCTCCTTGCTGCGGTTCATCACCGTGTCCTCTATGGTCAGGGTCATCCTGCCCTGCTCCGGATAATCAATTTCGGCCGTGCGGAAAGCATTGTACTCAATATGGCTGTAATTCTTCAATTCCTCCAGGATACTCTCTCCGTAAACCTCCATCAGGTTTTCCGGCGTATACTGGGCAGAAAGCTCAAACCGCTCATGAATCTTCACGGTAACCGGCGCATTATTAAAAAACTGCCGTCTGATCTCATCCTCCGCCTTCCAGACATCCCGTTTCTGGAGCAGTCTGGCGCTGAACAGGTACACATGCAGAGCATCCCGCCGCTTGGGCGCAGATACCCGCTCCACCTGTGTCTGCTCCAGCTTATCATGCAGGGCACCGTCTATTTTTAACGTGGGAAATACCTCAAAAAAGGGCTTTGTCATAGCCATGCCTTTCCACAGCCTCATCCTTCCTTTTACGTCCAGTTGTCCAGTTCTTCCTTCAGCGCCTCCAAAAGCTTATCCTCCGGCACCTTGCGCAGAATCTCGCCCTTTTTAAAGAGCAGCCCCTCGCCTAAGCCTCCCGCAATCCCTAAATCCGCTTCCCTTGCCTCTCCAGGGCCGTTTACGGCGCAGCCCATGACCGCCACCTTAATATTCAGCGGATAATCCTCTACCAGCTTTTCCACCTTCCCCGCCAAAGAGATGAGATCAATCCTGGTCCTGCCGCAGGTAGGGCAGGAAACCACCTCCACCCCTCCCCTGCGCAGTCCTAATGTCCGCAAAATCAATCTTGCGGACCGGACCTCCTCCACGGGATTTCCCGTCAGGGAAACCCGGACGGTATCCCCGATGCCCTGGTGCAGAATCAGCCCCAGTCCGATGGCGGACTTAATGTTTCCGCTCTGCACCGTGCCCGCCTCCGTGATGCCCACGTGCAGCGGGTAATCCGTCTTTTGCGCCAAAAGCTCATGGGCTCTGACACACATCAGCACATCCGAGGATTTAATACTGATGACAAGATTTTCATAGCCCAGTGCTTCGATGATGCCCACCTTTTCCAGCGCGCTCTCCACAATTCCCTCCGCCGTAACTCCACCGTACTTTTCCACCAGCGACTTTTCCAAGGAACCGCTGTTGACCCCCACCCGGATGGGAATATTCCGCTCCCTGGCCGCCTCAACCACCGCCCTCACCTGATCCGGCCCCCCGATATTTCCGGGATTGATACGAATCTTGTCCGCGCCGTTCTCCATGGCTGCTATGGCCATCTTATAATCAAAATGAATATCCGCCACCAGCGGAATATGTATCTGCTTTTTAATCTCCCCCAGGGCCTTCGCCGCCTCCGCCCCCGGCACCGTGCATCGTATGATCTCGCAGCCTGCCCGCTCCAGCTCAAGGATCTGCGCCACCGTTGCCTGCACATCCTCCGTTCTGGTATTTGTCATGGACTGAATCAGAATCGGATGACCGCCTCCGATCTTTTTGTCACCGATCCGTATGGTTCTGGTATGATCTCTGTGCATGAAATTCTCCTTCTTGCTTTTATCCTGAGCTTAATTTACCTTACCTTCCATATTAATCTCTATTTGCAAAATCTGCAAGAATTCTTTTACGAATTGCTTAGCGGCCGGTAGTGATTCGGACATGCCACAAGCGGGTAACAGGCAATAGCCTGCCGTTGTTCTCAATACGGACTGTGCAAAACGTCGGTACTTAGCAAGCGTACTGTGCTTGCTTATGTACCGTTACGTTGCGCCTCAAGCGAAAGCGTGTCCGTATGAGAATGATGGCTGGCTGTCGCCGTCAGGTTGTTGAAAGGCTGAATCGCTACCGGCCGCTTTCCCCTCCCCGCAGGCAGAACTGGCCGGGACTCACCTGAAGCGCCAGATTTTCCAGGCACAGCCGGACCAGATGTATATTCACCGGCTCTTCCCGATATTCCTTCGGAAGCCGCGCAGTGATTTCCTCCACGGAACCGGGGGTGACGTCCAGCGCATGATACACGGCCGCAAGCTCCGGCGGCAGGTTTTTGGTGCTTTCGATACTTGTGTTCCCGCCGTTGGTGTTCCCCGCCTGCAGCCCCTGCCGCTTACCGATCTGTATCAATTCCTCCAGAAATTCCTCTTCACTTAAAATCAGACCTGCCCCCAGCTTTAACAGCCTGTTACAGCCGGCACTTAAAGGATCCGTCATCCTCCCCGGCACCACATACACCTCCCGCCCCTGCTCCAGGGCCATATCCACCGTGATTAAGGTGCCGCTCTTTTCCCTTGCCTCCACCACTACCACCACATCCGCCAGACCGCTGACAATTCGGTTGCGGGGCGGAAAGTGGCCGGGAAGGGGCGGCGTTCCCGGCGGATACTCGGACAGCAGACCGCCGCCAAGCCGCAGCTTATCATATATCCTCCGGTTTCCTGCCGGATAACAAATATCCACACCGCAGCCCAGCACCCCGAAGGAGCTGCCCCCCGCATTAAGCGCCGCTTCCTGACTGATCCCGTCAATTCCCCTGGCCATGCCGCTGACCACCTGAATCCCCCTGCGCCCCAGCGCCGCTCCCAGACCGGAAGCCACATATTTCCCATATTCGGAGCAATCCCTGGCCCCGATCAGCGCCACCGTCAAAATCCGCTCCGAAGGCACTCTTCCCAGCACATACAGCTTCTTCGGCGGCCCCGGTATCTTTAGCAGACGCTCCGGATATTCCGCATCCTGCCGCATAAGCACCCGGATTTCATTCCAGATTTCATTCCAGCTTTCATTCCTGCCTTCTTTCCGGCAGCTGTCCCCGCCTTTTTTACCATTCCCGTTCTCATTCATTCCTGCTTGCTCTTCCTCCCTCTTCTCTATCGTTTCCTCATAGTCCCCAGTACTCCGCAGACGGCCTGTAAAAGGATGCCTCCAGCAAATGCTCCGTGCCGATCCTTTCCGTGCCCTCCAGATCTGCAATGGTCCGCGCCACCTTTAGGATTCTGTGATAAGCTCTGGCGCTGAGCTGCAGGGAATGATACAGCCGTTCCATCAGCTCCTGCTCTTCCCCGCCAAGGGGACAATACTTTTCAATATTTGTTCCCTCAATATCCGCATTAAACCGGCACCTGGTCCCCGCAAACCGCTCCCTTTGACGCTCCCTGGCCTTCTGCACCCGCTCCCGGATTTCCCTGCTGGATTCCGCCCTCCGCGCCTTCTTAAGCCCGGCAATATCCACCGGCTGCAGCTCCACGCACAGATCAATCCGGTCCAGGATCGGCCCCGACACCTTCCCCATATATCGTCTGATCTGCGGGTCCGTGCAGCGGCAGCGCCCTCTGTCCGGATAAAAGCCGCAGGGGCAGGGATTCATGGCACATACCAGCATGAAATCACTGGGATAGGTTACATTTCCCCAAGCCCTGCAAACTTGTATCTTATGTTCCTCCAGGGGCTGCCGCAGAGCGTCCAGGGCCACCCGCTGAAACTCCGGCAGCTCATCCAGAAAAAGCACTCCCCGATGGGCCAGTGAAATCATCCCCGGCCTTGGACTGGCGCTTCCGCCCACCAGCGCCGCCATGGAAATCGTATGATGGGGGCTTTGAAAGGGACGAGTCCGCACCAGTGCCGTACCTTCCTCTAAAAGTCCCGCCACGCTGTACACGGAAGTGACCTCCAGGCTTTCTTCCGGTGTCAGACAGGGCATGATACCAGGAATCCGCCTGGCAATCATGGATTTTCCTGCCCCCGGCGGCCCTGCCATCAGCAGATTGTGAAAGCCTGCCGCCGCAATTTCCGCTGCGCGCTTCGCCGTCTCCTGCCCGCTTACCTGGCTGAAATCCGGTATGTTCTCATCACTTTCAAGCGCAGACAGCTCCGCTGCATCCACCTGCTCCGCCGGCAGAAGCCTTTCTCGTTCCGCTTCCTCCTTCGCTTCCAAAAACTGCAAAAGCTCCCTGATATGTCCTGCTCCCCGGACCCGGATCCCCGGAATAACCGCTCCCTCGCGGGCATTTGCTGCCGGCACAATGCACTGCCTGATTCCCCTTGCCGCCGCTTCCCGCACAATGGGCAGAACCCCCCGCACCTTCTTGATCTCTCCGTCCAGCCCCAGCTCTCCCAGGAACAAAATCCCCTCGGCAGCTCCCGGCCTGAAATACCCCATTGCCTCCAGCATTCCTACCGCAATGGGAAGATCAAAGGCACTGCCTTCCTTCCTGATGTCTGCGGGGGACAGATTCACAGTGATTCTTTTGGGCGGCAGCGCAAGTCCCACATTTTTTAACGCCACCATGACCCGCTCTCTGGACTCCTTTACCTCCCCGCCAAGGGAGCCCACCATGGAGAACCCCGGCAGCCCCTGAGCAATATCCACCTCCACGGAGACCAGATAGGCAGATACCCCCAGCAGCGCGCCGGAAATAACCGTACAATACATAAAATACCTCCTTTATGGAATTTATAAAATGATTGAAATCACATGATTTGCCTGAAATTTGATTGACTTATTGAATTTGAAAGTTTTGCTGAATATAAAAGATTTACCAAAATTTGAACGTTTCTGATCTGTGAACTTATGATAACAGAAAATCTTTTAAGGGAGCCGCAGCAGAAGGCCGTGAACCGGCTCCCCAAAAATCCTCGTTATAAATATCGTTAATGCTGTTTACGTGCGGACCCTGCCGTCAGCCACAGCCTCATGGCTTCCGGGTCCCTGGCATACCAAAGAGCATTTTCCCTGTCTATTTTCCCCTGGGTGCAAAGACTGCAGATGGCCTCGTCCATCGTAACCATCCCCGGCCTCCTTCCCGTCTGCATAACGCCGAAAATCTGATTTGCCTTTCCCTCGCGAATCAGATTGCGCACCGTGGGATTTGCATATACAACCTCAAACGCGGCTGCTTTCCCCGGTCCCTCCGTTCCGGGAATCAGCTGCTGGAAAACCACCGCCTCCAGCACCTTAGCCAGCCGGATCCGAAGCTGCTGTTGATAATACGGCGGGAAAACATTTACAATCTGGTCGATGGCTGCTGCCGTCCCCATGGTATTTAAGGATGTCAGCACCAGGCATCCCGTCTCTGCCGCATCAATGGCTCTGACTATGGTATCAGGCTCCCGCATCTCTCCCAGCAGGATCACATCCGGGTCCTCTCTGACCGCCGCATTGATGGCTTCCTCATAGGTGCCGCAGTCAATGCCGATTTCCCGCTGATTTACCATGGACATTTTATGTGGGTGCAGATATTCAATCGGATCCTCCAGGGTTATGATGTGAAGACCCTTGTTTGTATTGATTTTATCAATGATCGCTGCCAGCGTGGTAGATTTACCGCTTCCCGCGGCCCCCGTAACCAGAATCAGGCCCCGCCTTTTCCTGTATAATTCCGTCACCGGCTCCGGTATCCCCAGCTTTTCCGGCTCGGAGACTTTTGTATCCAACAACCTGACGGCCATCGCCACGCTGCCCTTCTGTTTAAAGGCACTGATCCGAAACCGTCCGCAGTCCGGAACGGATATGGAAAAATGATACTCTCCCTTTCCTTCAAACCTTTCCTGCTGCGCCGTCGGCAGAATCCCCAGCAATATGTCCAGCGTGTCCGCCTGCTGCAGTCTGGAGCAATTCATTGTAACCAGATTTCCGTTTACTCTCATTCGGGGCGGGATCCCGGCAGTTAAATGTACATCACTTGCACCTGCTTCCCTGGCCTCCCGCAGTATTTCTTCCATCACAGGCATTTCCCTCTATCCGTCCTTCTTCAAAGCTTAATATGATCAACAATTTCCCTGCGCATAACATGCCTGTTATCCATGGTCTTCATAATATCCACAACATAAAGGTCCTTATACCCCGACAGCGACAAGTCTACAATGCAGTTATCGCCAAAGGTAAGCACCGTAGGACGCAGAATATCCTTCGGATTTTCCGACAGCACCAGCGCCTTGTCCCCTGTATTCAGCTCCACACTGACGCCGGGGAATAAAATATTGACAGATTGGATCAGCGCATCCACCACCGCCCCGTCATAAATCTCCGGATGCTCCCGAAACTCCTGTATTGCCTTGACCTCGGACTGGGACTTCCCCTGAAGATCCATGGCCGTCATTTCGTCATATTTATTGGCCACAATCAGGATTTTCGCTGCCATCGGCGTCTTGGGCTCTAACGCCTGTTTCCCGTTTTCCGCATCCGTCCCGATTTTCACTGCCTGGGTGCAGACTCTCCTTAAATTCTTGCCTCCGGAAACAGCTTCCTCCAGGATTTCCATTCCGGCCAGCTGGTCCTGATAAATTTTCAGCCTCACCGCCTCGGTATCCTCCCTGGCAAAAAGAATCTCATCCGGCGTCTTCAGCTTGCCGATGTCATGGACAATGGCTGACTGTACCGTCAGCAGCTGCTCGTCCACCCGCACATTCATAACATGCGTAATCATGGCACAAAGCATGGCCGTATTCAGGCAGTGCCTGCACACATAGTCCTCCTTGCTGCGCAGATTCTGGTAAAAATTGACTTTACCCTCCAAATGTCCGTAATTCTTAATGATCGTGCCGGCCAGGGTTTGCAGACGGGTGGATTTTTTTGTTGAAATCATCTGCTCCAGCTCGTCCAATATGGAATAAACCGTGGCAATCTGGAAACGCTCAAATTCCAGATCTTCCTCGGAAATCGGCGGAAGCGGCTCCGCCGGCTCAAGTATGTACACCCCCAGCAGGCCGAAATTTTTCACGCTCTCGATGGACTGGGTGTTTAAACGCGAATCACGCTCATATAAAAGCACTCCCTTTTTATTGTAGATAGGACGCGCCAGACGCATTCCCGCTTTCAATTCGGCGGTCTCGATAAACTTCATTTGTCCCCTCCATGCTGCCACATATTTTTTAAAGCGACGTTTACCTCTTTTATTATATACACTCTAGACGTAATTGACAAATAAAAATTTTAATTTTTATTTGCAGCCCGGAGCTTACCGCTCTCTCCCTCATAAGTATTCCGACAACATACTGTTCCCGTAAATGCTTCCGCTTTTTATCAACACTTCTTTCCCTTCAAAGGCAAAACCATATTTTCGGATTCGGTCGTCAGAGATTCCTCTGTTTTCTAAAGTTACCTGATAGCGCTGTTCTTCAATCTGTTTCAGTGCTGCGTCTGCAGTATCCTCCAACGATTTCTCTTCACCCGCATCTCTGACCTTGAATTCCATTATAATTGCATTCCTATCACAATTATTTATTACCGCATTATCTGTTCCGTTCTTCGGCTCCATTATCACATCATACCTTCCGAATCCGCTCTCCCGGTTGGAAGTAATGATATAGCGGTCTGTCAGTTCCACGGCCAGCCCCAGCACAAAGCCATGGTAGAATCTCTCCGGCTGCGTCTCCATGGAAGGATTTCTTCCGCTGTCAAAACCAACAGCTTCGCTGTTGGTTCGCGGGCAGTCGCCAAGTTCAAGCAAGCTTGTCCTTGGCTCGTTGCTTACGCGAAAATAGTTGAACGTGGCCAGGGCCACACGGTTCATATAGGCGTTCATGGATTTTACATCATCCTGTAACAATGCCCTGATAAAGCCGTTGTAGACCGTCCCAGAGCGGGTAAACCATTTCCGAATCATCTTTTGGAACATAATCTGTACTTCTTTGTTCGTCAGTGCCAGTTCATACAAATCTGTTCCTGTGTCCTCATTTATTTCATAGCTTTCCACCTTCAGGTATCCGCTGGCCAAAAACAAGCTCCAGATGGCATTCTCATCTGCGTCTAACTGATCGAAAATGATCTGTTCATCAATTTCCCTGTAAAGATGCTCTCCCTTAAGCAGGTTCTCCATGGATATTTTTATATCTGCGCTTCCCTCCCGGATCAGCTTGTCCACCAGGCCGTTGCTGCTGGTATTGGCCCAGTAGGTGGAAAACCTTTTTTTATCCAGATAATTGATAATCGACCATGGATTATAAATATCTTTCCTTTTTCCGAATGTGAAGCCGTCATACCAGTCCTTTACAGCCAGCCGGTTTTCGTACAGGCCGCATTCCTGCAATGCCGCCCACACCTCATCCTCGGTAAAGCCGAAGCTGTTCTCATATTTCTCCGATGTAGTGGTCACTACTTCCAGATTATTTAGATCTGAAAAAATCGGCTCTTTGCTTACCCTTGTGATTCCCGTCATAACCGCCCGTTCCAGATAGGGATTTGTCTTGAACGTGGAGTTAAACAGGCCTCTGATAAATTCCACCATTTCTTTCCAATAGCCGTATACCCAGGCCTCCTGAAGAGGTGTGTCATATTCATCCAGCAGGATGATCACCTTTTTCCCATAATAACGATACAAAAACTCAGACAGCGTCCCCAGAGATGAAACAGCCGAGTAATTATCCATTTTAACCGAAATGCTTTTTATAAAATTCTTTTCCTTTTCATTCAGGCTGTCTTCCTTTAACAGAAAATCATAGCGGTTATACAATTTTTCAATCAGATAAAATAAGCTTTTTTTTGCCTCGGCGAAAGAAGACGACTTTATCCCGGCAAAGCTTAAAAAGATCACCGGGTAAGTTCCCTGAAGATTCCGATACTTCTCTTCCTTCCATATGGACAATCTTTCAAAAATCTCTCCCTGCCCTGCATATTCTATAGAAAGAAATCTCTCTAACATATTCATGTTCAGAGTCTTCCCAAATCTGCGGGGACGGGTAATCAAGGTTAGATCATCCCCGCTTTCCCACCACTCCTTGATAAAATTCGACTTATCAATATATAAATACTGGTTCCGTATCAATTTGTCAAAACTTTGGATTCCTATCCCTACGGTTCTCGCCATGCAATATATCCTCCATATTCCAAACATCTATACCATTACCATATTTATACCCTTTTGCGTGCTTCAGCACGCATACCAATCAATATTTGAAAGTTTACTTTCAAACTTTATACTTCAAAATCATCTCGTTCCTTATAGACTTTTGATAATAGAATCCTCTCTTGGATTCTATTATACATGCTTCTCATGTAACCTACAAGAAAATTACGTCAATTTTCGTGACAGCTATACCCCTTACTAAGTAAAATAGGACAAAATCAGTTCGGCCTCTCCCGGTCGGACTGACTCTGCCCCATCTTAAAACATTCCTTATCTTTCCCGCAGACTCAAGCCTGCTCGAACTTCTCCCTTAGCTTCCCCAGCGCCTTTTTTTCGATCCGGCTCACATAGCTGCGGGAAATTCCCAGCATGGCTCCGACCTCATTCTGGGTAGCTTCCAGCTTTCCGTTTAATCCGTAGCGCATCATCAATATCTGACGCTCCCTTGATGTCAGACATTCGTCCATTAATAAAAAAAGCCTCCTGATATTCCCTGCCAGCTCCATACTGTCCAACGGGTCCGGCTGCTGCTGTTCGATCACATCCATCAGGTGTATCTCATTCCCTTCTTTGTCCTGCCCAATGGGTTCATAAAGCGAAACCTCCCTAGAGGTTTTCCGTTTTCCCCGCAGCAGCATCAGCAGCTCGTTGTCAATACACCGGCAGGCATAGGTTGCCAGCCTTCCCTTCCGGTCGTCAAAGCTGTCCACTGCCTTAATCAGTCCGATACATCCGATGGAAATCAGCTCTTCCATGTCCTCCCCTGAATTCTGATACTTCTTGGCAATGTGGGCAACCAGTCTCAGATTTCGTTCTATTAAAATATCCTTTGCCTGCTTCGCCTGTTCCGCAGACCCCTCCCGCAGCAGGCGGATATATTCCGCTTCTTCTCCCTGGGTAAGTGGTTTTTGAAAGGTTTTCAAAACAGCCCCCTGCGGATTACTCTTAACAATAGTCTATGTTTCAGATTTATCCATCGTGCCTATCCAAGTGCAGGAAAGACGATATTACAGGCTGTTTACTTATCTTGACGCCTTAAAACAGGAACTGCGCCATCACATAATTTGCCAGATCCAGCCCCTTTTCCGTCAGGGCTAGACGCCGATCCGCAGGATTGCCGGACAGGCCCCCCATCCATTTTAAAAGCCCGTCTCCGATATTTTTTTGAATGACCTCCCCGTATACCTGCTCCGGCTCCTTTCCAAAGCAGGCCGCAAACTCTTTCGCAGAAACGCCTGCCGTCATACGAAGCCCCAGAAACATAAATTCCTCCATCTGTTCGCTGACGCTTAAAACCTGCCGGTCGCACTGACAGCCTGTGGGGTTTACCAGATATGCCCTCAAATCCTCTCCGTTTTGAAAGCGGACATTGTCGATCAGGGACGCGGCCCCGATTCCAAAGCCTGTGTAATCCCGTCTGCGCCAATAGCCGCAGTTATGCCGGCATTCATAGCCCGGCCTGGCGTAATTTGAAATTTCATAGCGGACATAGCCTGCCCCTTCCAGCACCCGCTTTGCCGCATCGTACATCTCCCGGTCCGTATCCTCATCCGGCAGATCAAGCTCCCCGCGCTTCGCCTGTTCCCAAAGCAGCGTTCCTTCCTCCAGAATCAGGCTGTAGGCCGAAATATGCTCCGGCTGTGGCTCCAATGCCAGCACCTTCCCCAGCGTATCCAGATAACCCTCCAGAGTCTGTCCTGGCAGGGCGCTCATAATATCCACATTCACATTGGAAAAACCGCACCTTCTGGCAGCATAATATGCCCCCAGAAACTGCCCGTAGGTATGTACTCTGCCCAGCGCCGCCAATTCCCCGTTGTCCGCAGACTGCAGCCCGATGCTGAGACGGTTGATCCCCGCCTGACGATAACAGCGCAGCGCCCTTTCGTCTACGGTGCCCGGATTGACCTCGATGGTAATTTCCACGTCCTCCGCCAGCTGATAGTGCTCCCTCACGGCCGCCATCAGCTCCGCCAGAAATTCCGGCCTCACCACGGAAGGCGTGCCGCCGCCCACAAAAACGGAAACTACGCGGTAATCCCGATAATCTCCCGCCCGCATTACCGTCTCCCGAATCAAGCTGTCCAGATAACGAGCCATGGTTTTTCCGCCCATCTGCAGGGAATCCACGCCGAAGGACAGGAAATCACAGTATTTACATTTCTTTAAACAAAAGGGAATATGAAAATACAGTTCAAGCTCATTTGTCATCTAATTTTAACACACTCATGAAAGCCTTCTGAGGAATGACCACGTTGCCGATCTGCCGCATACGTTTCTTTCCTTCCTTCTGCTTTTCCAACAGCTTCTTCTTTCTGGTAATATCTCCGCCGTAGCACTTTGCCAGCACGTCCTTCCTTAAGGCCTTCACCGTCTCCCTGGCAATGATCTTGCCCCCCACCGCCGCCTGAATGGGAATTTCGAATAAATGCCGGGGGATTTCATCCTTCAGCTTTTCGCACATCTTCCGGCCTCTCTCGTAGGCAGAATCACCATGCACGATAAAGGAAAGGGCATCCACTTCCTCTCGGTTAATCAGAATATCCAGCTTCACCAGCTTCGCCGGCTCATACCCCTTTAAATCATAATCAAAGGAAGCGTAACCTCTGGACCGTGATTTCAAGGCATCAAAGAAATCATATATAATCTCATTTAAGGGCAGCTCATATTTTAAAAGCGCCCTGGTGCCCTCGATATACTCCATGCTCAGATACCTGCCCCGCCGCTCCTGGCAGAGCTCCATGATGGACCCGATAAACTCGCTGGTAACCATGATCTCCGCGCTGACCACCGGCTCCTCCATATGCTCAATCTCCGAAGGGTCCGGCAGATTGGAAGGATTGGTCAGCTCAATTACTTCGCCGTTCGTCTTGTACACCTTATAGACCACACCCGGCGCCGTTGTCACCAGATCCAGATTATATTCCCTCTCCAGCCGCTCCTGAATCACGTCCAGATGCAGCAGTCCCAAAAAACCGTAGCGGAAACCAAAGCCCAAGGCCACGGAGGTTTCCGGCTCATAATGTAAGGAAGCGTCATTTAACTGCAGCTTTTCCAGGGCATCCCGCAGATCGGGATATTTGGACCCGTCCGCCGGATACAGGCCGCAGTATACCATGGACTGCACCCGCCGATAGCCTGGCAGGGGCTCAGCGCAGGGATAATTGTCGTCCGTCACCGTATCGCCCACCGCCGTATCCTTCACATTTTTGATGGACGCGGTAATATAGCCCACCATGCCCGCTGAAAGCTCTTCACAGGGAATAAACTGCCCTGCGCCAAAATATCCTACCTCCACCACGTCCTCTTTGGCGCCGGTGGCCATCATGCGGATGGTGGTTCCTTTCTTTACGGTTCCTTCCATAATGCGGCAGAAAATGATAACACCCTTATAAGAATCATACAGGGAATCAAAGATCAGTGCCTTTAAGGGAGCCGTGGGATCGCCCTTCGGCGCGGGAATCTTTTTTACCACCTGCTCCAGCACTTCCTCGATGCCGATTCCGTTTTTGGCGGAAATCAAAGGGGCATCCTGGGCCTCCAGGCCGATCACATCCTCAATCTCTTCTATCACGCGCTCCGGATCCGCGCTGGGCAGATCAATTTTATTAATGACCGGAAACACCTCCAGATCATGATCCAGCGCCAGATATACATTGGCCAGGGTCTGGGCCTCGATCCCCTGGGCCGCATCCACTACCAGAATGGCCCCGTCGCAGGCGGCCAGAGAACGGCTGACCTCATAATTAAAGTCCACGTGCCCCGGTGTGTCGATCAGGTTAAAAATATACTCCCTGCCGTCCTGCGCCTTATAAACCGTGCGCACGGACTGGGCCTTGATGGTAATGCCCCGCTCCCGCTCCAGCTCCATATTATCTAAAATCTGATCCTGCATCTCCCTGCCGGTCAGCAGGCCCGTCTTTTCGATAATGCGGTCAGCCAATGTAGATTTTCCGTGATCTATATGTGCTACAATGCAGAAATTACGAATACTGCTTTGATCTATTGATGCCATTTGTATTTCCTCGTTTCCCCGTCAAGCGGCGGCAGTATGCCACTTTGCGCTTTGTTTTTCCTTTTCTCTCTCATACATACTCGAAAGCCCGTGCTGAATGCGAACTTCGTTCGCATTGCACTCTCTGTTTGACTTCGTCAAACGCTTTCTCGTTGATGGTACAAGAAAAACAAATGCCTGCTGCGCAGTCGCTTGTTTTTCTTTTGTACCATCATATCACAGGGAAACCTTGGTTGTCCAGTACAGGCTGGTTTACTTATATCAGCTCAGTGCAGGTTTACTTGTATCGGCTCTTATATCAGCTCGGCCATTCCAAGAGCGGAACAGGCGACAGCCGGCCGTCGTTCTCAACGCAGACTGTGCAAAGAGTGCTTCGCACTCTTGTGAGATTTGCTTCGCAAACTCATGAATGCTTGTCGGTACTTGGCAGGCGTATTGTGCCTGCCTATGTACCGTTACGTCGAGCCTCAAGCGAAAGCGTGTCTGCATGGGAATGACGGCCGGCTGCCGCCGTCAGGTCATGGAAGACCGAATCCTTGCCCCTACTCTCCTGACAACACCATATCCAGGATATGAGCCAGCGGATCGCAGGCATTCATGGCTTCCTCCACCGTATTGTTCTGGGCCCCCAGCTCCACCAGCAGATACTTGTCTTTCAGGTGCATATTATACCGATAACCTTTCAGATAAATCTTTCTTGTGAGCCCCGGATAAAACTCCACCGCCTTTTTCTGCATCTGAAAGGAAAATGCCAGATTACCGTCCAGATTTTCATTATAGAGATAAGTGATGTCTCCCGTCTTCTTGGTCTTGGAAAGACCGTTAAAAAACATAAATCTGGCGGTGGGCTTTCCGTCCAGATCCATCACCAGCCTAGTAGATTCCGGCATCTCGTCCCTATGTAGATCAATCACCACCTGGATGGACGGATTATCCCGCAAAATCTGCTCAAGCTCCGGCAGCGCTTTTGAATACGCCTGATTCCTGTCCGTATCATACTCCGCCGTATGATGAAGCACATTATAGCCGTAATCCTCCGTTAAAATCTGCGCCAGCCTCTCCCCCACCCCCACAATGGTCGTGGACCTGTCTCCCTCCACGGAATCCGCAAAGGCCTCTCTGGAATGCGTATGAAAAATCAAAATCTGAGGCCCGGTCCCTTCCTTTGAGACCGACATATCCTTCGCCAGAAAGCTTTCCACATTCAGCCTGTCGCTGCCTGCGATGGTAGTGGAATCCACGATATAAAACTGCTTAACCAGAGTCTCATAATCCTTCAGGCTCTCCAAATCCACCTGCGACTGCTGAACATGGGGTGAAAAATCGAGATTTTCCTGTCTCTGCATGGCAGCCTCGTTCTCTTCCTTCAAAAGCTCCCCCAGAGACTGTTCCATTTCCTCCTGAATCTCCGGATCGGCAGGCTCTTCCGATGAAATTCCCTCTTCTGCCTCCGCCAGCAGTATTTCTCTGAGTTCCTTGTTCTCCGCAGAAAGCGACGGTCCCGAAAGTATCTCCCCCGTTCCGTATTCCTCCGTCGCATACCCATAAAAAGGAAACAGACTGTCAATCTGCTCCAGAAAAAGCCAGCAGCCGGTCCCGCCGGATCTTTCGAACAGTATGCAGGGCATGAACATGTCATACAGGCCTGCGGCAGTTGCATCTGCCATTTCCAGCAGCATTCCCGGCTTTTTCCTCTCTTCCCCCTTTGCAGCCTCTCCTTTATTGCCGCCGCAGCTTTGGGCCATGCCGGACAATACCAAAATCAACAGCGCGATCACCCCGGCCTTCGCCGCAGGCAGTCGCCCTGCGGTGCTTTTTTCCTTCGCCACCGGCCACTTTCCTCGCCATTTTCTTTCATACAAGTATATGTCCCAGGCAGCACGGCTATTCTTTTTGTATGGTTCATAGAAATCAGGCCTGCTTCAACACATCCGCATCTCCATGGCCATGTTGATTCCTTCCGAGACGGTAAAGCTGATCCGCTTGATCACCGCATCAATATCCTTTCCCGTCATATACATATTGTTCAGCTCCGGAAACGGCGGCTGCTGCCTGCTGACACATTTCATTATATCCGTGCCGTCTTCCTCCGACAGCATTTTTTCCATGGCATCCATAACGATGGTTGCAGAATCCACCACCGTGGGAATGCCGATGGCAATGACCGGGATTCCTAAGCTTTCTTCCGTCAGAGCGTTTCGGTGATTACCGACTCCCGATCCCGGCTGAATTCCGGTATTGGTGATCTGAATGGTGCGGTTAAGACGTTTGGTGCTTCTTGCGGCAAGAGCGTCTACCACAATCAGCACATCCGGCTCGGTTTCCCTGATCACTCCTTTTACAATCTCCGCCGTCTCCATTCCCGTCCTGGCCATAACCCCCGGCTCTAAAGCGCTGAGAGAATTCATTTTATTGCAGTTATAAGCCGCCTTGCCGTACTCCTTCACAATATGCCTGGTAATAAACAGATTATCCACGGTCTGCGGCCCCAAAGCGTCCGCGGTCACCTCCCGGTTCCCCAGCCCCACCACAAGAATATTCTGTTCCCTGTCATCCTGGGGCAAGAGCTTGAGCAATTCCTCTGCCAGGCACTTTGAAACCTCGCGATGATAATCCTCATCCGGCTCAACCATGGCCGGTGCCTCCATGGTCACATAAATCCCCATTGGCTTTCCCATGGCCTTTGCGGCGTTTTTGGTGTCGATTGTGACCTTTGTCACCCTGACATCCTCTTCCTCCCGATAATATTCTTCCACATTTACGCCCCTCAGCTCGCTCTCCGCCTCGCTGATGCTCTCCCTGGCTTCAAGGGCCAGATCCGTCCTCATCTGAAAAATTCCCATGTCTAGCCTCCGTATGATCTTACCGTTTGAAAACATTTTCCTTATTTTTTACGAAAGAAATCGGAAATATTCAAATGAAACGAATATACCGGAATTCCTGGATCATTCAGGGATTCGGCATTTCATATCTTTTTTTGTTCTTTTTTCTGCCCCGCAGCAGATCTGCATACCAAAATACGATTTCGGCTATATGAGGCAGCTCTCCCTCCCTGCCTGTCTGCCGCCAGATTTCCTTATAGGCCATAAACCAGTTTTCCAGCCGCTCCGCAAGGGCAAAAGCAAGGCCTGCATCCGCCGCCTTCCCTTCCACGGCCTGCAAAAGAGCCATACCCACATTGTTCCAGGTATCCATGCCCTCCGCCGTCAGCTCCAGCTCCTGCATCAGGCCTCTCTTACTGCTGTCCATGCAGACCGCCGTGCGTTTGAATTCCCGGCGAAGGGTTCTAATCTTCTCCGCCGCCTGTTCTGCCTTCTTCATCTCGCTCTTCCTGCTCTCCAGCATTTTATTTATATCAGCTTCCTCCCCCGGCTCTCCCAGCACCGCAAATTCATAAAGCATCACTGCCTCATACCAGTCAAAGCAGCTGCAGTCCGCAAGCTCATCCAGCCATCCCACCAGCCGTCCGCTGGCGTCCCGATATTCCAGTATGGAAATCCGACGATTCAGCTCTTCCTCCGGAATCTCACTGCCATTCCAGGAAAAGGCTGCTCCGTAGATCAGCCCCGGAACGGAATGGGCCGGATGATTAATATGTCCGTAATCTCCCCAATCTGTATTCAGGATTCCGGCCGCATGATACTTCCTGGCATAGCCGCACATTCTGCTAATATTCCGATAGCTGTCGCCAATCCGGTTCATCCACTGATTCCAGCCGCTTACCCCCGGACAGAGATACTGAGGTACTCCTGCCTCCGCCATCCTGCGGCTCTCTTCCTCCCGCTGATCCGGTGCGTACCCCCAGGTTAAGCAAACAGTCCCCTCAGGCAGCTCCTTTGCCAGCATGGGGTCTCCGGCGATCACGTCTCCCCAGAACATGGGCGTTTTCCCCCGCTCCTTTAGGAAAAGGCAAAGCTCCTTTAGATAATCCACATAAATACGGTGAATTCCCTTTTCCTCCGCCAGCTTTGCCGATCTGCCCTTTCCCAGATCAAAGGTCTCGTCTGCACACAGGTTAAAGCGGTCGGAGCGAAAGAGCGCCATATATTCCTCCAGCAGCGTCTTTATAAAAGGCAGCGTCCGCTCATCCGAAACATTCACCGTATGATGCCGCATCCGGTCCCAAAAGGAAAAAGGCTGGGCGGAAGCATCCGGCAGTTCGCACAGCTCATCATAGCTTTTGGTAGAAAGCAGCATGTAAAGGTGGCCAAAGCTGGCCAGAGAGGGAATCAGCTCGATATGCCTCTCCGCACAGTAATCGTCCAGCTCCATAATCTCTTCCGCGGTCAAAGGCGTGGTATCACGCCACATCTCCGACAAATCCCGAAAGAGATAAGTATGCTCCACATACAGCTGAAATTCATTGATCTTATATCTGCACAATCTGTCTGCAATCCGCTTCAGCTCTTCCAGCTTCAGCACCCGCCCCCTGGTCTGGTCCAGGTAATACCCCCGTCCGGCAATCTCCGGGTAATCCCGCACCGTGACACCGGGAATCAATGCCCCTTTTTGCTCTACCATCTGACACAAGGTCTGCACGCCGTACAAAAGACCTGCACCGTCTCCCCCCAGCACACGGATTCCCTCCGCCTGCACCTCAAGCCGGTACTCCTGCCCCTTCAGACCGCTTTCCAGCGCCAGCCCAATATCGCCCCTGCGAGACCTGCCCCTTGTGACAGGCAGCTCCAGACCGGCCCACTGCCTGATACAGTCCTGCAGCAGCCTGGCCGGCAGCAGCTCTGCACCCTCTTCACAGACAATGTATGTGCCAAATGCACACTCAAAGCTGTCTTCTCTGTAAAAGATTTCCTGCGGTGTCGGAATGAAAATCATGCTGATACCTCCCTTTCAACTGTACAAATATCTCCGGCCGTTACCATAACATCACATCCCCTCTATAAATTTTTCCGAAAAGTTAATATTCCGAAACTTCTTTTAAAATATTATATACCTTAAAAGGTCCTTCCCTCAATCAAATTCTTTCTTATCCCCATTACTTTCCCCATTAATCCGCATTACTTTCCTCATTAGTCCTCATTTCATCCCATAAAAAAACAAAATATGTATTGACAAACCATCCAGAATTGACTAAACTACTATCGTATGTTTGCATTAGTCTTCCGTGTCTGGCTAAGGCGAAACAGCTTAAATGAATGATTATTGTATACAAATTGGAGGTGTAACGACTTGGCTAACATTAAATCCGCAAAAAAGAGAATTCTGGTGAACCGCACCAAGGCCGAAAGGAACAAGGCCGTAAGATCCGGCGTTAAAACCGCAATGAAGAAGGTATTTACCGCTGTTGAATCCGGTGATAAATCCGCTGCGCAGGCGGCTCTTGCCGATGCTACCAAAACCATTGAAATGGCTGGCAGCAAGGGAGTTTATCACAAGAACAATGTGGCTCATAAGGTTTCCCGTATCAGCAAGGCCGTAAACGGCATGGCTTAATATGAATTCAAAAGTGTCTGCTGCACTTTAAAAAAGGAGCTGTGGCACCGATCATGGTGTACGGCTCCTTTTTACGCGGTAAAAAAGACTGCCGAGGCGCCTGAACCCGGCAGTCTTTTTCTTTTCTGCAGCTTTAATGTCTGTGTCCGCCTCCGCCATGGCTTGCGCCGCTTCTGCTGACATGATGTCCGCCGCCTCCGCCGGAATGTCCGCCGCTGCTCCCGCTGCTGGTCTCAATCTTCCGCTTTACCACATTCTTACGGATCAAGTCATCTCTCTGATCCTGCATCACAGGTTTTCCTCCTGCCACATAAGCATTGACCGCCGTGGTATCACGGGCCTTGTTCTTTCCTAAATGAGAAGCAGCATATGCCCCTGCAATGATGAGGGAGATCACCAGCGCCCCCAGATAATATATTCCGTCCAGCCGCACACTGCCGCCGTCCAGATAACTGCTTACCTTGTCAATATAGCGCATATATGCCCTGCAGGGATCGCTGTCATAATAATCATCCACGGCATACAGTACACTTTCCACGGCCCTGACGCTGAGAGCATCCTCCACCCTTCCGCTGGTGGACAGCCATTCTCCCCTCTGCCCCTCATAACGATTATCAATCAATATGGAGCCGTCCCCGTCAAAGCCTTTATTGTATCCGAAACCATTCTCATCCCAAAAATCATCCGCTATGGCTGTCATATTTGTTTCCCAGTCTGACGAATCCAAACCGCTCTCTAAAGCCTCATATCCTTCCACAGGCCGGCTGATGGTCAGAATGACAAAGTCCGCCTTATACTGCTCTTCCTTTTCTGCAATATATTCCCGCAGCCGCTCTTCTTCCCCGTCCGTCAGAATACCCGCATTGTCATAGACCCGCTCTCCGGGCGCCGAGGTATTGGTCCGTTCTACTTCCCCGCTTCCTCCGGCAAAATGTCTGATGCCCACACCTGCGGTTACTGCCGCCATGATCCCCACAAGGATGAACCAAATGCGGAAATGGCGAAGGTATTGCCTGATTGCTTCTTTTTTATAATCGTCCTTCACTCTGATCCCCTCCTACAGCCAATTAAGCAGCAACGGTACCATGAACAGCAGAGCCGCCACACAGCCCCACAACGTCCCGGTGTATACAAACGCCTTCTTCTTTGAGACCGGAACCTCCCCAACAATTTTACCGGTCTGCCCATTGACATAAAAGGGATATTCCTTACCGTCGTATGTATACTGATATTTCCATACAGGCAATAACCCAAAACAGGAGCTGTTGCTCTTCACCCGGATCTCCTGACTGATGGACCGCACGGAATGATACCCCGCATAGCTGGCCTGCAGCATGGCCGCCGCGTCCTCATTCATTTTTCTTTGCGCCCTGGCCTCTACCGCCTCTGCAGGCATGTTATATTTCTCCGCATAAAAGCCGGACATATATTCAGGGTTAAAATCTATAAGCTGGCTGTAATTATAGGGCTCCATCAAATCCATCACATTATCCGGCATAACCTCTGAGGCATCCACCGGAATCTTGTCAAAGCCGATGTCCATATCCCTGTTTACGGCATAATAGGAGGTTTCCGTATATTGCGTGTCACCGCTGGTCCATGTCCTCACCTTTGTGCCCTCTCCCTGAAAGGAACAGTGGGTATCATAATTATAGAGCCAGTACGGCACATAAACACCCTGCATACTGTTCAGCCGCACCTCCGACAGAAAATCCGTAGGTACAAACAGATTCTTCTTAAACTTTTCCCGGATAGACTGCTTGCAGCTCTCCTTGCCCAGTTGAAAGGGCAGGATCAGCCTGGGAAGGTAACGCCCTTCCACCCGCTCATTTAAGATCAGATAGCTGTCACAGTAAGGGCACTGTGTGGCAGAAGTATGCTCTTCCACGTTGATCTCTCCGCCACAGTTGGGGCAGATTGTCATTTCCGGAGAAGTGCCGCCAGAAAGCTCCTGACTTTTTTCACTTTCACAAAAAGGGCAAAACATGGTATGCTTTTCCGGACTGTAAACCACGTTTCCCCCGCAGTTTTTACATTTAAAATACATACTCCCTCTCATTCCGCAAAATCCGCCGCACCTGCCTTCCAAAAAGGCCATCCGCCTGCTTTCCGGTCTGCACGGTTTCTTTGCCGATCATATTGTATTAACATTTGTTCCTTTAACAGAATAACATATTTCCAGCAGCAGCTCAACCAACGAAACCATATTTTTCATGTGGAATGTCCGCTCTGCAAAAATATGTCGTTTCGGTGTACAGAAAATGCAGGAAATACCACACCTGAGGTATTCCCTGCATCATATATATGCTTATATTTTCCCGTCTGCCACTTATTTGTAATTGACAATCTTGCCAAAATCCACTTTCAGAGAAGCGCCTCCTACCAGTCCACCGTCAATATCCGGCTGTGCAAACAGTTCTGCCGCATTTCCGGCATTTACGGAACCGCCATACTGAATGCGCACTGCGGCTGCGGTGGCATCGTCATACATCTCGGCGATGCAGTCGCGAATGCCCTTACATACCTCCTGCGCCTGCTCCGTGGTTGCGGTCTTGCCGGTGCCGATAGCCCATATAGGCTCATAAGCAATCACCAGCTCCTTCACCTGATCCGCAGTCACATCCACCAAATCGGACTTAATCTGCAGCCGGATCCAGTCCATGGTAACTCCCATCTCTCTCTGCTCCAGGCTCTCTCCGCAGCACAGGATCGGCGTCAGCCCTGCCTCAAAGGCCTTCTTGACCTTCTTATTCAACAGCGCGTCGTCCTCCTTAAAATAATCTCTTCTCTCGGAGTGACCGATAATCACATATTTTACGCCTGCATCTTTCAGCATGGCAGCGGAAATTTCGCCGGTGTATGCGCCCTTTTCCTCAAAATACATATTCTCGGCGCCGACCTCCACATTGCTTCCCTTCACTGCCTCCACAACAGGCACAATGTCGATAGCCGGAACGCAGTAAACCACATCCGCTTCGTCATTTTTTACCAGATCCTTTAATTCAGCACACAGCTTAACGGCCTCACTGGGAGTCATATTCATTTTCCAGTTACCGGCTATGATCTTTCTTCTTGCCATTTTTTCCTCTTCCCTTCCTTCCGAAACTCAATGTTATGCCCAGCAGGAGCAAAAACGTCCCCACTAAACCCAAAATCTGCATGGGCTTCCGGTAAAAGCCTGCAGCCAGACAGCTTCCTGCCCCCATACCTACCGTATAGATCACGGGCACGATTGCATTTTCCGGGTAATCCTCGTTCTCACCCTTGATCACCTTCTGATATTCCGCACCGTCCCATTCATGGTAATAGCGAATGACCGTGCACCCGTTCCCTGCACGCACCACCTCGCCCTCCGTGACTGCCGCCATTCCGGCAATGGTCAGGCTCCTGGCCCCTGATGCCTCAAGCTCTGCCACTGCCTTCCAGGTTCCGGCAAAGTATAACATATACACAGTACACAAAAGGCATGCGGCAAACCCTGCTGCCCGCAAAATACCTGAAATCTTACCTGCCATAATCTTCCTTCGCCTTCACATTACCGCGGCAAACTGCCGCCAGCCTTCCGGCTCCCACACAGGAGAATGTTACCAGCGCTTCATATTTCTCTCTTGTTTTTCCAAATATACTTTTTTTATTCCGTTTTGTCGTCTGCTGCCGCCACGCCGGGAAGCACCTTGCCCTCCAGGAATTCCAGAGATGCACCGCCGCCGGTGGAAATGTGGCTCATCTTGTCACCAAAGCCCAGCTGATTTACAGCTGCTGCCGAATCGCCGCCGCCGATAATCGTGGTTGCATCGGTCTCTGCCAGCGCCTTCGCCACTGCAATCGTTCCTGCCGCCAAAGTAGGATTTTCAAACACGCCCATGGGACCGTTCCAAACCACGGTCTTTGCAGACTTCACGGCATCCGCAAAAAGAGCCTGGGTCTTCGGCCCAATATCCAGTCCCTCCATATCCGAAGGAATCTTGTCGGAATCTACATAAGATACCTCTACAGGCCCGTCAATGGGATCAGGGAAGCCTGCCGCAATGGTAGTATCAACAGGAAGCAGCAGCTTTTTGCCCAGCTTCTTTGCCTTATCCATCATTTCCTTACAGTAGTCAATCTTCTCGTCATCCACCAGAGAATTGCCCACTTCCATGCCCTGTGCTTTTAAGAAGGTGTATGCCATGCCGCCGCCGATAATCAAAGTATCGCACTTTTCCAACAGATTGGAGATCACGTTCAGCTTATCCGCCACCTTTGCACCGCCTAAGATCGCCACAAACGGCCTCACGGGATTTTCCACCGCATTGCCCAGGAAATTAATCTCCTTCTGCATCAGGTAGCCTACCACATTCTCGCCGCCCTTTGCCGTAATGAATTTCGTCACGCCCTCCACGGAAGCATGTGCCCTGTGGGATGAGCCGAAAGCGTCACACACATACAGATCAGCCAGATCAGCCAGCTCTTTGGAAAATTCTTCTCCGTTCTTGGTCTCTTCCTTGCCGCGGAAACGGGTATTCTGAAGCAGGACCACATCACCCTCCTGCATAGCCTCTACCGCCTTTGTAGCAGCCTCACCGGTCACATTGTAGTCAGCAACAAATACAACCTCCTTACCCAGCTTCTCTGACAGTCTCTTTGCCACGGGAGCCAGAGACTCCTTCTCATTGGGGCCTTCCTTTACCTTGCCCAGGTGGGAGCAGAGAATCACCTTGCCGCCATCCTTAATCAGCTTCTGGATCGTAGGCAGCGCCGCCACAATTCTGGTCTCATCGGTAATCTCGCCGTTCTTTAACGGAACGTTAAAGTCGCATCTTACCAGTACGCGCTTGCCCTTTGCATTAATGTCATCAACGGATTTCTTATTTAATCCCATTTTTCCAACCTCCAATTTTTATTATCTCACACGAAACAGGGCCCGGTCCAATGACCGGACCCCAAAGGTCTAGTAGTTCTTTATTTTCAGCCCAGCTCGCTGAAGTACTTGATGGTACGAACCATCTGAGAGGTGTAGCTGTTCTCGTTGTCATACCAGGAAACAACCTGTACCTGCGTATTGCCGTCCTCCATGGGAGCTACCATGGTCTGGGTTGCATCAAACAGGGAGCCGTAGGTCATGCCGATTACGTCAGAGGATACGATCTCGTCCGTATTATATCCGTAAGACTCGGTCTGTGCAGCCTTCATAGCGTCGTTGATCTGCTCCTTGGTAACCTTGCCCTTAACAACGGCTACCAGAATGGTGGTAGAACCGGTAGGGGTAGGCACACGCTGAGCGGAGCCGATCAGCTTGCCGTTCAGCTCAGGGATAACCAGGCCGATTGCCTTAGCAGCGCCGGTGGAGTTAGGAACGATGTTCTGTGCGCCGGCACGGCTTCTTCTCTTGTCGCCCTTTCTCTGAGGTCCGTCAAGGATCATCTGAT
>CAJUIA010000021.1 GCA_910586485.1 uncultured Acetatifactor sp.
GGAAGGGGTTTTGGCCTCTTCCTTTTGCTTTTGCCAACTATAATTTTACACTAACCTTGCAGGGCAGCTTATGTCAGAAAAACGGCATTCTGTGTTTGAAGGATTGATCGGCGGGCCATATTTATATATACTGATTCCATAAGCACAGGAAGAAAAGGCGGTGAAGCTTTGAAAATAGAAATCAATGTGGATGAAAAGGCCGAAGATCTGAAAATTTCCGTAACCTGCAGGCAGCTGACTCCCGATGTAGAGAAGCTGCTTTCCGCACTGCGGATGATGAATCATCAGTTGACGGCAAAGTTAAATGATGAAATCCATTTGTTGGATATTTCACAGGTCATATACATAGAAAGTGTGGACAGGAAATGCTATATCTACACCTCTTCCCAGGTATATGAATCCGAATTTAAGCTATATGAGCTGGAACAGCAGCTGGAGGAATACGGCTTCTTTCGTGTCAACAAATCCTTTTTGATTCAGCTGCGCAGCATTCAATCATTAAAGGCCGATATTAACCGGAGGATCCGCGTCACCATGTCAAACGGGGAACAGATCATTGCCTCCCGCCAGTACGCGGAGGCAATGAAAAACCGGCTGGGTCTGGGGCGGGAGCATAACAAATAGCCCGATCCACACAGCTCCTGCTGCAAAACCCTTTGACACTGCCCCTTTTGAATTGGAGGATTTATTAATGGAAGAGAAAAAAACAATTTTTGACTATTTGGCACAGGTATTGATGATATTTGGATTTGCCATGCTGACACTGAACATCTTTTGTATTGCCTTCGGAGAATCCGCAAAAGACATTTCCACAATGTTTGCACTGGGAAACCAGGGCATTCCTGCAGAAATTGCCTTTCAGTTCCTTTTCTTATCGGCTGGGGTTACAGGCCTCCGTTTTGTGTTTTTTACGGATACTCTGATCAGACAAATGCCCCTCTGGCTGCGAACCGTCTGTATGCTGACCTCCGTAATCGTTATCATTGCGATTTTTATCATCGCCTTTCACTGGTTTCCCGTCAATATGTGGCAGCCCTGGGCCATGTTCTTTCTCTGCTTTGCCGTCTCTTTTGTATGCAGCTGGCTGGTTATGATTATCCGGGAAAAGCATGAAAACCGGCGGATGGAAAAAGCACTGCAAAAATTAAAAGGACAGGAGGATTCCCATCATGAATGTGGAAAGTAGTATCACTGCCACGGAGCTTTCCAAAAGCTTCGGCACAAATCAGGTCCTTAACGGAGTCAGCTTTCAGATTCCCGCAGGAGAAATTTTCGGCCTTTTAGGCCCCTCCGGCGCAGGAAAGACCACCCTGATCAAGCTGCTCACCGGGCAGCTTAAGCCGGATGAAGGCCATGCCACGCTTTTAGGCCGGGATGCCCTTAAGCTGCGGGCAGCCGAGCATGGACAAATCGGAATGATGATGGACAATTTCGGCCTGTACGACCGCCTGTCCGTAATGAGCAACCTCGCCTTTTATGCAGACATTTATCAGGTTTCCCGGAGCAGAATCGCCGATATTTTAAAAAGCATCGGCCTGTACGAGGCCAGGAACACTGCCGTATCAAAGCTGTCCAAGGGCATGAAGAGCAGGCTGTCTCTGGCCAGGGCTTTCATGAATGACCCTAAAATCCTGTTTCTGGACGAACCCACCTCCGGCCTGGACCCCGTCACCACCAGAGAGATCCATGACGTTCTGAAGGCACAGAAGCGGCGGGGCGCCACTATTTTTCTCACCACCCATAATATGTATGAGGCGGAAGCACTCTGCGACCACGTGGCACTGCTGAGCCGGGGACGCATTCTGGAATACGGAACACCGACAGATGTCCGCAGAAAATATAATCACTTAAACAGGCTGCAGATCACTTTAAAAAACGGCCAGCAAATCTCGTTGGAAAACAACGGCGCTTCCGCCCTGCAGATTAAGGAATATCTGGAGCAGGAGGCCATTTGGGCCATCCATTCCACAGAGCCCACGCTGGAAACAGTATTTATCGAGCTGACCGGGGAAGGTCTGAATACCGGTGCTGATCAATAAGCGTTCTGCAATCACCAGAAACGCCTAAATCAAAAAGGAGCTGACATGAACAATATTATCGCCATCTTTAAAAAACAGATCAAGGATACCTTTAAGAATAAAACCGTCCTCATTCAGTTTGTGATGTTTCCCGTGCTTACCGTGATCATGAACAACGCCATCCACATCGAGGGAATGCCGGAGAATTTCTTCGTCAGCATGTTTGCCGCCATGTATGTGGGCATGGCACCGCTGACAAGTATTTCAGCTGTCATAGCAGAAGAAAAGGAGCAGAATACCCTGCGCGTGCTGCTGATGTCCAATGTGAAGCCCCATGAATATCTGCTGGGCGTTGGCTGCTATATCTGGATTGCCTGTATGCTGGGGGCGGCTGTTATGTGTGCCGCAGGCAGCTACACCCTGTGGGAAGGCCTTGCTTTCCTGGGCATTATGGCAGCGGGCATCCTGGCCTCCCTGTTGCTGGGCGCGGCCATCGGTACCCGGAGCAAAAACCAGATGATGGCAGCCTCTGTATCCGTGCCGGTGATGATGATCTTCTCCTTTTTGCCCATGCTGTCCATGTTTAACACCGGCATTGCCAAAGTGGCAAAATTTACCTATTCCCAACAGGTTGTGCTGATGCTGGAGCAGGCGGCTGCCTGGGATTTCCAGCCCGGCAGCGTTGTCATCCTGGGCGGAAATATCCTTCTCTTCGCCCTGCTTTTCATGCTGTCTTATAAAAAATGCGGCCTGGATTAAGCTTAATACTTTGCAGACCGTGCTGTCTTGATGCTGTGAATAAGGCAGAAGGAGAAAAAATTGTCATAAAAACTTCTGCCTAATTATCATATTTACAGTATCCCAAAAAGTATAACTGAAAATTTTCATGTTCTGCTTTCAAAATACTGCCATCATATTTGAAGTCGTACAAAGCAACCGCTGTATTACATTCTGGCAAGTGACTATTTTTCATATTTATTACCTTATCCAGAAACGAATCACAATAAGAAAATCCGCTGAATAATTTTTCTAAATTCTTTGTATCACCATCCAAAACTTCCGCTTCCCTAAAATCTTCGTCAAATGATAAGCCAAAATCATATTCAAACTGATTGAAAAACTCATAATTAAAGAGTTCTTTCAGTTCTTCTTCAAATGGTCGATCTCGATTAGCAGGAATAAACAATTTTTTCCATATCTCATTCGATTCCGCTTTTTCTATATCTCCATCAAAATCGTCATCAAAATCTTTTGTTGAAAGGTAATCATCAATCGCACTATAATCTTTGCATTTACCTATCCAAAGTGAAACATATCCTTCCTTTTCCTCATAATCGTAAATCATATACCATTCTCCCACTTTATTGTTTTCCGATTTGTCGAATTGTTCAACATTAATATCATACCACAGACACACGCATAATTCTATAAAATCTGCTTAATCATCATCAAATCCCGAACCTGTGTCAACGCCCTCGTTGACCGCAATCAGCCTTAACACGCTCTGCGCAGCTGCTCCCGTAACATTCCCATCTGCGCGCTTTATTGCCGTTTCATCTGTCGCAGAAAAAGCAGTACCGCAAGGGCAGCCGTTACCAGCGTATAGCCCAGCACCCACCAGATATGCGGGTATATGGCGGCATAGTCCCCGTTCAGCACGGCTCTTTCCAGCTCCACCGCATGGACAAAGGGCAGGAGATTGGCTGCTTTTTTAAAGGCACCGCCCACCAGCTCCAGGTCAAACCACACGCCGGACAGAAAAGCTGTCAGGTTGGTGAGCAGAGCGCCGCAGATCCCTCCCACCTGCTTCACACCGAACACACTGCCGCACAGCAGGCCCAGCGCAATAAAAAACAGGGATACCGGCAGGATAAACAGTACCGCATATACAATCGTTACGGTAACAGGCAGTCCTAAGCATATTGCCGCAATATAGCAGACGATGCTTTGCGCTGCCGCAATCGGCAGAATCGGCAGCATATAACCGAAAATGAAATCAACGGCAGTAAGCGGCGTAGTATAAAGCCTTTGGAGCAGCGCACTCTCCCTGTCCTTTGCAACCAGAGTGGCCGCAAACAGCGTCATAAAGGAAAGTCCGAATACCGTGATACCGGGAGTCAGTCTTTCTATTTCAAAAAGACTCACCGGTATATTCGCCTGAATTGCGGACAGCAGAAATATCAGCACAAGAGGAAACCCTAAGCCGAACGCCAGATTCAGGGGATCCCGCAGGATCTCCTTTGCCGTTCTTCCGGAAAAAGTAAGCAGTCTCATTTTATATTCCCTCCCCTGGGGCCCGGCCCCCTTTTACAATGGCGATAAACGCATCTTCAAATTTATCCGTGCCTGCCTTACCCTTTAATTCCTCCGCCGTTCCCAGGGCGAGAAGCCTTCCGCTCTTCATAATGCCGATCCGGTCGGAAAGCGCTTCCGCTTCTTCCATGTAATGGGTAGTCAAAATAATCGTGATTTTACCTTTGAGGGAGCGGATGGTATCCCAGAGGTCACTTCTGGCAATCACATCCAGGCCCAAAGTGGGCTCGTCTAAAAACAATATTTTCGGCTCGCTGATCAGGGCCATGGCAATGCTTAACCTGCGCTGCCAGCCGCCCGAAAGCTTCCCTGCCTTTTTCCCGGATATTTGCGCAAGCTCAAACTGTTCCGTAAGCTCCGCGGCCTTCTGCTTTTTCTTATCCCCGGAAAAGCCATGAACGCCGCACATCAATTCCAGATTTTCCTTCACGGTGAGATTGGGAGCCACCGCCGTTTCCTGGGGCGATACGCTGATGATCTTCTTGACCTCTGCCGTGTTCTTTACAATACTGCTGCCAAGAAGCTTTGCATCCCCGCCCGTCGGCTTTGTCAGGCAGGAAAGCATCTTGATGGTTGTGGTTTTCCCCGCCCCGTTGACGCCTAACAGGGAAAACAGCTCTCCCTCGTGTACCACCAGATCAAGGCTGTCCACTGCCGTCAAATCTTTATATTTCTTTGTCAGGCGTTCCGTTTGTATTGCCTCCATAAGTTTGTCCTCCCTTCATATACCTGGCCCTCATGCCCTCATATCCGTCCGTCAAAACCTTGCTGATAAACCCTTCGTCCCATTCCAGATAAGAGGTTGCAAGCATGGTTGCAATGCCATGAACATAAATCCACATTTCCAGATGAAAGCAATACGCAGCCTCTTCATTGATTCCTAACTGCCTCTTGATAATTTCCAACAGGGGCCGTATTTCCTCCCTGTTTTCCTCCACCCTTTCACCGGAGCGGTCCCGCATAAAGAGCAGCTTAAAAAGCTCTCTTTCCTCTCTGGCAAAACGGATATACGCCATGCCGCTGGCCTTATAGGGAGGATATTTCCCACTTGCCATATCCTCTTTCAGATAGCCTTGGTATAAAGCATCCGCCGCCTTTACGACCTCCGTCTGCACTTCCTCCATATTCTTAAAAAGACCGAAAACCGGACGGGAGGAAGTCCCCAGCTCCGCTCCCAGAGCCCTTGCCGTCAGGGCCGACATCCCGCCTCTTCTAATCAGCTTAAGAGCTGCGGAAATAATTTCTTCTCTTGTAAACATAAATTTCCGTGGCATATGGATACCTCTTTGTAGAAAAACAATCGTAACGCAACATCTGTAACCTTATTATATGTAATGCAGGACTGCCTGTCAACCTGTATTTTTTAATTTGGCATAAAAAAACCGCCACCTGATATAGGTGACGATTTTCTAAATTCTGCTACGCGCCTTTTCCTGCCTTGCGCCGCAGGCTGAAAAACAACAGAATACCCGCCAATGCTCCCGTAAACAGATAAGCCTGCAGCATGGGCATAAAATTATACTCTCTGCCCCGCCAAATATCCGCAAAGTCCCTGACAATATAATTGGTGGGAAGCAGCCGGGCAACCGCCTGGATCGGCGCGGGCAGCATTTCATAATCAATCCCCATCATGCCGCTGGCTATCATCACGCAGAAATAGAGGATCATGGTAACACAGTAGGTAATGCCAAATTTACGGAAAAACAAGGCAATGCCATGGGCCACCGCAAAGGAAATAATCCCCAATGCCACAATACATACCACATAACAGACCAGTCCTGTAAACACAGGCGTCTCAATCCGCAGAATCAAAGCTCCCACCATGAAATAAATTACAAAGGAACAGACCTGAAAGATCAGCTCGGCAAGAATTCTGCTGACAATCGTCATGCCCCTGTCGATACCAAACAGCTCCAGCCGCTGCGGGATTCCCTTTTCCAGTTCCTGAGAAAAGGTGGCCGCGTATCCCACCATCATTGCCGCCAGGGGGATCATAGTACCCAGCCCCAGAAAAAGCCCTGTCACTGCCGTGGACAAGATTTCTCCCCCAGGGATATTGGACTCCAGCATTTTACCGAAAATCAGCACCATCAGCACCGGCAGTCCGATACCGAAGATGTGTATATACGGATTTCCCGTGATATTACGAAACTCGAAGAGCAGCATGGATGCCGAAAACTTTTTTCTCCGTATCTGTTTATTCATCACCCTGATCCTCCCCATAAAAATTTTGTCTGGCGTTGCTGTACATAATCTCAATGTCGCTGTTGCTGCGCCTGTAATTGATATTATTGTCCAGCAGCAGCCTTGTCACTGCCAGCTCTTCCGCCTCATCCTTTACTGACAGTGCTGTCAGATGTGCCGGAGAAGCCAGCCTTTTGAATCCCTTTACCAGGCCCTGATGCTGTGGCAGCGCGTCAAATACAATCACCGCCCGTCCGCAGTACTTACGAAACAGCTGATCCTTGTCACCGTAATCAATGACCTTTCCCTTATCCAGGATCAGGATCTTATTAGCCATCTGCTCCAGCTCTTCGTAATAATGGGATACGATGCACAGACTGGAGTTCTTCCCCTGATACCAGCTTACCAGCTTTTCCATCAGCTTCTGCCTGGTTTCAAAGTCCAGGCCGGAGGTCACCTCGTCATAAAAGGTCAGCGGCGCGTCCTGCATCATCACCATAATAATGGTAAAACGCTGCTTCTGCCCGCCGGACAGCTTGCTGTACTTTTTCCGCAGGCAGTCCTCAAATTCAAAAAAACGAATCAGCTCCTGCAGCCTGGGGTTTTTAGATACCTTTGTATCCAGAATCACCTCCATAATGTACTTACAGGGCATGGCATCCGTGTACTCATTAAACTGCATGTGGGTTGCTATCTGCCAGGGCTCCAAATCCGTGCGGATGGTCCCCTGATAGTCCACAAGTCCCAGAATGCTCTTAATTAACGTACTTTTTCCGGCGCCGTTGGAGCCGATGATGCCCACCCTGTCGCCTTCGCTTACCGTCAGCGGCTCCCTGATCTGCAGCGCAGCTTCCGTGCCGTATTTTACTGTCAAATTTTCGATTGTCAACTGCATTCCTGTTTACTCCTTCCATGATGATTCCCGTCACCGCCTGACGGCGATGTATCGGTTCCTGTTTAGAATAACAGCCTCACATGAATTTTGCATGAAGACGGCATGAAAGCTCTGTGGAGCTTTTAAGAAAAATACAATGTGGTCAGCACACTGTTCTCTCCATTTTCAATCTGCACAGTAAAGCCCATCTGCTTTGCATAATACGCCGTTATATACAGCCCTAAGCCATGGCTTGCAATTTCCCGCTCATGGTTTCCGCTGACAAAGGGATCAAAAACATGGGGCAGTATGTCCTCCGAAATCCTCACTCCATAGTTCTCAATAGAAACAGCCTCCCGGAAGACCCTGATCTGGACCCTGCTGCCCCTGGGTGTGTATTCCACCGCATTTGAAATCAGATTATCCAGAATCTGCATCATTAAATATTCGTCTGCCTTTATGGTGCCGCCCTCTCCCGTACACGATACCTGCAGCCCTTTATCCAGAATTTTCACCCGATATTCGGTCAGTTTGGCCTCCATCAAGGGCAGGACCTGCATCTCCCGAAGCTCAATATTGTCCCGGCAATGATTTAAGGAAAGAATATCCTCCACCATCTTCCGCATGGAAAGCAGCTGCTCCTTTACCCTGGGAAGATACAAAGAAGTATCCTGATACCTCCCCACCTGGTTTATCATACCGTCCAGCAAAAGCAGCGCTGCGGAAAGCGGCGTCTTGAGCTGATGGGATGAGGCCCGCATGAAAATCTCCTGGCGCTTATTTTCCTCCTGCAGCGCCTGATTCTTTTCTTCCAGCTCCCGATATACCGGCCTTAAGATTCCTTTGGAATACATTTGGGAAAACAGCAGCACCAACAGCAATATCACCGCCCCCAGCATGGGAATGCTCTGCAGCACCACGGGCCGGATTTCTCCCATGTCGGGAGTTACCGTAGGCAGACAGGTAAAAACGATGGCGTCTCCCGTGTCCTCCATGGCAATATAATTTGAGTAAATATTTTCCTCGTTGCTGGCCCCCGCCTCCAGAATCAATATTTCATTGGACATCAGATGTATTTTGCTGCTTTCCCCGTTATACTCCACACTGTCGTTAAGCTCCAGCTCAATCCGCACCGGCAGCGACGATGAAAATTTCTTTAGCGGTTCCTTCCACTGGTCAATCCAGGCTTCCATTTCTTCAAAAAATTGTTCCTCGGTGTAACCCTCCGGGAAGTCTCCGTTTTTGTACCGCTGCAGCAGCTGACCCAGCTCTGCAAACCCCGCTTTGGCCTCCGCCGTCTCCGCCGTCACCTCCAGGCTCCAGGAAGGACTTGCCAAAGAAAAAGTATCCCCGGCATAGGGAATTTTAACGGAAAAACAAGCCACCGGATTTGCCGTTTTGATACCGTCATAATTACCGTTTTCCACATAAGCCGTATGCTGCTGCGCCACAGACTGCAAATTCTGCTCCTTGCGATAGCTTACATACAGCGAGGGCAGCATACAGATAAAATATCCCACAAGCCCCGCCAGCAGCACCACCGCCAAAATGATGCTATAAAGCCGGTTTTTCCTGTCCAGACCCTTCCGTTCATAATTCATGGTAAAGCCCTGCCTTTCTTCCATCCCACACCCCAAAAGTTCACAAGCTGCTGCCGTCAAATTGATAGCCCACGCCAATCACGGTCTTAATACAGTTTACCGGCAGCTTTTTCCTGAGATTCTTCACATGAGCGTCGATGATCCTGTCGTTACCGATGTATTCTTCATTAAAAATGTGCAAAATCAGCTGCTCTCTGGTATACACCCGCTGCGGATGCCGGTACAGGGTCTGTAAAAGAAGATATTCGCTTAAGGTCAGGGGCAGTCTCTCGTTCCCGTAATAGACGCTGTAGGCCTCTTCTTCAAAATGCAGTCCGGGCAGCCGGCCAGCCTGATCCGTTTCTGCATTTTCTTCACCGCCTTTTTGCGTTTGAAGCTTCCTCTCCATATACAAGGTTCGCCGCAGAATCGTCTCCATCCGTTTCAGCAGAATAATGGGAGACACCGGTTTGATCACATAATCATCCGCATATAAATTAAAGGCCTTGATCTGGGTCTTTTCATCATCCAGAGCCGTCAGCATGATGGTGGCTGTATCCGGGCAGTTTCCCCGGATATACTGCAGCACCTCGAATCCGTCCACCCCCTGCACCATCACATCCAATACCGCAATATGATAGGCATTTTCCTTCAGAAGAGCTATGGCTTCATCTCCCCTGGCAGTTTCTGTCACCTGGTAGCCGGACATTTTCATATATTCCGCCAGGACCTCCCGTATGGTGGGCTCGTCCTCCAAAAAAAGTACCGTTACCGCACCTGCTTCCATTGTTGTCCTCCCTGCCTGATTTTTTGGCTGTACCGGCCTCGGCCGGTTTTAAGCAAAACAGCTTTAGCTGGCTTGAATTCTGCGTCAGCAGAATCATTATACCATTTCCGTATGAATTTTGTGTGAAGATATGTTATACTTGAGATTTTTGAAAACTGGCTTGAAGATACAAAGACCTGGCAGATATTGCCTTAATAGAAAAATTGTGCTAATTACGAATTTACTTGTCATTATAGTGTCCCTTGCATTGAGTTACAATAATACCTTCGTTATTAACTATATAAACAAGTCGATCTTTTTCGTTGATCCGTCTGCTCCACTCCCCGTCAGGACTATTCCTCAATGGTTCCGGTTTTCCTTCACCGGCGAACGGCTCCCGCTGAATGGACTTCAGAAGATTATTTATTTTCTTCAAGGTTTTTTTATCCTGCGACTGCCAATATAAATATTCTTCCCACGCATCTTCAGCAAAAATGATTTTACTCACACTCCATTGCCTCCAATTCTTCCATCGTTTTTATCACCACCTGTCCGTTTTTCACCTGCTTGTTTGCTTTCTGCAGTTGTTCTATATTGGAATCTGAGTAAAATGGTTCTAACGGAGCTGTCACCTCAAAAGGAATCCGCCGATCCCGCAATGCCTTTTTCGCATAAATCATAAAAAAAGTAGTGAGATTCATACCCATTTCATTACACATCTCATCCAACTGTTTTTTCATTTCATCATCAAATCGAAGACTTACTGTAGTCATATCATCGCATCCTTTCTGCCTTTATTTTACATCCAAATAAAACAAACTGCAAGAATTATCATTCAATTTCTTTCAAAATTATTATATGAGCAAAAAGAAAAATTATGCTCTCGGAATGCAGGTATTTTCCACTTTTCCGAAGGAGACAGTGCGGTCGGGAGCATTCCTGATAATGGCACGTGCGATGGCGGTCCGCTGCTTTTCGCCACCCGACAGGGTATTGCCCCGTTCTGCCCTCACAATAGGAAAAGCTTACATTCTGTACAGACAGCATTATATCCCCGGACGCCGGCGCCGCTTCAACAGCGCTGCCAGTGTAATCAAAATCAAATTTTCTTTCTGTCAATTTTTACTCGGACGCAGCCGAGTCGGTTGTATCCGAGTAAAGATTGTTTGACTTTATAAATTTTCGTTTTTCAGGGCATCAATGGGGTTATCCCTCCCGATCTTGCTCATGGCATACATCATGGTGGCAAACACTACCAGAAATACGCTTAATACCGCAATGCCCACGGCTCCCCAGGGCAGGTGATAATTCGTCTTATATCCTCCGTCCACCGCCCGGTAAATTAACCAGGTAACCCCTGCCGAAGCCGGCAGTCCAAAGAGCAGCGCTCTGGAGCCGTAGAGCAGGCATTCATAATTCATCATCCGGTGAAATCCCTTATTGCTCATACCCACGGATTTCAGCATTGCAAACTCCCTGCGGCGCAGATTGATGTTGGTGGTTATGGTATTGAACACATTGGCCGCGGCTACCAGTGAAATCAGCACAATAAATCCATAGGAAAACACCTGGATGATGGTCACAATATTCCGGTTCATTTCCTCCCGTTCCGCATAATCATTCAGATACATGGACTCCATGCCGTTTTCACTTAAAACCTTCCCAAGGTTATCATAGCTTGCCTTATGATCCTCCGTAGTCAGTGGAAAGTAAGTGCGGCGCATACCGGATTTTAACATCTCTTCCGGCAGCACGCTTTTCATCATACTATAAGGATATATGAAATTCAGTCCGATCCCCGTGGATTTCATGACATAGAAGGGCGCCTCAGTAATCGTCCTGCCTGTTCTTAAGGAATACTTCACAAAGGCATCTTCATAGGGCATCTCCAGCATATCCTTTTTGTCGCTGTCATTCCAGAATCGCATCACCGGATTTCCGTTTTCATCCAGGCCCTCCTCCATATAATAGTAGTCAGAAAAGTCCTTTAACCTCCTGCCGTGAAATTCGCTGACATCGGAATTTAAAACCGTCACCGTTTCGTATCTTCCCTTATCCTTATTAAAATGAACCGCTCCGTCCTGCGCAATCCCCAGGGGCGCCTCCGTGTTAAAATAGTCCTCCCGCGGAAGATCGTAACGGGCAAGGAGCTGCTCGAATTCCTGGTCGCTTACAAAATACACATAGCCGCTGACGGCGGTTTCCGTCTCGGACGCTTCCATGCTTTCCCCGTCATATGCGGAAGCTTCCACGGCAAAGTGACCCCGATATTCCTCCGTGATATACTGGTTTGGAATGCTTCCGTTAATATAGCTTTGCCGTAAATAAGCACCGGCAGTTACATGCCGGTCCGACAGCAGGATCTCCAAAACCTCATCCCTGGTCCTGCTGTTTTCCTCGTCCTCGTCAATGGAATACTGCAGGTCATATCCGTTGCCGGAAAAGCCGCCGCCGACGGATTCCATCAGATAATCCGTAAAGGCAGACGCGGAAACAAACAATACAATACTCATAAATAAGCTTAACACGGTAGCCCTGTATTTCCGTTTACTTCTTTTATAATATTTACTCGCAAGGACGCCGGGCAGTCCAAACAGCTTCAGCTTCAGAGCGGAGGTTTTGACCGGCCTGCTGCTGCCCTTTATATCTGTGCTTTGGCGGATGGCCTCCACCGCGGAAATCCTCGTAGCCCGCTTCGAAGGAAGCCAGGCGGAAATCAAAACCGTAACCAGAGCTACCACCACCGCAATGACTACGGCCTGCCAGGACACACAGACACGCAGGGGCAGATCAAAATCGCCCATGATGCTGATAAACTTGTTGCCGATCAGCAATAAGGTTACACCGATCCCGCCGATACCTGCCGCAATCCCTAAGGGAATCCCCACGATGCTCACAACAAAGGCTTCAAAAAGTACCATCTTTTTCAGCTGCTTTTTCGTGGCCCCCACGGAGGACAGCAGGCCAAACTGTCTGGTTCTTTCGGAAACGGAAATGGAAAAGGCGTTGTAAATCAGTGACACGGAGCCAAACATGATGAGCCCGATTACGATGACTGCAAGGCTGATCAGCATACGCAGGAAGCTGTCATACCGGGATACACCGGAATACATCAGGACCTCCGTATTATATGTTCCGCTCAGGTCAAAGCCCTTCGTAAATTCATAGACCCCGGCCGGCTTCTTCATCTTAAAGTACACATCAAAGCCCGTGCCGTCCGCAAATTCTTCATCTGCCACCGTAAGAGCGGTATATCCGGGGGCAGTCCAATCCTCAAAGGAAGGACGCTTATAAATACCCGTTATGGTATAGGTTCTTGTCTCTTTTACCTCAAGGACCTCGTCATTCATAATTTCTTTATTTGTTTCCCCGTCATAGACGGTACAGGGATTGTTCTGCCCCATGGAAAATCCGTCCAGCATTCGCAGGCCCAGCTCCAGCGTAATTGTGTCGCCCACCGCAAGACTCGGCCCCCCATTCGTTAAAAGATGCTCCGGCAGGATGATTTCATTTCCGTTTTTCGGCAGCTCACCGGAGACCAGTCGTACCGGCAGCATTTCAAAAAAGGCTTCCTTCTGACCGCCCAGCACATACAGGTAAGGCTTGAGCACATTATTACTGTCTACCTTTGCATAGCCCAGGCGCTGACCGTATGCGGAAGCCGAAACCTGGTCGGCGCTGCGTATCCTCTCCAGATCACTCTCCGAGGCGTCAAACAGCGCCCCATGCCAGTCTCCGCCGGAGTAAACCGCATAGCTTATGGCATAATTCTGCATACTGGAAACAAAGGTCGTCACGGCGCAGATCATGGCCGCCGAAAGGATAATGCCGATGATGGTAACCGTGGTTCTGGTTCTGTTCTTTTTTAAGGACTGGAGCGTTACTTTATGAAATATATTCATCTGCGAATCACCTCGTCCCGTGTAATTTTTCCGTCCTCAATGGCCAGAATGCGGTCTGCCTGCAGGGCGATGCTTTCATCATGGGTAATGATAATCAGGGTTTGATGATACTTTTGATTGGAAACCTTCAGCAGCTCTACAATCTCCTGACTGTTTTTGGAGTCCAGATTTCCGGTGGGCTCGTCGGCAAGCACCACGGCAGGCGCATTCATCAGGGCTCTGCCAATGGATACCCGCTGCTGCTGGCCGCCGGAAAGCTGATTGGGCAGATGATTTTCCCGCCCCACAAGCTTCAGCGTAGTCAACAGCTCTTTTAACCTCTCCTGGTTGACCTTCCTGCCGTCCATCAGCACCGGGAGGGTAATATTCTCCACCACGTTCAGCACCGGGATCAGATTATAGAACTGGTAGATCAATCCCACCTGGCGGCGGCGGAAAATGGCAAGCTGCTCGTCGTTCTGCGCATATACATCACTGCCATCCATATAAACCTTGCCGCTGGTGGCCCTGTCCACTCCCCCCAGAATATGCAGCAGGGTGGACTTACCCGATCCGGACGGACCTATAATAGCAATAAATTCACCCTTATTAACGGAAAAGGACACATTGTCCAGCGCCTTTACCTGGTTTTCACCCTTGCCGTAGGTCTTGCAAAGGTTTTCCACTCTCAAAATTTCCATGTCGAATTTCTCCTTTTTCATAATTCATATTTCCAGGTACAGCTCCCTGTAATCTACGAATTATATTTTACGGGTTTCAGGTGACAGGGCGGTGACTTGAAAATAACAAAAACGTCACTTAGTAAAAAAGGAACTGCCTTTCAGACAGTCCCCCTGTAAAATCGAATGGTAAATTTTGCGCCTCCGGACAGCTTATTTTCCGCCTTCAGCGTACCATTCTGGGCTGTAATGATCCTTCGCGCCAGCGCCAGGCCAATGCCAAAGCTCTTTTCGCCGGAATCCCTTCCCTTGTAAAAGCGTTCAAAAATATGGGGAAGATCCTCCGCCGCAATCCCCCTGCCGTTGTCTGAAATAATGATCTCCGCATAAAGGGCATTTTCCGAGGCGTTAATTTCGATGCTCCCGCCTTCCTGCGTATGCTCCATGCAGTTCTTGACAATATTGGTAATCGCCTCACAGGTCCAGGACACATCCCCGGAAAAATCTCCCTCCGCAGACACCTCTAAGCTCTGATCCCTCAGATCCATGGAAACCAGCAACGGCGCCGTTCCTCTTCGCAGCAGTTCCTCAAGAGGCAGGGTTTCCGATTTAAATTTTGCCGTCCCCGCGTCAAGCCTGGACATCTTCAGCAACGCAGTAATCAGCCATTCGATCCGGGAAAGCAGCTCATACAGCTCATGGGATAACTGCTGCCGCCGAGCAGGGGTAATATCCTGTTCGGAAAGCAGGGATACCAGCAGATTTATAGAAGTAAGGGGCGTGCGAATCTGATGGGATATATCCGCCAGGGAATCAGCCAGATATACCTTATCCTCCTTAAGGCTCAACTGCTGCTCCCGCAGGCGAACCGTCATTTTATATATTTCGCTCTGTAAAATGGCAAGCTCTCCCTCGGCATACTTCTCCAGAGAGACCTGACAATCCTCATGCAGAATCCGGTCTATATCCGCGGCAAGCCCGGAAATGCGCCGGTATCGCCTATAGGTGGCAAGCAGATAAACCGCCACAAACACCGTACAAACACCCAGCATCAGCAGGCCGAAGCGCCGTTCCCACAAATAAGCAGTTATGACTGCCGCCACAGTCAATATGCCATAGATCAATACCGTTTTCTTAATTTCCAGATTTCGAAACAGCTTCATCATCCATCAACCTTATAGCCCAGGCCCCGCACCGTCTTGATTATCGCCGGATTCTGGGGATCGTCCTCTATCTTTTCCCTGAGCCGCTTGATATACACCGTCAGGGTGTTGTCATTTACAAATTCTCCTGCCGCGTCCCAGATTGCCTCCAAAAGCTGGGTCCGGGTAAGCACCGCCCCCCGGTTATTTAAAAATACCAGCAGCAGGCGGTATTCCAGGGCCGACAGGTATAAATCCTTACCGTTTTTGGCCGCAACGCCCTTTACGGTATCCACCTCCACATCCCCCAGACGAATTACCGAGCCGGCACCTCCCGTAAGGCGGAGAATATTCCTGATCCGGCTCACAAGCTCTCTGGGCCTGAAGGGCTTGGGGATATAATCGTCCGCCCCCAGCTCAAATCCCGTGACCGTGCTGTACTCGTCCCCCGACGCAGTGAGAAAGATCACTGGCATCTTATAAAGAGACTTAACTGCGGAACAGACGGCAAAACCATTACCATCGGACAGGGAAATGTCCAGCAGCACCAGATCAAACCACTCACTCTCCAACGCCTCCAGCGCAGCCGCCTGCCCGGAAGCATTTTTCACCTCATACCCTTCTGCAGTCAGAAACTCCGTCAGGTTGGCCACAATGCCCCTATCGTCTTCCACCAGTAAAATTTTTGTCATCGGTCCGGATCCCTCTTATAATCAGGAAACTGTGCGGCCTCCAGGCTTTCCAGATAATTTCCCACCTCATCCAGCTCTCCGTCGCAGTAGTAATAAAGCACCTGTTTTCCCGTAATATCTTTTTGTGCATAGCGGGTGTTTCGTATTCCCAAGGATGTAATTTTTTCTCCGCTTTCTCCGATAAAAGTCAGATGATACCAATAGTCAATATTGGAGCTGAATTCCTTCTTCCGGAAATTCACCTGCCTGATGCCGTTTACAATCCTGGCAATATCCTCTGCATCCGAAATCACAAATTGATCGCCGTTGTTTCCGTTAATCACCTCAATGGCCGCAATTTCCTCCGCTGGAATTCCGCTCAGTAAGCGGACAGGCAGGAGCCACCATACAAAGCCGCAGCATATGATTACGCCAATAACAGTACCTATGATGATTGCTGACTTCTTTTTCATACTAACCTCCGGACACTTAATTTGTTTTTCTTATACGGTTATTATATCATTTAAAAACCGGATTTGAAACAGATTTATAAAGTTTCCGTAGTTTTATCCACAGGCCTGCCAATCATAAAGGACCACTATCCACAACTTTCAAAAAACTGCAAAAATATAAGGAATCCTGATCCTTTTTATAGTAAAATTTTAGTGACCAAACAAAAATCTACTAAACAAAAAGGATGAGGATTCCTCATGGTTAATTTTACATCAAATACTTACCAAATGAAACGGAAAATTTAACTTTTCTACTAAAAAGGTTATCATGTGACAGAAGCCTGCACCCTCACAAGAAATGGACATCCCGTCAGCATCTTCTCTGAAATCCATTCCTCTAAGGAGAAGAACTTTACCTCCATCAATGGCTTGACTTTTTCAGCACTGGAGCGGGCTGCCTCCCTCTTTGGGAAAGCTTCCTTCGTCATAGACAAAGGGTATGATGACAACAAGATGTTCCGTAAGCTGGATGACTTAAAACAGGATTATGTCATCCGTCTTACCGCAAAACGCAGACTGCCCTTTCATGGAAAATGGATCCCGGCAGCACGACTGCGGAGTCAACGTAAATGTAAAACCATCTCTCCCTTTTTATAAAGGCAAAACCATGATACTGGCTGCCAATAGAAATATCAGTTTCGGGAAGATGCCATCCAGCTTGCAAAACTCTGCTTTTCCAGATGGCGCATTGAAAAATATTTTCGTTGCAAAAAGAAGGCTTTTCGCTTTGAAGACTACTGGGTCAGGAGGCAAAAAGCCATTAACGCCTTAAATTTCTATATCACCTAGTGCATGGCATTCCTAACACAGCTTTCGATAAAACCAGAGACGACTGCTCTTAAGGTTTCTGTCATAAAAACAACTGCACCCATTAAAGATAAAGTCCACTTCATCTATTACCGACTGTCAAAAGGCATCAGCAACATCCTTTCGTATATAACATAAAGGAGGGCATCAGGCGTTGATTGCGGACGTATCGTCCTGCTTATAGTCAACTGTGCCTGACGCTATTGATCTGACTTTGGAAGGAAGTGGATATTCCCTATTTCCCCGGCTTTGAGAGGGCAAGTTTTATTTCTGGAACCTCTAGGCAATCATTAAAAGTGCATTTGCAAAAACTCAAGGAAAATATACCAGCCACCGATTTTAATTTTGATGACTGGCATTATGATCATTTATAACTTTCATACAATCTTCATAAAAATTTACTTTTTGGCCAATTTTATACAAATAATATATGCTAGCGGCTATGACTATAATGATTTCAAATACTAATGTACCAATTAACTTTTCAACAGACAAATTCGTTGTGGAATATATTGTTAGTATTATTGTCATTAAAGCAATATAAAGTGGTATCACTAGAATCTTATAATATTCTTCCTCTTTTTGAAACATCCTATATTTTCCGTTCAAAAAATGCAGAAAATTATTTGAATTATAATTACTCACTAAAAACTTATGTATAAAATATTTTTCCCATTCTGAATATTTGTCAAAACAGGGGAATTTTTTATTTTCTTTAATCTTTTCTTCCCTATATTCTTTCCTATATCTCTTCCCAATGTTCTTATATATTCTATACTCTTTTTTTTCGTTAAAGTTATAGGGCGTATATTTCTTCTTTTTGTACCGTGTATTATGTAATCGGGTTTTATCCGTTGCCTCACTTCTTATAACTTCATCCTCTCCATTTTTTACGATATTCACAGCGCCAATTTTATCCTGCTTTCTATTTTTATTAATCATTATAGTATCAAAAATAATATATGTAAGAATGGACTCCTTTATTGGCGTCAAAAAATCATTTATCAACAACTCAAAAGTACTCATGTCTAGATGCCCTTTTAAAAGACTATTCAAAATTCCAATTAAACTTTCGTTAATTGATTTTGATGTAAACGATAATATAATACACGTAAAATAAAACATTCCAAATACTATATATTTAAAAACCTTATTGGCACTTTTGCAAACATACAGAACTATTAAATAAATAACATAAATTGTTATTTTTAATATTGCTTCAAAATCTTGTAATGTAATTTTTCCGCCAATCTTATTATCTATAAACACAAATATAACTAGTGCAATTATAAATGAAATTAATATACCTCCAAATATTAGTAACATTTTACAAGCATATGAATAATCGGGTTCTTCTGCCCCTACCTTCTTCGATATTTTATCTACGATAAATGGATTAGTAATAATGCCCAAAACCAACACTGACAAACCATCAAGATTATTTTGAACATTTACTATAAAAACACAATTAATAAATGCCCAAAACATAGATAATGATATAAACCAAAATATTACCTTTGCAAACCTTTCTTTCATAAACACCACCCTTTAAAGAACATTATACGGTTTTTTATCGTATTAATCAATGACCAATTATAAACTTACCAAATTATTGTTGTTAGCCTTTCTGCATCCAATTCCCACACAATTCTTCCTATTCACTATTAAGCGCGCAAATCACATCAAAAATTCTTAGCTAGGACATGATAACCACTCTATTTTTTTATTGAATCAGTAAGATTGCATTCAATTCTCAATGCTTTGTGGAGTTTACATTAAGATACATTAAGTTCTTTTGCTATTACATCTATAATCATATTGCGATATTGGCATTTTGAGTTTCTATTGCCTTCATGCTTATAACCTTTTATCTTAAACATAACTCTTCGGTCCTTGGCTGGATCATTCTTTCGTCTACCAAAGTTATTAGATAACAAAGCACAAAGTTTTAAATTCTCCATTTTGTATTGCTAACAGTTATACAATAGGTTATAATAATATCAGTCCAAATAGAAAGGTGGTATTATTATGGCTGCAAAAAGCGCAAATGTATTAGCCCGTGTTGAACCAGAAGTCAAAGAACAGGCAGAATCTATTATGTCCCAACTTGGTTTACCTGCTTCTGTTGTTATCAATGCCTTATATAAACAAATCATCATGACCAAAAGTATCCCTTTTTCGTTAGCACTGCCTAAAGAACCTACCACTCTGGATTCCTTAACCACAGAAGAATTTGACTCCATAATGAAAAAAGGACTTGCACAAGCCAAATCAGACCAGTCACGCTCTGTTGCTGATGTATTTGCAGATTTAAGGCGGGAGATACGATAATGGATAAAACCTATACTGTGAAAATCACTTCCCAGGCAGAAGATCAGATTCAGGAAACAATATATTATATTGCCCATGAATTAAGGGCTCCCGATGCTGCCCTTCATTTGCTGGATATGCTGGAAGATTCCATTGCATCACTTTCGCATTATCCACAACGTGCAGCATTAATATCCGAGGAACCCTGGCATACAAAAGGAATACGCCGTTTGCCAGTGAAAAATTTCCTCATATACTTCTGGATTGATGATGCCAATATGAAAGTACAGGTAACAGCCTTAATCTATGGGAAACGAGACCAGCTGCATCAATTATCTCAAATGAATATAGAATAATATTCATTCGCCCAAATAACCGCTTAACACCATTCACCATGAAATTATGCAATCCTCATTACTCCCTGGCTTTCAGCACCTCCGTCGGCGTAATCCGGTTTATTTTTCGCGAAAGCAGCGCGCCTGATAGAAAATAGATTCCCATGACACCGGCAAATATCAGGGGATAATAGTACCACCGGAAGTGCAGATTCATTCCGCAGGCAACATTTGCCACCGCCCAGGGATAAATTGCGTCAGTGGCAGCCTTAGACAGCGGAATGCAGAGAGCCGCGCCCGCCGCCACGGTAATTGTGATTCCTCTTAAATACAGAGTGCGTACTTCCTTCTGTCGGAAGCCGAAAATTTTAACCAGCGAAATGCCAAAGCCTGCGCGGTCGATCATCACCCCTGTCATCAAATACATGACAACAAAAAATACAATCACCGAAACGGTCAGCAGCATCCTGACCATAGGCGCCATCATTTCGACAAATACTGCCGAAGAGCGCTCAATGTCAGAACGGGTCGTCGTGGAATAATAAAGGCAGTTCTCATCCGTTTCCAGCGCTCTTTCCGTCAGCAGGACATTGTACTCTCCATCCGATTTCCCAAACAGCTCCCGCATGCAGCCGATCTCCATAAATGCCGTAAAACCTACGGAATAATCACAGATTCCCTCAACGGTAAATTTGTACTCCTGTGATCCAGCCTTATCATACAAAACCAGTATATCTCCCTTGGCAAGGCCGTACTTTGTGGCCAGCGAGCTTCCTATAATGATGCTGTTTTTACTGTCCGCGGGCCTTGCGTCAAAGAATCTGCTGTTTTCCGTAATTCCCATCAAGGAAACATCCAGTGTATAACCGAATTTCGTTATGGACAGGGGTTGCAATAAACATGCTTCCCCTCCCTCTGGAATGCTTTCCTCCGGAAATTTTCCTGTGTACATATATTCAAATTTCACGCTGTTTCTGCTGTCAATTCCTACATTTCGGCACAGTACAAGGCAGTTTAATCCCAGCATAAATATCATCATCGAGACAAACATTCCCACCGCCACGCCGACGCTTGTACGCAGCTCCCGCAGCATCTGCCGGATGCAAAAATTGCGTGTAAAGCTGCCGCTCTTTAAGTTCATTTTGCAAAGACCCACTGTTTTTCTCTCGTTTCGGATCAGAGAAAGGGCGGTCCGGGAAAGCTGTCTGTTGATCACAAGGAAATTAATAAGCACCGAAATCACAGGCGGCAGAAGCACCCCGTAAATGATCAGATAAGCAGGATATATCCTGTCAAAGGCGGGAACGGAAAAATAGCCGTAGGCCTCTTTCATCTGCCATACCATGCCAATCTCTGAAAAGCCCAATACCAGACCGGAAACCCCGCCCAGCAGTGAAATTGCTGCAGGCAGGGTAATATAATGGCGCAGCAGATTCCTTTTCTTTACCCCCAGAGCATACAAAGTCCCAATGACACTGGCTTCACGGTTGATCTGATGAATTATAAACACGGATATGATATATGCAAACAGTGCAATCACAACCCCGCCCGCAAGCAGCCCTACCGTCCTGTTCAGCACCATATCCCCCGCTGCCGCCAATATCCTCGGATTATCCTCTGCCGTGGTAAAAGCAGTTGTCAAATTCTTAACCTCATCCTTTACCACATCATGGATGGCACCGCCTGATAAAATATATGCGTAGGTATAACTCTCTCCGCCTTGTATTCCGTTCTCCGGCATCGTTCCATTGACTTCCCCTGATAAATCCTCATACTGCCCGGCGGTCACAAAGGCCGTCCCAAAGGAAAAGCTTTCCGCGGACATATCCGAGAAATTACGCACCGGCAGATCATAATCCGGCGACGAACCGATCCCCACAATCTCAAATTCCCTTCCCAGAACCCGAATCCTGTCACCCACCGCATAATCATGTTCTTCGCAGTAGCGCTTTTCTAAAAGGACTTCACCCCTTTTCTCCGCTGTCCGGCCCTCGTCCACGGCAATCAGATTGATTTCCGCACGATTGCTCATAAACCGTAAAGCGGAGCCATCCTCCTGTTTTATGTCCGTGGAAAATTTCTGCTCCAGAATCACGCCCTGCTGACGCAGATGTCCCTCCTGCTCCTTTGTCAACGGCTGGATCGTAGTAAACTCCCCGTCCTCAACCTGATTTTCCTCTGCACATGTACGGCTTCCCCTGATCATATTTTCCGCGCCGCCAACCACCGATACCACCACGGCCATTCCCAGGGCCGTCATCAAAAACAACGCCAGCCACCGCCAAAAATGCTTTTTTATTTCCCTGGGCAGACGCTTTTTCAAAATCCTGTTCATCACAAATCCTCCAGCTCTGCGGCAGGCGTGCGCCGCCTGTTCTCATAATCGCTTTTAATCAGCCCGTCTTTCACCACGACCACCTTATGCACCATATTTTTAATGGAATTATTATGAGTAACGATCAACATGGTGGTGCCGTATTTTTCGTTTATCTTCTCCAACAGTATCAGAATTTCCCGTGACGTTTTGGAGTCCAGCGCCCCCGTAGGCTCATCGCAGAGCAGCAGCCTGGGATTTTTAATCAGTGCCCGTGCAATGGCGCACCTCTGCTGCTGCCCGCCGGAAAGCTGGGAGGGAAATTTGTCCCGCTGTTCAAAAAGGCCCAGCGTTTCCAGCAGCTCATTCAAGTCAAGGGGCTGGCCGGTAAGGTATTCGCATACCTGAATATTTTCCCGCACCGTCAGATCAGGCACCAGATTATAAAACTGAAAGACAAACCCCAGATTCTCCCGACGGTAATCAGCAAGAGCGCCGCTTTTCAGACCGGAAATCTCCTTCCCGTCAACTACAACGGATCCGGCATCAATTTCATCCAATCCGCCGATACAGTTTAGCAGCGTGGATTTTCCACTGCCGCTGCTCCCCTGTATCACACACATCTGTCCGCGCTCCACCCCCATAGTAATACCGTTCAGCACGCTGACCCGGCTTTCGCCGGCGCCATAACTTTTCTTTAAATCCGTGACCTGCAAATACATTTCAAATCCTCCTGTCAAATGAATCTTCTACATAACGCCAGCATAACATTGTTATGTTGGCTGCTTAATATTAGCCGCACAGGCCTTGCAGTCTGTGCGGCATATTCTCTTATTTTCCGGTCTCCACATCCTCCAGAGTCAGCTTCATCCACCCGCTCACTATAAAATCCATAAAGCGCCCCATCACGGTAATTGCTTTTTCCACATCCTTTTCATGAGTGAGCAAATGGCTGAAGGCATCAACTGCCATATGGGACAGCCAGTGGAGCATATAGCGGTTGATCCGTTTCCCCGGCAGTACTCCCGCCAGTTTCTCCGCTACCATAAAATACCTTTTTTCAATGGTCTCCACCAGCTCATCCACTACGTTTTCAAACCGAGTGCCCTGAGCCTTTGTAAGCAGCAACAGAAACTCCTGACGGTTCGCATATAGGTGACGAATCAAAACGGCGGCAAACTCGTCATGATCGCCGTCGGAATGTATGTACGTCTCCGGATTCAACTCGTTTTCCATGCTGAAATGCTCATATAACAGCTGTTTCAGCTCCAACAGCGGAGGCTCCACAATGGCAGCAAACAGGTCCTCCTTATCTTTGAAGAAAAAATACAGCGCTCCTGTCGTTACTCCCGCATCGGCACAGATTTTCCGCAGTGAGGCTTTCAGGTAACCCTTGGCGGTAAACTCTTGCCTGGCGCTCTCCAGCAAATGCTCCCGTGTCTTCTTATCCTCACCGTCCAAATCAGGCCCTCCGAATAACATTGTTATGTATATATGCTAGCACATATTTTAATATATGTCAATTCCCCAACCACACCAACCACAGCATAACCCATTTGACGGATGACCGCAAATGGGTTATGCTGATAGAAGTAAAAAAACTTTATACCCACACCGTCCGGAGGAACAAAGAATGCTGCTGAAGAAAAACAGAGATCTGGAAGCACTGCTGGAACGCATTGATAATAACATGGCCAACAATTATAAGGACGCCGCCCAAGACTATTTGAAGCAATATGAAGCAAGGCTTCATGAGCTTCTGGAAACAGGTGCCTTAAAGGACAAGCAAAAAGTGCACTATGAATCGCTCCTTGGCAGCTATCGGGAACGGATGAAGGAATTCCGTCACAAGGATCAGAAGCCCTACTGGACGTGATCAATTTCCTGACCGGATATTATGATTTTCCTGATGTCAAAATGCTGAATGATCAGTGCTTATGATTAGCAGGTTGGGAAAATGGGGTTAAATGAAAAAACAATAATCCAAAATTATGTTTCCCTTCTCGTCCGGCGTTGTAAAACGGGGGCATAAACCATTTTCAAAGGACCTTTCCACCCCGTTTTCATCAACACCCGGTTCCATTCCGGCATTGCGAAGAGCCTCCGGGCAATTACCTATCATACTGTGTACTTCCTCTTCCCTGCCGTAAATCCAACAGGTTCCCAGGCTCGTCTTTGGGAAATCAAGACAGGAAAAGCCCTCCGGAACTTCCGTATTTTCCGGAGCAAACATGCCGATCCAGTATTCCAGAAGCTCTCCGTGCTTACGGCACTCCAAACCCACATATCCCCCGCCGTTTTCCCAAAGCTCCAGCATCTTACCCGTTCCGCCCATGCTGTTCTCCACTACGTCAAACCAGCCGTTGGCAAACCACTCGCCCCAGCCGCTGAAGTCATGATACTTCTTTCCGATAAACCTCATTGCAGGAACTTCTTCCCGAAACACCTTGATAATTTCCGCCATATTTTTTCTCCTTTTTGGGTTTATTTATCTTTAATGTGAATAAAGATTCGTTCCGAAAATTCCCTGCTGCTTTCCCTGTAGGTTTCAAAGTCACAGTCGCCGGGATATATATACCCGCTCCGCGGAATCCATTCCTGCATAATATAATCCCAAGTCCTGCGTATGGTATTCACAAAAGTATACTTGTCCGCCGGTGGAGTGTCAAAAACTGCATACAAGCCGCCATCCACCTTTAACTGCACGGTCCCCGTCAGGTCCCCATAGGCATATTCCGTAAGAATTCCCACATAATACTCCAGCCTGTTTTCCTCGAAATTCCACACGGAAAATCCATAATCGGTCTGTATATCCCCGCCGGATAATTTCCCGGAAAAGCCTCCGCAATTATATTTATTCCAAAACATCGTGGGATCCTCTTCATCACTTTTATAAACCGTGGCGCTGAAGGGCCTTATTTCCAAAATTTCAGGCCCTGCCAGGATTCCGGATTTCAAATGGAAGCCTTCTTTGCCCGGCCCTGCCCTGTGAAGCAGCTTCAGGCTGTTGTCCACTGCCCGATACTGGGAGGGCAGAATATGATGTTCGGATTGAAACGCCCTGGTAAAATTTTCTTTCGAATTAAACCCATGCTTATATCCGATTCGGGAAATTGGCTCGTTGGTATCCGCAATATCCCGAACGCTCTCCGTAATCCTTCTTCTGCGGACATACTCTGCAGGCGTCATCTGAAGGACTTCCTTAAAAATCCGCAAAAAGTGATATTTGGAATATCCCGCAGCCTGGGCCAGCTGGTCCAGATTTATATCCTCATATAAGTTTTCTTCCAGATATTCCAGAGCCTTCTGCAAAGATTTCTCATATTCCATAAGCAGCCCTCTTAAAACCGGTATACTGATACCAGGATACCATATCAGCCGGCAGATTCGTTGATATAAATTGCGGACTTTTCACAATGGAACATCAGACCATATTTCGGATCATTTCTTCAAGCACCGCCATATCCTTCCTGCTGAAATAAAACCGAAACGCATTCAGCTTTTGAATGCCCATGCCATAGATAATTTCTTTGTTCAGAGTAACCAGTATGAAAGCCGATTTAAATATAAATTTGCCTGCCTCCCGCCTGCGCATGTCCACCACATTCTCCTTAATGTCCACCGTCCAGACACCTTTGCCGTTGTCGGCCACAATTCTTCGGTTTGTCATGGTGATCCGCGAATCCTCCAAGCCAAGCAGGCGGCCTTCTCCTGTGCCAAAAAGCCTGAGCTTTGTCGCAAAAACAACCTTCTCCCCCTGCTCCAGCTCGACGTTAAACTTATTTCTGATTTCCGGTAAAGTGTCCAGATAGTCCGTATTCATGATAATGCTTCCTCCGCTTCTTTTTGTCGTTTTTCCGCGCATTCCAGACTAAAGTCAATCATCCGCTGCATCTGATGCTTATAAATATCATCCAGCCCCCATTCATAGCCGAATATAATATCCTGACGGTGCTTCAACAGCTCTGTCTGTATAAAGTCATAAGCCTTCTGACTGTTTTTAATTTTGATGAAGCGCTCTTTGTGATCCCTGCCCTTAAAGACCAGCCACGAATCCTTACCGATTGGAATCAGCCCGTCCAGCTTGCTGGTGATAACCCACGGATACACCCACAGCACAGTTGACATCGGAATAAATCCCAAGCCGAATCTGGCCACAATCACTGCCTGACTGGTGACAAACAAGCCTTCACACTTCTCGCAAAAGACGGCCTCCCCGTTTATGATATTGAGCTGCAGGGGCGAAAAGGCTTTTAAAAACTTTCTGGTTATAATGCTGGAAAGCAGCCACAGTATAGCAAACAGCATGGCCGGAAAAATCATCCCCAGCATGGCAAGCTGCAGCCCAAAGGGAAAATTGTCCAGAAGCATCGTGGCAAATGCCAGCGGAATAAACAACAGGCAGATAAAGGTCAGTATTTTCAGTTTCGTTACTCTTCTGTGGTAAAGACCATATAGAATATCGTATTCCTTCAGCTGCTTCATAATTCCTCTAATTCCGCCGCGCAAGCGGCGTCTAAATCTTTTTGCCTGACAGCAGTATAACATAAAATGTCCTCACACGGCAACTCAAGGCGTTTCAGGAATTGACAAGCCGGTTTGTTTATAGTATATTGAGAAAGGAAATAAGAGAAAGGCGGTTTCGAGCAGTGGGTGTTTGTAATTGCGGAAAGGCCCGTATTCAGGGGCAGTAAAAAAGCAGATATATTGTCTCATGTAAATGGGATTTTTTTGCGTGCAATACAAACCCTTCATGCTTTTAGCAAATAATCAGCAGACTTGTATCAGATTGCCTGTTTGACTGACACTGTATCCGGCTTTGTAAGCAGAGCCGGCTTTGTATGGCTTGTATGAATTTGGCAGGGAAATTTCCGTTTCAGGGGAATATCCTGCTTTTTTATTGCCTTTTTGTTACCTTGAATGAGCATAGCAAAAAGGAGGCATACCATGCAGAAAAGCAGGAAACAGTCCGCTCCCGGCCGCGGCGTAAAATTATCGGATTCACAAAATTTTATCACCAGTAAAGCGCTGATTCAAAGACTCATTCGCCTTACCGACATTCATCAAAATGATACAGTCATTGAAATTGGAACGGGAAAAGGGCATCTGACGGAGGCCCTTTGCAGAAAAAGCGGACACGTCTGCTCCGTGGAGCTTGACCGGAAATTATATGAAAGCTCCAGAATAAAGCTGGCCGGCTATTCCAATTTAAGTCTGATCCACGGAGACTTTTTAAAGTATTCTCTCCCGTCAAAGGGAGATTACAAGGTGTTTTCCAATATTCCTTATTGTATTACCACGCAGATCCTGGAGAAACTGACAGACACGCCAAACCCGCCAAAGGATATTTGGCTGATTATGGAGAAAGGGGCGGCCAAAAGATTCACGGGAACAGGGAAGGAAACAAAGCAGTCCCTGCTGCTTAAGGTAAACTGGGATATGAAGATATTATTTCATTTCCGCAGGGAGGATTTTCACCCCATGCCCTCTGTGGACTCTGTGCTGGTGCATTTTTCCAGGAAAGCCGTGCCGGATTTAAGCAGAGAACAGCTGAAGAACTTTGGATTTTTTATTGAACATTCTTATAAATACGGCCTCTGTGGCAGAAACGGCCTGCTCACAAAGAGGCAGGTATCCGTGGCTTTAAAGCAGGCGGGGCTTCCCCATGCCCATGAGGACGGCGTGACCCTGTATATCCAGTGGCTCTGCTTATTTCGATGCTGGAAAGGGGGGTAAAAAGATTTTCTTGACAGCCCTCAAAGCTTTCCATAGAATTTAGTTCATAGGAGGGTGACTATGAAGCATAAAAGGTTAAACAGAGACGGCTGGGGTTTCCAGTATTACCCGTATTATCAAATGCGGATTGACGATGAAATATTTCATGGGCTGGCATGTCTGATCCGCTTGACGGACGGCGAGGAAAATTACTGGGCGACGCCCAAGGCCGGAAGGATACAGGTAACGGGAACCGGCATGACCTGGCTGGAGCTGATACCGGACCACACGAGCAGAGTGATAACCGTCAAGTACTTTCCGGACAGCACTCATGATAAAGAAAGAAAACACTATCCCACCCCTGTAAATGAAACCTATCAGCCCTCCATATGGTATGTGGACATCATAGACGGCATTGAATATGACGAATGCGGCATTGCGGTGTACATAGACAAATATCTGGACGTCATTTTCACGCCGGAAGGCGATATAAAAACAGACGACCGGGACGAGCTGGAGGAAGCATTTCAATCCGGTGAACTGACCGACGAACAATATCATTCCGCCCTGGAAGAGGCGGAGTTGATCCTGCGGGACCTGTGTTCCGATATTCCAAAAACAAACGCCTGGTGTGCGCAAATCCGGCAGCTCGTGGAGGACAGGATTGCCGCCGGCGAAGAAATATTGAAATGCCGTGAGGTATTGGAAAGGGAACAGTAAACAGTCCTTCCCCTTTATTCTGCAAAGGAATACACATCCGGCACCGCATCCCGGCCAAAGGTCCTCACTGCCATGCGGTACATGGCTTTTGCATGGATGCGGTCATGCCAGATAAAACGGCGCAGCACCTTCCGCAGCGTCCAGTATTCACCGTAACTGCCTGCGAACACCCGGTTATCCAAAAAATCCTGCTTCTGCTCCAGCGCTTCAAAGCCCCGGCGGCGGCAGTCCAGAATCGTCCCTTCATTGTCCGCCTCCACCTCGATCTCACCAAAGTAATATTCATTTACATTCTTTGTATGTTGATACATTTCTTCAGCCGTCCGTGGGACCTGGCCGTAAAAGGTCCTGCGCATGGGCGCATTGCTTTTCGACCGGTCCGGAACGGCCTGATACAGCGCATAAAAATCTGCCGCCGATTTCAGGGCAAGTGCCTTCAGCTCCTGATATTCTTTTCCGGTAAGCGGCTCCCTTTCCGCCGCAAACAGTACGTCGGAATCGGCGTCACAGACATTCAAATCACAGGCAGCATCCTCCACGATCTCCACCATCAATTCTTCGGGAACAACATCCCCTTTCCACACCAGATAAGAGCGCGCTTCCGCCGCCATCTTCCGGACAGCGGCTTCCCTGTTTTCTCCCCTTGTGTAGGCGCCGGGAAGATTCACCGCATAAAGCAAAGTGTCGCTACCGTTATGCTCCCAGACACATTTCACAATCATCGCTTCGTACCTCCCTGTAACTGTTTTCATTTGCCCCCTTATAAGACGCTTAGAAAGCATACTACGTAACTAATTCATCTCTAAAATCTCTTCTGCCAGTCCGCAGCTTACCTCTTCCAGCGCAAGTGCCTTTTCAAGCAGGCTGATCTGCTCCCTGCGAAGCTCCTGCGTAGATACCCCAAAAGTGTTCACCATATTATATGTGATCTCACAGGCCGAAGAAAGGGTTACTCTGTTCCGAAATGCTGACAGCATATCCGAAATCCTCCGGCAGTTTTCAGCTATCTTTATAAGGCTCTCCCGACACGCCTCCGGAACCAGCGGCAGATTTTCCTGCAGCCAGACGGATGCCGCATACCTTGCATCTATCAGGCTGCACAGCATATTATCATTCACGCTCAGACGCCTTGCCACATTTTCTCCGTCGTTTTCCGGCCTGAAATCCTCTTCCTTTGACAGCCCGGCAATCCATACCCGGTAAGCCTCTTTCCCCTGATAATAGCACCGGCACGCTTCTGCCCGAAAGGATTTGACAAACGTAGCAAGGGAACTCTTCAGGATATGAAGCGGTGACGGCTTATCCTTCTTTTCACCGAAATGCTGGATGATAAAGGGCCAGAAATCACTGTAAAGGTATCCCCCGTTTTCCTCGAAGACCATACGCCGGTCAGCCTGCCTGTGTTCCTGCCCTTCACATTCTTCCTGCTCCAGGTCGTCAAAGACCTCCTTGTCAAAATATGTCCGGCACAAAAATCTGCTCCCGCTGTCGGTATACCCGGTAATGATCCCCCACTCAGGAGCCACCCGCAGATTGATTGCCAGCACAGGCAGGCCGTTTTGAATATCCTTCATAATTGCCTGACGCTCTGCCTTCCTCTCCTGCTTTTCCAGCCTCTCCACAAAACGGAAGGTCATCCCGATGGCCTCTGACAACGGCGAGGCGTAATCATAAGCCACAAGAGCATCCGTGCAGCTGTAGTCCCACACGTCGGTAAAGCAGATCCGATAACAGGCGCCGCTCATTCCCATAATCTGTTCATAGGTGTATGCTTCTCCCATATATTTGAGCGCCCCATAAAGCGCTCCGGCCCAGGGGCACTCCATTCTGCCGTTTTCCGTTCCTTCTGTCCAGGAAAGACGCATCACATTGTCCAGAATACACCTGGAATGATCCCGCAGCAAAAGCTGCGTGCCGCGGCCGCCGTAATATATGGCATCGTTTTCCGGACAGCTGATTACATGGATTCCCTCCCCATTCAGGTAAACCAGCGTCAGATATTCCGTATCATCGCTTGCCGGATTACTGGGAAAGTTTTCATGATTAACCTCTATCCTGTCCCATTTGAAATATTCGTAATGCTCCAGCTTCTGCATACAGGAGGAATATTCCTTTTCGTTTCCATAGTATGCACCGATGATTTGAAAGGCCTTTTCACCCGTATAGTCTTCGCTTTTCCTGTCAAGTATCAAATTTTCATTCTGTACCGCGTAGGAAAAACGGATTCCTTCGGGAGTCTCATACTTTACGGTCAATATTTTCAGACGGTCGCTTTCAATGGGAGTGCCCATCAGCGACGGATTCACGCGGAAGATAAGCCTGCTGCCGCATACCAGATCATTTAAAAGCCGGGTCATAGAAACCCCGGTCTGTCCGTCTGTATAGACAGCCTCCAATACCAAAAGCTCCTTGGGACAAAGCAAACTGTCAATACTGCAGTTCAGCGCCTCCGCCAGCTCCGGCAGGACAGCCGTCTCTGGCAGACATTTAGCATTTTCCCATTTTGATACCGCCTGAGGACTTACGGCAAGCCGCTCCGCCAGCGCCTCGCCCGTGTATCCCCTTTCTTTACGCAAGGCCGAAATCCTTCTTCCAATCTCTTCTTTCTCTAAATCAGTCATATCAATAATCCTGCCTTTCCTTTCTGCAGCTTCCTGTTTTCTTCAGCGCTGTAGTTGTATTATACGCACAAGAAACAGGCCCTGCCATACATGCTGATTTAAGAAATAAAAGAAAAAATCAACCTGTGGTTTACTCCCCACATGTTTTTTAAGTTTTTCATCATTAAAACGAGAATATCCTGACCCCGTACTTCTCCAAAATCTGCCGTCCCGTCTCTTCCCGCTGTTCCAAAAGATTATACAGCTTTGTGTGAATGTGGATCTCCGCCGGCTCCGCTATATAGTTTAACACAAACAGATAGCACCTGCCCCCCTTCTCCCGCAGGGCAAGCTCACAGCCCTCAGGCAGAGAAAGTATTTCTCCATAAGGCTCCACCGCTCCCAGCTTCTCCAAAAACACCCTCACGGTATCCTCTGCAAAAGCCCCTCCAAAATAATAGGCTTCTCCCTTTCCAAAGCGATTCCGTATCAGGGCAGGCGTCCCTGCATAGGGGCCCGATGTATAAGTTCCCAGGACCTGGGCATGCTCTCCCATCGGCGCCAGCAGATCGTTAAAGACTGCCGCCGCAAATTCGGCGCCCTCCCATTCCACGGTGATCCGCCCCTCGTCCGGCGCCACAAAGGAATATTCCGGAATGTCCGTTCCCGTAAGCTTCGCCGCCAGTCCGGGCAGATACTCCATGACGCACTTTCCGTTTATATCCTTATAGCCCGTACGGCAGCCCATAACAAGCTTTCCGCCCGCCGCCACATAATCCTCCAGCACCTGTATACGCTCTTTTGTTAATATGCAGGCATGGGGATAAAACAGCAGGTCATACTGCCGTAAGCTCTCTGCATCTCTATGATTTTCCAGATAAACATAGTCAAAAGGGGTGTGGGTCTGCTGCAAAACAACAAAAAGCGCGTTCTGGCTCACTAAGTCCACTCTTGCGTGCCATCTGTCCTGCTGAGCATCCCAGATATTGTCATAATCCTTTACAATACCCACCCTTGCCACATACCTGGCCCCGGCCAGCTCCTGCATTTTTGAAAGCTTTCCGCTGACCTCTCTCACCTCCCGCAGCCGCCTGTTCTCCCGGCCGGAATAATCCAAAATCCCATGCCAGTAAATTTCCGTTCCAAAGGTACAGGTCCGCCAGCGGAAATAGCTGATATAATCCGCGCCATGAGCAATGCTCTGCATGGTCCAAAGGGTCAGCTGTCCGGGCCGGGGACTGGGGGCCTCCATGCGGGTATTCCAGCCGTTGGCCCCGCTCTGCTGCTCCATGATACCAAAGATAGAAGACACCGCCCGCACCTCCGCCAGATTCCGGCTCCACCAGCGGTCCTTCATAGGGTCCGCCGGATTGTATCCGTCCAGGGCATACCCGAAATCGGGATAGGAATCATACATCAGCACGTCCAGACTTTCCTTCTGCATCCGCTGATAGTCAATATTGGCAAACATACCGTTGGTGGTGATAAAGTCTCCGGGCTTTTTATATTTCCTGACAATGTCCGCCTGCAGCCTGGCATAACTGTTCACGCTGTCGGACACAAAGCGGTAATAATCCAGCACCTGATGAGGATTCACGGAATTGGTATTGGTCTTTCTGGGCACGTAAACCTCTTCCCAGGCCGTGTAGGTCTGATTCCAGAAAACGGTTCCCCAGGCCTCATTCAGCGCCTCCAACGTCCCGTATTTTTCCTGCAGAAACCTGCGGAAGGCCGCCGTGTCGCTCTGAGAATAAAAGCGGTCATTTTCACAGTTAAACTCGTTATCCAGCTGCCATCCCACAATAGCCGGATGAGGGCCGTAATGGGATGCAGACTTTTCCACAATGATTCTGGTCTTTTCCCGGTAAACGGGCGAATTATAATTATAGTGCCGTCTGGAGCCATGGCGGTACAGATGCCCCTCCATGTCCGCATTCAGCACCTCCGGATACTTCTCCGTCAGCCACGCAGGAGGGGTTGCCGTAGGTGTGCAGAAAATCACCTGCATCCCCTTCTTACTGGCCAGCTCTAAGAAGCCGTCAAAGAAATCATAGGTAAACTCACCTTCCCTGGGCTCAATGAGGCTCCAGGCAAATTCGGCAATGCGCACGGTCTGAATCCCCGCCTCCAGCATCCTGTCCAGGTCCTCGGCCCACAGACCCTCATCCCAATGCTCCGGATAATAACAGACCCCCAAGTCAATACTGCTGCCGTTAAGCATTTTCACTTGCGCCATACCACATGATCCTCCTGTAGCTTTTCATTTGTATTCCTTTATTCTTCCCCCGCTTCTTCCTTCACGCGCCTGCAGATTTCTCCAAAGGTCACGGGGCCGTAACCGATCCGCTCCACACTGACGCAGAAGCTCTGCCGGGATACGTCCCGATAGGAAGGATTATTGTGGACATGCCCGTAAAAATTTGCATAGGGCATATTGGCGTTCAGGTACACCGGCTCATGGGACAAAATATAAAATTCCCGATAAATCACAGGCCATTCCACACATTCTGCAAAGCCCATATCCCGCCATGCCTCACAGCCAAAATGCCGGTCATGGTTTCCCATAATCAGGATTTTCTTACCCTTAAGCATTTCCAGCAGCTCCCTGTTTTTCTTTTCTTCATAACAGGAAAAGTCACCCAGTACAAATACTCTGTCCGTCTCTGTCACTGCCTGATTCCAATTTAGAATCAGCTGCCTGTCCATATCCTCCACCGAAGCAAAAGGCCGGTTTTCATAGCGAAGTATCCGCTCATCCCCAAAATGGGTATCTGCAATCATAAAATCCATTTCCGCGATCCTCTTATTATTTTACTTTTTATCTTGCTTTCTTTTCGGAATCCGTTCTCGGTTCGCATAAGATACATAATTTATTTACTTCTTCCGTGTCAGGAAAACACCAATGCCTGCCCCAATCAGGATAATCGGCGCCAGCCTGACGAACAGCCATTCCAACCCGTGAAAAAATGTTCCCAAAACAGCGGTTTCCGGATCATTATAATCCCAGCCTAAATAGGGACTGTTTGCTGCAATTATCAAGACTGCAAAAATGATTACGATTACCGCACACAACAGGATAAGCAGCCAATGAACTATTTTTCTTCTCATAATCCTTCTTTGTGCGAGCTGTAAGTTGATAACCTCCAATTTTTCGGATATTACTTTTAATTCATCAGGCTTTGACTCGGCTATATTTTCTCCAAGTAAAGTGCTTACCGGCGTCTCAAGCACCTCTGATATGGAAATCAATAGATCCGAATCGGGAACTGACCGTCCCTGCTCCCATTTTGAAATGGTCTGTCTTACCACATTCAGCTTAACGGCAAGCTCTTCCTGGGAAAGTCCCTTTGATTTTCTGATTGTTTTTATGTTCTCACTTAACATCAGGGCATCCTCCTTTTTGTTGATACCACGATGATAAGAAAAGCGGCCCGTTGCTGCAAGCAACGCATGTTAACATACAGCCTTCTGTTCAACTTTATATTCATATATCTGATTATAAAATACAGCTTTGCAATTTACAATGGATATTTAGATTGTTAACATGATCCCCTTATACAGTCTTACTACAGGTACTATTATCGTGTACTTTAGATACAAAAACGAGAAATTATGAAGAATGAAAGAAAAGAAATAACAACAAAATACCAAGATGACAGACTTAAAATTTATAACTCAAACCGGCAAACGGACAGAATGCTATACTAGAATTTGGCCTTCCTTTTTTTAATCAATCGGAGTGACAACAGGCTTGCCGTCCTGGTCCACCAAAACGGTCAACCCCGTGCCAGTTTGCTTACCATGAGAGCCCAGCAGGTAATTCACGCCGGTTTCCCTGTCAACGATAATTTTAGCCACATTAACAACACCTTGGGAATAAGTTTCCACAAAACGATCCTTCGCCATACGCTCACACTCCTTTCCCATCCTGCCATTTGCCATTGCAAGCATATCACGTTAATACGGCCCCGTGGTTTAAATTTCCTAAATGAACAGATAAATTTCCTAAACGGAGCAGATGGAAGCTTCACCGACTCCCCTCTGTTTTTCTGCGAAGCTCCACTTTTCCACGCCGGGAAAGCAGGCACTCATGACCACCTGCCCATAATTTATTGTGCTTCAAATCTACTTTTTCAATCTTATCTGCCGCTACCAAAAAGGCCCGATGCGTGCGGATAAAACGATCACCTAATTTTATTTCCAATTCGCCCAAACTGCCTAAAAAATCCATCCGGCTATTGGCCGTATGGAGTAAAACATGATGCGGGACGGAAGCGGTTTCAAAAAGAAGAATCTCACGCAAAGGGATGTGGCGCACCGTTTCTCCTGTCCGCAGGGTAAACATCTCTGCCGGGTCCTGACGTTCGGCCAGCAGACGCAGGTGTATCTCTTCCAGGCACTGCGACACGGCCGGTCCAATCCGTTCCGGCTCCTTTACGATGTAATCAAACGCCTCCAAATGATATTGAAAGGTACGCCAGGCCAGATCGCCATAACCGGTGATGTAAACCAGTGTACAATGCGGATCCCGACGCCGCAGCTCCTGTCCCAGCCGGAAACCATCCCATTCTCCATCCTTCAGCTCCACGTCCAAAAAATAAATGCTCCTTTTTCCGGCTTCAGCCTTCGCCAACAGCTCCTGCCCGCCGGCTGCACTGCACATTACTTTCATATCGTAGCCTTCTGCAAAAATCTTCCGCTCCAGGGCGGTTTGAATCTGCTCACGAACGGCGTCCTCATCATCACAAAGATAAATTCCTATCATGGCCTGTCCTCCACCGTCAATTCCTGCACAAACACCCCGTTCTCCCAGCTGGTGCAGGCTGAGATATTGGAATAATTCTTCACTATACGCTGATAGCTGCTCAGGCCCAGTCCCCTCCCTGCTCCCTTGGTAGACCAGCCGTCGTCCCACATCTTTGCCGGGTCAACGGTATTTGTATAGGGGTTGGAAATTTGCAGAGATAACTGCTTTTCCTGAGCCAGCAAAAGGATTTCCACCCAGGGCTGTTCCGTATCCAGGGCAGCTTCTATGGCATTATCTGCCAATATACCCAGACAGCGGACAAAATCCCATACGTTTATGTATACATTCTCCACGGGGTAAATCACCTCCAGGCGGCATTCCACCCCCTTATTTTTCATTTCAGTAAGCTTGCTCAGTAAAAGGCTGCGTATCTGTGGAATACACAGATTGCCAATTTGAACGGACAATCGGATTTTTTCACCCAGATGTCGGTCAAAATCTATTTCCAATTCCGACAATGCCGCACGCAATACCTCCGGCTTGCCCTCCACCGCCTGTCCGGCCAGTCCTGCCAGCAGATTTTTATAATCATGCCGGAAAGAACGTACCTCCCGGCGAATATCTTCCAGACTTTGCTCGTAAAGCTGCTGCTGGGCAATCATATCCTGCTGCATCCGAAGCGTCCGCCTGTCGTCAATCCAATGGGCCAAATAAACAATCAGCCCAATGATAACCATTACCAGCACAACAACTAACATGTAATACGCTGCCAGATATTGCCCTTGAACACCGTTTTGCAGAACAAGAAATGCCTCCATGGAAATCTCCAGCGCCAAAATGAGTACGGCAGTCCGGCGGGAGGCGGCCTGGTCCTCCAACATCAATCGGAACCAGACGCCGAAGCGAAACCGTTTCAGCAAAACGGCAATGATCACGGAAAAAAGCAGGATCACGGCCATAGCGATAAGGTCCGATTGCAGACCGGACGGAAATATTAAAAATAAAATCTGAATCAACGCAGAGGACGCCACCTGCAGGATGGCAGCCATACCCGCCGCGGAAACTGCCCGCCAGAAATCCCACTGCCACGTCCACATAGTCCACAGGGTACACAAAATAAACACCGCAACAGAGAAAATAAAATATCGCAGTATCTTAAGCTCCGGAACGGCAGCATCCATTCCAAGGGAAATCAAACAGCCAATCAAGGGTGACAGCATCAATGGCGGCAGCTTTCTCAGCCTCCTGCGGACGGCCTGCTCATCCGTCACGGCCAGCAGATATGCCACTAACATAAGATGTCCCGTCAAACTGTCCAAATAACTCATCGTAAAGTATTGGAACGACATATAACAGTAAAAATCCCTTTCATCATGTTTTTACAAATTGTTCTGATTCAGTTATGGTAGTACCGCCTTAATTCTTACCATAAAATATCCGCATTTTCCGGATATTGACTCTCTGCCATCTTTTGAGCCCTCGCTTATGCTTGAATTTCATCCTAGTCAAAGTTACTTACCCATTTTATCATGCCCTGCGTGGTAATTCAATCGCCGCCTATCCCAATCACTGCGACTCCTGCAAAAACAAAGCCACCCGGTTCTGAATCTTTTCCACGGTCTTATCCAGATCCACCTGTCCGCTGAAATACCCCTGGGCTTCCTCGTTAATAATATTCTGGATGGTAACATGATACTCCGCCCTGTTCCCCACACTCTCAATCAGCGCCCTTATCCTGTCAACATCCTCCTTCGCGGCCGCATACACGGAAAAGCTGGTAACGCCGTCTCCATAATATCCCTTCGAACACCTCTCTTTTCCGCCGTCTTCCGCAAGCTCATAGTCTTCTTCCATAGCGGCCGCCAGTACCTCATCAAGCTGTTCCCGCAGAAGGGGAAACCCCTGCCCGTTATAACCATGCAGCAGATAATATTTTACAAATTCCCAGGCGCCTGTCTGATCCTCCTTTCCTGCGTTGATGGCAACCTCGCTTCCCATGAAAGCTGCCGCTGTTCCGCTTCCCTCCGCCACAGGATAACCGATAAAGTCCAGGTCCCCGCCGTAAATCTCCTTCTCGATCTGATAATCCGACACCCTGGAAATGAGCCCCACGGTCATTACTGCCTCCCGGCGCCCGATCCTCTCCGCATAAGTTCCCCCTGCATCGTTCCCGGTATAATCCTTCGCAAAGGAAAGCACCCTCTTAAAATAATCCCCGTCAAAGCTGCAGGTTCCCTTTTCCCAGTCCACAAACTCATCCATGGACACAGTGCAGAGCCTGGTCAGCACCGGCTCGTCTGCGGAAAAGCCCGTGATGGCATTTATGTCCTTCCCGCTGTCCTCCAGCAGCCGAATCAACTCTTCAAAGGTAACGCCGCTTTTTCCTTTGATGACGTCCCCATACCCCCACATAGTATGGAGCAGAAATGCCGGAGCAATGCTGTATAAATGTCCCTCATCCTCACAGGCCTTCAGCACAGACTGCACCAGCATGTCTCTGGAGCATTCTTCGTCAGTCTCCATAAAAGCATAGAGGTCCGCCAGCACCCCCTTATCGGAAAACACACTGTAGTCCAAGCCGTCTGTGGTGATAAGCTCCGGAGCCTTTCCGGTGATAACATCCAGCTTCAGCCGCTCTACGGCATCCTCATAACTCCCGGCCTGCGCAATGTAATCCACAATCTCTACCCTGTAATCCCTGCTGTAACGATTAAATTCCGCCACCACCTTTTCCAGATCCGGGATCATCGCCGTAGAGCCAAGGGTCACAAGCTTTTTTTCCGTTTCCCCCAAGCTAAGGGAAATAAATTCAGAATGTCCGGCAGCCCCATGATTATCAATGATTTCAATGTGGTCCTGCTTCTTTGCCAGAAACAGAATATCCTCGGAAAAAATGCCGTAGGTTGACAGGCTTAACAGCTTTTCTGCCTTCTGTGTATCAAAATGGTATTCCAGCAGCTCATTATTCAGGCAGTACAGGAAGCCTCCTGCCACAGGGACAATGTTTTCCGGACTGCCTCCGCCGCTCACCTCAAAAAGATCTCCGGATTTTTCCAGCCGTACTGCATCCTTGCTCCCTCCTGCTGTCACGTCAATTTCCTGTATATAGATCCCGTCGGAATCCTTTACCACAAAAAATGCCTCCCCAGCCGCTCCTACCTGGAAGTTTAAAACCTGGGTCCCTTTCATATCCGCAATCTTTTCAAGAAAAAGAGTATTCAACTGTCTGTCCTTTACATAGACGCGGTCTTCATAATGCCACACCTCACTTTCATGACCCTCAAACAGTTCCATTTCCGGCACGCACATTTCGCACCAGACAAACAGGTGTCCCGCCGAATCCGTAAAAATTCCCTTGAAGCGAAGCTCGTCAGCCCGTTCGATATCCTCCAGCTCCATCTCCCCATAGTCCTGCAGGGTACCTTTTGCATCCATTTTCCAAAATCCCGTGCCTTCTTCCCTGTCTCCCAAAAGATATACGCTGCCTTCTCCGTCCGCCGCCAGCCCTGTTATCAGCGACACCTCCGGCAGCGCCAGGGTTTCACAGGCAGATCCTGGGTCTTTATCCATCCTATCCAGAAATGCCTGACCGTCCTTAATATAGCATCCATACAGCTGCTCCGCCGCCAGAGCAAGAGTATACCGGTTCTCCAACGGGAAATATGCCGCCTGCCAGGAAATATCTTTTTTGTCTGTGCTGCCTGAAGCTGCTTCCGGGCTGCTGCCAGCGCCTGGGTCCAGACTGCTTGAGGCCAGGCCGTCTGTGTCCTCACCCCCGTTTTCACTTGTGCCCTGTTCTGTTAGATCATTGCGATTTTCTGCTTCTCCGCATCCTGTAATCAAAAGTATCAGTACCCATGCCATAATAATGATTCGGTTTCTTAAATTTCCCATTGCCCGCCTCTTGCCCCCTGACATTTCTTTCTCGCTTACCCGTTCCCTATGCTGCCGGCCTTTTTCAGAATGTGCCCCTCTCTTCCCAGATCACTTCTCCATTTACAGCATTTACAGCCAAGATTCTCTCACAGCTTCGACATCTCTCCGCTTCGTCGGCTCCCGGCCAGAATCTCCAGATCGGTACGATTTCCGGCTCGCCTGCCGAAGAAATAACAGCCAGATACTCCAAACTGATTTTTGTAATCAGTATCTGTTCTTCCTGATGCGGGATGGAGTCAGTTTGCTCCTGCATGGCGGCAACAGCTTCCTCCGGTGTCAGGATCGGCTTGTCCAAACCGATTTCTTCCGATGAAAACAGACTGCCCCAGCCTCTGTTAGGAAAAACGGCGCTGTTTTTTGTAACAGTACTGAAATTATGCCATGCTGTCACAGGCATTCCGTCCAGCACCTGTTTAAAAACAGCCCTGGCGTACCTTTGGCCCCCGCTTTCCTCGCAAATATGAATATAATTACATGAATATGTATCCATATCCGTTACCGCTTTTATAGTTTTCTTTCCTATTTGTTCTATCTCACCGGGAGTACAACCCGTAATTTCCATTAGCAATAGCAGTGTGTCCTCTTCAACAGCCTCATTGTCGATTTGTACAGCGGCAAAAATACTTTCTCCTGTATTATTTTCCCTTTCCTCTGCTTTTTCAAGATTCATGATTTGCTCTCCCGGAATTTCGGAGACACTGACCTGACAGATCCAGCTTTCCCCACGGGGAGTCACAAATTCCCAGGCATTCCTTTCCACATTGTACAGCGCCGCTTTGTTCACATCCCATCCTTCCGCCGGAAACCAGTCCCTGAGCAGCGCTTTTCGGCTTTCATCCGTAAATGGCAGCGGTACATATCTGTAATGGCTCACCCGGCTGATACCGTCCACGTCAATCTGCGCATTAATCGTAATAACCCCTCCCACAGAAATTTCTATGGTCTGCGTTACCATTGTTCCCCCACAGGCTGCAAGAATTTCGCTGTTTTTCTGATCGACAGATTCTCCGCCGCCCTCCTGTCCGGAAAAGCCTTCCTCTACAAAATCATTCTGGACCATTGAGTCCTGCAGTACCTCTGAATTCTGTCGTACTTCTGAATCATCCTTTTTCCCGCATCCTGCCAGAAGCATCCCCAGTACCAGTATCAGTGCCGCGTATTTTTTCCTTTTCATTTACAGCCTCCTTCCAAATTCTGTATGATTCATACTAGTATCTTAAATAAACTGATAACATTTTCTTGTATCTCCTTTGTTTCCTCTGTATTATATTTTTAGGAATGGTTCCTTTTCGACGCTCAAAAATTCTTTCATTACCTTTTTCGAGGCAGGATGCAGCCGCATGGCCATCCAAAATTTTCTGTCACACGAACAGAGAATCATTGTCTAATTTAAAAAGGAGGAAAATCTATGAATAAAAAAACAAACGAGGAACTGCAGGCTCTGGTTGAAAAAGCCACCGCAGGAGACAAACAGGCTCTTGAAACTCTGATTGCTGGCGTACAGGACCTGGTATTTAATTTGTCCTTAAGGATGCTGGGCACATTTGCAGACGCGGAAGATGCCACCCAGGACATTCTGCTGAAAATGATTACCCATCTGTCCTCTTTTAGAGGCGACAGCTCATTTACCACATGGGTTTTCCGCATTGCCGTGAATCATCTGAAAAATTACAAAAAGCATATGTTTGCTCACTATCCGTTAAGCTTTGAGTATTATGGAGATGATATAGAAAACGGCAAAATACAAGATGTGCCGGACTTAACGCAGAATGTGGAACAAAGCATTCTGGCAGAGGAATTGAAGCTGTCCTGCACCAATGTGCTGTTACAATGCCTTGATACGGAAAGCAGATGTATTTTCATATTGGGAACCATGTTCAAGGTTGACAGTCGAATTGCAGGAGATATTTTGGAAATGACTCCGGAGGCATACCGCCAGCGGCTTTCCAGAATACGAAAAAAAATGGCGGATTTTCTGAAACAGTATTGCGGCGAATATGGCAGCGGCAAATGTAAATGCAGGGACAGAGTAAATTATGCCATCTGCCAGCACAGACTCAACCCGCTGCAGCTGGATTATACGACAGCAAGGGAAATTCCCATTGATACCATCTTTGACGTAAAAAATGCCATGGAAGCCATTGAAGATCTGTCACAGGATTTTTCATTCTGTAAGCCCTACCAGTCTCCCGAACGCACAAAGCAGCAGATCCGGGAGTTTCTGGCTTCCACCCAGCTTTCCATTGTTCAGAATTCGTAAAGGAGAAAAGAGATTATGAATACAAAACCAATGATTGATTATTTATCGGCACTAAGCAGGAACAACAACCGTGAATGGTATCATGCAAACAAAAAAGACCTTCAAATTGCTAATGCGGAATTTGAGGGGCTGCTACAGGCTCTGATGCTGGAAATCGGAAAGTTTGACAGCAGTATTTTACATAACAATCCAAAGGACCTTACCTTCAAGCTTGTAAGGGATACCCGCTTCAGCAGTGACAAATCCCCCTATAACCCGGCCTTCAGTGCCCATATTTCCTCTCAGGGAAAGCTGCCCGTTCCCGTGGGATATTACCTGATGATAAAACCCGGCAATCAATCCTTTTTAGGCGGCGGCTTATTTGCAGATATGTTCAAGGACGCAACCACAATGATCCGTGATTACATTGTCCGGAATGGCAGCGAATGGGAAAAAATCATCCATGAACCGGAGTTTGTCAACCATTTTACCGTAAAAGGAACGGCTTTGAAAAATGTTCCTGCCGGGTATGAGAAAGAGCATCCGCAGGCAGAATATTTAAAGTTTAAGAGCTGGTATCTGGAATATCCGATGATGGATGAAGAATTCAATGATGTGGAAGCATTTCTTACAAAAGCAGTAGAAATTTTCCGCATCATGAAGCCTTTTAACGACTATCTGAATAAAGCGCTTGCAGGGTTTCAGATGCCTGCAAGGTAAAAGAAATTGCATAGGGAATGAAGTTTCTCAAAAAATCGCCAGACGAACGAGTCCGCCTGGCGATTCTTCTTAAAGCTGCCGCCTGTACACCTTGGTGCCAAAGCCCGGCAGCTCATCCGATACTTCTCCGTAAATCTGCTGCCACTGATCCGGGATCTCGTTCCATGCTTTTATCTGCGGATTGAAATTCTGTACGAATAAATATTCCGCCTGCCCGTTCTCCCTGGTGCTGACCTCCACCCCTTCCGGTAAATCCTGCCATAAAAGCTCCAGCCCGGCGTCTGACGCCGCCCTGCGGCACAGATCCCCGTACAGTCTTTCTTCAAAATCCGCACACACGTAATAAACCGTTCCCTTGCCGTACCTGTGTACCGTCAGCGCCGGTTTTCCCGCATAAAAGTCACTGCCGTAGGTAAGCACCGGCTCTGCGCCCTTTACCTCCACCAGATCGCACAGATGGCTGCACTGATATTCACCGGCCATCCCCAGAGAATTCCCCGGCACCACAGCCCCAGTGTTGCTCTCCCAGTCATACAGGCCGTCGATTTCCTGACTCCTTAAGCCGCAGACCTCCATCAGCCCGTGAGGCGTGCCGCCCAGGAAACATAAATCCGTATCGTCCACAATTCCCGACCAATAGGTAAGGATCAGATGTCCGCCCTGCTCCACATAATTTTTCAGCTTTTCCTCAAAGCCCCGGCGGAACATATAACCCATGGGCACCGCCACCACCGGATAACGGTTCAGTTCCTGCTCCATATCCGGCAGATCCACATTCAGTCCCAGCCGGCGAAAAGCCCTGTGAAGCTTGGTTACGGTTTCCTGATAATACAGCCCCTTATTGCGCGGCCCCTGAGCGTCTTCCATAGCCCACCGGTTCTCCCAGTCATAAATCACAGCAGCAGAAGCCTTTACCTGACTGCCGGTCAGCTCAGAAAGCTGTTCCAGTGCTATCCCTACCTGAGTCACTTCTTTGAAAACTCTGGTATCTTCCCCGCCGTAGTGGTCAATCACCGCCCCGTGAAATTTCTCGTTGGCTCCCCTGCTCTGGCGCATCTGAAAGTACTGGACGCTGTCCGAGCCATGAGCCACCGCCTGCAAGGAGGCCGCCAGGAGCATTCCCGGTTTCTTGAGCTTGCTGACGCTCTGCCAGTTGGTAGAAGAGGGGCAGGATTCCATCAACAGGAAAGGCGTTTTGCAGATGCCGCGGATAATGTCGTAATAAACCCCTGTCTCCGCGGCAGTCTCCGGCTCCGGCCCCTTATGCCATAAGGGATAATTGTCCCAGGAAGCTGTGTCCAGCACCTCATCAAACTTATGATAATTTAAGCCCCCGTAAAAGTACATCATGTTAGTCGTTATGGGCAGCATAGAGCCGCCGTCCCGGATCGCCTGCACCTCCGCACGCACGAAATCAACGGTCTGGTCCGTCACAAACCGCCTCCAATCCAGCTTCAAACCGTGAAGATCACGCTCTCCGATGGGAGAGGGACTTTCGATCTGTTCAAAGGACTGATAGCGATGGCTCCAAAAAGTAGTTGCCCAGGCCCGATTCAGCTCTTCGATAGTCCCATATCTTTGCTTCAGCCACCCGCGAAAAGCATCTTGACAAAGCTCGCAATGACAGTCCCCGCCAAGCTCGTTGGAAATATGCCACCCCAGCACCCCTGGCCGGGAGCCAAAGCGCTCCGCCAGCTTTCTGTTAATGATGCCCACCTTTTCCCGATATACGGGTGAGGTATAACAATGATTGTGACGCCCGCCAAAGAGATTCCGCCTTCTGTCCGCCTCCACCCTCAGTACTTGCGGGTATTTGTCCGAAAGCCACTTGGGCCTGGCCCCGGAAGGCGTAGATAAAACGACATCAATGTCATTATCCTGCAGTTTGTTAATAATATCCTCCAGCCAGCCAAAATCAAATTTCCCTTCCTCCGGCTCCAGCATAGACCAGGAAAAAATCCCCAGTGAAACTTCATTGATCTTCGCTTTTTTAAAAAGCCGGATGTCCTCTTCTAAAATTTCCGGGCTGTCCAGCCATTGCTCCGGGTTGTAGTCCCCACCGTGTATCAGTCTTGTCTTTGCAAAACTTCCCATGCCTTTTTCCTTTCTTTATCCATTTTTGTCCGCTTTATTTCCATTCATATCAAGATTTTCCATATCCGGTTCTTCCGCCCGAAATGGCTTTCCCTTCACCTGATTTTTCCTCGTACTTTTACCCCATTAGGATCATCATTGCTCATGCCTGCGGCGGGTGTTTGACGGCCCTGGTCATAAACTGCAGCTCTGTAATATCCTCCATCTGACATTCCACATAGCCGTTAATCCAAAATCCGCATTCCGTCAGCCCGCCCAGATACTCTTCCATGGTGTGTCCATACTCGACCCATTCCGAATCGTCATAATCTTTGGAGCAAAAGGGCATTCTATGCACCGCCTTATAGTATCCGCCCCTTTCGTCTTCCATATAATCACAGACATAATTAATGGGATTGGGAGCCATCATGATAAAGACACCGCCCCATTTCAGCACTCGGAAACATTCCCGAAATACGGTACTCAGCTCAGGAACATACATTAAGGAAGGTGGATTTATAATATAATCAAAACAGCAATCGCCAAACATGGATAAATCGCACATGTTTCCCTTGATCATCTCTATCCGCAGGTTCTCCTTCTCCGCGATTTCCCTGTCCTTTTCCAGCATCTTACCGGATAAATCCACAACCGTTACCTCTGCTCCCGCACAGGCAAGCAGCGGCGCCTGCAGGCCGCCTGCCCCCGCCAGGCAAAGCACCTTTTTCCCTTTTATATCCTTGAGCCATTCTTCCGGAACATCCCTGTCAAAAAACTGTAATCTCAGTTTTCCGGCCCGCGCTGCCTGAAGCTGTTCCCTCGTGGCACACGCACTCCAATCCACACTGTTTTCCACAAGCTGATCTATGTTTTTTTCTACTTGCTTGAATATATCATTCTCTGCTTTCAAGCCTATACCTCCATCTCATACAGCGCCATCGAGCCTCCGCTCGGATAGTCAATAATATCTACAATTTTAAAGCCGGTGTTCAGATATATTTTTCTGACCTTTTTCTCGTCCAGTCCGGTATCCAGACGAATATATCTGACACACCGCTTCATACACTCTGCCCTGATTGCTTCCGTGACAAGCTTCGTCATACCCATCCCTGCGAATTTACGACATACGCAGAACTTATGCAGATAGGCGGCTTCATATTCCGGCGCCTGAGGCCAATAGGCCGAATCAGCCCATTGCAGAATAAAGGCACAGGCAATTTCACCGTCCATGATCCCGATGCAGAAATTCTCCGGCCGGGCATCAGGCGTAATCAGTTCTTCCGGCGTCAGCCAGGCATCGGGCCATACCCGGTATCCCTGTTCACGCCCCCATGCGGCAACCTCCCGCATAACGGAAATCGCCGCGTCCATTCTGTTAAATTCAAGCTCAATATTTCTCATTCTTCTGTCGGCTTTAAGCGGTACAGCTCATGGGAGTTCTTCCATACTGCCTGCCGCACGGCTTCTTCGTCCATGCCCTTAATTTCCGCCAGCGCAGAAACCACAAAGCTAAGATTCAGAGAGCTGTTCCGTTTCCCCCGATTGGGCGCCGGCGCCAGATAGGGACAATCCGTCTCCAGGACAATACGCTCCAGCGGAATGTACTCCACCGCCTCCTTCAGTTTTTTTGCGTTCTTAAAGGTCAGTACCCCACCGATTCCAAAGTAAAAGCCCATATTCAAAAAGGTCTTCGCCATCTCTTTTGTGTAGGAATAACAGTGAATGACCCCGCCAAGCTCTTCCGCCCTTTCCTCCTTTAAAATATCCGCCGTGTCCTTCGCCGCCTCTCTGGAATGGATAATCACCGGTTTCTTTACTTCCCTGGCCAGATTTAACTGCCGTCTGAACCACTTCTGCTGAACCTCCCTTGAAGGCTCGTCCCAATAATAATCCAGACCGATCTCTCCCACAGCTACGCACTTTTCCGACTGACATTGCTGTTCTAGCCAGACAAAGGCTTCCTCGTCCAGCTCCCCGCTGTCGCTGGGATGAATACCGATCGCCCCGTAAATATAATCATATTTTTCCGTCAACGCCAAAGTCTTCCTGCAGGCTTCCAGACTGGAGCCCACATTCACCACCTTCGCAATGCCGTTTTTCGGCAAAGCCTCCAGCAAAGCCTCCCGGTCCTCGTCAAACGCCTCATCGTCATAATGCGCATGTGTGTCGAAAATATCTGTCATCCTGCTAACCATACCTTTCTGAATTAAGGCTTTCCCTTACACTAACCTCCATGATTCCGCCGCACTAGGGCCTTCCGTTTACCGGCGTACCATAATAAACCCTGCTCGCTTCCAATATCCGCAGCTCTCCCCCTTCCAGGGAAAAAATGGACACCGCACAGTTGGGCAGATTTATTTTCCAGAATTCCCGGTCCGGTATTCCTGCAATCTGGTTTAAGATACAGCGGTTGAAAGCCCCGTGGGCCACGATCAGCACATTGCCATTCCCCCTGCCATGGAAGGCAGTGCCATCTATGGCAGTGCCATCTGTGGCAGTACCCTCCGCGGCAAACTTAGCCTCCAGCGGAAAAATTTTATCCTCCAGAAAGGACCTTCCTCTCGCCCTGACCTGTTCAAAGGTTTCCGCATCTCCCTTAGGAACATAACATCCCGGATTGCAGAAAAAATTGTGAACCGGGTGAGCTTCGTCCTTCTTGGCCTCGTCGAAACGGGCGCCCTCCCCAGCGCCGAAGTGAATCTCCTTCAGGCGCTCATCCGTCTCCACTTTCACATCCCTGCTGCCGGTTACAATCCGGGCCGTCTCCAGCGCCCGCTGTAGGGGGGAGCTGAAAACAGCGTCGAAGTTTACACTTTTCAGGCCCTCCGCCGTTTTTTCCGCCAGCTGAATTCCGAACTCATTTAAGGGAATATCGCTCTGCCCCTGCAGCCTGCCGACCCTGTTATATTCTGTTTCTCCATGCCGCATCAAATATATTTTCATGACCGGATTCCTCCATGCTTTCCACTCCCCAACATACCGGCGCTACCAAACCATAATCCGCCGCACCTCCGCCGTCACAAGCTCCGCGGTTTTCCTCTGGGTCAGAGGACTTGGATGCCAGTCTGCCCCATAGCCATCCTCCGGATTCTGCGGCGGCAGGGCAAGGAAATGAACGCCTTCATCCTTTGCTGACTCCGCAAAAATTCTGACCGCCTCTTCCGCCTCCTTCAGCACTCTCTGGTCCATGGTCCCCAGCATACACAAAATTTGCGCCTGCGGATTATGCCCCCTTATGACCTTTAAAAATGCTGCATATTGATCCTTGTAATGATCTTTTCTCTCCTGAATATCCTTGCACCAGCTGCAGTCATTGGTGCCCAGATTAATCAGTATCGCATCCGGCACATACCGGCTGAAATCCCATTTTTCCCATTTACTCTCATCCGGTCCGTATAGTGTTTCCGATCCGGAAAGATCCGTATATTCATATATTTTCGGCATCAGGCATCCATCCGAGGGCGCTTCTGCGGTCTCCTCCACATACCCCGATATAATACCATTTCCGCTCCAGGAAATCAGGCTGGCCTCTGCGTTTAACGCCCTGGCCGTCAGCAGGGAATAAGATTTGGCAGGATTTTCCGTGGCCGTATGAAAGGGCGCAAGCTCGTTCTCCGCCTCAACTCCGTAGCCGCAGGTGATAGAATCGCCGATGATTTCCAGCTTACGCGCCTTATGAGCAGGCGGCGGAAGCAGCCTGTCCGTGTCGATCTCCAGATAGCGGATGCCGCACTTTCCAAAAGCCGCCTCGGAATATTTTACTACGGTCAATGTGACCTTTTTTTCCTGCTCGCTCTCATACAGGGTATAGACTGCCTCTTCCCTGTCCAGGGTGATACGCCTTTCCGGCTCTTCCCCTCCGTCCACATAAACTGCAATCCTTCCCCGCAGTACGTCGCTGCCCTCGCCCCACTCATTGGCATTGCTCCAAATAGAAGCCTGAGCCTTCTTTCCCTCAAAGCTAAAGGAAACCGCGCTGCCGGAAAAGCCCAGGTACCTGGTATTTTCCACAAACAAGGTCCTTCCTGTAATTCTTACATTTTCTTCCGTCGCCAAAAAACGCATCTTTTTCTCCCCCGATTCCGCTTTGCGGAAGCTCACAATCCCATGCCGAAAGACTATTTCAACCTGATCTTAAACACCACCGGCTTGTCGCTGCTTACCGCCTTTGTTTCAATATGCAGCCCTTCTCCGTCCCGCTTCCAGTCAGGCTGTTCCTCAAAGCCCAATACCTCCACACTTTTGATAATACCGTGAAACTTAGGTAAATGGGAAGCGTCCTGCTCGCCCAGCGCCTTAATCGTTACCTTTCCGTCCTCCGGATAATGAAGACAAATGGCATACAGGCTGTCCCCCTTGACCGTAAACCGGAAGTCCTCGGCAGTAAACACCTTGTCCTTACCGTCCGTAAACTGACCCTCCGCCACCTCCGTGGGCCCCTCGGCAGCAATCCTCCAGGGTCTGGTGCCATAAACAGCCTCTCCGTTCTTCTCCATCCACTCTCCGATTTCCAGCAGCACCGCCCTGTCCTCATCGGAGATGGTTCCGTCCGCCTTAGGCCCCACGTTCAGAAGCAGGTTGCCGTTCTTGCTGACAATATCCACCAGGTCGCATAAAATATCCTTTGCCTTTTTAAAGTCATTATTTTCCGTGTAGCACCAGGAATTCTTCGCAATGGCGGTATCTGTCTGCCAGTAAAAGGGCTGTATCTGCGCAAACTGGCCCCGCTCAATGTCTACCAGGGCAGTGCCGAACATGAATGCGTCATGCTTATAGCAGATAACTACCTCTTCTCCCCACTCTGCAGCCCTGTTGTAATAATAGGCCGCGATTTTCTGCAGATAGGGCTTTGCGCTCTGATGCTGGATCCACCAGTCGAAATACAGGACCTTAATCCGGTATCTGTCAATCAGCTCGCAGGTGCGGATCATCCAGTCCTCCAGAAAATCTACCGTCGGCGCGGGCTCACTGAACAGGTCATAATGATCTCGCTCCGGCATGGCCGGCCAGTAGAAATCTCCCTCCTGCTCCGCGTCCGTGATGTCACTTTCAAACTCCTTCCCGTGGCTCATAAAAAACCAATGCTCGATCCGGTGAGTGGAGGCGCCGTTTACCATCCCCTGCCGGTTAAACTCTGCGGACAGCTCTCCCAATACATTCCGCTTCGGTCCCATATTGGCGGCATTCCACTTGGAAATTTCGCTGTCATACATCTGAAATCCGTCATGATGCTCCGCCACCGGCACCACATACTTCGCACCTGCCTTTTTAAAAAGCTCCGCCCATTCTTTAGGGTCAAACTTTTCCGCCCGAAACATGGGGATAAAGTCCTTATATCCGAAATCCTTCTGTTCCCCATAGGTCTTTCTGTGATGCTCAAATTCCGAGCTGCCCTGAATATACATGTTCCGGGAATACCATTCGTTCCCAAACGCCGGAACACTATATATTCCCCAGTGAATAAAAATACCAAACTTCGCGTTTTTATACCATTCCGGCACTCGGTATGCGGACAGGGAATTCCAGTCCGCTCTGTAGGGCCCTTTTGCAATCACTTCCTCAATTTTCTGAAGCCATGCCTGTTTGTCATACATTTTCCGTTACCCCTCCCTGATTTACACTTTCACCGTCCCAGGGCCATCATGCCGGCCTAAGGCCAGCACATCGGCCTATGAAGTTATTCTACCATCTTGGGCAGGTTTGAGCAATTATTAATATTACTTTTCATACGGATGTAATCTTTCATTTCTTTATTGCATAATTTATTATCATCTGCTATAGTAAATGTATGCCACAAATATAACACAAAATTTTCAAAAAGGAGGATTTGCGTAATTATGAAGCACAAAAAGTTCAAACCCAAAATACTTTATTTATTCTGTTCGGTAATGGCAATAGTTGTTTGCGGCACAATTTATTTGGGCATAACCAATCTGGATCTTGGAGGTTCAAAACCAGTTACGGATGAAGATCTCCTTCAAAAACAGAGACATTTAAAAGAAATCGAAGTGATGCAGGCGTTATGTGATTACGATAAGGATAATATTAAAGACGTATCAGTACATGTAGAAGCCTCTGAAAATGAGATCCTCTCTGCAAATATTTTTGTCTTAAGTAAAGACAAGATTACAGATTTGGAAGAGCAGGCTAAGATAAAGGAGATTGCTTTGGGATGCCTTAATCTCGAACCTCAAAAAGTCTTTATAGAATACGCCGATAATGCTGAATATTATGATTAATAGAAAGCCAAGCTTAATCATAATATTATCTATATACGTCCATTGTAATAACGCCGTATGAAGATATTTTTTATAATTTTAATATAACGCGCAAAAATGAGCAGAAAGGAATATTATAATGAAAAAGAAATATGTATTGCATATTTTTACACTTATGTTATGTATGGCTTTTATGATAGCTGCCCCTGGCAGAGTAAAAGCAGAAGAATATACCAACGAAGAACCAATATATTATACTACCGAACAAGGCAGATTTGTTAATGACATTGATGAATATTTGGCGCAGCTAAATGCCGGAATGATTGCGCCCTATAATCCAACACTGACAGATCATGTGCCTGGAATTATGACTTTTTCCCTGTCAGAACCGTCTAAAAAATGTAGTAATATTTTTGGTCATAAATGGGGACGCTGGTCTGATTGGGAAGAGGTCCGCAGGTATCATTACACAACCGGAACATGTATGGTTGTAATGGAAAGATATCATTATTGTTCAAGAAAACACTGTGACGCTTCTCAAACAGAAACAGACAATGTATGGGTTCAATGTGTCCATTAATAATACAGTATACACATCTCTTACAAACCCTATGATAAGGGATTCTGCCAAAATATTCTCAGTGGCGCAAACATGAAAATATAATGAAAGAAAAACTCTCAGTTCGGAGACAAGTTCGATCTGAGAGTTTTCTGCTTTCACGATAAAACGGGCTTAGATACCCCTGTCAGGAACGGATTCCGGAAAATACAGGGACGCCAGATATGCCCCCGGAATCCGCACCAAAAGTGCCGACGCCACGTTATGTATAAAGGAAAACACCAAAGCAAAAACGGCATAAATGTTTTTTCTATTTGTTCTATCCTGTGCATTTAACGATATTAGGATTACTAAAATGGGGTATCCAGTGACGTTTTGTAAAGGACTTTTTAATCAGATTCACAAAAAATGTACATATCAGGGCAAAAAAAGACCAGGAACCTGTTTTTAGATTCCTGACCTACGGTTTTACTATACTGTCCGCTCTGCTTTCAGTTTTTTTACTTCATCAAGTGAAAGTCCTGCGTATTCCGCAATTTTTTCAAGTGTCAACATTCCGTCTGCTAACATTCTTTTAGCAACCTCTTTCAAAGATTCTTTTCTCATATCCTCCATCATTTTACACATTTCTTGAACTCCTTTCGGGTTTTCTTTCAAATATCTTGTTCGTTCTGCCATCAGTTCAAAATTCATATCAGCTGCCTGGGTACAGTTAAAATCGTGCATGAATAGCGCCTCGCATTTCTGGATCCCGGCTTGTTTGCAATAATACGAAATCTGTTATTTCCATCCTTTACGGTCTCGATACCAGTATCAAAACGATCATCTGTAAAATAGCATACCTTCTTTAAGCAGTTGTTCTTTAAGCAGTTGTCCTTTACGCCATTTTAACAACAAGCGTTATAAAAAAACATCCCTCCCGAATATCCGCATATACCGCTCCGTTCATAAGCCCCATCAGTCTGCGGCATATGAAAAGACCAAGCCCGTTGCCCTGCACCCCGTTCGCATTATTTCCGCGATGAAAGCTCTCAAATATCTGCGGCAGCTCTTTACCTTCAAGCGTGCAGCCTGTATTTGCTACCGTGATAAGCTTACAGCCGTCCATCTTATCAAAGCTGATCTCGATTCGCCTGCCGTCACCGTATTTGATCGCATTTTCAAGCAGATTCTGCAGGCACTCCGCAAGGCGATCAGGGTCGCAGGAAAGAATACAGTCCTCCGTTTTTTGAATTACCAGCTCCGTTCCCCGCATGGCAAAGCAGGGTGCATATCTCGCCTCTATTCTTGTGATGACAGCACTTAGAAATGCCTCCCCCGGTGTGACCTCAAAGCTCATAAAGTCCTCGCTTGCCGCCTTTGTGATCTCACTGACAAAACGCTCTATCTCATCCGCACGGGAGTTGATGCTTTCCGCAGCAGCACGTCGTTTTTCCTCGTCCTTGTATAATCCCCTGGCAAGTACCTTTGCACCAAGCTTTATTGCTGACAAGGGCGTTTTGATGTCATGGGAAAGAGAGAGCAGCAGGAGTTTTTTGTCCCGCTGCATGGCGATTTCTTTTTTGCGGCTGTCCTCGATACTCTCACGCAGGAGATTCACACTCCATGTAAATTTTCCAAAGAAGCGGCTTTTTTCCTCCGGAATCGGAACCGCAAGATTGCCCCTTGCCAGCTCCTGAGAGACATCGTTCAGCCTGTTGAAGGGCACAAGGATATGCTTCCGAATATAATACAAAAGCCACAGCATCAGCAGGAACAGCGCGCCAAATGCACCGTTTACGGCCGCAATGCCGCGCTGTCCGTTTCCGATAGTGTACTCCACACGATACAGCGCGCCGCCTGCTTTGATAATCAGACAATGCGCATCGGAGCTGTACAGGTCATCGCCTTCCGCCTGGAATACCCCTGTAATATGGGGATATTTTTCAAGCTCAAAGCTTCCCGTCTCCGCTATCTCATTTGCCAGCCGTTTGGCCTCCACGCGATAAATACCCTCATTGCTGTTTTTTACTCCCACAAGAAACAGATTGCAAACCGCCGTCAGCAAAAGAAATACCATTATCACTGCCATACACAGTCTTCTGAAAGCTTTCATACAAACTTATACCCCACACCCCAGACGGTCAGCAAACGCTTTGCATTCTTAGGATCATCACCCAGCTTCTGACGAAGTCGATTGATATGCACATGGAGCGTCTGTAGCTCCGAATCACTGTCGCTGCCCCAGACAGTACGAAACAGGTACTCTTTTTTCAAAGCTTTACCCTGATTCTCAAGCAGAAGCGCCAACAGGTCAAATTCCTTGGCCGGCAGTTCCAGGGGCTTTCCGTCGATGACCGCTGTTTTATCTGCAAGATTGAGGGTCACACCGTCCGCCGACAATAGATTGCGCTGATACCGCCGCTTAAATATCCCCTTGATCTTAGCGATCAGAAGATCAATGTCATAGGGCTTTTCAATATAATCGTCCGCCCCCAGGTCAAAGCCGTTCAGCTTGTCCTCCTTGCCTGTCCTTGAACTGACAATCAATATGGGCGTATCCGCACTTTCCCGCAGTTTGGAGCAGACCGCAAAGCCGTTTCCATCGGGGAGATTGATGTCAAGCACCACAAGCCTTGCGCCATATCGTTCAAAGAGCTGCCCTGCACGCTCTCCGCTGTCCACACTTGACACAGTATAGCCCTCGTCACGCAGAAAGTCCGTCAACAAGCCGGCCAGCTCCTTATCGTCTTCCACAATCAAAATATCAATCATAAAATCACCTCTGCAAATATCACCAGCCCTGTTCCATAAGCCAGTTGTTCAGCTCTCTTTCGCGGTCGCGAAGCTCCCTGTCACCGCCGTTAAAATGTCCCATTTCCTTTTCCCCAACGATACCGCCGTCCACAAGGTAAAGCACCCTGCTGCACTTAGCGGCAACCTTTGAATCATGGGTCACGCACATGATCGTAGTACCATCGCGGTTTAAGGAGAGCAGCTCGTTCATGACCTCATCGGAGCTGGCACGGTTTAATGCGCCTGTGGGCTCGTCAGCAAAGATCATCCTGGGATTGTTTATCATACTCCGGCAGATACAGGCCCTCTGAAGCTGTCCGCCCGATACCTCGTTGATGTCGTTGCCGCCCACGCTGTCGATGCCAAGCCTGCGCATGAGCGCTCGGCCCCGCTCTTCGGTCTGCCTGCGGCTCTCTGCATTCTTTTTCGACTTTACCGCAGGAAAAATAATATTGTCAAGCACCGAAAGATTTTTCATCATGTACATCTGCTGGAAAATGAAGCCCATTTCGTCCAGTCTGAGCCTTGCAAGCTCCTTATCGCCCAGCTTTGCCGTCTCCTTGCCGTTAAAGAACACCTTGCCCGCGGTCACTCTGTCCATTCCCGAAACGCAGTAGAGCAGCGTGCTTTTGCCTGAGCCTGAGGGTCCCATGACCGCTACCATTTCCCCTTCGCTGATCGTCAGATCGACGTTTTTCAACACATTGTTCTGATGCTTGTTCACGATATATGTCTTGCAAAGTCCCTTTGTCTGTAAAACCGCATGATTCATTCTATTGTCCTCCTTATTCCAGTTGGTGTTTCTCTATTTCGAAACTATTTTATTCTATACTTGCCGTATCGGAAGCCTTGATCGTTTTTGTGTAAAGCGCTGTCAGGAAAGAGCCCAGAGCGGTCACGCCGATGAGAATTGCCGGGCAGCCCACAAATATTTCCAGCGGATCAAAATCGCATTGCAGGCCTGATATATCGCCGATCATGTTACCGATCCAATTCATCATTACGTTGCTGATCGGCATAAGCGCCGCGGTCGAAACAATGCAGGCAATCACCGATACGATCACAAATCGCAGTGTATGCTGTGCAACAATGCTGCTGTCAGGAATCCCCACCGCTTTCATCAGTGCAATCTCGCTTTTTTCCTTTGAGAGGAACGAACGCTCCATGAGTATGACGATCAATGCCGTTACGATCACAGTAATGATCATCATCATCTTTTTAGTCGCATTCAGCGTATCGGACATTCCCGTAAAATGATTGATGTAATCCGGGGAAGAATACACCTTGTCAGTTTCGAGCAGATCTTTAAGCTTTTCAATGTTTTGGTTTATCTGCTCCTTGTCGGGGCTGCCGTCAAAGTGTATCTGCACGCCCATCACATTGCTTGCCTCCTGATGTCCGAGGTCAAAATCTTTATATAGAAAAGCGGCGTTAGCGGTGTTGACGAACGAAGAAAATGTTCCCGTGATCATAAACTCATACTCTTTTTCATTTATGACTGCCGTTACCCTGTCGCCGATCTCTGCGCCCAGATTATCGAGGGTGCCTGCCGTTACGGCGATCTCGTCCACCTTCTGTGGAGCGCTGCCTTTGTCTACATAGAACGTGTCATTTGTTTCCCCTTTCATGACGCGAAAATTAACCGTTTCTGTTTTGTCTTCATGTGATGTTTCAAACTGCGCACCTATCGTCATTGTGCACTTGCCGGGCATTCCGTTATCGGCAAGGAGTTTTTCGGTATCTGCGATGATTGCCTTATGCGTACTCTGATCCGTCATGACTTTTGCAAGTATTTCGCTGTCCATGATATGCGCTTCGCTTGAGGGTACATCGAAGAAACGCAGCAGTTTTTCACTTTTTAATGTCAACTCAAAATTTGACATGATCGTCATCAACAGGATACAGAGCGTAAACACAACCGTTATGATAGAAAACTGTTTCGGTGAACTAAGCACATCATTGACTGAGAAAAATGCCGCCTGTGGCAGCTTAGAACGGCCTAAACGCAAAAGACTCCTTTTTTGAAAACGTTCGCCCGTCTGCCCGCTTCTTACTGCATCAATCGGTGAGAGTTTATTGACTCTGCGTGTGCAGCCATAGCAGAACAGCAGGATCATGATCACTACTGCCACAGAACTTAAAATCCCCATAAGAGTGCCGCTCTCGCTGCCGAGAACCATATTTTCCGATACCGTTTTCATCATCATACGCCTAAGAGGGATGGAACTAAAATACCCGATCAGTGCACCGACCACGGCAATAGCAAGATATTTGACAATATACAGGCTTCTGATCCCGGCGTTACCGATACCGACTGCCTTCATCACACCGATCTCACGAAATTCCTCGCTGATCGTAAAGCCTATGGTGAAACGCAGCACTGCAAATGCTGTGAACATCAGCACAACGCTGATTATCATTAAAGCATAAGCCAAAAGCATATCATAGAGATAAATACTCTTGCTTTCTTCCCGTGTGATGACAAATACACGGTCATAGTTCTTTGCAAGTTCCTTGATTTCATCAACATCGGATGTATTGATATAAAACTGCTTGTAATTCAGGATATGAGCGGCTTCGTCCTTGTCAAGATAGTCATAGTCAGCAGAGTTTATGATAAGATACGGGGAATCAGCTTTTCCCGAACGGGACAGCGCACCCTTGAACCGTCCCATAAACTGAAGCGTAAGATGGCAGTCACCCACAGTAAGCTCCACCTCGTCGCCCTTTTTTATAGCAACGTCCTGTAAAAAAGGCGCACTGGCATAAAAACAGCCCCTGTCCACGTTTTCGATGATGTTATTGTTCTCATCAAAATAGTTAATCGCCATTTCACCATCGGAAATCAAGCAGGCGGCATTCGTGAAATTATCGAGCTTCTTTCCGTTATGCCAGAAACTCTTTGAGCTGCAGCTCAGCCAATGCTCGGTCTTTATCTCCCTGACGCAGGCAAGCTCGGCGAGCCTTTCTCCCGCGTCGTTTTCTCCCAGGGTCATCACGGTGACATCAGGGACATTTGCCGCATCGAAATAATGCTCGATACCGCCAGTCACAGCTATGATGTTGTTCACCGCCGCCGCTGCAAACATGGAACACAAAATGACAAACAGCAGTAAAATGATGTTCATGGTCCTTTTGCGTTTCAGGTCTTTTTTTAATATTCTCCAGAACATAGCGTATCCCTCTTTTCTTACGTTTTTTCTCCATGTTCTGAATCATAGCATAGAAATTCTTAACAAGTCTTTAACTTTTTGGATTCATATGAAAAAACAGACTCTCCCTGCCCCGCATATAAAAGATCACGCAGATCGCCACCGACAGCAGCGACCCGACGGGAGCCGCCCAGCCCATGGGATACAGTGATTCCGGAAAATACAGGGACGCCAGATATGCCCCCGGAATCCGCACCAAAAGAGCCGAGGCCACGTTATGTACAAAGGAAAGGACCGACTTACCGTAAGCGCAGAAATAGCCGCTGAAGCAGAAGTGAATTCCCGCTGCCGCGCAGTCAAAGGCATAAGACCTTAAATATTGTCCTCCCAGCCGGATTACCTCTGGCTCTTCTCCCGCAAACAGCCCCACCAGTGCTTCCGCGGCAAACTGGCAGGCAAACGCCACTGCCAGGCCAAAACACACACTGATGCGGATACCGTACCACAACACCTTTTCCGCCTGCTCATGCTTCCCTGCCCCTGCGTTCTGAGAGGCAATGGCCGAAACGGAGGAAAGCATGGCCGAGGGCACAAGGAAGAAAAAGCCGATCAGCTTTTCCACAATCCCCACCGCTGCCGCCACGTCCACTCCCCTGCCGTTAGCAATGGCAGTTATGACCAAAAAAGAAATCTGAATGATCCCGTCCTGAACCGCGATGGGAATCCCCACTTTAAGAATACCGGGCAGCGTCCCCTGCTCCGGCTTAAGATCCTGGACCTGCAGCCCAATCTGCGCCTTTCTCCGCTGCATGGCCGTAAACGCCAAAAGGACGCTGCAGCCCTGAGCCGCCACCGTAGCAATGGCGGCGCCCCTTGCGCCCATGGCAAACGGGCCGATCAAAATGCAGTCCAGCACGATATTAATGACGCCTGCCGCCGCCACAAAATACATAGGCGTCTTAGAATCCCCCAGCCCTCTGAAAATACTGCTGATCACGTTATAGGCCGTGATAAAAGGAATACCGATGAAGCACACCAGCAGATACTCCTTCGCCTGCTCCACCGCTTCCGGCGGAGTTGCCAGCACCGCCACCACCCCGTCCAGACACAGAATCAAAAGAAAGGTAAGCGCCAAAGCAAAAACGGCAAAAAGAGTCACCGTATTTCCGATGACTCTAGCTGCTTTTTCCTTTTTGCCCGCACCGACGGAATGCCCGATGGCCACCGTGCTTCCCATGGAAAGCCCCGCAATGACCACCGTCAGCATATGTGTGACCTGACTGCCCACAGATACTGCCGTAATGGTATCGGCCCCGCACCATTGCCCCACAAAGAATAAATCTGCCAGCCCGTAAAACGTCTGTAAAAAGCTGGAAATCAAAAAGGGCAGAGAAAACCGGATCAGATTTTTAAACATACTGCCCTGTGTCAAGTTATTCTGCATGATCCTTTGTCCCCCTTTTACACACTTCCAGGCATGCCGGCACAAACCAATCCCATAGAACTAAAGTTCATGGAAGAACGCTGGTTTTGCGTTCTTCGAGGCGAAACTTAGATTTTCTTAGGTTGGGTTCTTTTCAACCTTAGAAAATCTTTTCGCCTTATCATACCAAATGTATCCGTCCGTTGCAACCATCTGGCATTTAAAAAATCGGGCCTGCCCTTTTACGCAAACTGGCTGTTATAAAGCGCCGCATATTTTCCATTTTTCTCCATCAGCTCTTCATGGTTTCCCACCTCCTTTATATCTCCGTCCTCCATATACAAAATCATGTCCGCATCCCGGATGGTGGAAAGGCGGTGGGCGATTACAAAGCTGGTGCGCCCCTTCATCAGCTGCGCCATGGCCCGCTGAATCAATACCTCCGTATGGGTATCCACATTACTGGTGGCCTCGTCCAGAATCATGATTTCCGGATCGGAGGCAATGGCTCTGGCAATGGTAAGAAGCTGCCGCTCCCCCTGCGAAATATTTTCCGCACCCTTTGTCAGCTCCATGTCATATCCGCCCGGCAGGGTTTTAATAAAATCATGGGCGCAGGCAGACTTTGCGGAAGCAATGATCCTTTCTCTGTCCATATTTTCTTCCGCATATCCCAGGTTATCAGCAATGGTCCCCTGAAACAGCCATGTGTCCTGCAAGACCATACCGAAGCGGTCCCGCAGCTCTTCTCTGGACATATCGCAGATATTGACCCCGTCCACCATGATAGCGCCGTCGTTAATTTCATAAAAGCGCATCAACAGATTGATCAGCGTTGTTTTACCCGCTCCTGTAGGACCCACAACAGCCACCTTCTGACCGGGCTTTACCGTTAGATTAACCCCCTTCATCAGCAGGTTCCCCGGCGTATAGCCAAAGTGAACGTCCCGGAAGGTTACGCTGCCGAAACGGTTTTCCGGAACGAGACACGCTTCGGCCTCAGGCAGCTCTTCCTCTGCATCCAGCAGGGCAAAAATCCGATCCCCCGCGGCTCTGGCAGCGCCGAAGCTTCCGGCCATACCTGCCAGCGAGGAAAAGGGCTCGGCAAACCGACGGGTATACTCCAGCATGGCCTGTACGTTTCCCACGGTAATGCGGCCGCCAATCGCCCAGATACAGCCCAGCGCCGCACAGATTACGTAACCCATATCATTCACAAAGGTAGTGATGGGGCTGACTGCGCCTGCAGCCGTCTCTGCCTGGCAGGAGCTGCTTTCCAGTTCCCGGTTTAAAGCATGGAACTGCCGCTTTGCCCTTTCCTGATAGTTAAAGGACTGAATCACCTGCTGTCCGTTATACATTTCCTCGATATAACCGTTTAATCTGCCCAGCAGCTCCTGCTGCCTTCCGTAATGCCTGCCGCTTGCCTTCATCACGCCTGCCGCGCTCAGCAAAGACAATGGCACCATAATGATCGGAATCAGCGTCAGCCTGGGACTGATGGCCAGCATCATCAAAAGTATTCCCACTGCCGTAATTACCTGGGTCACAATGGAGGTAAGATTCTGGCTGACGGTGTTATTGATGGTATCTACATCATTGGTAATCACACTGAGAATGTCGCCATGGGTATGAGTATCATAATAATTAAGGCGCAGCCTGTGCATTTTGCCGTCAATATCCTCTCTGATCCTGCCCATCACATTGGCAGTGATCTTTGCCATGTGGAAGCCCTGTAAAACCGAAAAGAACTGCGCCGTCAGATATAATGCCACCAGGGCACCAAGCAGCCAGAGAATAGTTTCCCAGTAAAAAACGCCGTCCCGGATACTGTCAAACAAAGCTGTCGTAACCCTGCCGATGACAAAAGGGGCCATCACCGTAAACACCGTGCTCACTGCCGCAAAGAGCAAAACAAAAAACAAACGCAGACGGTATGCCTTCAGGTATGCAAAAAGACGTTTAAAGGTATGTTTCTTCATATCAGACTGCCTCCTTTCCCAACTGTATTTCCGCAATCTCCCGATAAAGCGGGCAGGTATCCAAAAGCTCTCTGTGAGTTCCCTGCCCCACGATCATGCCGTCATCCACCACCAGAATGCGGTCCGCATCCAAAATTGTACTGATCCGCTGGGCCACCATGATTACGGCAGCATCCCCTACAGCCGCCTTCAGATTTCTGCGCAGGGTTTGATCGGTTTTCATATCCAGCGCGGAAAAGCTGTCATCAAACAGGTAAATCTCCGGCTTTTTCATAACCGCCCGCGCAATGGCCATCCGTTGTCTTTGCCCGCCGGAAAGGTTGGTGCCGCCCTGAGCAATGGTATCATGGTAGCCGTGCTGCTTTTTCAATATGAATTCCTCCGCACAGGCAATCTGCGCCGCCTGCCGCCAGTCTTCTTCCGCCCCCGTCTCCTTACCGAAATTTAGATTCGAGGCAATATCCCCCGAAAATAAAACATTCTTCTGGGGCACATAGCCGATCAGAGAGCGCAGCTCATCCACCTTATATTCCCTTGCATCAACACCGTCAATCCGCACTTCGCCGAACAAAGGGTCATACAGGCGGGGAATCAGTTTTAAAATACTGGATTTTCCCCGGCCTGTTCCGCCGATAACAGCCGTAATCTCGCCGGGATGTGTCTCAAAGCTGATGTCCTTCAAAATCGGCTCCTGAGCGCCGGGATATGCAAAGGTTACATGACGGAATTCCACCGTAGAGCGCAGGGGGCGGTCCTTAAAGGAAAAGCTGCCGTCCCGGATAGCGGCTTCCGTCTTCAGCACTTCCTCGATGCGCCCGGCACAGGCATAGGCAGTGGGAAACATCATGATCACAAGCGCCAGCATCATCACCGACATCAGCACCATACTGATATATTGGCTGTTGGCCACCAGGGAGCCTACCTCCATGGCGCCGGTCTCCACATAATGAGCCCCAAGCCCTAAAACCGCCGCCGTGGTCACCCCGAAAATCACGTTAATCACCGGCATTAATAGGCTGGTAATCCGCCCGGAGATCATGGCTGTCTGCGCATAATCGCTGTTTGCCTCTCCGAAGCGCCGGCTTTCCGCCTTCTGCCTGTTAAATGCGCGGATTACACGCACGCCCTCCAATGACTCCAAAAACAGCTGGTTGATCCTGTCCAGCTTATTTCTGAGCTTCACGGAATACCGGGAGGCCAGCAATATCACGACGCCGCAGCCGATCAACAGCACAGGGATCGCAACGCTTAAAACGGAGCTGACCTGCCCGCCAGTAGCAGCGGAAAAAACCAGTCCCGCCACTGCCATCATGGGCGCAAGAATTCCGATCCGTAAAAGCATGGTCAGGAAATTCTGCACATTCATAATATCCGAAGTGCTCCTTGTCACCAGGCTGGCCGTGCCAAAACGGTCAAGCTCCGCGGCGGAAAAACTCTGTACCTTTTCAAAAACCTGCCCCCTGAGCCTGATGGCAAAATCTGTGGAAATGCGGGAGGCAATGCGGACGGATAAAAAATTGACCACACAGGCCAGCGCCGTAATCACGGCCATTACGGCCGCAAGCACTAAAATCCTGCTGTCAGAGCCTTCCGCCACACCGCTGTTAATCATCTGCGCCAGCAGCGAGGGCAGCATCATTTCCCCTACTGCTGCCGCCAAAATCAGAGCAGACAGCAGGACAATGCGTCTCGTTTTCAGTTTCACGTTTGAAAAAATTGTTTTCATAAAATTGTCATCCCCTTCCGTAACCTGCAAATTTGCGTACTTTGTTTGATTGCAAATTTACATTACATATGGTACTGTAAACTATACAGTAACTGTAAAGTCAAGGGTTGAATTTGGAAATTTGAGAGGAAACATGAAAACCAAAAATTATTTATATACCACGGGAGAATTTGCGAAGTTAGGCGGCATCAATAAGCGGACCCTGCACTATTATGACGAGATCGGCCTGTTTTCCCCTGCATACAAAGCGGAAAACGGCTACCGTTATTATACCTGCTTTCAGACAGTACAGCTGGAATTGATCGTGACATTAAGAAAGATCGGCCTGTCTATCGAGGAAATCATGCGTTACCAGCAAAGCCCTTCCGGCGCTTCCTTCTCGGACCTGATCGCCGAAAAAAAAGCCCTGATTGACAGATCCATTCAGGAGCTTTTAAATACGAAATCCTTTTTGGAACAAAAGTCGGCGAAATTGTCCTTAAGCCTGAGGGCGGAGCATGGAAAAATAGAAAGGATTACACTTCCCGAACAGCCGATTTTACTCAGCGCTCCCATTACGGGAGCTTACGACGAGCAGGATTTTGAAGTGGTCGGCGATTTTTCCCTGCGTCTGAAATCCATCTTCGGCCTGTATGACAATTTTGGCAGCCGCATATCGGCGGAGCATATCTTAAACGGCGATTTTCAGAGCTATGACAGCTTTTTCGCCTATGGAAAGCAGGAGCCGGGAGGCTGTGATGCCGTCAGGCCCGCCGGCAATTATTTACGAACCTTCTGCGTCGGCGGATGGGACAAGCTGCAGGAGGTCTACCGGACCGTCTGCCGTTTTGCATCGGAAAATCAGCTGGAGCTGTCCGGCTATGCCTATGAGGAAGGCTTAAATGAAATGTCCCTGCAGAAGCGGGAGGATTACATTACCATGATTACCGTCGGCTGCCGTACCCTCACAGCCACAGAGCTTCACTCAAGGCCCGCTGCGCCCTGACGTCCTCAATGCAAACCAGCTTTACCAGCAGCCATGCCCGTTCCTCCTCCGTCATTTGCGCCATATTTTCCGCGCCTTGTAAGCTCCGCAGATTGTCTATGATGCCGCCAAGGCACTCCATCTTATAGCTTGCCGCGTCTATGGTCTGCTGCCATGCCTGCCGCTTTTTCTCAAGGCTGGCAAACAGCTGCTCCCCAGTCGCTTCCCCGTCAATGATCGTTTTGATTTCATCAAGAGAAAAGCCCAATGCCTTCAGCTCCAGCAGGGCGTTCAGCTGCCGCACCTGATCAGGAGAATAATAGCGGTATCCGTTACAGGCATCCACCTCTACCGGTTTTAAAATACCCTTCTTTTCATATAAACGTATTGCTTTTCTGGAAACGCCGAAAAACTCTGCAATTTCTCCGATTAACATAAGATTATCCTTCATAATCCCCTTCCTTTTCCAACGCGTCATTGGCTCTTTGTGCGCAAACCGAATTTGCTTTTATATTGTTAATACTGCTAAACAGCATAAACATCCCCGTCAGAATGGACAGCCTTACCTGCAGACAGTACATCACCTCCGCAAGCGGCATCCTTCCTTTTAAAATAAGAGTATACCCTACTGCCAGCATCGCAAAAAATCCGCCGCATCCAAACAACCGCAAAACAGCGCTGCTTAAGGCATTGCGCATCTGCATGCCCAAATTCAGCTTCATGAGCCGGCGGCTGCTTTCCTGATATTTTTCCATCATCAGCTCCCCTGCATCGTAAAGCAGGATACTCTCTGCCTCCGTAACCAGCGGCTTAATAGCGGCTGTGCTCTCGGCCACAGCCCTTTGTGCCTTCTTCTTCCATTTCGGCGCATATTTCAGCACAACCCCGTAATTTAGAAACAGATGGGGAATGATGAACACCCATGCCACAACAAACAAAAGCCGGCTGCTTCCAAGCATTAAGAAAGAGGAAAGCATTGTATTGATGACGGATACCACCGCATGAGGCAGATTCAACGGCCCGCTCATCATCATATTTACCGCCTGTACGTCACTGTTTAATCTTGTGATCCACTCCGCACCAAAACGACCGTCCACCTGCTTAAGGGGCAGGCTCATAAGCCTTCGAAGCAGAATCCTCTGCAGCCCGGCTTCCACTTTGGCGGAAAAAGCCGCATAAAAGCTCCATACGGTACCATTATAGAAAAACAAAAGGGCACAAATCAAGCCATATGTTATACATACTACCCACAGTCTGCCCCCGTCGCAGGCCTCCAGACAAAGAAACACAGCCTTCATCAGGTTCGCCAGCATCCATGCCCTAAGCGCATCAAAGGGGGATCTCAATAGCAGGAGAAAAATATATTTACGCTGAATGCCCATTTTTTTCATCAGCTTAGAAAGCTCATTCATGAATCAATTTCCCCCCTTCCAGACGATAGATAACATAGCTGTCGTCCAGGGTCTCCGGATGATGCGTAATGTGGACCACTGTTTTATCCCTCGTCAGATGGCCCAGCGCCTCCAGAACAGACTGCCCTGTTCCCCTGTCTAGGGCCGAAGCCGGTTCATCCAGCAAAATAACGGAAGCCTCCTTGCAAAGCGCCCTGGCAATCTGAATTCGCTGGGCCTGCCCGCCGGATACCTGGTCACCCCGCTCACCCACATTGGTATCAAGGCCCTCTGGAAGGCTCTTAATCCACCCGCTAAGACTGGCGCTATCGCAGGCCATCCAAATCTTTTCCTCCGGTATATCATGCCCGCAGGTTATATTATCCCGTATAGACAACGGAAAAAGACTGTTCCGCTGCATTACCAGCGCTGTCTGTCTTCTGATTTTTTCCGGCAGGCTCATCCCCTCTATGATGGCCCTTCCGTGATCCGGTTCATATAATCCTGCAAGTATTTTTAAAACAGTACTTTTTCCGCACCCACTGTGCCCGATGATTCCGATGTGCCCGCCGGGCTCCACCTGCAGGGAAAGCTCCTTCAGCACCTCCCTGTCCCCATAGGAAAATGATACCTTATCCACAAAAATCGCGTAATGACACATGACTTCTCCCTTTCGAAATATTTCCCGCCAGCTTCTTCTCAATCCTGCCCACAGAGGCTTGAAAACGTCTGAAGGCTGCATAAATCCCCGGCATATTCTGCAAAAACCCCGATACATTTCCTGAGAGGTTAATAAAGATATAAAAACTGCCAATGCTGATTTCGCCGTTTATCACCATGGCCCCGCCAAATCCCATCAGCATCAGAAGCGGTATAAAGGAAAGCAGCCCGGAAAGGGACATCAGCCTGGCGGCCGCCCTCTCCTTCCTGACATTTGCCCTTTCCCACTGCTGCAGCCTATTGTCCACGGCAGTATCCATCAGTCTGCCGGCATTGTAGACCTGAATGATCGGAAAAAGCTCCAAAAGAGTATCCGTCAGCCCGTTTAATTGCCTTCTGCTTTTCTGACACTGCTCCGTAAAGCCTTTGATCACTTTTCCGGAACAGTAGCAATAAATCATCAGCGGAACCGCAGGAAGCACGGAAAGCAGGGCCAGTCTGAAATTCAGGCACAGTAGAAATACTGCCGTAACCGCAAAGGAGACAAACTGCTTCGCAAAAGAAAACAGGTTTTCATTCAGATACGCGGATACCTCCGCCAGCTCATTCTGCACAGCCGACTGCTCTTCTCCCGCATTCAGCCTTGACAAAATCCGAATATCACTTTGCAGATAAAACCTGCCATACCCCATACGCATTTCATGGGCAAACAGTTCGCAGGTATAAGAGGCCAGGCAGGAGGACAGATATTCGACTGCGGTATGAATCAGAATAATAACTGTCGCCATCGCCAGCGGCTTAAGCAGCAGCGCTTTCTCACTCTGGCCCCCTGACAGGACTTTGTTTCCCAACAAATCTATCGTATCCGCCAAAAAGCTGTTCCAGTAAAGATTGAAACCTACTGACAGCAATGTAAGAAACATGGCCATATAAAAAAGGAATCTGTGCAGTCGGATCAATTCTTTCAGCAGCTTCAAAATAAACATTCCTCCAGTCCGTCCCCGGTATTTATAGTATTAAAATAGACCTTGCCCCTGGGACAAGGTCAAGAAATATTTATTTTTTGCTTTTATTTTTCGAGAACTGCCTTAATCAAGACAGTATTCACCAAAGAACGCGACAAATACCAGTGTATTCCTTTCCGAAATCACATGTCGGCTACCGCAAGCCAAGGACAGTCAGCACCGAACAGAAGAATGGGCAAGACAACAGATGAAACGTATCAATGCGGACAGTGTTTGAAGATAACCTGTTATCCGAGAGCCTTTATATCAGACAGCCACTTTTCATAATTTCCTTTTTTGAATGCACCATTATCAAAGGGCAGTTTAATTTCAGAATTAGGAAATAGTTTTTCAGAGTTTTCATAGTCCAGTTAGTGCCACTCATGCTATAGCCTCTTTTCCTTTTATTATCCAACAAGATGTCGTATAATGCGTTTACTTCATACTTTGTATTTTATCAACGAACAGATTTCAAAAAAGTATTGGACGGAGGATATTCTCTTTTTATTCGTAAATAACTGCCTGTACTTACACCATCTATAAACGAAGCTTTTCAATGATTAACCGTTAGGAACTATTTAGAAATAACTTGCTAATTCCAACAGCTTAATACTATACTGCATAGATACAAAATAGTCTACAACTTGCAGACTATTTTGTATCCATCATTTTTGCCACTTCAAACTCCAACGTTTCTATTGTAGGAAGACTGCGTTGGTATTCTTTGCTGAGCGCATTGCTTAATTCCTATCCCGCAATACCAATCGGCTGTGAAACTTCTTCCAAAGAATATTCCGCCACAACATTATCCTTATCCTTGCAAATAAGCAAACCTATTGCCGGATTATCGCCATCTCCTGTTAATTGCTTATTTACTGCGGTAACATAAAAATTTAATTTTCCAACATACTCCGGTTCAAATCTCTTTGTTTTAAGTTCTACGACAACATAACAATAAAGTTTTATGTGATAAAACAGCAAATCAATATAAAATTCACGCTCTCCAACTTGTAAATGCACCTGACGCCCCACATAGGAAAAACCTGTTCCCAGCTCCAGCAGGAACTGGGTAATTTGATTTACCAGAGCATCTTCCAATTCTTTTTCATCATAATCATCCCGCATCGTTAAAAAATCGAAACTATATGGATCTTTTAATGTCTGTACAGCCAGATCAGAAGCATTGGCAGGAAGTTTATCCTTAAAATTCGTAATGGCTTTTCCCTTACGCTCATATAATGCGCTTTCAATTTGATGTTCCAATACATCCCGGCTCCAATTATTTTCCAAAGTATACTGTGCATAAAAAACAGCTTCACGCACATCTTTGCATTTAAAAATAATACGCTGATTATGTCCCCACGGAATTGTTGTTATCAGCCGGAAAATATCATCAGACCTCAATTCGTCTACAACTTGTTGACCATTTACAGCTTCTGCATAAAAGCGGTACCATAGCCGCATTATTTTCAAATTCGTTTCTGAAAATCCTGCCATATCAGGAAAGGTCTTTTTTAAGTCAATACTCATCTGCCGCAAAAGACCTTCTCCCCACTTTGAATGTTTCTGCCGATTTACAATATCCTCGCCAATATGCCAATAAAGTTCTAATAGTTCTCTATTCACTTTAATAGATGCTTTAATCTGACTGTTTCTAATCCTGTCTTTAATCAAAGCAATCCATTCCCTATATTCATCAGTCACGATAAATTTTACCTCTTGCTTTTTGATGCCGGCTTTCATCTTTTCCTCCATAGTATGTATCAATTCAT